>NZ_SMKX01000173.1 GCF_004349055.1 Kribbella antibiotica
GGGTGGGTGCAGACGTGGTCCCGCAGCGAGTCGACCGACAGATCCAATTGAAGACCCGAAGTCAGTGAGTGGGTGAGTCAGGAAGACCGCTGCGGGACCACGCCAACCATTCTCACTGTGAGTGGGGGCGGTCCGCTTCTAGCCGAGCAAACGGCTGGCTTCCGTGCGGCAGGTGGCCCAGGCGGCGTCGTCGGGGTCGATGAGTTCGAAGTGGCCGACGTGCGGGAGCTCGGTGAGGGTGACGGTGTCGCCGGCGGCTCGGGCGGCGTTCGCGTAGGTCTGGCTCTGGACCAGGGGTACGGCGGAGTCCCGGGTGCCGTGGACGAGCGCGACCGGGACCTTCAGCGGGAGGCATTCGGCAGGCGAGGCAGCGGCGTACCGCTCTGGGTGGGCGTCGGGCGTCCCGCCCAAAAACTCCTGTACGGCGCTCCCACCCACCTGCTGGCGGTAAGCGGCGGCCAGGTCGAGGACGCCGGCCTGGGAAACCGCGCCGCGGAGGCGGACTCGGGGCGAGGCTCCGGGGGCGGTGGAGGGCAGACCAGGCCGGGCTGCGGCCCAGAGTGCGAGTTGACCGCCGGCGGAGTGGCCGATGGCGACGACCTTGGTGAGGTCGACACGGGGCTGGTCAGCGAGGGCGTCGATCGCGGCGGCGACATCCGCGAAGGTCGCGGGCCAGCCGCCGCCGTTGCCGACTCGGCGGTACTCGATGGCATAGCCCGCGATCCCGTGAAGAGCGAGGTCCGCGGCCAAGGGCGTGGCCAGGCTCATCCCGTAGGCGCTCTGCCAGAACCCGCCGTGGATGACGACAGCCGTCGGCACCCGGCCAGTCCCAGGAGGAAGGTGCAGCGAGGCGACCTGCGACGGGTCGTCGCCGTACGACAGTTGGATGGCGCCGTCCGACACCGCAGGGTCGCTGGAACAGCCGGACAGAGGCAGGGCGGCTGCGGCGGCGAGTAGGGCGCGTCGGCTCATCACTACGGTACTTCGGGGCCTACGCATCCGAGGATGGGTCAACGGCGAACTCAACTCGGACCCCGAGCAGCCGGACCGGCCGCTTGAGCTCGAACTTCGCCAGCAACGCGAGCGCGGTCGCGGCAATGACCTCAGGGTCCTGCGTGATGGCCGGCAGCTTGCGGCTCTTGATCGGCGTGAAGAACGATGTGAACCGGACCTTCACCCACACCCGCTGGATGCTGCGCCCCTCCGCCACCACATCCCGCGTGACCTCGACCGCGATCCGCCGCAACTCCTCCGCGACGTCAGCGGCCGACGCGAGGTCGTGTTCGAACGTCTCCTCACGGCTCCGCGACACCGGCTCCCGCGGTACGTCGGTCACCTCGGTGTCGCCGAGTCCGCGCCCGAGAGCGGCGTACCAGGCACCCATCTTGGGCCCGAATCGCTGCTTCAGGGCCTCGACATCGGCGGCCGCTAGGTCGGCGACGGTGGCCAGCCCAAGCTCCTGCAGATTGCGTTCCATCCGGCTACCGATACCCCACAGCTCCCGGACTGGCCGATGGTCCATCACCTCACGCCAGTTCGCCGCGGTCAGCCGGAACACTCCCGGAACCCCAGCCCCAGCTCCTTCGAAGGCCGAAGCGTGCGACCGCGGCTGCTTGGCGAACGTGGTCGCCAGCTTCGCCCGCGTCTTGTTGTCCCCGATCCCGACTGAACAGGTCAGCCCCGTCCGCTCGAGCACGGCTGCTCGCAGCGATGCCGCCAGCGCCTCCGGATCAGCCGTCTCAGCGCCGACGAAGCACTCATCCCAACCCCACACCTCAACCACGACCGGGAACGCGCGCAGCGTGTCCATCACCTCGGCCGACGCAGCGTCGTACGCGGCCGGATCCGACGGCAGGAACACCGCCTCCGGACACTTCTTGTACGCCGCCCGGATCGGCATCCCGGAGTGCACACCGAACTCACGCGCCTCGTACGACGCGGTGGCCACCACCTGGCGTGGCTTCGTCGGATCGCCCGAGCCGCCAACCACCACCGGAAGACCACGCAGCTCAGGCCGGCGGCGGATCTCGACGGCCGCGATGAACTGGTCCATGTCCACGTGCAGGACCCACCAGCTCATCGCGCCCTCCTGAACTCAGCTCGAGGCACTCGCATACGTCCGCAGCCCACGCTGCCACACCAGCCGGATCAGCAACACCGCAATCACCGACAGACCGATCCCGAGCCCGACCGAACCCCACCCGAGATCGCCGGACAGCGCCTGCAGTGGGTACGTCGTCGCGAACGCGACCGGGAACACGAACGTCAGGAAGCTCCGCACCGGCACCGGGAAGAACGTCAGCGGATACCGCCCCGCCTCGACGACGCTCAAGTAGACGATCCCGATCGGCCCGACCGACTGCAGCCAGAACGCCGAATACACCAGCGCCGACCACACCGCCGTGAGCAGGACCAGCCCACACATCACCAGTACGACGGCCTGCAGTACCTGACCCACATTGGGCGTCAGCCCCGACTGCACCAGCCCGAACGCGAGCACAATGATGCCGCTGGCAACATTGCTGAGCTCGGCCACATTGATCCACCGGAACGTCAGATAGAATTGGCTCGACACCGGCCGCAACAGCACGGCGTCCAGCTCACCCTCGGTCAGGTACGACGTCATCCGGTTCAGGTTCGGTCCGATGAACGTCGCCATCAACCCGGTGACGACCTGGTAGACCCCGACGAGCGCGATCACCTCTGCGCGCGTCCACCCGTGCACCTCCTGTGTGAACCCGAACAGCAGCAGCGTCGGAACGATCCCGAGCCCCAGCTGGACAAGCCCGACCAGCAACGTGGTCAGGAAGTGCGCCCGATAATGCGT
The DNA here is from genome assembly GCF_004349055.1 of Kribbella antibiotica. Taxonomy (GTDB): domain Bacteria; phylum Actinomycetota; class Actinomycetes; order Propionibacteriales; family Kribbellaceae; genus Kribbella; species Kribbella antibiotica. The sequence continues at coordinate 2,828 of NZ_SMKX01000173.1, forward strand.
CTCCCGTACGACGGCCTGCGCGAAGAACCGCCGCCACAGCCGCAGGTGCCTCATGCGCCCACCGCCGAGTACGCGCGGATCCCGGCTGCCCAGACGAAACGGGCGAGCAGGCCGACAGCAACGACGTACCCGATTTGTACTGCGAGACCGGTCATCAGTTCGGTGCTGGACAGGTTTCCGGCGACGATCTCGACCGGGAACGAGACTGTGTAGCGGTAGGGCTGGTAGTTGATGAACCCGCGCGACCACTCCGGCATCAGCGCCAGCGGTACGACGGCCCCGGACAGGACCGAGCCGATGATCACCCGGGCCTGGACGAGCGCACTCACGTCGTCCATCCAGAACGCGAACGCCGCGATCAGGATGTCGATCGTGAACACGAGAATCGCGCCGAGGACCAGCGTGACCACGAACAGCGCCCAGCGGCCGAAACCCGGCGGGACGTTCATCGAGTCACGGAAGATCCACCAGACCACGCCGAGCATCGGGATCAGCGCGAACACCTTGAGGAACTTCTCGGACAGGTTGTTCGCGACGAACCCGAGCAGCAGCGATGCCGGCCGGACCATCCAGCTGGACAGCTTGCCGAGCCGGATGTCGTTCGCGAGGAAGCCGGCCATCCACGAGGAGGTGGTCATCGTCGCGATCCCGAGCAGGACGAAGTACGTCGTGATGTAGCGCTCGTCGACGGGGAGTTGCGCGCCGTTCGCGAGCGCGGTGCGCCAGATCAGCAGCGAGATGAGCGGCGTACAGATGTTGGCCAGCATGAAGATGACCCAGGCGCCGCGATAGATCGACTGCTGGGCGATCTCGGCGGCGACCATCCGGCGCAGGATCCTCAGATTGCGGATCATGACGCCTCCCCGCGACGCAGGAACAGGTCGCGCATGATCTCTTCGACGTCCGCATCGGCAACGTCGAGATCGACGAGCGGGCCGAGCCGGGTGAGCTGCTCCAGGATCTGGCCGGTGCGTGCGCGGTCAGCCTCCAGCCGCACAGTGAGCCCATCAACCTCGACTGCGCTCACACCCTCGAAGGCGGTCAGCGGGCCGACGTCGACCGGCGTCGCGTACGTCGCCCGGACGAGCTTGCGTGGTTGCGCGGTCCGCACGAGGTCGTCGAGCGCGCCATCGAATTGCAGCCGGCCGTGGTCGATGATCATCACCCGCGAGCAGAGCGCTTCGATGTCGTCCATGTCGTGGCTGGTGATCAGGATCGTCGTCCCGCGGAGACGGTTGACGTCGGCAAGGAAGCTGCGGACCCGCGCCTTCGCGACCACGTCCAGCCCGATCGTCGGCTCGTCCAGGAACAGAATCTCCGGGCCGTGGACCAGCGCAGCCATCAGCTCGAGCTTCATCCGCTCACCGAGCGACGTCTTGCGGACCTGGACGTTGAGCAGATCCTGTACGTCGAGCAGTTCCGCAAGCTCGGCGACGTTGCGCTCGAACTCGACCGTCGACAGGCCGTACATCTCCTTGTGCAGAAGGAGGCTCTCCATCGCCGGGACGTCCCACCAGAGCATCGTCTTCTGGCCCATCACCAGCGCGATCCGGCGCAGATAGTCGTGTTTGCGGTCCGACGGGGTGTGGCCGAGAACATCGAGATCCCCGGATGTCTTGTAGAGCAGGCCGGACAGCATCTTCAGAGTCGTGGTCTTACCGGCGCCATTCGGGCCGAGCAGGCCGACGACCTCACCGGGCTCGATCGCGAACGTGACCCGGTCAACCGCCAGCCGAGTCTCGTACTTGCGCCGTACCAGGCTTTTCAAAGCGCCACCGAGCCCGGCGCGCTGCTGGTGGAACGTGTAGGTCTTGGTCAGATCATGCGCAGAGATGGCATGGGTGTGCGTCACAGTGGAGGCACCGCTTTCGAGAGAACTGGACAGGGACCGGGTAGCAACCCAAGGCCCCGCACGGGGAAATCAACCGTGCGCGCAGCTATCTCGAAACGGGGTAGTCACCGCTTCAACGTTAATGCGAAGCAGAGAGTGATGTCCACTGAGTTTGGAAGTCATCAATGGACTGGACCTCGCCACGGCCGGCAAGCGCCGCAGCGAGGTCCTTCCGACGAGCTATCGCACCAGGACGATCGAGTTGATCGGGGTGTAGTCATAAGCCCCGTACGTGCCGGTCGCACGCAGGGGGTCAGTGCAACGGCCGCCGTTGCGGTCATAGCAGATAGTGAAGCCCGCACCGCCGGTCTGGTTGTTGATCGCGTACTTGATTCCAGTGACCCCGGACAGATTGTGTGCGCCGTAGCTGTACCAAATGTTCTTGCTGAGGATGGTGCCGTTCGGTTCTTGCAGACAGACAGCGCCGCTGGGGCAGTTCGCCAGTACGCCGGTCGTTGTGGCACTGGCAGCCGGCATAAGCAACACACCGGCCCCCACCAACGCGGCGGCAATTCCAGCTGCAGTCTTCGCAAGCTTCCGCATAAAGTTTCTCCTCACGTTCACAGGCCCCCCTGCGAGACCCGTCACCGAACGTAACTCGACGACTGCGGAGCGGAGAACCCTTTCGAGCTCAGTCGAATAGGTTCTCCAAGAAAGACTTCGGCTTCTTCTTGTGGTGCTGACCGGAGTACCCACGGTCGTCGTACCGGCGCTGGTCCTCGTACTTACGGTCGTCGGAGCGGCGGTCGTCGTCGTACCGCTTCTTCTCCTCGTACCGCTTGTCGTCGTAGCGCTTCTCCTCGGACCGCTTCTCCTGCGGGGGAGCGTTGAAGCGGGCCTCGGCGTCCACCAGACGCTCCAGCTCACCGCGGTCGAGGAAGATACCGCGGCACTCACCACACTGGTCGACAGTGATCCCACTGCGTTCGTAGGTGCGCATCGCGCCGCGGCATTTCGGGCAAATCAGGGTCTCCATCCAGAAACCCTACTAGCTGACTACTTGAACCGGGCCAGGAAGTTTTTCACGATCGGCCCGGCCGCCTTACCGCCGGATTCGCCGCCTTCGACGATGACTGCGAAGGCCACGTCACCGCGGTACCCGACCATCCAGCCGTTGGTGCCGACCTTGCCGTTGGTGACGACCTCCGCCGTACCGGTCTTGGCGCCGACCGTGCCGCTCTGGGCGAGGGCGTGGGCGGTGCCGCCGGTGACGGTGGTGCGCATGAAGGTGCGGAGCGCGGCGGCCGTGTTGGCGGGCAGCGGGGAGGCTGCGGTGCCGGCGGCGTCCTTGCCCGGGACCAGGACCGGCTTCATGGCGGTGCCGTGGGCAACGGTGGCGCCGATCAGGGCGACGGCCAGCGGGCTGGCGGTCACGGTGCCCTGGCCGATCATCGAGGCAGCTTCCTCGACATCGTCCTTCGGCGCCGGAACCTTGCCGCCGTACGCCGGGATGGACAGCTCGAGGTCACGGCCGATGCCGAACATCGCCGCGGCCTTGGTCATCCCGTCCTTCGGAAGCTTGCCGTGCTGCGAGATGAACGCGGTGTTGCAGGACTGGTTGAACGCCTTCTGCATGGTGCCGGCGCCGTACGCCGCGAGGGCGTCGTAGTTCTTGAAGGTCTTGCCGAACACGTTGATCGTGTCGGTGCAGGGCAGCGAGCTGTTCGTGGTCAGGCCGGCGCCGAGCAGCGCACCCGAGGTGACGGTCTTGAACGTCGAACCCGGCGCATAACGGCCCTGGAACGCACGGTTGTAGCTGGTGATGTCCGGCCCGTTCGCCGCCGCCAGGATCTCACCGGTCGAAGCCTGTACGGCGACCAGCGAAGCGTGCAGCTTCTGGCTGCCCAGCGCGGCCTCGGCCGCCTGCTGCATCTTGGTGTCGATCGTCGTTTTGACCGGCTTCCCGGCGGCACCCTTCTGGGTGAAGATCTCCTTGACCGTCAGCTTGGTCTTGCCGTCACGCAGGCTGACGATGCCACCGGGCGTCCCGGCCAGCTGCTGCTGGAACGCGTACTGCAGACCGTTCACGCCGACCTGGTCCTGCGCCGAAGCGGTCGGGCCGGCGTTCTTCAGCGTGTCCTCGTTCGCCAGCTTCATCGAGCCGAGGAGCGAGCGGGCGAACGTCGGCGTGGCCGCGAGCGACTGCGTGCCGCCCATCGTCAGGACGCCGGGCAGCTTGCCCATCGTCGGCCGCAGCGCCTCCCACTGGTCCGCGCGGATCGTGATCGCGTCCACGAACTGACCGGCCGGAGCCGCCTTCGCGCGCTTGGACAGCTTCGCGCCGTCCACATCGAGGTTCTTGGTGAAGGCCGCGTACGTCGCCGGTGTCGCGACGTTGCCGGAGGCGACCCCGACGATGACGACCGGCCGGTTCGAGGTCAGCGCGGCGCCGTGCCGATCCAGGATCGAGGCGCGGGCCGGGAGCGTGCGGACTCGCTTCAGATAGTTCGTGCCGTCGCCGAGCCCCGGGTAGATGGTGTCGCCGGCCGCCTTGACCTTCCAGTCCGCACCGACCTTGACCGCGGTCGCCGTACTGGTCCATTTCATCGCGCCGATCCCGCGCAGCTGCGCCTCGACGGCGAGCTCCTGGGTGCAGGTCGTGTCGTTCGAGCACTGCACGTCACCCTGCGGCACGACGGTCACCGTGCTGGCCACGATCGCCGTGTCCACGTCGTCCAGCCGCTTGCCGAACGCGGTCGGGTTGTCGGTCAGCGCCGCCGCGTCGGTCGGCTTCCCGTCCGGGGCCCAGGCCTTCACCCAGGCGTCCGCGAACTGCTTGACGAGCTGCGCGGAGGCCTGCTTCTCGTCGTTCGGATCCGCCTTCCCGCCGTCGCCCGACTTGGAGTCGGAACAACCAGCGGTGATCAGCAGACTACTCAGGACGACGACAGCAGTGGTTCGCTTCACGGTTCCAACTCTCGCACGACGATTGGCAAACACGAGGGCGAAACTACTCAACCCACCCAAGTACGACGCAGCTTCCGGCCGTGGAGTTGTCGTATTCTGCACGATTGTGACCCGCCTAGCCCTGCACAGCCGGCTCCTGCCCGGGACCGAAGAGGCCTACGAACTCGAACACGCCCGAGTCTGGCCGGAGCTCATCACCGTCATGCGCGCCGCCGGAATCGCCGACTGGTCGATCTGGCGCAGCGGCCGCGACCTGTTCCACCTGGTGGAGTGCGACGACTACGAAGCCGCCGTCGCCCAGCTCCGTGACAACCCCACCGACCAGCGCTGGCAGGTCCACATGAGCCAGTTCGTCGAAGCCTTCGCCGGTGGCGGACAACCCCTCCGCCACGTCTGGACCATGAACGACCAAACCGACTAGTACACCCGCCAAAGGACACCGCCTCCGGCGGCGACAGCTCTCTCGGCGCCTCCGCCCACCCCATTTGATGGGCTGACCCACGGCGTTGTGGGTCTACCCACTGCATGCGGCTAGCCCACCCGCAACGGGGTGGGCTGACCCATCAAATGGCGCGGAGCGGGGGTCGGCTAGTACATCTCCCAGACCAGTACTTCGGCTCCGGTGGGACCCGCGGTGAGCCGCTGGCCATCGGAATCGGTCAGCCGGGCGGCGTCTGCGGTGCCCAGGTGGCCGACGCCCTCGAGGTGCGCGCTGCCGTCGGCGATGAATGCGTGCACGTGGGGCGCCTCTGGCAGTACGACGGACTGGGTCGGGGCCAGGCGGGCCGCTGAGAGGCCGGCGGATTGCTGGTGGAGGCGGATCGCCGCACCCGCCGCGTGCTTGGGGAGTCCGGAGACCACCGGTACGAGTTCGCCGGTGGTGAGGTCGACGGCGGATTGGTCGTACGACGGGGTGAGGTCGAACTGGTCTGGCCGAACCCACATCTGAACGTAGTGGACCGGTTCGGCAGAGTCGTTCCATTCGGAGTGACGGATGCCTGAGCCGGCGCTCATGCGCTGGACGAGACCGGGGTGTACGACGCCGCTGTTGCCTTCCGAGTCGCGGTGAGCCAGCGCGCCGCGCAGGACCCAGGTGACGATCTCCAGGTCCTGGTGCGGATGCGTGTCGAAGCCGGTGCCCGGGGCAACCACATCGTCGTTGTGTGCCACCAGGAAACCGAACCCGACATTCGCCGGATCGTAGAACGGCCCGAACGAGAAGGAGTGCCGCGACTCCAGCCATCCTTCGGACGTCACGAACCGCTCATCCGCCCGCTGAATCTCCACGACTACTAGTAATACCCCTTCTGGCCGTCGAGCAGCTCGCGCATCGTGTCCAAGTGGCCGACGTGCCGCGCGGTCTCCTCGACCACGTGGATCACGATCCACCGCAGACTCGGGGCGAACTCCGGGTCCCGGCCGACGTCGTCCAGGCTGTGGGCGGCGATGATCTCGTTCGAGCGGGCCCACTGGGCGTCGAACTCATCGAGCAGTTGGGCCAGGGGGACGCCCTCCACCCGCATGTCGGCGTTCTCGACATCCTTCCGGAACGTCGGGTTCTCATCCCGAGGAACATTCAGGTAGACGACCTCGAACCACAGGTGCTCGTCCCAACGCAGATGCGATACCAACCCGGCCGGCGTCATCAACGGCGAGTCCGGGAACACAACCCGGTGCTCGTCCTCCACCCGCAGCCCCTCGAGCTTTCGCCGTACCAGCATCCGTTGCAGGTTCAGCCAGCCGATCAGTTGGGTCCGCTCGTCGGCCACGATCGGCGGCCGCGCCTCATAAAGGTTCACCCGATAGACCCAACCACACACTGGGCATGCCAAAAAAGAGGGACTCCGGCCGCTCGGTGGGCGGCCGGAGTCCTGTTCAGTGGCGGTGAAAAAGTCAGCCGGTCGGTTTGCCGTCGTCGGATGCCAGGGTCGCGGTGACGTCCTGTGATTTGCCGGCCCGGGTGTAGGTGATCTTGACCTGATCGCCGGGGCGGTGCGAGCGAACTGCGGCGACCAACGCGTCCCCTGACGCAATCGCCTTACCGTCTACAGCGGTCACCACATCGCCCGCTTGCAGACCCGCTTTGTTCGCCGCACCGCCCGACGTTGCCTCGCCGAGGCGTGCTCCGTTCGTGAGCCCGTCGGTGGATTGCGCGTCGCCGACCGTCACTCCGAGCCGCGCATGCGTGGCCTTGCCCTTGGCCACCAGCTCATCGATGATCGGCTTGGCCTGGTCGATCGGGATTGCGAAGCCCAGGCCGATGTTTCCGCCGGCGGATTGTCCCGATCCGCCCGCGGTTTTGATCGCGCTGTTGATACCGACCACCTGGCCGGCGAGGTCGATCAAGGCGCCGCCGGAGTTACCCGGGTTGATGGCGGCGTCCGTCTGGATGGCTGGGAAGACCGTCGTACTGTCCTGCTCTTCGTCGCCCGAGGTGACCGGGCGGTCGAGCGCCGAGACGATCCCACTCGTCACGGTGGACTGCAGGCCGAACGGTGAGCCGATCGCGACCACACCCTGGCCGACGGCGAGCTTGCCGCTGGAGCCGAGGGTGGCCGGGGTCAGATCCGTCGCGTCGGCCTGGATCACGGCGAGGTCGGTCAGTGGGTCGAGACCCTTGACCGTCGCCGGCACCGTGCGGCCGTCGTTCAGGATCACGGTGATCTTGCCGCCCTGCCCGGCGGGGCCGACCACGTGGTTGTTGGTGACGATCAGGCCGTCCTTGCTGATCACGATGCCCGACCCGGTCCCCGCACCCTGCTGGGTGGAGACCGCGATCTTCACCACGCTGCCCGTCACCTTGGCCGCCGCGTTCTGCACCGAGCCGTCCGGCGCCGAGGCCGGTGCGGCCTGGTTGCCGTTCAGCGGTGCGGTCACCGACGGGTTCGCGCTGTTCGTGTCGTTCGTGGCTGCGTACACCGCGGCGGCGCCCACGCCACCGGCCGCCCCGACCAGTAGCGCGGTCGCGGCCACGAGTGCCAGGCCCATCCGCTTCGGCTTGGCCGGCGTAGCCACCGGCTGCTGCTGTTGCGGACCGAAAGGCCAGTTCGGGCCGGGGGACGCCCCCTGATGCGTCCCCGGCGCTCCGAACTGCGGGTAAGCACTCCCACCTGAGGGGTGCTGACCCGGCTGACCCAGCTGCGGTCCACCCTGCGGAGCTAACTGCTGTTGCTGATGTTGCCCATACATCGGCAACTGCGGCATGCGCTCCGGCGGGTTGGAGCCGAACGGGGTGTTCCCGTTGTTCACGGGAGGACCGTTGTTCGGCTCGGGCGGCTGGTTGTCGGTCATGAGCAGTACTTTGGCTGCTGGACCTGAGAACCCCCTGAAGATCCCGTCAGAGCTACCGAAGAACTCTGTGAAGATCCCCTGAAGGCTGCCAGGAAACTCCCAGGGATCAGCGGGTCTGGGTCGCGGCGTGCGGCAGCCAGAGCGTGAACTGCGCGCCGGCGCCTGGCGCGTTCCGGGCGTAGATCATCCCGCCGTGCTGCTCAGCCGCATGCTTCACGATCGCCAGCCCCAGCCCGGAGCCAGGCAGGCCACGCGCCTCACTCGACCGGTAGAACCGCTCGAACACATGCGGCAGGTCGGCATCCGCGATCCCCGGCCCGGAGTCCGTGACAGTCAGTACGCCGTCCTGCAGCCGCACGGTCACCAGCCCCACCGGTACGCCGTCAGTCCGCGCGTCGTCCGGCACGCTGTACTTGGCCGCGTTGTCGAGCAGGTTCGTCACCGCTCGACCCAGCAGCCGCTCGTCACCCCACACGGGGAACGGCTCAAGGCTCACGTCCCACTCAAGGTTGGGCGCACGCCGCCGTACCTTGATGACAGCGTCTTCCACGACGTTGGACAGCTCGATGAGCTCCGCATTGCGAATCTGCGGTGTGTCCCGAGCGAGCTCGGTCAGATCGCCGATCAGGTTGGTGAGCTCATCCATCTGAGCCCGTACGTCGTCCAGCAACTGCTGCCGGTCTTCGGGGCGCAGGCCGCCGCGCTTGTCAGCCTGGGCGAGCAGGTCGAGGTTGGTCCGAATGCTTGTGAGCGGTGTCCGCAGCTCGTGCCCGGCATCACCGATCAACCGCCGCTGCCGATCCTGAGATTGCGCCAGCGCAGCCAGCATCGCGTTGAACGACACTGCCAGTCGAGAGATCTCATCCGACCCGTCAACCGGGATCGCCCTGAGCTCAGCAGTCCGCGCCACGTGCTCAGCAGCCCCGGACAACCGCGCCAGCGGACGCAGTCCGGAGACTGCGATCGCGTTGCCGGCAATGGCAGCCCCGATCACGCCCAGCAGCCCAACCGCCCACAAGACGATGCCCATGTTGTGCAGCGTCTGGTCGATCGGCTTCAACGACTGCGCAACCACCAGCGCCGCCGGCTCCCAGTCGCTGGGATCATCGGCGTTGCAGGGTGAACCCCGGGTTGGCTGCGCGCAGAACAGCGCCGGTACGGCGACTACGCGATAGTGCGTACCCATCGCGGCGCCAACGGTTCGTTTGCTGATCTCGTCCTGGTCCTGGGCGACCGCCAACTCCGGAGACTGCATCGGCGGCAGCGGGCTGTCCTCGTTGCCCAGCCGCTGCCCGTCGGCTGTGTAAACCCCGAGCAGGATGTCGCTGAGACCGAGCGCCTCCGGCCCGAAGCCCTCAAGGTTGTTCTGCTGCGTGAGGACCTGCTGCTTGGCGGCCGAGACAGCGCGGTCGGTGAGGCTCTTGTCGAGGTTCTGGTACATCTGCTGCCGCACCGACACATAGGCGGCGATGCTCACGACGGCGACCGCCAGGCCCACCGCGACGGCGGCGAGCAGCGTCACGCGCGAGTGCAGGCTCAGTTGGTGGAGCTTCCGCTGCCACCAGCTCTGCGTGTTCGCCACCAGGTTCCGACCGTTGCTGTTGGCAAGGGGTCGTGGCTGTGGCTCCGGCCGGGACTGCGGCTGAGGTGCACGCCGGGCGTACGACGGGAAGTTGTTGTCGGGACCGCTCACGGCGGGGTGTCCCGGAGCACGTAACCGATGCCGCGCACCGTATGAATCAGTCGCGGCAGGTCGTTCACCTCGGTCTTGCGGCGTAGGTAGCCGATGTAGACCTCGAGCGAGTTGGCGGTCGTCGGGAAGTCGTAGCCCCAGACCGCATCCAGGATGACCGCGCGCTCGAGGACCCGGCGCGGGTTGCGGATGAGCAGCTCGAGCAGGGAGAACTCGGTGCGCGTCAACTGGATCGGCACGTCGCCGCGGTGCACCTCGTGCGCATCCACGTCGACCACGAGGTCGGCGTACTGGAGGACTTCGCCGCGTGGGCCGCCCTCGCCAGGCGTCGAGCTCCGTCGCAGCAGGGCGCGCAGGCGGGCCAGCAGCTCCTCGAGCGCGAACGGCTTGGTCAGGTAGTCGTCGCCGCCGGCGTCCAGGCCGTCGACCCGGTCGGCGACCGCGTCGCGCGCGGTCAGCACCAGGATCGGCACGTTGTTGCCTGCGGCCCGTAGTGCCTTGGTGGTCTCCAGACCGTCCAGGCGCGGCATCATCACGTCCATCACGACGACGTCCGGATCGACGTTCGAGATCACGGCCAGCGCCTCGGCACCGTCGGAGGCGGTGACGACCTCGAAGTCGTTGAACTCCAGCGAACGGCGCAGCGAGTCCCGGACCGCCCGGTCGTCGTCCACCACCAGTACCCGCATGCCGTTCTCCGCTCGAAGTCGAGTGGGCGGTCCAGCACAGACCACCGCGCAACCGAGAGTAGGCCGTCGGGTTGAGAAACGCCTGAGAACCCGCTGATCAGTGGCAAAGGAGGTGCAGGTTTTCGCTACCGCCGCCCGCTGACTCAGGCAAAGGCCGGTATGACGTCCGTCGCGAACCGCTGGAGCGGCTCGTGGTCGTAGGCGACGCCGGGGATGTAGATCACGACGTACTGGATGCCAACCTCCTGCAACTGCTCCAGCCGGGCCCGGATCTGCGGTGTGGAAGCGATATCGGCCGGTGCTCCGGAGCCGCCCGCAGCACCGATCTCCCGGAACTCGTCGACCGAGTACCGGCCGCGGGCCTTGGCACTGGCGGTGACCGGGTCCGCGCCGGTATCGATCGGGAACAGGTTGAGGCTGGTCGACTTCACAATTTCGTCGTAGTCGCGTCCGACGGCGTCACAGTGCCTGCGCAGGACCGACAGTTTGTGCTTGATGATGTCGACCTGCCCGGTGCCGAAATTGCAGGCGTCGCCGTACTGGGCGACCAGTCGCAGAGTGACCTGCTCGCCGCCGCCACCGATCCACAGCGGTGGTCGGCGACGCGGTGCGACGATCGGTTTGTCGACCGAGTGGTAGGTACCGTTGAAGACGACATCGTCTTCGGTCCACAGCCGGTGGATGAGTTCGACCGACTCGGCGAACGAACCCATCCGGTCCTTGAGTGCGGTCCACGGGTAGCCGTACGCCCGCCATTCGTGTTCCGACCAGCCGGCGCCGATCCCGGCGTACAGACGGCCGCGGCTTGCGACGTCCACGGTGGCGGCGATCTTGGCGTACAGGGCGGGGTTGCGGTAGCCGTTGCAGCCGACCATCTGGCCGATGTGCACCCGCTGGGTGTCGCGGGCCAGCGCGGCAGTCGCGGTCCAGGCCTCGAAGACGGTCTCGCGCACCGGCTCGGGGACGGTGTGGAAATGGTCGAACAACCAGATCGAATCCCACGGCCCGGTGTCGGCGGCGCGGGCAACCGCTGTCATCGCCTCCCACTGGTCGACCGGGTCGGCGAGTTCGATCAGGTCCATCCGCCAGCCTTGGGGAACGAATACTCCGAACTTCATCGACTACTCCTTCGGGTACGACGGGAGATCGCGACGCCGGCCAGGCACAAGGTGCCGCCGGCCAGTGCGAGTAGCGCCGGGGTTTCATCGAGGAACAGCCAGCCGAGGGCGATGGCGATCACCGGTACGGCGTACACCGTGGTGCCCAGTGCGCCGGCGCTGGTGCGGCGCAGGGCGAAGGCCCAGGTGGTGAAACCGAGTGCGGTCGGGAAGGCACCGAGGTAGATCACCCACCAGATCGTGGCGCCGCTCGCGGACTGCAGATCATGGATCAACTGGGGAGCGAACGGGAGGCAGACGATCGCGCCGATGGTGCAGCCGAGCCAGGTGACCAGGGCTGCGGGAAGCCGGCTGAGCAACGGCTTCTGCGACACGACTCCGACGGCGTACGAGATGGCGGCGGTGACGCAGAGGATCACGCCCCACGTCTCGGCGCGGCCGGTCGAGGTCGAGATGCCGATCACCAGCACGCCCGCGAACGCGACCAGGCTGCCGAGCACGATCGGGCGCGGGAAGCCTTCGCCGAGGGTCAGGCCCGCGAGCAAGGCGATCAGCAGTGGCGCGATGTGGATCAGCATTGCGGCGGTGCCGGCGTCGAGGCGGCGTTCGGCTTCGTTCAGGGTCAGGTTGTAGACGCCGAACCAGAGCAGACCGAAGGCGAGGAGCGGTATCCAGTCACGCTTGGCCGGCCACTGGCGTTCCGCCGGCTGCTGCCGCCGGCGGATCAGCAGGAACACCCCGAGCAGGACGCTGCCGACCGTGAGCCGGGCCAGTGACAGAGCGCCGGCCGAGATTTCTCGGCCGCCGTGCCGGATGGCGACGAAGGAGGAGGCCCACAACACCACGGTCACGGCGGCCGCAGCGGTGGCGAGCAGATTCTTGGCGGGAGCTTCCACGACGATTGACACGTGAATACCCTAGAAACCACATCGATGATTTCCCATGGCGAAACGGATCAAAGAGGGCCCTGATGGTTGCTGAAACGAACGCTGAAGGTCTGCGTAGCCTTCATATCGAGAAGCCGCAGCTGGACGCGCTGAATCTCCGGCTGCTGACCGAGCTGGAGGCCGACCCGCGGCTGCGGACGACCGAGCTCGCGCGTCGGCTAGGGGTGTCGGCGCCGACCGTGCGTGAACGCGTGACCCGGCTGGAGGAGTCCGGGGTGATCCGCGGCTACCGGCTGGAGGTGGACCCCGGTGCGCTGGGTCTGCCGGTCGCGGCATGGGTGCGGCTCCGGCCCGGGCCGGGACAGATCCCGAAGATCATCGAGCTGGCCGCGCGGACTCCCGAGGTGGTCGAGTGCCACCGGATCTCTGGCGAGGACTGCTTCCTGATGCGGGTGCAGGTGTCCGCGATCGCCGGTCTGGAAGACGTGCTCGACAAGTTCCTGGTGCACGGGCAGACGACCAGTTCGTTCATCGTCTCCACCCCGGTCCCACCGCGCTCGGTCCCGCTCGATGTCCGGCAGGTGGGCACCGACCACCGCTGAAGGTGGTCTACATCACTACGCTGTTGCTGATTTCAGTGACATCTCAGAGGACCTCCGGAAGGACCTGCCCCATGGCTGCCGACAAGTCTGTCCGCAGAGTTGCCCTGCTCACCGCCGGTGGCCTTGCGCCGTGCCTGTCGTCCGCCGTCGGCGGGCTGATCGAGCGCTACACGGAAGTGGCACCCGATGTGGAGATCATCGGATACCTGAACGGGTACCACGGCCTGCTCAGCGGGCGGCATGTCGTCGTCACGCCTGAGGTGCGCGAGAAGGCGGCGCTGCTGCACAAGTTCGGCGGGAGCCCGATCGGCAACAGCCGGGTGAAGCTGACCAACACCGCGGACCTGGTGAAGCGCGGTCTGATCCAGGACGGCCAGAACGCGCTCCAGGTCGCCGCGGAGCGCCTGGTGGCCGACGGCGTCGACGTGCTGCACACGATCGGTGGCGACGACACCAACACGACGGCTGCGGACCTCGCGGCGTACCTGCAGGAGCACGACTACGACCTGACCGTCGTCGGCCTGCCGAAGACCATCGACAACGACGTCATCCCGATCCGGCAGAGCCTGGGTGCGTGGACGGCAGCCGAGCAGGGCGCGCTGTTCGCCCGCAACGTCGTCGCCGAGCACAGCTCCAACCCGCGGATGCTGATCGTCCACGAGGTCATGGGCCGCAACTGTGGCTGGCTGACCGCCGCGACCGCGAAGGCCTACCGCGACTGGCTGGACGAGCAGGAGTGGAACCCGGGCATCGGCCTGGACGAGTCGAGCTGGGACGTCCACGCGGTCTACGTGCCGGAGGCAACCATCGACCTGGACGCCGAGGCCGAGCGCCTGCGCAAGGTGATGGACGAGAACGACTGCGTGACCATCTTCCTGTCCGAAGGCGCCGGCGTCCCGTCGATCGTCGCCGAGATGGAAGCCCGCGGCGAAGAGGTCGGCCGGGACCCGTTCGGTCATGTCAAGCTGGACACGATCAACCCCGGTGCCTGGTTCGCCAAGCAGTTCGCGGAGCGGATCGGCGCCGAGAAGACCATGGTCCAGAAGAGCGGCTACTTCAGCCGCTCCGCCGCCGCGAACGACGCCGACCTCGCCCTGATCAAGCAGTGCACCGACTTCGCCGTCGACGCCGCCCTCCGCGGTGAAAGCGGCGTAGTCGGCCACGACGAAGACCGCGGCGACGAACTCCGCGCCATCGAGTTCCCCCGGATCGCCGGCGGCAAAGAATTCGATCCCACCGTGGAGTGGTTCGTCGGCCTGAAAGCCACCATCGGCCAGTCGTAGTTTCTCGCGAAGGTCTGGTTTCGGTACGGCGGGGATGGTTGATCGCCGTACCGGACAAGCCGGACACGTTGCCTGGGGCTGGTCGCCGCGGCGGCCGCGTTACATAAAGGGCTTGGCTGGGGCCGGTGGGTGGTTGAGGTAGTGGCGAGGTGGGCGATCGCGTGACCGGCGCTTGAGGTGCTCGCTATGGCTGAGGTGGAAAGCGGCGCCGGGTGGAAACTTCAGGTCGCCAGTTGCACAAAACGTTCCACCCAGCTGTCCAGGTGGGCCG
>NZ_SMKX01000174.1 GCF_004349055.1 Kribbella antibiotica
GAGACAGGGGGTACAGGCTGTGGTTAGGTCGCTCGCCAGGGGCTGCGCGGAGGCGTCGGAGTGCGGTGGCGAGGTGGGTGGCGAAGGGCCAGCCGGTGTCGAGTAGGTGGTGGTGGCCGCCGGTACGGACGAGGACTGCGGCGGTGAGGGCGAGTTCGAGCCAGCAGGCGTTGGCGATGTAGGCGTGGAAAGGCGGTTTGCGCATTTCGGTGCCTTGCCGGTGTGGATCCGGTCTTCGACGCGGGTGTGGTTGCGGTGCTCCATCTCGAGGTCGGGGAGTTGACCGCCTTGGGCGCCGGTAAGAAACGCTGTGAAGCAAGGGTCTGCGGCCTTCAGGCGTTGCAGGAAGGTGCAATCTTGCTGTGAGGGGTGGATCAAGCACCCTGAGTGGTTGAGGATGGGTGGGTCGCGTTCCGAGAGGGCGCGGGTTGATCGGCCCTTGTCGGCTTAGGGGGGCTCCTAGCCGACGGGGGCCGGTTGCTGTCTAGGGGGCTTTCAGCATCGCTAGATAGGGCTGGTACGCCGTCGTGAAGGGCTCGGTGACTGCGATGTTGGCGGCTAGCCAGTCGCAGGTGGCGCGGGCGGTGGCGATTACCTGCGGGGGATAGGCATAGCGAACCTGGTGGGCGGCGAATTCGTCTTCGTCCATGACTCGGATGGTGCCGTCTCGGAGGAGGCGGATGTCCAGGTCCAGGTCTACAGCCGTCACCGTATCTACGCCGAAGACCGGCGGCATGGTGATGTCGCAGTAGATACGGGTGCGGTGGGGCTCGTCGTTGAAGAGGGCTGACCACCATTGGCCGCGGGGGAAGAGGCGGACGCGGTGGTGGTCGACGGTGGTCCAGGAGCCGTCGGAGCGCTGGGCGCGCTGGCCGGGGCGGGTGCCTACCCAGAGGCCGTGTTCGTCTTCGCCTAGGTGGACGGCGTCCATCAGGCGGTGCGGGGTGCCGTCGTACTTCGTGAACAGCGTGGTGACCGGCTGCATGCGGTCACTGTAGGGGAGACCCCGAACTAATCACGCTTAGTGAGCGTCTCAGAAAGTGAGATTCAGCGCACGTGCCCGCCCAGTTCGGAATCGAGCGGGCACATGCATAGACTCAAGCGTTCGAGAATGACCGGCGGAAGGGGCTCGATGCGCGTGCTGGAGACGGTCAGGGGTCCGGCGGACCTCAAGAAGCTGTCCCCTCAGGAGCTCACCGATCTGGCGGCGGAGATCCGTGACGTGCTGGTGGAGACCGTGTCGCGGACCGGCGGTCACCTCGGTCCGAACCTGGGCATGGTGGAGATCACACTCGCGATGCACCGGGTCTTCGACTCGCCGCGGGACCGGTTGATCTACGACACCGGCCATCAGACGTATGTCCACAAGCTGCTGACCGGCCGTGCGCCGAAGTTCGACAGCTTGCGGCAGGAGGGTGGCCTGAGCGGTTACCCGAGCCAGGCCGAGTCCGAGCACGACATCGTCGAGAACAGCCACGCGAGCACAAGCCTCTCGTACGCCGATGGTCTCGCGAAGGCGTACCGGATCCGCAAGGAGGACCGGCATGTCGTCGCGCTGATCGGCGATGGCGGTCTGACCGGCGGGATGGCGTGGGAAGCGCTGAACAACATCGCCGCCGAGAAGGACCTCAAGCTGGTCATCATCGTCAACGACAACGGCCGGTCGTACAGCCCGACCGTCGGTGGCCTGGCGACGCACCTGACCGCGCTGCGCACGAATCCGCGGTACGAGAAGATCCTCGACCTGATCAAGAAGAACCTCGGCCGGACGCCGTATGTCGGCGCCCCGATGTACGAGGTTCTGCACGGGGTCAAGAAGGGCCTCAAGGACATGCTGGCCCCACAGGGCATGTTCGAGGACCTCGGCCTCAAGTACGTCGGCCCGGTCGACGGCCATGACCGTCAGGCCATGGAGGACGCGCTCAGCAAGGCGAAGGCGTTCGGCGGCCCGGTGATCGTGCACGCGGTCACCCAGAAGGGCTTCGGGTACGCCGCTGCCGAGCAGGACGAAGAGGACAACTTCCACCAGATGCGCCCGGCCAACAAGCCGCGCGGGTGGACGGACGTGTTCGCCGAAGAGCTCGTCCGGATCGGTCACCGCCGGCCGGATGTCGTCGCGATCACTGCCGCGATGATGAACCCGACCGGCATCAACCAGTTCGCGCAGGTCTTCCCCGACCGCACGTTCGATGTCGGGATCGCCGAGCAGCACGCGGTCACCAGCGCCGCGGGTCTCGCCATGGGTGGCATGCACCCGGTGGTCGGCCTGTACGCGACCTTCCTCAACCGGGCGTTCGACCAGTTGCTGCTGGATGTTGCGCTGCACAAGTGCGGTGTCACCTTCGTGCTCGACCGCGCCGGCGTGACCGGTGACGACGGCCCGAGCCACAACGGCATGTGGGACATGTCGATCGTCCAGCTCGTGCCGGGTCTCAGACTCGCTGCGCCGCGCGACAGCACGCGTCTAATCGAGCTGCTGAACGAGGCAATCGACGTGAGCGACGCCCCGACCGTGGTGCGCTACGCCAAGGGCGAGGTGTTCCCGGACATCGACCCGATCGACAAGGTCGGTGGTCTGGACGTGCTGCACCGCTCGGGCACCGACGTGCTGCTGGTCGGTATCGGCTCGATGGCCGCGACCGCGATGGACGTTGCCGACCGGCTGCAGGCACAAGGCATCGGGGTCACCGTCGTCGACCCGCGCTGGGTGAAGCCGGTCGACCCGAAGCTGATCGAGCTCGCGCCGCAGTTCAAACTCGTCGTCACGATCGAGGACAACGGCCGCGCCGGTGGCTGCGGCGTGATGATCGCCCAAGCCCTCCGCGATCACAACATCACCACGCCGGTGCGTGACTTCGGGATCCCACAGCAGTTCTTGGATCATGCGAAGCGTCCGGCGGTGTTGCAGCAGATCGGCCTCACCGGCCAGCAGATTGCGCGTGACGTCATCGAGGCGATCGCCCAGATCCAAGGCACGGAGATCGACGAGCCGGCGGCCGGCCGGCCCGGCGGAGCCTGAGCAGGCGGCCTGAGTGGGCCGCCATGCGGCACCCGCGCGGCGACGGGCTGCAGGAAGAGCCCGTACGCCGGTCTGGCCGTTCCTGCTGGCCTTCGTCGTGGTGGCCGGGGCGATCGGTGGGGGACTGGCGCTGCACCAATCCACCACCCAGGCCGAGCAGCCGGTCAAGACCGCCCCGAAGACTCCGAACGTCGATGTGGCCGCGCGGGCGGCGGCCGTCGACAAGGTCCTGAAGCGCCGCTCCCAGGCCGTCCTCCAGGATGACCAGGCCGCTTTCCTGGCCGATGTCGACCAGGCCAACCTGACCCTCATCGAACGTCAGCGGATCCTCTTCACCAACCTGCGGCAGTTCGGCTTCGCGAAGCTCGCCTACCAGCAGCTCGCCCAGCAGTACGACGACGCCGTGACCAGCAAGTACGGCCCTTCGACGTACGTCGTCGCTGTCGCCATGACGTACCAGATCCGCGGTATCGACACCGTCCCCGTCCGTTCGATGCTCGGCTACACCTTCACCGAGCGCGCGGCCGGCAAATGGACGCTCGTCTCCGACCAGGACCTCGACAAACGCCTGCCGCGCGGTTCGCACGAGGAGGCCTGGGACACCGGCGAGGTGCTCGTCAAACGCGCCGCACGGGTCCTTGTGGTCGTCGAGAAGGGCCAGCAGCAGCTGGCGTCCAAGCTGATCGGCATCTCGACCAGCGCGGTGAAGGCGGTCAGCAAGAACTGGCCCGGCGGCTGGAACGGTTCCGGCGTGGTGATCGCCCTCGACGACAAGATCGTCCGCGGCGCCGACTACACCGTCCCGAAGAACGCCGAGGACGCGCTCGCGATGGCCACCTGGGTCTACCGCACACTCCCCGGCGAGGTCAGCGGCGCCGGCGAGCGCGCCGATTCGTACGTCGTCATCAACCCGCGCAACCGCACCAGGATCGACGCGCGCACGCTCGCGCACGAATTCACCCACGTCGCCACCGCGCCGTACGGCGCCTTTGCTCCGCGCTGGCTGGTCGAGGGCGCGGCGACGTACGTCGAGTTCCTGCCGATGGACGGAGCCCAGGACCTGGCGCTTCCGAAGTACCGGCAGGAGGTCCGGACGAAGTACCTGGCGAAGGTCAAGAGTCTGCCGGTGGACGCGGTCTTCTTCCAGCAGCCCGCCAGCTCGTATCCGCTGTCCTGGTTGGCGGTTGACTATCTGTTCGACCGTTTCGGTGGCACAGAAGTTGCCACTCTGTATCAGGAACTGGCGGCACTCGGCCAGACGCCGCAGGAGCGGGACCGGATCATGATCGAGCACATCGGCCTCGACGAGGCTGCTCTGTTCCGGGCAGTCAAGGCGGCCGCAGCATCCTGACCCGGCGTGTTGGTGATGGAACGGGCTGAACCGAGTATGGTTGCCGAGCTGTAGAACTGACGGGCCCTCGGAGGAACGACCCGACGTGAGTGCGACCATCCCTAGCGCCCCACCGCCAGGCGCCCCGGCCGGTCCCAGTCGATGGCTGGGCTTGCTGCTGGCGGTAGCGCTCGTTTCCGGCGGTGTCGTGTACGCCGTCAACGAGCGGTCCGAGGACGCCCAGGCGCGCCTGGTCGAAGCCGTGGTCCCAGCCAGTACGCCGAGATCGCCGTCGAAAGCGGCCCTGGCGGCGACTGCGCGCCGGGTGGCCATCGACACGATCCTGATCCGCCGCGCCCAGGCCGTGGAGAAGGGCAACCTGGCGCTGTTCCTGAAGGACCTCGATCCGTCGAACACCAAGCTGATCGCCCAGCAGAAGATCCTCTTCGCGAACCTGGTCGAGCTCGGTTTCACCGAGCTCGGTTACAGCCAGGCCGAGGAACGGTTCGACCCGGCGGTCGTGAAGGCGCGCGGGCGAGCGACGTACCTGGTGCGGATCCTGATGCGCTACCAGATCCCGAAGGTCGACGAAGCTCCGGTGACGACCGAGCTCGGGTACACGTTCATCAGCCGGGCCGGTCGCTGGGTGCTCACCGATGACGACGACCTGGACAAGGACCTCGGTCCAGGCGCCCACCGCGAGGCCTGGGACCTGGGCCGGATCGAGGTGCTGCGCGGACCGCGCGTGCTGGTGGTCGTCGAGAAGGGCGACCACGCCCGCGGCCGGAAGATCCTCGCCGAGGCAGCCGAAGGGCTGACCGAAGTGCGCGACTACTGGCCGCGCCGGTGGCGTGGGTCGGCACTCATCATCGCGCTCGACGACACCGACGTACGGGATGCGCGTTTCGCCGACGAGGACATCGAGTCCGCGGCGAGTGCCGGGTCGACGTTCTCGTCGCTGCCCGGTCAGGACACCGCCGACGGCACCGTGGCCGGCGCCTACATCGTGCTCAACCCGAACCAGCGCGACCAGGTCGACGAGATCCTGCTGTCGCACGAGCTGACCCATGTGGCGACCGCCGACCTCGGTGGGTACGAGCCGCTGTGGCTGGCCGAAGGCGCCGCGGAGTACGTGTCCTGGAGCGGCATCGAGGCATTTGCCGGTCCCGGCGAGGTGACCAAGTGGGAGCAGGAGGTCATCGACCAGGCGATGCCGACACTGCACGCGCTGCCGACCGATGCCGGCTTCTACGAGAGCTCCGCCGACGTGTACGGCGTCAGTTGGCTGGCCGTCCGCTACCTGGTGCAGCGCATCGGCCTGAACGCGGTCGAGGAGCTTTACCAGGACATGGCTGCCCACGGCATCAATCAGGTGTCCCGCGACCGCATCCTGCTCAGCCGCAGCGGCCTCACCGAGGTCACGTTATGGACATCATTACGGACATACCGGCCGCGACGCTGAGTGCCGAATTGACCTCGCGCTGTCAGAGAGGCAGGCTCGGAGGGTTCCCGTCCATCGAGGAGGCGCAGATGAGTCTTGTGCGGAAGAAGACGATCGAACAGTCGATCGCCGACACCGATGAGCCGGAGTACCAGCTCAAGAAACGCCTGACTGCGTTAGATCTGACGGTCTTCGGTATCGGCGTCATCATCGGTGCCGGCATCTTCACGCTCACCGGTAAGGCCGCCAAATCCTTCGCCGGCCCCGGTATCGCCCTGTCCTTCGTGCTGGCCGCGTTCTGCTGCGCGCTGGCCGCCCTGTGTTACGCCGAGTTCTCGTCCACTGTCCCGGTGTCGGGTTCGGCGTACACGTTCTCGTACTTCGCGCTCGGTGAGATCTTCGCCTGGATCATCGGCTGGGACCTGCTGCTCGAACTGATGCTCGGGGCAAGCGTCGTCGCGCAGGGCTGGTCGACGTACGCCGCGCTGTTCCTCGAACAGATCGGGTTGAGTTGGCCCGAGTCGATCGGGCCGGACAGCAACGTCAACGTGCTCGCGATGCTGCTGGTCGTGGTGCTGACGATCCTCGCGACGATCGGCATCAAGGAGTCGCTGCGGGTCAACCTGGTCCTGGTCGCGATCAAGCTCTTCGTGGTGCTGTTCGTGATCATCGCCGGCCTGTTCTACATCAAGAGCTCGAACCTGACCCCGTTCATCCCGCCGAGTGTGCCGGCCGCGAACAGCGACGTGACGATCACGACGCCGTTGTTCCAGGCACTGTTCGGATTCGAGCCGTCGACGTTCGGCGTCATGGGTCTGGTCTCTGGCGCGTCGCTGGTGTTCTTCGCATTCATCGGATTCGACGTCGTGGCCACCACCGCGGAAGAGGCGAAGAACCCGCAGCGCGACCTGCCGCGCGGCATCATCGGCTCGCTCGCGATCTGCACGGTCCTGTACGTCGCGGTCTGCCTGGTGATCACCGGCATGGTCAAGTACACCGACATCAGCGGTGAGGCCGCGCTCGCCGAGGCATTCCGCTCGGTCGGTCGTGGTGGGTTCGCCACGCTGATCTCGGCCGGTGCGGTGGCTGGTCTGACGACCGTCGTGCTGACCCTGATGATCGGCGCGGCGCGCGTCGTGTTCGCGATGAGCCGCGACCACCTGATGCCCCGTCAGCTCGGCAAGACGCACCCCAAGTGGGGCACGCCGTACCGCCTGACGATCGGTATCGGTGTGGTGGTCGCGCTCGTGGCCGGAGTGACGCCGATCGGCAATCTCGAGGAGATGGTGAACATCGGCACGCTGGCCGCGTTCACCCTGGTCTCGATCTCGGTGCCGCTGCTGCGTAAGAGCCGTCCGGATATCGAGCGCTCGTTCCGGGTGCCGTGGAGCCCGGTGATCCCGATCGTCGCCGCGGTGATCTGCTTCTACCTGATGCTGAACCTGTCGCTGGAGACCTGGCTGCGGTTCGGGATCTGGATGGCGCTCGGCTTCGCGATCTACGCGGTCTACGGCTACCGTCGCAGCCGCGTCGGCATCGAGGCGAAGACGGGCGAGCAGGTCAAGGCCTGACGCTTGCCGGAGAAGCCGGGGCAGCCGCTAGCGAGGCGGCCCCGGCTTCATTGTGTCCAGAACCGCGAACAGGTCGGTCTCGTGGTGGTGCCTGGCCACCAGTTGCAGCCCGGCCGGGGAGCCGTCGGCTGTGTGGCCGGCCGGCACACTGATCGCCGGGTGGCCGCTGACGTTGAAGCCCCACGTCAGGGCGACGCTCATCTGCCGACCGGGACCGGTGTGCCCGTGCGGACGGTTGGGCGTGGTCGGCGTGGCGATCAATTCGGTGCGACCGAAGATCGCGGCCAGCCGGCGGTCGTTCTCGGCCGCGGTCTCTTCGGCGCCGGGACTCGCGGCACCACGGCGTGCTCGCCAGACCTGCTCGGGATCGAGCAGTTCGGCATCTCCGCCGACGGCCACTACGGAGCCGGCAGCGACCAGGCGGTCGAGAGCGGCGCGGACGACCCCGGCGACCTCCGGATCGGTCTCGGCGTAGCCGAGGTCTGCCGACCAGATCACCCGCGGTGGTGGTACGGCGACCGGTGCGGCGGATCCCGTCAACCAGACCCGCAGGTCGTCCACGTGCCGGGCCATGACACCTGGCACGGCGCCTTGACCGCTGCCCGTCGGTTTCAGGCCGAGTACGCCGCACCAGGCCGCCGGGATACGGATGGAGCCGGCGCCGTCGGTACCCGTTGCCAGCGGCACCATGCCGGTGCTGACCGCCACGGCCGAGCCCGCCGACGAGCCGCCCGGGGTCAGGTCCGGATTCCAGGGATTCAGCGTCGGCCCCCGATCGGTCCAGCCCCAGGTCTGCCAGTCGGTCCCTGGACCCGGCCGCGAGGTGGCGCCGATCGGGACCGCGCCGAGTGCGTTCAGCCGGTCGGCCTCCCGCAAGTTCTTGAGCGCTACCGGCACGCCGCCGAGAGCACGGGCGTGGACCAGCGTCGCGCCGGTGGTGCGTTCGGCCTCGATCGCACGGGCCGCGGCGTCGGCGCGTTCAGGCCAGAGCTCCCGGAACGCCCGCAGCTCGCCGTCGAGCCGATCGACCTGATCCAAGGCCGCCGCCAGGACCTCGCGTGCCGACAAGGTACCCGCGGCGATTGCGGCTGCGAGCTCCACCGCTGACAGCCGCAGGTACTCCTCAAGGGTCATCGGGACAGGTTGCCGTGTCCTGGACCGGTCTCGCCCGGATGCCGGCTCCCGGACCCGGCCAGGCCCTGGGCTCTTGCCCCGGTCGCGCGCCGAGTGTCGGCCTCCACCGCCGGCTGGGCGGTGGCCTGTCCCGGCTGGATGGCCCGTGCCGCGGCCGGCAGGTTGCCGAGCGCCGCGAGCTCCGCCCGGTTCCGGTACGGCGCCGCCTCGACGGTCCAGGGGCGCAGCCCGGGATCGGCCTCCTGCCGCACGACCCGATCCATCAATACGGCCATCTCGGTCGGACCGATCCCGCCTGGGACCGGCGTGATGTGCTGCGGGATCTGCTGGGCCGACGGTGCGATGTCACCGGCGATCGAGCCGTCCGGCTGCGGCATGAATCCCGAATCGACGACCAGTCGATGGTGTGGCCGGATGTGCTCGTCGGTGAGGATGTGCGGTTGCCCCGTCGCGGAGACCACGATGTCGGCCTGCCGCACCCGGCGCAGGTCGTCACCGGCGTCAAGGCTCTCGACGCGCAGGCCGTCCTGCTGGAGCAGCCGGACGACGCCACTGCCGACGAACCCCTGGCCGCCGACGACGGCGATCCGCGGATTGTCCTGCGCGTACGGCCGCACCACCCGGCTGATGCCGTCCGCGGTCGCGCACGCCAGCTGGGGGGAACGATCGCCGAGCAGCCCGTCGATGTCCTTCGCCGGGGCCATCCGCTGCACGAGCGCCGTCAGGTGCGGCGGCGGCGGGTACTGGACGATGATCGCCGACGTCGCGGGATCGTTGCTGTGGGCATCTATCAGCGCCGCGAAGTCGGCAGCACTGGTGTGACCGGGCAGCACCTGGTGATCGACACCGAAGCCGAGGTGCGAGAACGCCCGCACCTTCTGTTCGGCCGAGACCCGCGAGGCCTCCATCCGGCGTTGCCAGACCGACGGATCCGTCGGCTCCGCGGCGAACCGGATGACGGCCACCTGCCGATGCATCGGGGCGATCGCGTCGCGGTAGTGCGCAAGGTCGGCGCGGACCCCCGCCAGCAGCTTTCCGCCCGCGAACTGCTCGGTCATCGAGCCTGGGCGATCGCCTGCAGTACGACGGCGACCGGCTCCAGCCGCAGATGCCCCCGGACGACCTCGGCCTCGGCGGCGGGCAGCAGCCGCTGGTCCGTCAGGTCACTGCGCAAGGTGCCGTCGACGACGTGAACCGTGACGTCGGTGAACGTTTCCGGCGCGCCGGCGCCGTCGTACGACGAGAAGTCGCCGTGGTGTGCGAACCAGTGCACCGACTGCGGCATCCGGCCGAACGCCGCCAGCGCCGCGCCGGCCGCACCGGCGAAGTCGCTGACCAGTCCGGTCGCGTCCGCATTGGCCGCGAGTTCCGAGATGACGACGACCGCCGGTCCGGTCTCCGGCGGTGGGATCAGCCGCGCGAGTGCCTGGGCGGCCCCGCCGTTGGCGTGCGCCCACTGGATCACGGCCGCCTGCACCTGCCGCACGCCGGTTGTGTTGTCCATCGTGGCCCTTCGTCCGTCGGATGTCCTGCCGATCCTAACGGCCGCCGGGACCAGTGCAGGGGGCCGATCCGGACCGGTTCGGTAGGATCAGCCGACCATCGGAGGGGGAGACATGAAGCACCCGAGGCGGCTGGTTGCCGGGCTCGTCACGCTGGCGATCGCCGGTGCGGTGGCAGTCGTCGGTGTGCGGCTTCAGCAGGGCGCTGCGGCGCCAGGCGCGGAGGCTGTTGCGGTCAAGGCGCCGCCGGCCACGCCGACTGCCGACGTTGCTGGGCGCAAGGTGGCGATCAACAAGCTGCTGAGCACGCGGGCCGAGGCCGTGCGCAAGGGCGACCTGAAGGCGTTCACGGCCGCGGTGGACGTGAAGGTGCTGCCCCGGCAGCGGACGTTGTTCGCGAACCTCCGCCAGTTCCAGTTCACCAAGCTCGAGTACTCCCTGGCCAATGAGCACCAGGTGCCGCGGCTGGTGGAGAAGTGGGGCCCGACGGCGTTCTCGTCCCGGGTGATCATGCGGTACCAGCTCGCCGGACTGGACGCGAGGCCGGTGCAGACGGATGTCGCCTACACCTTCGCCCAGCGGGGAACGCGGTGGATTCTCGTCGAGGACAGTGCGATCGACGAGGTGCTCAGCGAGACCGGCCACCGGCAGCCGTGGGATTTCCAGCCGATCACCGTCGTACGGCGGGGCAAGGTCGCCGTGGTCGTCGCTCAGCGCGAGGCGGCCCTCGGCCAGACGATCGCCGCGACCGCGCAACAGGCGGCGCGCGGCGTGAAGCGGCACTGGCCGCAGCCGTGGGACGGCTCGGTGATGGTGATCGCGATGCCCGAGTCGCAGGTGATGTCGCTGTTGTGGACCTCCGGGAGCGGTAGCGGCTGGACCATCGCGGCCAAGGACATCCCGCTGTACGACAGCGATCCGTTCCTCCGGACCAGGTCCGCGCCCCCGGCCGGTTCCCGGATCGTCGTGAACCCGGAGCTGCGCAGGAAGCTCGACAAGGACCTGCTGGCGCACGAGATGACGCACGCCGCCACGGTCCTGTTAGGCAACTACGCGCCGATGTGGATGGTCGAGGGGTACGCCGAATACATCCGCTGTGCCGTGATCGAGGACGACCCGGGCTGGACGGTCGACCCGTACCGCAAGAAGGTCCGTAAGACGCTGGCGTCGATGAAGGCGCTGCCGGGGCCGTCCGAGTTCGGCGCGAACGGCGACCGTTCGTACGGGCAGGCCTGGTGGGTCATCGAGTATCTGATCGGCCGGTTCGGCGAGGCGAAGATCGCCGCCCTGTACGCCGATCTCGCCGGTCACCAGACCGGAGCCGACGCCATCCTGAAGAAACACCTCAAGATGACGCCGGCCCAGTTGATCGCGGCGGTCAAGCAGTTCAGAGGCTAGCGACGCCCTTTTCCAAGAACCTGGTGCCGTTGACCTTCTCGGCAATGCCGGACCGATCCAGGTACGGCGTGATGCCGCCGAGGTGGAACGGCCAGCCGGCGCCGAGCAGCAGGCACAGGTCGATGTCCTGTGCCTCGGCCACGACACCCTCGTCGAGCATGATCTTGATTTCCTCGGCGAGGGCGGTCAGCACCCGGGTGCGGAGGTCCTCGGCCGACGACGGCTTGTCGCCGACGCTGACCAGTGCCTCGATCTCCGGGTCGACGACCGGCTTGCCCTCGGGCCAGATGTAGAACGAAGGCTTGCCGGCGGCAACGACCTTGGCGAGGTTCTCCGAGACCTGGAAACGGTCCGGGTAGGACCGGTTCATCGTCTCCGCGACGTGCAGGGCGACCGGCAGGCCGACCAGCTGCAGCAGCACGAACGGCGGCATCGGCAGACCGAGCGCCGACAGTGCCTTGTCCGCCTCAGGAATCGGCGTACCCTCGTCGACCGCTGCGCTGACCTCACCGAGGAAGCGCGTCAGCAGCCGGTTCACGACGAACGCCGGAGCGTCCTTGACCAGCACGCAGGACTTCTTCAGCTTCTTGCCCACTGCGAACGCAGTCGCCAGTGTCGCGTCGTCGGTCTGCGCAGCGCGGATGATCTCCAGCAGCGGCAGCACGGCGACCGGGTTGAAGAAGTGGAACCCGACCACACGCTCCGGGTGCTCCAGGTCGGCAGCCATGTCGGTGATCGACAGCGACGAGGTGTTGGTCGCGAGGATCGCGTCCGGCCGGATGATCTTCTCCAGGTCGGCGAAGATCGTCTTCTTGAGCTGCAGCTCCTCGAAGACCGCCTCGATCACGAAGTCGGCGTCGGCGAAGACCGAGCGGTCCACCGAACCGGTGACGAGCGCCTTCAGCTGGTTCGCCTTGTCCGGGTTGATCCGGCCCTTGCCGAGCAGCTTGTCGATCTCGCCGTGCACGTAGCCGACACCGCGGTCGACCCGCTCCTGGTCGAGGTCGGTCAGCACGACCGGCACCTCGAGCCGACGCGCGAACAGCAGCGCCAACTGACCGGCCATCAGACCGGCGCCGACGACGCCGACCTTGTTCACCGGGCGCGCGAGCGACTTGTCCGGCGCACCGGCCGGACGCTTGGCCCGCTTGTTGACCAGGTCGAACGCGTAGAGGCCGCTGCGCAGCTCCTCGCTCATGATCAGGTCGGCCAGCGCCTCGTCCTCGGCCGCGAAGCCACGGTCGCGGTCGTTGTCCTTGGCCGCCGCGATCAGATCGAGAGCCCGGTACGGCGCGGGCGCCGCGCCGCTGACCTTGGCGTCGGCAAATCCCTTGCCTCGGGCAACGGCTGCGTCCCACGCGTCGCCGCGGTCGATCTCGGCGCGCTCGACGGTGATCTCACCGGTCAGCACCTTCGACGCCCAGATGAACGACTGCTCGAGGAAGTCGGCCGAGTCCAGCAGGACGTCGCCGATGCCGAGCTTGACCGCCTCGGGGCCGCTGAGCATCTTGTTCTGGTTCAGCGCGTTCTCGACGACGACCTTGACGGCCTTGTCGGCGCCGATCAGGTTCGGCAGCAGGAAGTTCCCGCCCCAGCCCGGGATCAGGCCGAGGAAGACCTCGGGCGTCGACAGCACCCCGGCCGCGACCGAGACCGTCCGGTACGTCGCGTGCAGCGCGACCTCGAGGCCGCCACCGAGCGCAACGCCGTTCACGAACGCGAACGACGGCTTGCCACCGTCGATCAGCTTGCGCATGACGCCGTGGCCGATCTGGCCCAGGTTCAGCGCCTGGTCCCGGCCGGTCAGCTTCGGTACGCCGGTCAGGTCGGCACCGGCCGCAAGGATGAACGGCTTGCCGGTGACACCGATCGCGACGATGTCGTCGCGGCTCAGGGCTGCGTCGATCGCCGCATTCAGCGAACCGAGGCCCTTGGGGCCGAAGGTGTTCGGCTTGGTGTGGTCGTGCCCGTTGTCGAGCGTGATCAGCGCGAGCGTCCCGGCCTTGTTGGGCAGCACGACGTCCCGCGACTGCGCCAGCGTGACGACCTCGTCGGTCGAGAGCTCAGACGCGCTATCGATCAGTTCTTGCAGGCTCATGCGGCTGCGTTCCCTTCCCAGTTCGGGTTCTCCCAGATGACCGTTCCACCCATGCCGAGGCCGACGCACATCGTGGTCAGGCCGTAGCGGACCTCGGGCTTGAGCTCGAACTGCTTGGCGAGCTGCGTCATCAGCCGGATGCCGGACGAGGCCAGTGGGTGACCGTAGGCGATAGCACCGCCGTACGGGTTCACGCGCTCGTCGTCGTCGGCGATGCCGTAGTGCTCCAGGAACGCGAGCACCTGGACGGCGAACGCCTCGTTGACCTCGAAGGCCTGGATGTCGTCGATGGTCAGGCCGGCCAGCTTCAGCGCCTTCTCGGTCGCCGGGACCGGGCCGAAGCCCATGACCTCGGGCTCGACACCGACGAAGCCGTACGAGACCAGCTTCATCTTCGGCTTGAGGCCGAGCTCCTCGGCTGCCTCGGCCGACGTGAGCAGCGCGGCGGTGGCGCCGTCATTGACGCCGGAGGAGTTTCCGGCCGTCACCCGGCCGTGCGGGCGGAACGGCGTCTTGAGCTTGGCCAGGTCCTCCAGCGTGGTGCCCGGACGCATCGGCTCGTCGGTGGTCGCGAGTCCCCAGCCGAGCTCGGCCGAGCGGATCGCGATCGGGACCAGATCCGGCTGGATCAGGTCGTTCGCGTACGCCTTGGCAGCGCGCTCCTGCGACCGCACGGCGAACGCGTCGGTCCGCGCCTTGGTGATCGAGGGGTAGCGGTCGTGCAGGTTCTCCGCGGTCGACCCCATCACCAGGGCGCTGGTGTCGACGAGCTTCTCGGAGATGATCCGCGGGTTCGGGTCGACGCCCTCGCCCATCGGGTGCCGGCCCATGTGCTCGACACCGCCGGCCACGACCACGTCGTACGCGCCGTAGGCGATCCCCGAGGCGAGCGTGGTGACGGCCGTCATGGCGCCGGCGCACATCCGGTCGATCGAGTAGCCGGGAGTCGTGTTCGGCAGACCGGCCAGCAGGGCCGCGGTCCGGCCGATGGTCAGGCCCTGGTCACCGATCTGGGTGGTGGCCGCGATCGCGACCTCCTCGACCTTCTCCGGGGGCAGGCCCGGGTTGCGGCGGAGTAGCTCCCGGATGCACTTGATGACTAGGTCATCTGCGCGGGTTTCGGCGTACTGGCCCTTGGCCTTGCCGAACGGGGTGCGAACGCCGTCGACGAACACGACATCGCGGATCTCACGGGGTCTGGACTCGCGGGGCAAGGGGAGCGCTCCTCTGGATTGGGAATCTGCTCCTAGGCTACCCGTCGGTAACAGAACAGCCCAACCGCCACGCGTTGTGCGGCTGCTCACACAGGCGCATGCTGAGACGACAGGTACTTATGGGAGCTGTTCTATGAACAACTTTGAGCTGTCGGTCCCCGTCCTGAGCCGGGGAAAGCACCGCAACGCGCGCAAGGGCGCGTGCTTCATGGAGTTCGCCTCGTATCTGGCCGGCGAACCTTGGTCCGACCACCCGAGCTGCACGCATCCGCTGCTGGCCGGGGTGGCCCGAGACGTCAACGACTGTACGACGGACGCTGGGCGGAGCCGCCTTGCGCCGCTGATCCCGTCAGTGATCGGGCTGAGGCCGGACGACCCACACGTCGTACCGCGGGTGACTGCGCGGTGTCTCCAGCACGCGCTGCCAGTGGTTTCGCAGGAACGCCAATACATCCTGGCGGTTGCGCTGATCGTGGGGGAGCGGCAACTGGCGCTGCTGGACGGGCGGCCGCTGGACGATCTCGAGCCGGCGTCACGCGACGTACTGGAGTCGGTTCCGGCGGCGACGAAGTGGGCGCGGTCGTTCACCTCGCGGACCCACCGCGGTACGCCGGACTATGCGCGCCGGACTGCTCCTCGCGCCGTGTCGTGTGCGGTCGAGGGGATCTCGCAGGCGTGTGTGCGGAACCCGGATGAGCGGTTGTTCGACCTGCTGACGGCGGCGATCGAGGAAACGCGGAGCTGGGTACCCGTCGCGGAGCCGGTTCGGCCGGAGGTCGTACGCTTCACAGTGTGACTTTGGAGATCGATACCGGTTCAGGTTTGATGCCAGTCCACGAGTGGGGGGTTGCTGATTCCGGCGCGCCCGGAATCTTGCTGCTGCAGGAGATCTTCGGGGTCTCGCCGTATATCGAGCAGCGGGCGGCTGAGCTGTCCGCGCTCGGGTACTACGTGATCGCGCCGGAGGTCTACTGGCGGCTGGACGGCGTCGACCTGAGTGACGAGGACGCGCCTGACCTGCTCGAGCGCGCGATCGGGACGATGCAGCGGCTCGACTGGGATCAGGCGGTCGTGGATTCGGTCGCCGCGCTCGAATACCTGCGCGGCCGGGATCGTCGTACCGGGTTGATCGGGTTCTGCTTCGGTGGGGGACTGGCGTTCAACGTGGCGGCTGTGTCGTCGCCGGATGCGCTGGTCAGCTACTACGGGTCGGCGTTGCCTGGGTTGCTCCAGCTCGCGCCGGACGTGACCACGCCGAGCCTGCATCACTTCGGCGACGCCGACGAGTACCTGCCGGTGGATGAGGTCGTTGCAGGTCTGCCCGGCACCGAGATCTACCGCTACCCAGGCGCTGGCCACGCCTTCGACAACCCCATGCCTGCTTTCCACGACACCGACGCCTCGGCGCTGGCGTGGGAGCGCACTGTTGAATTCTTCGCTCGCAATCTGCAAGGAGTTTCATGAGCCTGTACGACATCCCGCTGACCACGCTCTCCGGTGCGCCGACCTCGCTCGGTGACTACAAGGGCAAGGCCGTTCTCCTGGTAAACGTCGCCTCCAAGTGCGGCTTGACCCCGCAGTACGAAGGTCTCGAGAACCTGCAGAAGACGTACGCGTCGCGCGGCTTCACCGTCCTCGGCGCCCCCTGTAACCAGTTCGGTGGCCAGGAGCCCGGCAGCGCGGAGGAGATCGACACCTTCTGCTCCACCACGTACGGCGTCACCTTCCCGATGCTCGACAAGCTCGAGGTCAACGGCGACGACCGCCACCCCCTGTACGCCGAACTGACGCAGACCTCGGATGCAGCCGGTGACGCTGGTGACATCCAGTGGAACTTCGAGAAGTTCCTGATCAGCCCAGAAGGCACGGTCGCGGCGCGCTTCCGCCCGCAGACCACGCCGGAGTCGGAAGAGGTCGTCGCGGCGATCGAGGCACAGCTCTCCGAGTAGCGGACTCAAGCTGTCCTGTTCTGCTCCTAGCGTGGTCATTACCAACCGCGCTAAGGAGCAGAACATGACCGTGACGCCCATCCCCGACGGCTACCACTCGGTGACCCCGTGGATCATCGGCCGTGACACCGCCGGCCTGATGGATTTCCTCGCGGCAGCCTTCGACGCCGCGGATCTCGGCGGCCGCGTCGTCGACGACCAGGGCCGCATCGGTCACGCCGAGATGCGCATCGGCGACTCGGTCGTGATGATGTTCGACCAGCCGGACTGGCCGCCGACCCCCGCATTCCTCCGCTTCTACGTCCCCGACGTCGAACTCGCGCTGAAGAACGCCGTCGCCGCCGGCGGCACCATCGTCACCAAGCCCACCCACATGTTCTGGGGCGACATCGTCGCGCGCGTCAGCGACCCCTTCGGCAACCTCTACTGGCTCCACACCCGCATCGAGCTGGTCGACGAGACCGAACTCCAGCGCCGCTTCACCGACCCGAAGTTCCTCGCCGCGATGACCTACGTCCAGGGCTCGCTGTACCGCCCGACCGCCTAACCTCTGCCTGCACCTGTCCCCATTTGGTGGGCTGACCCACGCGGTTGCGGGTGTGCCCACTGCATGCGGTTAGCCCACCCACCATTTGGGGCTCTCCTGACTGATCTGTGGGTCAGTTTCGGTTGGGGAGGGTGGGCCGGTGACCGCCGAGGTTGAGCATGGCCAGGGCGATGAGTGCGGTGGGTGAGTGGAAGCCGAAGGCGACGCGGGTGA
>NZ_SMKX01000175.1 GCF_004349055.1 Kribbella antibiotica
CCACCCAACCAGCCAGCCCCGCCAGCCAGCCCCATTTGGTGGGCTGACCCACGAGCATGTGGGTGGGCCAGCCGCATGCGGTTAGCCCACCCACAATCGGATGGGCTGACCCATCAAATGGGGCTACAAGATGAGTTCCAGGGTTAGCTCGTCGTGGAGGGGGATTCCGTAGTCGCCAGTCGCCGGGATCGTGGGTTTCTGCTTGCGGGACTGGTCGGCTGCGCCGGGGGTGACGGCGATGATGCGGAGGCCGCGGCGTTGGTAGAAGCGCAGTGCGTCGACATTGTCGTTCGTGGTGACGAGCCACAGTCGCTGCGCGCCGGCCTGCCGCGCAATGTCGGTCGCGGCGGCTAGGAGCGCCGTACCGACTCCTGTTTGGCGTTCGGCGGCGTGCAGGGTGACGACCTCGAAATCGTTGCCCTGCTGGTGATACGTGAGCAGTCCGTCGATCTCGCCGTTCCGCTCGACGATCAGGCCGGGGAGTGCGGTGGCGTCATAGGCGACGCCGTGCACGACGACCGTCGTACCGGTGGTCAGCGTCAAGAACTGCGCCACTGCGCGCCGATCGCCGGGCTCGATCGCCCGTACGTCGATCATGACCGTGGATAGCCGATTTCGGCGATGCCCTCGGCCAGGTCGGGGAGGCGGCGTTCGCGGTTGAGCGACGTGACGACGTACTCGGTCAGCGGCATCAGCGCGTAGACGTGGCGGATGGGTTCGAGCTCGAGCTCGACCCCGTAGTAGTCCTCGGCGAACGACAGGAAGGCCTCCGGCTGTCCATCAGCCAACAATTGGAAGAGGTAATTGGCGCCGTCCTTCTCCACACCCTCGACCGGGCCGGTGCGCCAGGCGTCGTCGGTCGCGGTCCGCCAGAAGCAGACCGTCGCCCGCGGAATCCCGTCCTCATCACAGAACGCCGTCTCGTCGCGCGCTGCGTGGAAAACCTCCGGGATGCCGTCCAGCAACCCGGGCCAGAGCTTCCCGCCCCGGCCCCACGGCGACATCGGCGACTCGTGGTCGAACCCGTAGGCGAACGCGCCCTCGGCGGAGAAGACGATCGAGTACTCGTTGCCTGAGCCGTCGCGCATCAGGGCGGCCTCTTCGGTCGCCGACCAGCGGGCGTCGAAGGCGAAGAACGGCAGCATGTCGGCGTCGCCGTCCAGGATCAGATCGAGGACGGCAAGGGCGCGGCTGACCCGGCGGACGTGGCCGATATCGGGCAGCCGCCGGATCACTTCATGAACGGACATCCGGACATTGTTCCCGATGTCCTGCCAATTAACGCCGTTGAACGGCTTCCTCGGCCACCTCGACCAGCTCGCGGTCGGTGGCTTCGGTCTCCGGGTCGTGCGCCGGCTCCAGCCGGTCGTGCGCGATCAGCGACTGGATCGCGCGCAGGACGGCACTCGCGGCCGCGCCCCAGGTGGACACGTACGAGAACTGCCACCACCACAGCGCCTCGACGATCCGGCCCTCTTCGTAGTGGGCCAGGCCGTGCACGAGGTCGGTCGCGATCGCGGTCAGGTCGTCGGAGAGCCGGTTGACGGTGATCTCCGGCGGCGCAGCGTACGGGTCGAAGACCTCGGCGTACTCGTCGAGGCCCTCGAACAGCACGGCCAGCCGGTCGCGCATCGCGTCCAGATCCGGATCCGGGCCTGCGTCGGACTCGAAGCGCTCCTCGGGGACAAAGTCCTCGAACGCGCCCAGCCGGCCACCGGCCAGCAGCAGCTGGCTGACCTCGAGCAGCAGGTACGGCAGCGAGGCGAGCCCCTCGTCCACACCGTCCTCGTCCGGCTGTGCCGCGATGTCGCGCACCGAGATCAGGAAGCTCTGCACCTGGTCGGCGATCTGCTCCGCGAACTCGGTCAGGTCGTCCGAGCCGATGCTCAGCGTGCGCTCTGCCATATCGGTTGATTCAGTCATCGATCGATCGTCGCCCTTCAAACGCCCGTCCGAGTGTGACCTCGTCGGCGTACTCGAGGTCACCGCCTACTGGAAGTCCACTAGCCAATCGGGTCACGCGCAAGCCCATGGGCCGCAGCAACCGGCTCAGGTACGTCGCCGTCGCCTCGCCCTCGAGGTTCGGATCGGTGGCCAGGATGATCTCCATGATCTCGCCACCGGCCAGCCGCTGGAGCAGTTCCTTGATCCGCAGCTCGTCCGGCCCGATCCCCTCGATCGGCGAAATCGCACCGCCGAGCACGTGGTACCGCCCGCGGAACTCGCGGGTCCGCTCGATCGCGACCACGTCCTTGGCCTCTTCGACCACGCAGATCAGACTCAGGTCCCGGCGCGGGTCACGGCAGATCCGGCACTGCGGCTCCTCCGCGACATTGCCGCAGATCTCGCAGAACTTGACCTTCTCCTTGACCTGGATCAGCACATGCGCCAGCCGCCGTACGTCGGTCTCGTCGGACGCCAGCAGGTGGAACGCGATCCGCTGGGCGGACTTCGGACCGACACCCGGCAACCGGCCGAGCTCGTCGATGAGGTCCTGAACGGCCCCCTCGTACATGTCAGACCGGGTTCTGGCCGGGCGGACCGGACGGGTTGCTGAAGCCGATGCTGCCACCGGGCAGCTGCAGACCAGGCTGGTCATCATCGCCGTCGTCATCGCCACCGAAACCGGGGATGCCACCGGCCAGCGGGCCCATCGCCTGCGCGGCGATGGCCTTCGCGTTCTCCGAGGCGTCCCGAACCGCGGCCACGATCAGATCGGCCAGCGTCTCGGTGTCCTCGGGATCGACGGCTTCCTTCTTGATGTCCAGGCGGAGCAGCTCACCCGTCCCGGACACCACGGCGGCCACCAGCCCGCCACCGGCAGACCCCTCGACCTCCTGGGTCTCCAGATCGGCTTGCGCCTTCATCAGCTGGTCTTGCATGGCCTGAGCCTGCGCAAGCAGGTTGGACATGTCGAAACCGCCAGCACCGCCACCGTCGAACACGCGATCTCCTCGTCGAGCCGGAATTCTCGACCAACCCTAGCCGGTCCGGCCGACAACGCCTCGATCCCCCGGAAACCGACCAGTCTCCCCAAGTTTTCCACAGACCTGTGAAGAACTCCGTCCACACCCCTGTGGAACCTGTGGGAATGAAGCTCAAGTTGTCCACAGGCGCCGTACACAGCGGTGGAAATCCTCCGGTTACCGCTGCAGCGCCAACCGGGCGCCCAGCCCGATGAACAGCCCGCCGGTGGTCGCGTCGATTCCCCGCCGGACCCGCGCCCGGGTCCGCAACCAGCCACCGATCCGCCCGGCGGTCACGCCGACAGCACCGTCCACGATGAACTCGAGCGCGACCAGTACGGCGCCGAGAACGGCGAACTGGATCCACAGCGGCCCCCGGTTCGGGTCGACGAACTGCGGCAGGAACGCGAGGGTGAACGTCACCATCTTGGGGTTCACCAGATTGGTCAGCAGCCCCATCGAGTACGCCCGCCGCCCCGAAACTCCGTCGTGTTCTCCGGTCGCGTCGAAACCCTTGCCCCGCTTGCGGATCAGCTGGATTCCCATGAACACCAGGTAGGCACCACCCACGATCCGCGTCACCGTGAACGCCGTCGGCACCGCCGCGAACAACGCCACGAGCCCAGCCGCCGCGAGCGCCACGTGGATCACCTCGCTGGTGGCGAGGCCCGCCGTCGCCAGCAGACCGGCGCGGGCCCCGCCGCGGATGCCACACCCCAGCACGAACAACATGTCCGGGCCGGGCACCACCATCGCCAGCAACGTCGTCAGCACGAACGCAACAAACACCTGCTCATCGATAGGCACCTCTCGATGTTCACACGACGACGTGCCTAACTGAACCGATTATTTGGCTCCGTTGGTTTCTTCCATGATGATCTCGGCGCCGAGCGTGTCCCGGAGCAGATCCGTGTGCGAGCGCGAATCCTCCTCGAGCACGACGTCGTCCTCGCCGATGGAGTCCGCCTCTTCCTCCGGCGTCAGCGCCGCCGCGACTGGCGTTGGCGCGGCCGCACTACGTCGCGCCTGCTCAGCGGCTACTTGGGCCTCGGCCGCGCGCCGCTTACTTGCAGCCTGCTGCTTGCGGTCGCCTTCCGGCGCTGGCGCTGCTCCTTCCGCTGCTGGTGCTGGTGCGGCTGGCGATGCTCCTGCTGGTGCTCCTGCGGCGCGCCCTGCTCCGGCGGGCGCGCTCTGCTCCCAGGCCTCGGGCTCGGGCGGCACCTCATAGGGATCCGGCGGCTCTTGCAGGGCAACCGACGTGTCCGCCTCAGCTCCCCAGGCTCCGCTCTTGGCCGCCGGGGCCGGCGCGGCGGCTTGGGCGGGCGGAGGAGCCTGAACCGGCGGGGCAGCCGGCACATCAACCCGAGCACTCGGCGCAGCCGCCGGCGCATTACCCGCCGGGCCGCCGCTCGGCGCAGCAGCCGGACCGCCGCCACCCGCAGGCACTCCAGAACCACCCGCAGGACCCGCTCCAGCCGACGGCCCGCCCGCACGCGGGCTACCGCCGCCGGAAGACCCACCAGCGGCACCAGGATCGGCCGACGGATCCACCACGGCCTCGATCCGCCGGTTCAGCCCGATCGTGTCGATCATGGCCTGCCGCAGAATGTCCTCACTCCCGGACCGCGTGAAGCTCTCCCGCGCCCCGGCGTTCAGCAACCCGAGCGTCAAGGTCTGATCATCGACCGCAATGACCTGCGAGTTCTGGCTCAGCATGATCCAGGCGAACCGCCGCTTGACCTTCACAGCCTCCAA
This sequence comes from Kribbella antibiotica, assembly GCF_004349055.1. Taxonomy (GTDB): domain Bacteria; phylum Actinomycetota; class Actinomycetes; order Propionibacteriales; family Kribbellaceae; genus Kribbella; species Kribbella antibiotica. Next base: position 4,722 of record NZ_SMKX01000175.1, read on the forward strand.
AACCTGCGGCCACAGCCGCCGGACATCGGCCAGCCCCACGGCCCCGACCGAAGGCGACCCCACCGGCGCACTAGGCGCAGCAGGCGGGCTCACCGCAGCAGGAGGCGCACTCGCGGCCGGCTGTGAGCTACCAGCCGCTGGCTCGTCGCCCCAAGCCCCTTGCCGTCCCCCACCAGCAGGAACCGCGTTGGCGGACGCAGGGGGTGCGCTAGGCGCAGCCAGCGGTGCGCTAGGCGCAGGGGCAGGGGCAGATGCTGCAACGCTGTCAGCCGCGGCCGGAGCCGCTACATCGGCCGCAGGTGCATTTCTCGGGCTGCTTTCGGCGGCAACCGCTGGTGGCGGAGCCACATCGGCAACAGCGGAACCGCTCGCGGCCTGACCACGGCCTGCATCGCCAGCATCCGTCGTACCGGCTGTCGCTCCTGGAGCAACCGACGCAGCGGCCTCGGCTGCTTGTCCAGCGGCGGCGGCCCGGGCTGCGGCTCGGCTGGCGGCTGCGTCAGGGGCGGGGTCGGCGGCGTAGGCGGCGGCCTCGGCCGGGCCGGGGACGCCCATCGACAGGCGCCGCTCCATCCGGTCCAGGCGGGCCTGAATACCGTTGGTGGAATCATCAGCGCCCGGTAGCAGGACCTTCGCGCAGATCAGCTCAAGCTGCAGCCGCGGCGCCGTGGCGCCGCGCATCTCCAGCAGACCGGCAGCAACGATGTCCGCGGCCCGCGTCAGCTCAGCGGGACCGATCCCGGCGGCCTGCGTCTGCAGTCGCTCACCCTGGTCCTCAGCAGCCTCGATCAACCCCGAAACAACCGCATTCGGCACCGCGGACAACACGACGAGATCCCGCAACCGCCGCAACAGGTCCTCGGCGAACCGCTTCGGGTCCTGCCCGGTCTCGATCACCCTCTCGACCGTCTCGAACACGGTCTTGCTGTCATGCGCCGCGAACCCGTCGACACACGCGTCCAGCAACGAATCCGGCGTGAATCCGAGCAGCGCAACGGCCAGCTCGTACGTCACCCCTTCCGGCCCTGCGCCACCGATCAGCTGGTCAAGAACACTCAGCGAGTCACGCACCGACCCGGCTCCGGCACGCACGACCAGCGGCAGTGCGGTGGGCTCGATCGAAACACCCTCGGACACACACAGCGTCGCCATGTAGTCCCCGAGCACCTTCGGCGGCACCAACCGGAACGGATAGTGGTGCGTCCGGGAGCGGATCGTCCCGATCACCTTGTCCGGCTCGGTCGTGGCGAAGATGAACTTCAGGTGCGGCGGCGGCTCCTCGACCAGCTTCAGCAGGGCGTTGAAGCCCTGCGTGGTCACCATGTGCGCCTCGTCGATGATGTAGATCTTGTAGCGGCTCTCGACCGGCGCGAAGAACGCCCGCTCCCGCAGATCGCGAGCGTCGTCGACGCCACCGTGCGACGCGGCGTCGATCTCGATCACGTCGATACTGCCCGGCCCACCGCGCGCCAGGTCGGTACACGACTTGCAGACCCCGCACGGCTCGGCGATCGGGCCCTTCTCGCAGTTGATCGCGCGCGCCAGAATCCGGGCGCTGGTGGTCTTGCCACACCCGCGCGGACCGGAGAACAGATAGGCGTGGTTGACCCGGTTGTTGCTCAGCGCGTTCCGCAGCGGTGCGGTGACGTGCTCCTGGCCGATGACCTCGGCGAACGTCTCCGGGCGATACCGGCGGTACAGCGCTAGGGGTGCTTCCACGCCGCAACCCTAGCGCCGCCCGCCGACAAAACCACCGCCGCCCGGCCCGCCTAGGCTGAGCGGATGAGCTCCGGTGACGAGCGGTACGACGTGATGATCCAGCGCGCCCGCGAACTGCTTCCGGCCGACGACCGCGTCCTGGCCGCCTACCTCATCGGCAGTTACGCGACCGGCGCCGCGGACCGCTTCAGCGACCTGGACATCCACCTCGTGGTGACCGACGACAGCCACAGCTGGTTCGAGGAGCACTGGGACGAGGTCCTGCGAGACCTCGCCGGTCCCACCGTCTTCACGCAACGCCTCGGCACCCTCGCCGGCGGACTCGGCATCACCCCGGACTGGCTCCACGTCGACCTCATCGCGCATCCGCTGGCCGCCTTCGACCGCTTCCAGTACGACGGGGTGCGCGTACTGTTCGACCGCTCCGGAACCCTGTTCCCCGACGGCGATCAGCCTGCCGAGCACGGTCGCCCAGGAACGCCGTACTGGCCGGATGGCGCCGTACAGATGTTCCTCTACTTTCTCGGCAACCTGGTCGTCGTCCTCGGCCGAGACGAACGCATCGTCGCCAACCAGGGCCTCGGCGTCGCACGCGACCAACTGATCAGCCTGATGCTCGCCGAACGCGGCGTCCGCCGTACCGGTGGTGCCAAACGCCTCAACTCCCTGCTCTCGGCCGAACAACGCGCCGCCCTGGAAGCCATCCCCGCCGCCGGCTCCGACTCGTTCGACCTCATCACCGCTAACCAATACCTGTGCCGCGAAATGCTCCGCCGAGGCCAAGCCCTAGCCGAGACCACCGGTGAACCCTGGCCAACAGAATTCGTTGAAGCCACCCTCGCCCACCTGCACCGCCACTTCGGCGTCCCCTTCAACTGACCCGACCCGGGGCCTCAACAATTCGGCGGGCCATCCGTTGGAGTTGACCCTTCTCTGGTCAACAAACGAGGGGAGCGCGCGGTGGGTGGCTGGTCGCCGCTGCGGCCGATTTACTGAAACGCACAGCTGAGGTCTACGGCTGAGCTGGATGGCGAGGTCGGCGACCACGTGGCTCGTTGCTTGAGGTTCTGGGCTTTGGCTGAGGTCAGAGCAGTGGGCCCGTCGGATAAGTGACCGTTCTGTGGGGGCTGGGGAGTATTACCTGTCGATTCCGGGGCGTAGCGCTCCCCAGCCCGACCAGACAGCAGCGCAGAGCACTCCTTGGGGATAACCCCTCACATAGGGGGTTGCCCACTCAGATTCTCAGTGGGCAACCCTCCGTCTCAGGGGGCAACCACAGCCCAGCAACCCCAAGCAACGAGCCACGCGAGCGGCCACCTCATCGCATGTCCACGGTCCCCAGGTGTACCCAGCAGATGTCCGTCAGCTGAGACCCATCGCGGGCTCTGGCGAGCGCGGCAAGCCGACCCATGGCCCGCCGATTGACCCCGACCCCGATCCCGCATGACCGGCCTTGCGGGTATCCGCTCATCTGACAAAGGGCTCCCGCCAAGTGGCAGGAGCCTTCGTTCGGTGCGGTGGTTCGGGGTTACTCGAGGTGGTAGTTGGCGAAGCGGGTGCGGAGGTCTTTCTTGGAGAACTTGCCGACGGAGGTCTTCGGCACCTCGGCGATGAACTCGACCGCGTCGGGCAGCCACCACTTGGCGACCAGCGGACGCAGGTAGTCGAGGATCTCCTCGCCTGTCACCGTCGAACCGTCCTGGCGGACGATGCAGGCCAGTGGGCGCTCGTCCCACTTCGGGTGCGGGACGCCGATGACGGCGGCTTCCTTCACATCGGGGTGTGCCATCAGCAGGTTCTCCAGCTCGACGGAGCTGATCCACTCACCACCGGACTTCACCAGGTCCTTCGTCCGGTCGACCAAGCGGACCGACCCGAACTGGTCGATCGCTGCGACGTCACCCGTCTTCATCCAGCCGTCTTCGGTGTTCAGCTGAACACCGGCGTCGGGCCGGTAGTAGTCGGCGGCGATCCACGGCCCGCGGACCTGCAGCTCACCGGTGGCTTCGTCGTCCCAGGGCAGGGTCTCGATCGAGCCGGGCTCGACGATCCGCACCTCGACACCGGGCAATGGTGTGCCAGCGCGGGCCCGCCAGTGCGCCTGCTCTTCTTCGGGCAGGTGCGCATACCGCGAGGGAACATGCGAGGCGGTCGCGACCGGGCTGGTCTCGGTCATCCCCCACGCCTGCAGGATCGGCTTGCCCAGCTTGGCCCGGAATGCCTCCGACAGCGCCAGCGGCACCGCGGAACCACCGCACGGGATCCGCCGCAGCTTCGGCAGTTCGACGCCGTCCAGCAGCGGCAGCAGCCCCTGCCAGATTGTCGGCACACCGGCCGCCAGCGTGACCTCTTGTTCCTTCAGCAGCTTGAGAATCCCCTGCGGGCTCATGTCCGGACCGGGGAACACCAGGCTCGCCCCGGCCATCGGCGCGGCGTGCGCCAGGCCCCAGGCATTCGCATGGAACATCGGCACGACCGGCAGCACGGTGTCCGTCTCGGCCAGACCGATGGCCGAGTTCGTCAGGACGCCGATCGAGTGCAGCCACGTGGACCGGTGCGAATAGACGACACCCTTCGGATTGCCCGTCGTACCGCTCGTGTAGCACATGGCGGCGGCCTGATTCTCGTCCTCGACGTGGAACTCGACCGGCGACGCAGCGGCCAGGAGCTCCTCGTAGTCGTGGAAGCGCGGGTCGTCCGGCACCTCGACCGACGGCGCGCCCGCCGGCAGATCGTCCATCACCACGACGTGCTTGAGCAGCGGCAGCCGGTCGAGCAGCGGCAGGAACAGCCCCAGCAGCGAGCGGTCGACGAAGACGACCTCGTCCTCGGCGTGATTGGCGATGTAGACGATCTGATCCGGGAAGAGTCTGATGTTGAGCGTGTGCAGGACGCGCCCGGTGCAGGGCGCGGCGAAATACAGCTCGAGGTGACGCTGCGAATTCCACGCGAACGTGCCGACGCGGCCATCCGCGGTGATGTCGAGCGTGTCGAGGACACCACCCAGGCGTCTGGTCCGCGCGGCCCACTCGCCGTACGTCACCGTGGTCGGCGCCGGCCCGCCCGTATGCACGGTCCGATCCGGATAGAACTGCTCGGCCCGGCGAAAAATATTGTCCAGGGACAGCTGGTAGTCCTGCATCAGACCCTTCATGCAGACACTGTGCCAGTCCCGATGTCGCATTGACCATGACCTCAGCAGGACTTTTTCCGGCACTCTCCCGGCACTCTGATCACGGTCTGATAGATGACGTGACATACGTGTCGTGTAACATATCGGCCATGAAGGTACTCGAGGAGCTGCGTTATCTCGTGCTGGCGATCCAGCGTGAGGGCAACCGGCTGCTCGCCGCAGAGCTGCGCCCGCTGGGGATTACGCCATCTCAGGCCGAGGTGCTGCGTGTTCTGCGTGACCACGGCCCGCTCACACTCAACGCGCTGGGTGGCCTGCTGGTTTGTGAGACAGGTAACAGCCCCAGCCGCCTGGTGGACCGGCTCGTTGCCCAGGGCCTCGTGCAGCGCAAAGTCGATGCCGTGGACCGCCGCTACCTCGCGCTGAGCCTCACCGCACCGGGCCGAGCGCTGCATCGCCGGGTCGTCACCGCCGAGAACCGGCTGCATCGGACCATCGACGGTCTGGTCGCCGACCGTGAGCTCGGCGAGACGATCGCCACCCTCCGTGCCGTCGCCGACGGCTTTCCCGCCGGCGCCGCCCTGGCCCGCCGACGAGACCCTGCCCACGCCTTCGCCCAGGAGAGATAGCCATGGAGCAAGCCACTGACACCATCCCGGCCGGCCCAAGCGCGATCCGGCACCTCCTGCTGGACGCCCTCGCCCTCCCGGAGTGGAACGAGGCCTTCCTCGCCATCGACGGCCCGCCCGCAGCCGAGCAGGGCTCTCGATATGCGCTGCGCGTGCGCCCGGGCCTGGCCGGCGAGCTGGTCTACACGGCCGTCGAGACAGACCGGATCGAGATCAGCTGGCAGGTTCCAGGCTTCCACGAGGTCGGCAGCTGGACCATTGGCCCGGACAGCCAGGTCACCCACACCTTCGAGCAGACCGGCCCACTCGCGACGGTCCTCCGCCCGGCCTACCGAAACATCGCCACCATCCGCCTGGCCCGCCTCACCAACCGCCTCCGCGAGCTGGCCCACAGCGCTTAAGCTCCCAGCATGCTGATCGAGGTCCGCGGCACCAACCTGTACGTCGACCAACGCGGTGCTGCGGATACACCGCCGCTCCTTTTCCTGCACGGCGGCCCAGGGTCCGGCTCGTACGACTTCCTCTCATTCCAGGGCGACCGCCTGGCCCAGCAGCTCCGTCTGATCGGCGTCGACCAGCGTGGCGTCCAGCAGTCCGACCCGCTCACCGGGCCGGTCAACGAGGTCGACCTGATCGCGGACTTCGAGGCCCTGCGCGAAACACTCGGGCTTGAGCGCTGGGCCATCCTCGGCCACTCGTTCGGCGGCCGCCTCGCCCTCCGGTACGCCGTCATGCATCCGGCCGCCGTCACCAAGGTCATTTTCGAGAACCCGGCCTGGGACCTGCTGCTGAACACCGAGACCCTGATCCGGGCGGCCCAGCGGATCGCTCCCGCCGTACAGCTCCCGCCTCACGACGGCCCAGCGACCACGCAGACGTTGAACGAACGGTTTGCGCTTCTGCACCAACTGGGTGACCGCCGGATGGAGATCTACTTCGCCCCGGACACGCAGGACGTGGCGCTCCCCGCCGACACCGAGATCCCCGACGAGCTGCACGCCCGCTCCGGCCGGTTCTCCGAGGAAATCATGAAGACGCCGGAGTTCCTGGAGTCGCTACTCCCGTTGCTCGCGCAGATCACCCAACCAGCGTTACTGATCAAGGGTGAGCACGACCCAGCCACCAGCCCGACTGAGATCGCGGGGTTCCAGGCCGACGTACCGGAGGGCACTTACTACTTCGCATCCGGTGCTGGGCATTTCGTCCATGCTGAGGCGGCCGAGGCCTACACCCGGCTGGTGACCGGCTTCGTCCTCAGCTGAGGGCGCGCGGCTGGGCGCGCTTGTGCGCCGTACGGCGGTGGGTCGCGATGATGGTGCTCGCGGCCTTCTCGTCGATCTCGCGACCCTCGAGGAAGTCGTCGATCTCGTCGTAGGTGACGCCGAGGACCGCTTCGTCGGGGACGCCGGGGTTGTTGGTCTCGAGGTCCGCCGTCGGCACCTTGCCGGTGATCTCGGGAGACGCACCGAGGCGGGCGCCGACCTCGCGCACGCGGCGCTTGTTCAGACCGGCGAGCGGCGTCAGGTCGCACGCCCCGTCGCCGAACTTGGTGAAGAAGCCCATCACGGCCTCGGCCGCGTGGTCCGTCCCGACCACCAAGCCGCCGCGCGCACCAGCGACGGTGTACTGCGCGATCATCCGCTGCCGTGCCTTCACGTTGCCCACGTGGAAGTCCTCGCGCTCGCCGAACCCGGCGTGGCGAACAGACTCGACCATGGCATCGGTAGCGGGCTTGATGTCGACCACGAGAGTCTCGTCCGGCTGGATGAACTTCAGCGAGCGCTGCGCATCCGCCTCGTCGGCCTGAACGCCGTACGGGAGCCGCATGGCGATGAACGTCGCCTGCCCGCCCGCATCGCGGATCCGCTCGACCGCGAGCTGGCAGAGCCGCCCTGCGGTGGAGGAGTCGACGCCGCCGCTGATACCCAGCACGTACGACGTCGCGCCCGAACTACGGAGCTGGTCGGCGAGGAACGCGACCCGGCGCTCGATCTCGACGTCAGCGTCGAAGGACGCCGGCACATCGAGCTCGGCGATGATCAGTTCCTGCAGGTAGCGGCTCTCGTCGCTCATCGGGTCTCCCCTGATCCGGCCGGGCCTGGACATAAGGATTCCCCGCGCACCCGGAAGAGCTCACTTACCCTTGCTGCCTTCCGGCCCTGGGGGAGTTGGGCGAGATACCGCCACGCGGGGAACCGGTCCAAAGTGTACGGGATGCCCCGGCCCGATCGGGAATCGGCCCGTCGTCAGCACGCTGTCAGCGAACACCCTGGCGCCCTGACCCGTCCCCGCCGCAAGCTGGGTGCGTGACAGATCACCAATTCGGCCGGTTCGGGATCTCGACCGGCCTGGACAGCAGCCCGCACTCACTCGAGGCCGCCCAGGCCGCCGAAGCACTCGGCTACCCGGCGATCTGGCTCTCCGGTGGCCCGCTCCCCGGTCTCCAGACGATCACTGACCTGATCGGCGCGACGAACACGATCAAGTTAGTCACCGGCATCCTGGCGATCGTGACCTATCCGGCCGCCGACGTCGCAGCGACGTACGCCGCTCTGGAGTCGACCGCACCTGGCCGGTTCACAGCCGGCCTGGGCGGTGCACACGGGCCACGTCCGGTAGAACGACTGACGGCGTACCTGGAGGAGCTTGAGGTACCAGTCGACCGCCGGGTGCTCGCAGCGCTCGGTCCGCGCATGCTGGAACTCGCCCGTGAGCAGACCGCTGGCGCCTTCCCGTTCCTGATCACTCCGGCGTACACCGCTACAGCACGCGAAGCGCTCGGCCCGGACAAGCTGCTCGCGGTGAGCCACCTCGTCGTACTGGAGACAGACGCAGACAAGGCCCGTGCGATCGCCCGCGAAACCATCAGCTTCTTCCCGACAATCCCGGGCTACGCAGCCTCGTTCGAGCGCCAGGGGTTCAGTAAGGCCGACCAAGCCGAGCTCCCAGACCACATGGTCGACGCCCTGACCGCCTGGGGCACCCCAGCCGACATCAAGGCCAAGCTGACCGAACACCTCACCGCCGGCGCAGACCACGTAGCTATCAACGTGATCACCGGCGTCACCGGCCCGCAGCCCATCGCCCAGTGGCAAGCTCTAGCCCCCGTCCTCCTGACCTAGCCGCCCCCTGATTTCCACAACCCCCACCCCCTCGCGTATTCTCTCCGCTTGGAGGATTCGCCTAGTGGCCTAGGGCGCACGCTTGGAAAGCGTGTTGGGGGCAACCCCTCACGAGTTCGAATCTCGTATCCTCCGCCACTCTCCGAGCGGCCGATTGACCGGTGTTTCCGCTGGTCAGAGCGCAGTACGGCACTCGCAGGGGCTGAACACAAGAAGGGCCGGTCGCATCAGCGACCGGCCCTTCTTCAGTGTGTGGCTCGAAACTCCGTTGCCTGCCGGTTGGCGTCTGGATAGCGTCCGGCGCATGGCCTCGACTCTGCAAACCGCGCGCCTGCTACTCACGCCGTACGTGCCGGCCGACGAGGACGACTTCGTGGCCCTCTTCCAGGACAGCAGGGTGTCGCAGTGGATGGGCGACGGACCGGAGACCGAGGCTGAGGATCGGGCGCTGTTCGGCCGGATATTCACGAAGGTCTATGCAGAGAACAGGTTCGATGTCTGGGCTGTCCGGCTGGATGGCGCGTTCGTGGGGCATGCCGAGATCAAGCCGGCCAAGGTCGTGGATGGATACGAGCTCGTCTACGCGCTGGCCGAGTCGGTCTGGGGTCGTGGTCTGGGCACCGAGCTGGCCGAGGCGATCGTCGCCTACGGTTTCACCGAGCTCGGGCTGACCGAGGTTCACGCGACCGTGGCCGAGCCGAACATTGCCTCGATCGGGTTGCTGAAGAAACTCGGCTTCCGGCACGTTCGCGACATCGACGAGGACGGCAGTACGACCGTCGTTCTGACCAGGACAAAGGCCGGTGCCGATACTGCCCGCGCTCTGCGCTAGCACCTCCGTTCTGGATCAGACCGACGTCGCTCGCGGCCGGACGCCAGCACGAGGTCCCAGCAGGCTCGCAACGCGCGCGGCGGCAACAGGTCCCGTAGGCAGCTGATCCTCCCACCGATCGTGTCGCAGCACCGGTACGGGTGAGGTACGGGCAGCGAGATGTCAGCCGGGGTGCCCAGGATGGGCCTGTCAGCTGCCTGATCCTGATAGAGGAGCCTCCCCGATGCGTAAACCCTTCCTGGCCGCCGCGGCGGCGCTCGCTGTGGCCGCGACCGGAGTCGTCGTGGTGACCCAGCCGTCGGCGGCCGCCCTCAGCGACGTACCCAAGGACTGCCGGGTCTCGACGACGGCGTACCGCGCCGACGGTCAGCGGCTGACCTACACGTACAACGGCGGGCTGGTCGGGACGAGCGCGTACGCCGGGGACGAGCTCCGCTGGGTACCGTCGGCCCAGCAGCAGATCGGCGCCTCGGGTGACGACGAGTCGTTCCGCAGCACCGAATTCGCCGTACATCCGACCGACGGCTACCTCTACCGAGTGAGCCGCCGGGGCGAGCTGGTCGACGGCGCCTGGAGAGTTCCCGAGGTCACCGTCACCCGGCTCAAGGCCGGCTTCGGCTCGACCCGGATCCTGGCGTACGGCTACCCGTACCTGTACCGGGTCACGGGCAGCGCGCTCTACCGCTACACGGTCGACCCGTCGACCGGCGTACCGTCCGCGGCGGTGCGGCTGGCGACCACCGGTTGGGGCACGGTCAACAGCTTGGTCTACGAGCGCACCGCTGGTACGGGCGCCGGCGCACTGGATGTGTTGATCGGCACCGACACGGGCGGGCAGCTCAAGGAGTGGAAGATCAACCGCGCTACGCCCACCCAGATCACCGCGAAGGTGCTGCGGGCAACTGGCTGGTCGCCGTTCACGAGTCTCAGCACCGGCTTCTGTGCCGACCACCCGGCCGGTCGCCCGTTGCTTGCGATCACCGCGACCGGCAAGGCCTCGGTGCATTTCGACGCCAACATGAACGACGGCCTCGGCACAGACATCAAGGGCGGCTCCCTCGGCGACCTCGGCTGGACCGCGCGCGCCTACGGCCAGTAGACCGTCCACCTCTTTGGAGAGCCCTCTCATGCGTAGAAACATCCTGGCCGCCGGCATCGCCGTGGCCGTGGTCGCGACCGGACTGGTCGCGACCGGAGTCGCCGTCACCGCGCGGTCCGCGAGCGCTGCGCTCAGCGACGTACCGGCCGACTGCCGGACGCGCAACGCCGCGTATCGCACCGACGGACAAGCTCTCACCTACAGGTACGCCGACAAGAAGACCAGCACGGAGGCCATGCCGGGCGACAAGCTCGGCTGGGTGCCGACCGGAATTGTGACGTTCCTGGAGTCCGGCAGCGACGGCGGGCGGATGAACCACAGCCTGGCCACGCACCCGACCGACGGAACCATTTACCACATCAAACGCGCCACCGACACGATCGACGGCGTCGAGAAGGTCATCACGCACACCGTCACCCCAGTCAAGACGGGCTTCGGCGGCACCCGCTTCATCACGATGGCCTACCCGTTCCTCTACCGGGCAGCCGGTACGTCGCTCTACCGGTACAAGCTCTCGTTCGTCGACGGCAAGCTCATCCTCTCGGGCCGAGCGACGATCAGCAGCACGGCGTGGGACACGGTCAAGACACTGAACCACCAACGCACGGTCGGGACGGGCGCCAACGCCGTCGACGTACTGTTCGGCACCAAGTCGAACGGCCAACTGAAGGAGTGGCGCATCAACTACGCCACCCCAGCGGTGATCAGCTCGAAGGTGCTCAAGGAGACGGGCTGGGGAAGCTTCACCAGTCTCGGCCGCGGGTCCTGCAACTCCCGTCCGAACGGCCGGGCGCTGATGGGCGTCACCGCCGAGGGCAGAGCCTCGGTCTACTTCGACGCCAACGAGAAGGACGGCCTCGGCACCGACATCAAGGGCGGATCCCTCGGCCTGGTCGGCTGGACCGAAAAAGCCTACTGACAGTAGATCGTTCCCCCTTCTACTCCTCTCGGGAGAGCTCCTTCATGCGCAGAAACATCCTGGCCGCCGGCATCGCCGTAGCCGTGGTCGCGACCGGACTTGCCGCGACCGTCACCGCGCGGCCCGCGAGCGCGGCGCTCAGTGACGTACCGGCCGACTGCTTTGCCCTCGCCGACGCGTATCGCACCGACGGACAACGGCTCACCTATCGGTACGACGCCAAGAAGACGAGCACGGAGGCCCTGCCGGGCGACAATCTCGGCTGGGTGCCCACCGCACTCGTGCCGTACGGCGGGATCGGCGCCGACGACTGGTGGAAGAGCCAGGAGCTCGCCACGCACCCGACCGACGGGAACATTTACCACCTCGAGCGCCAGGGCGACAAGATCGACGGCGTCGAGAAGATCACGGTGCACAAGGTGACCCGGGTTGCGGCGGGCTTCGGCGGCACCCGATTCATCACGATGGCCTGGCCGTACCTCTACCGGGCGGAAGGTACCTCGCTCTACCGGTACAAGTTCGCCTGGACCGATGGCACGCCCACCCTCTCCGACCGCAAGGCGCTCAGCGGCGGCGATTGGGAAACGGTCCAGACGCTGGACTACCAGCGCACGATCGGGACAGGCGCCACGGCGGTCGACGTACTGACCGGCACCAAGTCGAACGGGCAACTGAAAGAGTGGCGCATCAGCCACGCCGCCCCGGCCGTGGTCACCTCGAAGGTGCTCAAGGCAAGCGGCTGGGGGAACTTCGTCACTCTCGGCAGCGGGTTTTGCGGCAACGACCCGACCGGCCGGCCCCTGCTCGGAATCACGCCCAAGGGCGTGGCAGCGGTCTACTTCGACGCCAACGCGAAAGACGGCCTCGGCACCGACATCAAAGGAGGTTCCCTCGGCCTGGTCGGCTGGACCGAAAAGTCCTACTGATCCTTCCACTCGCTGGGGCTGAACACAGGAAGGGCCGGTCGCGTCACGCGACCGGCCTTTTCTCAGTTAATGGTTACTACGCGGGCCCAGGGTGGTGGGGTGTCGGGGGTGTAGTCGGGGTCTTCTTCGTTTACTTCGC
>NZ_SMKX01000176.1 GCF_004349055.1 Kribbella antibiotica
CGTCTGGGTGGGTGCGGAGGGCTTGGGCGAAGCCGGTGCGTAGGTCTGTTCCGCCGCCGCCGATCAGTTCTAGGTGCTCGGCCTGGCAGAGGGGGACGGCTACGCCGGCGGCTGCGTCGCAGGAGATGACTGACACCAGGTCGCGGCGGCCGCCGGCTGCTCGCGAGATCGCAGCTACCTCTAGCAGGGCACTGCCCAGTTCGGCGTCGCTCACCGAGCCTGAGGTGTCGATCACGATGCAGACCTTGGGCGGCATTCGGCGGAGGCTTGGTAGAAGGACACCCGGTACGGCGGCCGATCGGCGGGACGGGCGCCGGTAGCTGTAGTCGTCGCCTGCCCCGGAGGCGCTCACGGCGGAGCGGATCGCTGCACCCAGTAGTTGGCGCCACGGTTGTGGCGGGTGGAAGGCTTCGTCTGCCCACCGGCGCCAGCCCTGCGGCGCATCGCCCGGTCGGCCCTTGATTCCTTCCGCGACACGGAAGCGGACGGCGTCCCGTTGCTGCTTGCTCAATCCGTTCGCCCCGCCGGATCCCAGCTCCCACGGGCGTTCGTGGCCATCGGCCCCGCTTCCGCAGTCCAGCCAGGCCAGCTCACCGGTGAGGCCGGACATCGACGTACTGCGCAGGTACTCCTCCATCAGTAGACCGCTGTCCAGTCGCAGCAGCGACGGCAGGACCGCTCCGGCAGGCTGAGGCAGCCCGTCGCCGTAGATGTCGTCGTTGATCTCGAAATCGGCGGCGATGTTCTGCCGCAGCCGCTCCCCCGGTCCGTACGCCTTGTTCTCCCGCGCATATCGCTCACCACGACCGTGGTGATCTCGGAGTAAGTGGGAAACCTCATGCACCCAGACACCAGCGAGTTCCTCAACTGGGGTGCGCATCACGAAGCCAGGTGAGACGTAGCACCGCCAGTGCGCGTCGACCGCCATGGTCGGTACCGACCTGTCCTCTACGACTTGCAGTGCGAAGAGTGCGCTGGCCAGGTAAGGACGGACCTTGACTGCGTGCAGCCGTGCCGTCAGCAGCTTCTCCATGTCCAACGGGACTCGCTTCATCCGCGCGCCGCTACGGCAGTGCGCTCCACTGACTGGTCTGCCAGCCGAGCGATACCGACTACCCCGGAGAGCCGCTCCACGGTCTCCGGTACCTCCCAGTCATCGCGCCGCAATGCGGCCAGCGCCATCGCCGGGGCGACCAACAGATCCGGTACGCCGGTCTCCAGCGCCCGGACCAGGATTGCCCAGCCCGCCTCCCAGCGCGCCCGCTCCGGCCGTGCGCCTACGGCGGCTACTACCGCTTCTAGTGCGGCCTGTCGTAGATCACCACGCTCAGGCAGTTCGGCGGAGGCCGGGTCTGCCAGCAGGGACTCCGGGTCCGGGAGCTCCATCCGGTCCAGGTGGGCAAGGAGCTCAAGACCTGGTCCGTCCCCCACCGCGCCTCGCACCAGCAACGCCAGTACGTCCCGGGAGACAGCGGCCGCCGTACCGAAGGCCAGCAGTGTCAACGCGGCCTCCCAGCTGCGAGGTGAAGGCCAGGCGCCGCCGCGTCGAGTCTCGGTGCTCGGCAGCCGGTGGATCAGTGTCGGCCTGGACTCCAGAAAGCTGCAGACTGCGCGCCGGGCGTAGGTCACTGCCTCTGTCAGTCGCTCCGGCACCAGCGCGGGCAGCTCTGCTCGCGGCCAGGTCCCGCCGAGCCCGCGCACCACCACCTCCCGGTCGTGCACCCAGTACAGGTGCACGAAACGGTTCGCGAGTGGTGGGCTCAGCTCCCACCCGTCTGCGGCCGAAGCTCGCGGGTTGGCGGCAGCCACGATCCGTACGGCGGGCGGTAGCTGCAGTGCGCCGACCTTGCGTTCCAGAACAACGCGGAGCAGCGCAGCCTGGACAGCCGGGGTGGCGGTGGAGAGCTCGTCCAGAAAGAGCAGTCCCCGTCCGGCCCGGACAAGGTCGACCGCCCACTGCGGCGGCGCCATCGGCACTCCCTGCACCGCTGGGTCGTCGCCGATGATGGGCAGCCCGGAGAAGTCGGTCGGCTCATGAACGCTGGCGATGACGGTCGTCAGCGGCAGGTCGAGAGAGGCAGCGAGCTGGGTCAGGGCGGCAGTCTTACCGATGCCAGGCTCGCCCCAGAGCAGTACTGGTAGATCGGCCGCGACGGCCAGAGTGAGGGCTTCGAGCTGTTCGTCGGGACGTGGCTCAGTGGTAGTCGTGCGTAGCAGGGCCAAGAGGTCCGCGGCCACGTCGAGTGCGGGCAGGGCAGTAGTCATAGGCATCACCTGGAGTGTGATCAGGGGACGGGGCGAACCCGTCCCAAAGAATTGGTCAGACTGCGCTGGTACGGCGGCCACGCTTGCGACGCATCGCGACTGGCACCCGGCGGTTGACCACGTGCTTCCAGTCCCAAGCCAGACACGCTCCCCGGCCGACTGCACCGACGGCGGAGACCAGCCCAGAACGGAACAACCCGTGGTCGACGCGGCGGGCCAGAGCCGTTTCCAGCTCGTCCCGGAGCGGCCCTTGACGAAGAATCGCGCCTGGCCCGAGCAGCCCTTCGAGAACGTCCAGGGCTCCGGCGATGTCGCCGTGCCCGATCCGCTCCCGGACCGCGGGGAGCTCCTCCGGATCACGGAGCGCCGCGTCGATCGCCCGCAGGCAGGGCAGCGGCGGCCCGCCCAGCGCAGCCAGGAGCTCCTCCCGGCGTAGCTGCGCCGGGTCGTGATCGATCGCCGCCAGTGCGCCACCGCGCAGCTCAATCCGGTGCATCTCGCCTCGACACTCGACCCGGTGTGGGTCGCGCAGCGGCAGAGCTGCGTCCGCTGGCGATGCTGGTCCGACCGCCGCCAGAGCTGTGGCGACGAGCGGATGCAGCCGGTCAACTGTGATCAGCCCGGCCTGCAGCAGATCAAGGTCTGGCAGGACCTGGGCCGCCGCCTCCGGCAGTACTGGGATGTCCTGTGCCGACAGCACGTCTCGCAGCAGTCGCACCGTCGGCACATGACTGTTGTCAGGGGCAACCAGTTCGAGTACGGCGTAAGACCGCGAACCGCGCCGTACGGCGAATATCCCGTCCAACCGGCCCGCATCAGCCAGGAGCAGTTCAGCCTCTCTGGACCAATCGACCGCACCGCACCGCGCCGCGAGTTCGCCGTACCGGGTGGAGTCCCAGAGGTGCCGATGCAGGTCGAGCCGGAAACGCCGGCTGGGCCGTGGGTGCGGGTGCTGCCGCGGGCCGCTGATCCCGGGATCCCACACAGCCAGGGACATCCGCTGCCCGGCATCCGCCCAGGTCGGCGGTGTCCGCACCACCAACTGCAGCGGAGTCGCACCGTAGCGGCTCAGAACGATGGTCAGCCCAGGTCTGAGCCGCCCATCCGGAGCGACCCGGGGCAGGTGCCAGCGGAGCAGATCTGGCGCCAAGCGGCGCAGGTCCGCCCGGAGGCGAGCGACGAGTTCGGTGCCGTAGCGATCACGCACAGCACGGAGGTCGAGATCGGTGTCGACGCGGGCGGCGGCACAAGCCCCGGCCCAGTCACCAGCCGCACGTCGTGCGGTGGCGGTCTCGATCATGGACGGCGGTACGGCGTACTCGCGCACGCGCCGCCACATCTGCAGGCGGGCCGGAATCGTAGTCGCGGTAGGTGCCATCAGCACTCACCTTGCGCGAACGATTCCCCCGATCCGTACGAGGAGTTAGTCATCTCTGGAATCATAAGCGCCGGACGGACGATCTGTCAGGCCTCTTTCACGGTGATGATGTGGGCCTGGATCTTTCCCTCGATCGGACCCGGTCCGTAGCGCTGCGCGAGGGCTTCGGCGCAAGCCGCGGTTGCGGCGGCCAGGTCTGGGGTGGCGCGGGCCTCGATCTCGGCGCGTAGGGGTGTGCCCTGGCAGTAGGCGATCGCGGCTGCCTGCGCTGACCGCGCGTGGCTGCGGGCCGCGATCGTTTCGTGGTGCGGGGAGGTCGTGAACCCCGCGGCGGTCAGATCATTCGCGATCGTCGCTAGATCGAAGTACCCATGCGGTGTGCGCCCCATGAAGCGTGGCGGGTCTGCGGGGTACAGACCTGCGAGAACGCTTTCGAGGAGGCCCGCGAACTCGTTGTCTGCAAGGCTGTCCCACACGTTGAACAACAGCGTCCCGCCAGGACGCAGGACACGGCGCGCTTCGGCGAAGGCGCGCACCTTGTCCGGGAAGAACATCACTCCGAACTGGCAGAACACCACATCGAACGTCGCGTCCTCGAACGGCAGTTGCATGGCGTCGGCCTGCTGCCAGCGCACTGGTCGCGCCGTACCGGTCGCCTCGGCCTGGTCGAGCATCGCCTGGTTGAGGTCGGTTGCCACCAGCTCCGCCGTACCGGGCACCATGCGCATCACGGCACGCGTGACCACGCCAGTCCCCGCGGCGACCTCAAGCACTCGCCCAGGGTCGAGCGCCACCACGCGGCGAGCGAGATCCTCGGCGTACGCCGCAAAGATCATCGGCACCATGTACTCGTCGTAGAACTCAGGAATCGAGCCCACGAACACCGCATCCGAACCATGCCCGTCCATCATTCCCCCTCGGTCTCCGATCGTACGACTTTCCTGCGCCATGGCTACCCCTCGCGGCCGTCGGGTAGTTTGCGGCCCATGGGTGCACGGGTAACGGCTGGGGAGTTTCATTCGGCTGCTGGAGTGGAAGATTGGCGGTCGGTCTATCACCTGGTGTCGGCGCATTTTCGGACTGCATCGCTGGCTGCCGGTACGGCGTTTGCCGGGGAGATCGCACGGGTGGCCGGGGAGGGCGCGGAGTATCTGGCGGTTGACCTGCGGGCCGGCGGAGTGACCGTCTCGTTGGGGCGGCGGGATGTTGCGTTGGCACGGCAGATCTCGGAGGCAGCGGCGGGACTGGGGTTGCGGTCCGACCCGAGCGTCGTACAGGTCGTCAATGTGACGGTGGATGCGTTGGTGGGCGCCGACGTGCTGCCGTTCTGGCGAGCGGTGCTGGGGTATGGGCAGATCGGGGATGACTACCTGTACGACCCGTTGCGGCGCGGGCCTGCCGTTGGACTGCAGGAGATGGACGTGGCTCGCGAGGGGCGTAATCGGATTCATGTGGACGTCGCCGTGGCGCACGACCAGGCCGAGGCGCGCGTGGCAGCGGCGCTGGCGGCAGGCGGGCGACTGGTGTCGGATGCGCACGCGCCGAAGTGGTGGGTGCTATCCGATGCCGAGGGCAACGAAGTTTGTGTGGCCACGTGGGTGGGACGCGACTAGAGCAGGTGAGTTCTGACGACGTGACGGACTAGTGCGGGGAGGTCCAGGTTCTCGAGGAGGTCGAGGGTCTGGGTGGCTCGGAGGGTGGTGAGGCCGTGCAGGTTGGTCCAGAGGGCTACGGCTCGGAGTTGCGCGTCGGCGGGGTGCACTTGGGCGATCAGGTCGGCGAAGGTTTGTAAGAGCGGGAGGGACTGGGCGCGGAGATTTCCGCCGGCCCCGGCCAGGAGATCGTGGCGGAAGATCAGGTCGAACATGCCTGGGCGTTCGGCGGCGAACTCGAGGTAGCGCTGGGCGGCGGCGGCCAGGCGGTCTTCAACGGCGCCGGAGGCCGGCAACGCGAGGCGGGTGGCGAGGTCGGTGAGGCCGGTGGCGGCGATGGCGGCCAGGAGGGCATTGTGGGTTGGGAAGTGGCGGCGCGGGGCGCCGTGAGAGACGCCGGCACGGCGGGCGATCGCGCGGAGGGTGAGATTCGCCAGCCCCTCAGACTCGAGGAGTTCGACGCCGGCCTGGACCAGGCGGTCGCGCAGTGGGGTCTCGGTCACCCGGCCATTGTCGGGCATGCGGACCGCCACGCCATCACAACTGCTCCGCGTCGGAGCGCCCAGGCGGGACCGGCCCGCCGCAAAGGGATTGTGATGGCCTGGGGATCCGTCTAGGCTGATCGCTGTGACTACCGGGTCGGCTAAACGCCATGCACGAGTTGGGTTCCCGGTCGCTCTCTGAGCGCCGAAGGGGCCGCCCGCGGGCCGCCCTCATCTCTTCTCTCACCGCACCAACGCAGTACCCCCAACCGAGAGAAGAGAATGCCGAACCCTTTTTCCGATGCACTGATCTCTGAGTTCCGCGCGAACGACGGCCGACTGAGCGGGCCGTTCGCCGACGCGAGAATGTTGCTCTTGACAACGACCGGTCGCCGTACGGGCCGACCGCACACCGCGATCATCGGGTACTACCCCGATGGCGGTCGCGTACTCGTCGTCGGCTCGGCCGGCGGCGCCGACAAGCACCCCGACTGGTACCTCAACCTGCTCGCCAACCCCGAGGTCACAGTCGAGTCCGGCCTGTTCACCTACCAGGCGAACGCCGTACCGCTTGAAGGTCCCGAGCGGGACGAGGTGTTCGCCCGACTTGTCGAGGCGGACGAGGGCTGGGGCAAATACCAGGCCGGTACGACGCGCACGATCCCCGTGATTGCCCTTACCCAGAAGCAGATCGGCCCGCCGCGGGGTGGTGGTTCGTTCGCCGATCTGCTGATTCGAATCCACAAGACGTTCCGTCACGAGCTGGCGTTGATCCGCGATGAGGTCGCCAAATCCGGTACGGCGGGGATCGGGGCGCAGCTCCGCGTCAACTGCCTCACGCTGTGCCAGGGGCTCCATCATCATCACATCGGCGAGTCGCAAGGGATCTTCCCCGGCCTGCTCCAACAGCACCCCGAGCTGTCCGACGAGATCAACGCACTACTCCAGGAGCACGACCAACTCGCCGTACACCTTGAGGAGCTGGAGAAACTCCTCACCACACCGCGCCCCGATCTACTCCCCGAGATCGACCGCATCGTCGCGGTGCTCAACAAACACCTGGATCACGAAGAAGCCGCGCTGCTCGCGTTCTTGTGAGCCAGTAGGGCGTAGGCGTTAGGCAGGCGGCCGGACCACGCAGCAGCCGTGGTCCCGTCGCCGGGCCGCCAGAACGGCTCGGCGTACTCCTCCAGTACGTCGAGCTGCAGCCCTGCCCGTGAGACCGCAGTGACGAACTGGCCGAGCGTCCACTGCCATTCGCGCGCACCGTCACCGGGGAAGGTGTCGTTGACATGCGACTCGGCGAAGTAGCTGCGGTCCGGGCGGATCCGCGGCTCGTCCTCATCCCACGTCCACAGCGGCACCGCCGGATGCGCGTCGTACACAAAGAGGCTGCCGCCCGGCCGCAGCACCCGCGCCACATCCCGCGCCCACGCGTCGATGTCGCGCATCCAAATCACCGCGCCCTTGCCGGTGTACACAAGGTCCGCACACTCATCACGCACCGGTACGCCGGGAACCTCAGCCGCAACGTAGCGACACGGCGTGCCGATCTCCGTGGCCCGTCGCTGCGCCGCCCCCGCCGCAACCACGCTGTAGTCGATCCCCACCACAACCCGAGCCCCCGCGCGCACGAGCGCCGGGTCGTCCACCCCATGCCCACTCTGAAAATGCACAACAGTCGGCCCACCCGCCAGCACCGGCCCCAACAACTCCAGCTCCCGCGGGAACAGATCCGCCCCACCCCGGGCCTGCTCCAGCAACTCGTCGTACTCCCGAACATGCTTCGTCGAAGCCTGCTCCCACACGACCCGATTACCCCGCACCACCTCGTCCATCCCCCGATCGTGTCAGCGCATCGAACAGGTCGCGAGCGAAATACGTATCCGCCAACGCATCGTGAATCGCATAGGCCGACTGGTCGATCCCGACCAGCGCCGCCATCTCCCCAACCGCGGCCGTCGGCGGCAGACCAGTGCGCCCGAGCAACTGGCTGATCACGCACACCAGCCGGAAGTCCCACGGAACATCAGCCGCGTCCAGCGGCACCAACCCGTGAACGGACATCAGATGCAGTACGTCGTTCGCATCCATCCAAGGCGCTGCGCCGACCCACACGGGCTGGTCGGCGGTGAGCTCGACCATCAGCTCGGCGATCTCGCGGCCGGTGGCGACATCGGTGTCAGAGCCGTTCGACTCCGGGTGGCGCTCGAAGCGGCTGATCGTGAGCGCCTGTGACGTTGCGCGGTCGAGGTCCAGTTCGCGCAACGGGACGAAGCGGTTGTACGACGTCTCGCGGCCGTCGTCCTCGCGGCGGATCACCGCCAGTTGCCAGATCTGCCGCCCACCCGGCAGCCAGGGTTCGCGGAGGCTCGTGGTCTCGAGGTCGACAAAAACGATTGGCATGAGGATCAGTCTGGCGATCGCCACCGACAGCTCTGTCACGCAGCGTCAGCGTGACGCTGCGTGACGTGACAATTTCTGGAAGATTGCCTGATAGAGAAGAAATCGTCCGGGAATTCGCCGAAAAAACCGTACGGAACGTGTAACGGCTGGCGGATCGTCACGATATGACGAGTGAGCGTGCCGATGGGGGGCCAGCGGAACGCTCCGGTGCTTCTTCGGGATCACCGCACGTTGGGGGGAAAAACGAACAGGTGCTCACCCGGGGCGGGGTGAGCACCTGTTTTCGTTGTCGGACCGGTCAGCCCTTGATGCCGACGTTCGCCATACCTTCGACGAAGCGCTTCTGCGCGAAGACGAAGAGGATGATCATCGGCAGCGTGGCGAGCGCCGTACCGGCCATCAGGTACGGCCACTGGATCTCGGCCGGGTTCTGGGAGAAGATCGCGAGCCCCAGCTGGAGCGGGCGCATCTCGTCCGAGGTGGTGATCATCAGCGGCCAGAGGAAACCGTTCCAGGCCGCTTCGATCTGGAAGACGGCGATGGTGATGAGCGCCGGCTTGATCAGCGGCGTCATGATCCGCCAGAAGATGCCGAACTCACCGAGTCCGTCGACGCGGGCCGCCTGGGCCAGTTCGTCCGGGAGCGAAACGAAGAACTGCCGGGCCAGGAAGGTGAAGAAGGGTGCGGCGCCGAGCGGGATGATGAGGCCCCACCAGGAGTTCAGCCAGCCGATACCGCCCTGGCCGAGGATGTTGTTTCCGCCGAACAGCGGGATCGACTTCACGATCATGAACAGCGGCACCAGGATGATCTGGAACGGCACCAGCAGCAGCACGATGAAGTAGCCGAGCAGCCACTTCCCGCCCTTCAACGGCATCTTCGCCAGCGCGTAGCCGGCCGTCGTACAGATGAGCAGCGTGAACGCGGTCTCACCGATCGCGATCAGCGCGCTGTTGCGGAAGTAGCGCAGGAACGGCGCGGTCTGCATCGCTTCGCTGAAGTTGCTCCAGCGCAGCTCACCAGGCAGCCACGAGAACTTGAGGATCTCGAGCTCACTCTTGAACGCCGTCAGCACCATCCACAGGAACGGCGTGATCATCAGCAGCGCGCCGATGATCAGGACGACGTACAGCAGGATCCGGCCCGGCCGGACCGCCGACGGCTTGGTCGAGGCCGAAGCGACCGCCGGCAAGGTGGCGCTAGTCATTGGTATCCGCCCTCTGGAGCAGGCGCCCGACACCGATGAAGACGGCGATCACGATCATCATGATCACGGTCTCGGCGGACGCATAGCCGAGTTTCAGGTCCTGGAACGCGTTCTGGTAGATGTCCAGCACCAGTACGCGCGTCTCACTACCGGGCCCACCACGCGTCATCACGTAGACCAGGTCGAAGACCTGGAACGTGCCGACGATCGACGTGATCAGCACGAAGAACTGTACCGGGCCGAGCGCCGGCAGCGTCACGTTGCGGAACTTCTGCCACCGCGAAGCGCCGTCGATGTCCGCAGACTCGAGCAGGTCGCGCGACACGCCCTGCAACGCGGCCAAGTAGATGATGATCTTGGTGCCGAGGCCCTGCCAGATACCGACGACCATCAGCGAGCCCAGCGCCGTGTTGGGATCAGCGAGCCAGCGGTTCGGCGCGAAGCCGAAGAGACTAAGGAAGCCGTTCGCGAGACCGGAGCCCGGGTTGTAGATCCACAGCCAGATCGTCGCGACCGCAACCGTCGCGGTGACGGTCGGGATGTAGAACGCGGTCCGGAAGAAGCCGATCCCGCGGATCTTCTGGTTCAGCCCGATCGCGACGGCCAGCGAGAGCGCCATCGAGATCGGGATGACGATCAGCGCGTACAGCACCGTGTGCCACAGCGCCGCCTGGAAGTCGACGTCGCCGAAAAGGTCGCTGTAGTTACCGAATCCGACCCACGACCAGGTGTCACCGAAGCTGTAGTCAGTGAGCGAAAGCACCAGTACGGCGACCACCGGGATCACGATGAAGATGCCGGAGTGCAGCAGCGCCGGCGTCAGCAGGGCCCAACCGGTGCGGACCTGGCTGCGGGTCAGCGTGCCCTTGTCCTTGGCCACCGCGGACTTGCCCGAGGCGGCGAGCGCCGGGCGCTCGAGTGTTGTGCTCATCGGCTTTGTCCTGCCAGGTTGTGCAGCACCGTCGCGGGATCCTTTTGCCCGAGGACGGCCTGGGTGAGCTGGATGTCGAAGTTGCCCCGCATCTCGAGCCAGTTCGGCGGGACCTCGTTCTCGTTCGCGGCCTTGTCCAGCCCCTCGGCGACGAACTTGCTCAGCGGGTTCGACTTCGCCTGCGGCGAGTTCACCGCATCCTTGTACGCCGGGAGCTTCTTGTTCAGCTTGGCCATCGCGTCGAGCGTGGTCGGCTGGGTCATCGACTGGATGAACGCCCAGGCCGCCTGCTTGTGCCTGCTGCGCGACCCGATCGACGCCAGGTCACCACCCATGTACTCGATCTCCTTGCCGCTGTTGAAGCGGAAGAATTTCAGATCGTCACAAGTCTTCTGGCCGATGCCCTTACCGCCGGTGCTGCAGTCGACAGCGCCACCGACGATCCCCATCGCGGCTTCGCCGGAGTAGACGAGCGGCTGCTGGGCCGCGTTCACCTGCCCGTACGGCTGGACGTTGTTGATCATCGACTTGATCCACAACAGGGTGTCCAGCCCCTCCTTGTTGTCGAAGTTCGGCTCGCCACCGACGTACAGCGGCTTACCGGTCGACGCGAGGAAGGTGGTGAACGACTGCCGGAACCCGGTCGCCGACGCGAGGTCGAAACCGCTCCGGGTGATGTTGCCGCCCTTGTCGCGCTTGGTCAGTTTCTCGGCCGCGATCTTGATCTCGGCCAGCGACGTCGGCGGCTTCTCCGGGTCCAGGCCCGCCTCGATGAACGCACTCTTGCGGAGCGCGACCGCACGGGTGTCCGCCAGCAGCGGGTACCCGTACATCTTGCCGTCGTAGGTGACCGCGGGGATCAGCGCCGCCAGGCTCTTCTCCCGGATCACGTCCGGCGTCAGACCGAACTCACCGAGGTCGGCGAAGATCCGCTTCGACGCGAACGGCTGGATCCACCCGACGCCGGTGACCATGACGTCGTACGGGATGCCGGCCGCGATCGAGGTCGACATCTTCTCGTTCAAGTTGTTGTACGTCGCGAAGTCCGGCTCGACCTTCATCTTCGGATAAGCCTTGTGGAAGTCGTCGACGACCTTCTGGAACTGTTGCCGCCCCTCGTTGCTGGGCGGGAACGACGGGAGCAACACCCGCAACGTCCCGGTGGCCTCAGCCGGCGCAACGCCATCCGTGCTCTTGTCGATCACCCCGCTGCCACAACTGCTGACCACAACGGCAAGGGCCGCGGCCAGCACAGTCAGTCCCACGGAACGTCTCACAGGGGAACTCCTTCGCATCAAGTGCAGCGAAAGTATGGGAAAGGGCTTTCCTCGTCAAGACCTCGACGCTCGAATGATCACTTTCGATCAGGACCGGAACTGGAACGATCAGAGTTCCGCGCAGCGGACTGGATCAGCGCTGGATTTCAGGGGTGCGCTCGGGGGTGGATTGGGATCCGGAGCGGCGCGAGCCCATCTGATCCTCGCCCAGCCGACTGGCCGAAGTGAGTGGTTCAGAGCCAGAACGACTCGCGTGTACGGCGGTCGCCAGGTCGGCGGGGAGTTCCTGCTGCTTCGCGCTGTCCGCAGTCTGGGGCCCGGCCTGTTGCTCGGCCGCGACTGCCCGCTCCACCCGAGTCTCGGGTGCGGGCTGCCCCCACTCCTTGCTCAGCGCTCGTACCTCTGCCCGACCCGCCCTGAACGCTCCGTCACCGGCACGTGCCGACTCGCGTCGCCTAGTGTTCCGATCCGGCTCCTCGCCCAGCGCCTTCAGCCCTGCCATCGGAGGCTTCATGGCCGTCTCGATCCGTTGAACCGCGGCGCCGCGCTCTTGCGCCGGAACCTTTCCAGGCAGATCGCTACCTTCGTAGAGCATCTCGGCCGCAGCACGGAACTTCTGCTCGGGGTTGACGACAGCGAGCCGCCGAACCACCTCGGAAGTCTCCACGCCTGTTTCGCGCGAGATACCTTCGGTAAAGCGACGAGCAGCTGGGGTGTAGTGGTCGTACGACCCCCTTGCCTCTGCCGATTTGATACCAGGGGCGATCTCTTCGAGCCCGAGCTCGTCGATGTACTCGTTGAGGTTGTCGTAACTGTGGACCTCGGTAATGCCTTCTTCGAGCGCCTTCTCCGGGAGTCTCTGGTAGGCCGCCTTGCCGTCAGCGTGTTCGGTTCCCTCAGCGGCGAGGGCGTGCGTGTTCTCGTGGTGGACGGTCTTGATCGCCTCGCGATAGGACCGCAGCGTGTCAGCGTCCTGGTTATAGACCCGGGCGTTCTCGAACATGTCCTTGAGCGGAGCGGCCACCAAGCGGTCGGAGTAATTGATCGTGTGGTCCCAGCTGACCGAGCCGCGAATCTTCTCCTTGGGATCGGTCGCGCCGACCCTCCCGTTCCAGGAGGAGTGGTGGGCGCCAGAGACGCGGACAGCGGCCCTGGCCTGCTCCGCCATCAACTCCTGATAGCTGGTGGCCTTCACCTTGCGTCGGGCTCCAACGCCTCCGCCAGCATCAGCAGGGACTCGTTCATCTCGACGATCGCAGCCTGCTCATTCGCGGGAGCGGTGTCGGCGATCCGGCTGATGGCGGTGATCCCGGCACGGGCGCGAGCGATGCGCTCGGCAGGTGTGCCGCTGTCGTCAGTAGCCCGAGCGTGCGCTTGGACCGCCTGGTTCATCGCGTCCGACCACGGCTCCTCGTCTGCGCCCTCACCCGCTTGGAGGATGCCCTCGATACTCACGATGTCGCCTTCGGCATCCCAGCGATCCTGAGGATCCTCGACGGTGGCAGCGAGATCCTTCAGCCGAGCGATGTCATCCGCAAGTGTGACCGGCAGGTCCTTGTCGCCGAGCACGGCGAAGACCTTGTCGCTCTCAACCTTGAACTGCTCGTAGTCCATGCGCTGAATCTACCGTTTGAGCGCCGCACGAAGCGCGGAGATTGAGCGTCGGGAGCAGTGAGAGGTGCTGCACCGGCCCGGGTTTGGACTGGAGTTTCCGCAGCAACAGCTCGCACGCGGTCTCGCCGAGGGCGAACTTAGGCGGGCACACAGCCGTGAGTGGGACCACCGCGAGGGCCGCGGTGACATCGTTGTAGACCACGACAGCCAGATCCTCCGGCACACGCATGCCGCGCTCCATGGCGCGCTCCACCAGCCGGGCGGCCTGTTCGTCGGAGTGGATCAGCGTCGCTCGGGCGCCGAAGGCTTCGCATTCGGTGAGGAAGGCGTCGAGCTGCGCCAGGGAGGCTGGGTCGTCGCCGGTCTGGGGAAGCTCCAGCGGCGAGATGTAGATGTCGATGCCGAGGGTGGTCGCGGCTTGTTCGATGCCGCGGCGGAGCCAGTGGGCGGTGACGGTGGGTTGGAGGCTGACCGCGATGCGGCGGTGGCCGAGGCTCGCGAAGTGGCGGAGGGCGAGCATGGCGCCGTACGCGTGGTCGGTGCGGACGTGGTCGTATTCGCGGGCGACGTCGGGGAAGCCGAAGGCGCGTTCCATCAGGACCAGGGGGACGTCGACTGCGTCCAGGCGGGCGCCGATGAGGCTCGCGTCGCCGTCGCCGTAGGCGGTGCTGAGGAGGAGGCCGGCGACGCCGATGCCGAGGACCTTCTCGATGCGCTCCAGCTCGGTGGCCGGGTCGTAGCCGGAGACGCCAAGGACCAGGCGGGCGCCGTACCGGGCTGCGGTTGCTTCGGCGCCGCGGATGACGTCGGTGTAGTACGTCGATGCACTCGGTACGACGATGCCGATCGTCAGCCGTTCACCCGGAGCGCTCTGATCGGCGGGGCTGGTGCCGATGGCGCCGCCGTGCACGCGGCGGAGGAGCCCGGCACCGTCGAGCTCGGCCAGATCCCGGCGTACTGTGATCGCGGAAACGCCCAGCTCGGCGACCAGCTCGCCCACCCGGAGCCGGCCGTGGCGGCGCAGGCTCCGCAAGATCAGCTCGTGGCGCTCCGATGCAAGCATGCGCTCCCCGGTTTCTGTGGACCTGTGATTTCTGATGATTGTTTGTGATCATACGATCAACCTGGGCACATTCGGAATGCGCGTTGAAACGAGGAGGCGAACCAGTGGAACAGACCGGCGGCCGGACCAACTCCGTGTTGGCGAAACTGACAGTGGTCGGCGACCTGCTCCTGCTGCAGCTCACCTTCCTGGTGATCAGCGCCGGGATCATCACGCTGTTCCCGGCGGCGTTCGCGCTGCAACGGGTGCTGCCGGAGGCGATCAGCCAGGAGCGGACCGGGATGATGCGGATGTTCTTCCGCGAGTTCAAGTGGGCGTTCAAGCGGTTCTGGCTGTCCGGGTTCGGCCTGTACTTCGGTGGTGTGATGCTCGCCTTCGGGCTGGCCTTCTGGGCGAATGCCACCGGCCCGGCGCGGATTTTCGCGCTCGTGATCCTGATTCCGCTGACCGGGATGATCATCGGGCTTTACCTGAGCGGTCTGGCGGTACTGCGCGATGCGGGCGACGACGCGTCGATGAAGACCGTGTTCCGGCAGGCCAATCTGTTCCTGCTGCGCCGGTCGCTGCCGGTGGCGGGCGGTGTGGTCGGGCTGCTCACCTGGTTCGCGCTGGCGTCGCAGGTGCCGACACTGCTCGTGGTCGGGTCCGGACTGGTTCCCGCGCTCATCGCCTACTGGTTGGGCGGCGGGCGGCGCCTGGAAGAAAAAGATTCGGGCGAGGTGTCAATCTGAGGGTCTCCGGTTCGACGTAAGGGTGTAGACGCCCTCACGAAGGAGACCCAGATGTACGCGACGACCGACTCCCTGGCGACCACGCCGGCCACGCAGGGCGGCCGCTCGCGCTGGCTCGCTTTGTACACACTGTGTGCAGGCATGTTGATGATCGTGCTCGACGTCACCGTGGTGAACGTGGCGCTGCCCGCGATTCAGGACGACCTCGGTTTCACCAGCTCCTCGCTGGCCTGGGTGGTGAACGCGTACCTGATCGCGTTCGGCGGCCTTCTCCTGCTGGCCGGCCGCCTTGGTGACCTACTGGGCCGGCGCAACGTCTTCATCGCCGGACTGGTCGTTTTCACCATCGCCTCCGTGTGGTGCGGGCTGGCTGGATCGCAGGAGATGCTGGTGATCGCCCGGTTCGCGCAGGGCATCGGTGGCGCGCTCACCTCCGCAGTGATCCTCGGCATGATCGTCACGCTGTTCCCCGAGCCGCGGGAGCAGGCGAAGGCGATCGGCATGTACGCCTTCGTCGCATCGGCCGGTGGATCGATCGGACTGCTCGCCGGCGGCGTACTGACCCAGGCGATCAGCTGGCACTGGATTTTCTTCGTCAACCTGCCGATCGGCGTTCTGGCCATCGTACTGGCCGTGAAGCTGATCGAGAAGGACAAGGGCCTCGGGATGGGGCGCGGCACCGACGTACCGGGCGCCGTACTGATCACTGCGGCCCTGATGCTCGGAGTGTTCACCATCGTGAAGCCGGCTGCTGAGCTGGGCTGGACTGCCGGCCGGACTGTCGCCCTGGCGTTGCTGACGATCACTCTGCTGATCTGCTTCGTGGTCCGCGAGGCCACTGCGGCCAACCCGCTCGTACCGCTGCGCATCTTCCGCTCCCGCAACCTGTCCGGCGCCAACGTGGTCCAAGCGCTCTCCAGCTCGGGCATGTTCGGCATCTTCTTCCTCGGCTCGCTCTACCTGCAGCGAGTGCTCGGGTACGACGCTCTGGAGATCGGACTGGCGTTCCTGCCGACCACTGTGGTCATGGGGCTGCTGTCGGTGAAGTACTCCGAGAAGCTGGTCACCCGCTACGGCCCCCGTCGTCCCCTGATCGCCGGACTGCTTCTCGTGGCTGTCGGGCTGGCCCTCTTCACCCAAGCTCCGGTCGGCGGCAGCTACGTCGTACACGTTCTCCCTGTACTGACGCTGCTCGGGCTGGGCGGTGGAATCGCCTTCCCCGCGCTGATGGGTCTGTCGATGGCCGACGTACGGCCTGAGGACGCCGGCCTCGCGTCGGGCCTCATCGGCACCATGGGCGAGGTAGGCGCCGCCCTCGGCCTCGCCGTCCTGGCGACCCTCGCTGCCACCCACACCAACGGCAGCACTTCGCTACAGGCCCTCACCAACGGCTACCACTTCTCCTTCGCAGTGGCCGCCGCCATCGTCGCCGTCTCAGTCCTGGTCGCCTACATCTTCATGCGCCCCAGCAAGAACATCTAAGTACGGCGGTGCTGGGCCGGCGCATCGGCGTACCACTTCCACCAGGCGAGCCCCCGGCGGCGGGCGCCGATCGTGAGCATCACCATGGCCGCCAGAACCAGTGCGGACCCGCCGACGACCAGTCCGGTCGAGACTCGGCGGGTTTCGCTGTCCTCCACCCAGAGGTGAGCGTCGGCAGCCGCCAGTGCGACCGATGGATCGGACGGACGGTAGACGATTTGGAGCGGCATCGCATAGCGCGTCCCGGCGGCTGGTGGCTGGGCTCCTTCGCGCATGCCTTGCGCATCGTCCTGGTAGTCGCTCAACACCGTCCGAACCTGCTGTCCAGCTGCTATGAACTCGACCCGCACCTCGCCGATTCCCGGGTCCCCTTTGCCGGGATAGACATCAAGCTGGACGGACGTGGCCACGGTCTCGCCGCCGGCGTTGAGCAGCTCGCGGCCCAGATCTCGCCGGTCGAGGGCGTCGATCAGGATCCCGGTGCCGATCAGCGCCAGCACCAAGGCGGGGACGCCAAGCCAGGTGGCTCCGCGCCCAGGCCAGTCGACGCGCCCGCTCATCTCGCCCGGCGACGGGCAATGGCGCCAGCGGTGACAGCGGCCGGGGCGCACTTGTTCCGCCAGTTCATCTCACCGATGATCGCACGGGGTTTGTCCACAGGGTGAGGGATCGGGTTTCGGGCCTGGGGGTGGGATGGGGAAGGA
>NZ_SMKX01000177.1 GCF_004349055.1 Kribbella antibiotica
TCGTTTGTGGAGGTGTTTCGCCGGGCTGGCGGACGTCGGTGACGCACTACCTGCAGTCCTTCGTGCCGCCACCCCGGCCCACGACCCGCACGGGCACCGCCGACACGAACAACCGCAGGTAGTCGCGGCACGATCGGTCGCCGAGGACCCGCTCGACCGGGCAAAGGCAGCACGAGCGACTGCAGGTAGTCGTTTGTGGAGGTGTTTCGCCGGGCTGGCGGACGTCGGTGACGCACTACCTGCAGTCCTTCGTGCCGCCACCCCGGCCCACGACCCGCACGGGCACCGCCGACACGAACAACCGCAGGTAGTCGCGACACGATCGGGCGCGGTTGGTTCGCGCGTGCCGGGCGAACCGGCGGTACGAGCGCCGACTGGTGCCACTCGCCGCGGTGCGACGAGGCGGGTCCAGCGAAGCACGTCGTACTGGTTGGTGCGCCACTGAACCCACCGTGCGCCTGCGACGGACCCCTGAACCCACCCTGACCTCGCGAGTGAACCCACTGTGACGACGCCTTTCGCCGAGTGGGTTCACTCGAGCACAGCGAGTGGCGCCAGTCGGCGAACGGCACTCGACTGTGCGGACCGTGCTGCTGGACATCGATTTCCGGCAGCACACTCCTTCCACTCGCCGACACCGAACCTCCATTCGCACGGTGGGTTCACTCGCGAAGGCACGAGCGACTGCAAGTAGTCGCCCGTGACGCCCACCCCGGCGCCTGTCCACCCTGAAAAACGCTCGCCAGAGCCACCACCTGCAGCCCTTCGCGCACCCACCCGTACGGCGGCCTAGCGGGCCCCGCGGGCTCGCTCGGCTGGGGGATCGCCGGCACGAGCAACTGCAAGTGGTCGTCCGTGGGGGTCTTTCGCCGACCTGACGGATGCCGGTGAGGCACTACCTGCAGTCCTTCGTGCACCCACCCGTACGGCGGCCTGCAGGGGCGAACATCCACCTTGGCGCTCGGTCGAACGAGGCGAACTGGCCGCACGAACAACTGCAGGTAGTCGCGTGCGACACCCGCCCCAGCGGCCCGTCCACCCTGTCGGACGCTCACCAGAGCCACCACCTGCAGTCCTTCGCGCAACCTCCGTATGGCGGCCTGCACGGGCGTCGCGGGCCCGCTCGGCTAGGGATCGGGGGCACGAGCGACTGCAAGTGGTCGTTTGTGCGGGGATTTCGCCGAGCTGGCAGATGCCGGTGAGGCACTACCTGCAGTCCTTCGTGCACCCAGGCGTACGGCGGCCCGCAGGGCACCGCCGACACGAACATCTGCAGGCAGTCACCCCGGCCAGCGCGGGCGTTGCGGGCTCGGTCGACCCGGGTGATCCGGCAGCACGAACAACTGCAGGTAGTCGCGTGCGACACCCGCCCCAGCGCCTCCGCCAGCCCGGGGGACGCGCACGGGAGGTGCTACCTGCAGTCCTTCGTGCGCCACCCAGTACGCCGGCTAGCACGGGCACCGGCAGCACGAACAACTGCAGGTAGTCGCGTGCGACGCGTGCCCAAGCGCGTCCGCCACC
Organism: Kribbella antibiotica; assembly: GCF_004349055.1. Lineage (GTDB taxonomy): Bacteria > Actinomycetota > Actinomycetes > Propionibacteriales > Kribbellaceae > Kribbella > Kribbella antibiotica. The sequence continues at coordinate 1,522 of NZ_SMKX01000177.1, forward strand.
CGGGGGACGCGCAAGGGAGGTGCTACCTGCAGTCCTTCGTGCGCCACTCAGTACGGCGGCTGGCACGGGCACCGGCGGCACGAGCGGCTGCAGGTAGTCGCGTGCGACGCGTACCCGAGAGCGTCCGCCGGCTCGGCGGATGCTCTCGGGAGGTACTACCTGCAGTGCTTCGTGCGGCTAGCTGAGGAGGAGGGCGGAATCCCAGGCGGTTCGCGGCGGGTTGAGGTAGGCGGCTAGGGCAAGTGCGATACCGGCTGCGCCCTCCATCAGGCCGGGTAGGTCTAGCGTCAGGTTCGCGATGGGCTGGTGGTAGCGATAGCCGAACGGCGCTGCCGGATCGAAGCGCTCGACCAGGTCGGCGGCGATCTCGTCGGCGACCGGGCCGAAGCCCTCGTCGGGGTGTGTGCGGTCGAACAGCGTGCACAGGTAGAGCATTCCGGCCCAGCCGTGGCAGAGCGCATCATCGGTGATTCCCCACTGCGCACGCGGTCGGCTCAGCAAAGATTGGAAGGCATCCAGGCCGGCAGCTGACCAGTCCGGACGGTTGAAGGCGGTCGCTGCGAAATCGAGGGTCCGCGCGATCGCCGGTGCGCCGTAGCACCAGGAGGCACGCGCGGGTTGCGGAGTGACGCCGGCGTCCCGATCGGCGTAGTACCCCAGCGGCAGGTACGCCGTCCAATAGTGGCCCCAGGCATCTTTCTCACGCCATTCCACCAACCAGTCCGCCATCGCCGCAGCGGCTTCCGCCTGCCCGTCGACGCGAACTCCCGCCGTCCAGGCCAGCGACAGCAGGGCCAGTGGCCCCGGGGTTCCGTGCGCGAGGCCGAAGTTCACTTGACCTTGCGCGAACTCCGGTCCGACCATCGTCTTCTCGGTCGCGTCGAACCACCATCCGGGAACTTGGATGCCGTTGACAACGACCGGTTCCCGCAACGAGACCAGGCTGGTCAGCACTTCGCGGAGTACGTCGTACCGTTCGCGGGCCAGCAGATACCGACCGACTCCGCTCAGGCCGCTCACCACATCGACGACGCCCGAACACGTCGGTACGCCGGCCTGTCGCGTCGCAGCCTGGACACTGACGAGCCACCGCGCATGCTCGATCATCCGGCCGTCGAGCCGCTCCAGCATGCCCGCGTAGTCGCCCGGCTCGTGAGCAGCCAATCGGGTCGCAGTCGCCAGCGCACCGAGCCCTTCGAGCGGACCGCTGACGGTACTCCCCCGGGACGCCTCCACTGTCCGCTGAAGATAGTCATGGGCAACCTCGCGCTCGCCCAGCTCGGAGAACAGCACCGCGAGAGCGCCCGGACCCCTGGTCAGCGTCGACGGATCCCAAGGCGGGCAACGGAGATCAGCGACGTCGATCACCTCGCCATTGGCCGTCGTCGCCGCAATCACCGCCTCGGGGTCGCGCAAGCGATCGGCCAGTTCGGCGACGATCCCAGCCACATCGCTCGTCATCGGCTGTGCCTCCTTCGGTCGAGCTGTCGACGCAACGCCACCCGAAGCAACCCGTACGCGCGGTTCTCGGCGGAACGGTCCATCCCGAGCAACCGGTTGGCGTGCAGATGCAGAACGCTCATCACAGCTTGCCTGTTCGACGCGACAGCCTCGCCGTACGCACGAGCTGCCGCGGTTCGTTGCTGCCAGCAATCGAGTGCCGCGAAGTCGTTAAAAAGATGGAGAAACGCCGTCCGTTCCGGTGTTGGCAACGCGTTGGACAGCTCGATCGGATAGGTATCGACGAACCACTCTTCGAGGTCGCCGAGATCATCCAGCAGGTTGAGATAGTTCAGAGCGGTTAGCGATTCGATCGGTAACTGGAGTTGCCCACGCGCTCGCTGCTGCAACTGGTCGACGACAGCGCGACTATCGGCACAGAACAGGTTCTCAGCCGCTTCCAGCACCTCGGGCCCGCCGTACCGGACAGTCTCGGGCTCATACTCATCCAGGACCATCGTGCGAATCAGGCCGAGGTCGGCCATCTCCCGAGCCCAGTCATGCAGGACAGCCGGATCGCCATGGTGGAAACGCAGGCGCAGGTGCGCGTCAGGGTCGGCGTAGCGCAGGAAGAACCAGCGGTCGACATTCATCCGCTCGACGAGCCGGCTGACCGGCCCGGCCAGGAACGCGTCATGCAGGTCGGACATCAGATAGACCTTGGCGTAGAGCCACTCGCCGCCCGGCAGATGCCTGATCCGCGGCGCGGTCGCGGTCGCCCACGACGGGTTCGGCGCAACGGCCTCCGGTACGGCGGTCGAGACGATCGGGACCACGAGTTCGTTCGCGTGACCGCCAGTGATTCCGAGCCCGGCGCCGTACTGCGCGGGGGTCTCGCTGACCACCGTGGACGGCTCCTTGCGGAGCTGATCGCGGAACAGCCTGCGGTGCAACGGGACGCGCAGATCGAGGTCGAGGTGATGGTCGAGGACCGTGACCCGGACGACGTCCGGCACCTGCCACCGTTCCCGCCAACGATCGAGGGCTGCATCCCACTCGACGCTCTGCGCCAGCGTCGGATCCACGCGCCACAAAGCCGGCGCCAAGATCGTGCGACCGACGCGAACGCGAGGCAACCGCGGGAGGACCGCCAACCGGCCCCACTGCCACGGCGACCAGAACCGACGTCCCGCCAGCCCGACCGCAGCCAGGAAGCGGGCCGCATTGGGCGCCGCCGTGACTACGTTGATCATGTTCGGACGGATGACAGTCAGCTCGCGGCCGAGTTTCGTGGACAACAGGTAGAGCCGCTCACCGGTGGTGCCGACAGCAACGTCACGGACGTCGATCACGGCCGGATCGTCGGGATCAGCAAAGGTGCCGACCGGAAGCACGTGCGGCAGCAGCCGTGGCTCGCGCAGGACGTTGCCGAAGCGCGGTTCGAACGGCTGGAACTGCAGCTGTACCGGCAGCGGATCCGGAGTCTTACCGAGGAGCTCGGTCAACTCGTCCTCGAGACCGAGCATGGTCGCGAACCGGCCGAGCATCGCGCCCGCGGCGATCGACCCACTAGTTGCCGAGAGCAAGAAGTCGCCCCGGTCCACCGCCTCGGCCGAGTCGGCGAACAGCTGGGCACACAGGTCGAGCGAGTCCGGTGGCCGATCGCCCGACGTACCGGCCAGCTGGTCGATCAGCGCGTCATCGAGGACCAGCTCGCCTTGGTGGTCGCCGAGCGCAGCGGCGAGGATCTGGTCGCGCAGTTCCGGATGAGTTGCGGTGGGCGCAGCCCGGCCGGGTCGCTCACCGAAAGGGATGCGGTAGTCGGCAGGCGGGCCGAGGCCGACGTGCGGGTCGAGCAACTCGAGGACCGGCACCACGCGGTCAGTTCCGTAGCGATCGAGGAACTCCAGGTGGTACGTCGTGAGGTCCGGCAGCCCGTCCCCTGGCGGCGACAGCCGCCACAGCACCTCGGCCGCCCGGGCAGCCTCGGCCGCGACCTCCTGAGGCAGTTGCAGGTCTACGTCCATCCGGAGATCGACCTGCACCGTCCCGGTGGCCGCCTTCGGCCCGTGGTCGGCCAGCAGGATCTCGCGGTCCAAGAGCTGGCGGAGGATCTGGTCGGCGTGCTCGGGCGTCGCCTCCGGATGCGCATCCAGGAGCTGGCCGCGCAGTACGGCGTACTCGATCGGACGGCGGGCCGCGGTGCGGATCAGGCGGACGGCCGGCGAGTTGGCGACAGACAGCTGCCGACCTGGACGCTCGTCGGTGAGTTTGCGCAGATACTGCAGGACAACCCGATCGCCGCGAACCTCGACGAGGTTGTTCGCCACCACTCGCTCGGGCACCTCGGTACGCCGTTCCTCGAACAGCCAGGCGGAATCCGCGTGCACAACGCGGGTGTGGTCGGCTCCGATCCGCACCTTCGCCGACTCCCCGAACCGCACCGGAGCCACGCCGGCCAGCAACCCGAACGGAGTCGGCCGACCGGTCATCCGCAACAGGTACCGCGACGAGGCGAGGACCGCCCGTTCCAGCTTGCCGCGCTCGGGCGTCTCCGCTGCGAGCAGCTTGCGGACGGCAGTGGTCAACGACGGGCTCGAGAGCTCGACCGCCTCGCGGAGCCGCTCGTCGGCGTACAGGTCGGCGAGGTAGTCGCGGAGCTGCGCAACGGTGGCGGTCTCCGGGTCGGGGGCGGTTCGCGTCGGTGCTGCGGCGGCAACTGGTGCGCCTGCCAGCCGCAGCACCGCGAACCCGCCGGGCCGGAACCTGTCCGTCGGCGGCACGTCGTCAGTCGACGATCGTCAGCAGCAGGGGACGCATGCGGCGATACCGACCGCGTAGGTGTTCCTGGTGGTGGGGGTCAGGCCGCTCTTCTCGTCCACCTCACGGGCGTCGCCCGGCTGGGCGGGCCGGGTCAGGGACGGGTCGGTGGCCGGTACGACGTCAATGTCCAGATCGAATGCGGTGGGGCTCATGGTGGGGCGACCCTTCGCTAGGAATGCGTAGCCGGTCGGCTACTTGTCGCGACAGCTAAGCACCGTCTTGGGAAGCTTTCAACCGTTGCGCGGGTAGACAACGGCAATTTTCTTTCCGAGACGCCGAGGGTTCAAAATGTTCATAAGTGTTCGTTTCTCTTGACTGATTAGCGCTTACGTGCGAAATTTCTGCGCATGAAACGTTCAGTAGGGTGTGGAGTGCTGGTGTCAGCGCTCGTCGCCGGGGTGCTCGCCGCGCCGGCCGGCGCGCAGGCCGTGGGCGATCTGACGCTGCGGTCGCGGGAGTTGACGGTCACCGTGGGAACAGACTTTCCCCGGGTGATCAAGTACGTCGAGAACGCGTCCGGCCAGGCCCTCACCGGGCGGGCCGAGACCTTGTCGGCGGTCACGATCGACGGGGTCGCGCGGACCGCGCACCTGGTCGACCCGCCGACGGTCAGTGGCGGCAAGGCGTCGTACAAGCTGGCTTTTGACGCGCTGCCCGGCGTGGAGCTCGACGCGAGTCTGAGCCTGGCCGGTCGGGTCACGACGTTCCGCATCGATGCGGTCCGTGACACCGAGACCAGTCGAGTGCACACGATCGACATCCCGGACCATGATCTGGTCTCGGTGGCGAGCACGGACACCGGCGCGACGACCGCGTTCACCACACTGGACCCGGACTCCACCCGGACGGCGGACAAGATCGCTCCGGTCAGTTCCACGACTCCAGCTGATGCGGCCGCGGTGGGAGCGACGTACGCGTTCGTGAACACCAGCGGCCTGGCGGCGGGGATCGAGTCGAACTCGGTCTACGACAAGCCGGCTGGCCAGTCCGTCGACGACGGCGCCCGGTTCTGGCATCGCGCACGGAAGGGGACCGACGGGAGCACCCGGGTCGGCGTGTGGAGTGGGCAATGGACCTACCGCGCCGACACCTCGCCGTCCACGGAGCCGTTGCCTTGGGCAAAGGTTGTTGTGACACCGGACGCCAATAAGGACAAGTCGGTTGACTGGCAGGACGGCGCGATTGCGTTCCGGTCGATCATGACCGAGCCGCAGGGTGGCGACCAGGTCAAGAACCGCGTCATCACGCACATTCCGTTCAACTTCGCGAGCCAGGCGACGCATCCGTTCCTGCGCACGCTGGACGACGTCAAGCGGATCTCGCTGTCGACCGACGGACTCGGGCAGATGGCGATCCTCAAGGGCTACGGCTCCGAAGGCCACGACTCCGCGCAGCCGGACTACGGCGGCAACTACAACCTCCGCGCAGGTGGGCTCGCCGACCTGAACACGCTGCTGAAGAAGGGCAAGGCCTGGAACACCGGCTTCGGCGTGCACGTGAACGCGACCGAGTCCTACCCGGAGGCGAACGCCTTCAGCGAGGACCTGGTCGACAAGAACGCCAAGGGCTGGAACTGGCTGAACCAGAGCTACTACATCAAGCAGCGCCCGGACCTTGCCTCGGGCAACATCGTCAAGCGGTTCCAGCAACTGCGTGACGAGACCGACAAGAACCTTCAAGAGCTCTACATCGACGTCTACTACCAGTCCGGCTGGCTGGCCGACGGCCTGACCCGGCAGCTCGGCACGCAGGGCTGGCAGATCGCGACCGAGTGGGCCGATCGGCACGAGCGCACCTCGCTCTGGTCGCACTGGGCCAACGACCTCGACTACGGCGGCCCCACCAACAAGGGCCTGAACTCGCAGATCATCCGATTCGTCCGCAACGACGAGAAGGATGTCTGGAACAACGACCCGATCCTGGGTCAGGCCAGCCTGGTCGAGTTCGAGGGCTGGACCGGCGAGGTGGACTGGAACAAGTTCTACGCGAATATCTGGCAGAAGAACCTGCCGACCAAGTTCCTGCAGCAGCAGAAGATCACCGACTGGAACTCCGGCGAGATCAGCTTCACCGGCGGGGTCCGCGGATCGGTCGTCGATGGAAAGCGCAGCCTGTACGTCGGGAATGCGAAGGTGCTCGATGGTGACAAGTACCTGCTGCCGTGGGACGGGAACAAGAAGCTGTACCACTACAACCCGACCGGCGGCAGCACGACCTGGACCGTGCCGGCCGCCCTGGCCAAGGTTCCGTCGTTCGGCGTCTACAAGCTGACTGACACCGGCCGAGTGAAGGTCGGCACGGTTCGCGCCAACCACGGCTCGGTCACCTTGGACGCGACTGCCGGTCAGCCCTACGTCCTGTACCCGATCGCCGCGCCGGCCCCGAAGGCCCCGAACTTCGGCGACGGCACCCACCTGCAGGACCCGGGCTTCAACGCCGGGAATCTCAAGGCCTGGAACGCATCCCGTGGCACGACGATCGACACGCTGGCCAACGGGCAGCATGTCGCCTCGCTCGGCACTCGCACCTCATCGCTGACGCAGCGGATCACCGGACTGACGCGCGGCAAGACGTACAGCGCCTCGGCCTGGATCGAGGTTGAGCCGGGGAAGTCCCGCCCGACCACGATCTCGGTGGACGGCGTTCGCAACACAGTGGTGCGGTCGACTGCGAAGAACCAGGTCGCCTCCGATGACAAGCGCGACGCGTACTACCAGCGGGCTCGGGTCGTCTTCACCGCCAAGGGGTCGACTGCTTCGCTGACCATCGGTGCCGCCGCCGGTGCCGCCAAGGTGCGGATTGACGACGTACGGGTGATGGAGACGACTCGGCCGGCCGCTGGGCTGGTTGACGACTTCGAGAATGTGGATCAGGGCTGGGGACCGTTCGTGAAGGGTGACGCCGGTGGCGTGACCGATCCGCGAACTGTGCTGGCGCGCAAGCATGCGCCGTACACGCAGGCCGGATGGAACGGGAAGCTGATCGACGACGTACTGGGTGGTGAGTGGTCGCTCAAGTCGCATGAGGAGAACGAGGGGCTGGTCTATCGGACGGCGCCGTGGACGGTGAACTTCCAGCCGGGGCACAAGTACAACGTCAGCTTCGACTACGAGAGTGGCCGCGCTGGGCAGTACGCCTGGGTGCACGGGGCGGACCGGCCGGCCTCGGTTGAGATCAAGTCGACGCTGATCGGCGAGCAGCGGACCAAGGCAACGTTCGGGCAGGAGTTCGTGGCCGGATGCGGTGGCGATAACTGGGTCGGACTGCGCAAACTGACCGACGGCGGCGACCAGACCGACTTCGTCATCGACAACTTCGCGGTCACCGACCTCGGTACGACGTCTGAGCCGGCCGACTGCACGTCGGTGGCGATCACGGGAACGAGCGGTCTGGTCTCAGGCGAGGCGAATACGGTCACGACGGCGTTCACCAACAACGATGTCACGGCCGCGGCCGACATCACGCTCGGTCTGACCGGCCCGGCCGGATGGACTTTCACGGCGACCTCACCAGCGACGTACAGCTCGGTTGCCGCTGGCGCCACGGTGAAGACGACCTGGGATGTCACGCCGCCGGCTGGAACTGCTGAAGGAAAGTACGTGCTGACGGCAACGGGTGGACCGTCGACGGCGACAGCGGAGGCGAGTGTCTTGCCGCCGGGGATCGTGCCGCAGTCGCGGATCAAGATTGCCGAAGTGAGCAGCGAGGACACCGGAACCGGCGGCGCAGCTGCGGCTGTGCTGGACGGGAATCCCAGCACGCTCTGGCATTCCGCCTGGTCCGAGGTCAGCACCCCGGCCACCTTCCCGCATCACCTGACGCTCGACCTAGGGTCGACGTACCAGGTGAACGGGCTCGGCTACCTACCGCGGCAGTCCGGGACGAACGGGATGTTCAAGGGCTACGAGATCTACGTCAGCCCCGACGGCCAGACCTGGGGATCCCCGGTCGCCACCGGCCAGTTCCCGAACTCGACCGCCGTACAGCGCGTCGACTTCCCGACCGTCGCCGGCCGCTACGTGAAGTTCGTCGGTACGAGTTCCCTGAACGGCGCCGTCTTCGGCTCCGCCGCCGAACTCAACGTCTACGGCACCCGGTAGGAGAACAAACAAGCGGCGCCCAGCACTCCCCCGAGAGGAGCTGGGCGCCGCTGATGTTTGTCAGATCACTTGGTGATGTTGACGGAGACCGCTGCGCTGGCGGTGTTGGCGGCGACGACGCGGAACTTGTTGACGCCGGTGCGGCCGCTCTGGACCCAGACCGAGTAGGTGCTGCTCGAGGTCACCTTGGTGGTGGCCGGGAAGTTGACCCACTTGTTGTTCTCGAAGCGCTGCACCTGGACGACCGTGTTCTTGGCGATCCCGGTGGTCTTGCCGGAGAACGAGACCTTCGTCCAGACCTTGGCCGTGGCCTTGTCGGACTTGATGGAAACCGTCTTGGCAACGGCCGGCTGGGTGGCTGCGGCGGGCTTCACGTCCGCGGCGTTGGCCTGCAGTGCGCCGGCGACACCGAAGCCGGTGGCGGCAAGAGCGAGACCCGCAACGGCGGCGGCGGTACGACGGACGAACTGCGAACGGTTACGCATGATGTTATTTTTCCCCTCGTTGATCAGGCCCTCGGTGAGCCTTTCACCAATAGAGACGCCCTGACTTCGCAAGAGGTTGTGTTGCAGTTCCGTCTCAGCCAATTCCCTTGCTGCACTGGGAAATCCCAGTGCAGACCAGCTGAGCGACAGGTATTAGACGCTGGTCTCCAGTGCGGGCAGCACCAGCCGCGCCAGTGCGCCGCCGTTGGGGGCGGTGCCGAAGGTGAGCTCGGCGCCGAGCACCTTGGCGTGGCCGGCGGCGATGGTGAGACCGAGGCCGTGCCCGACCCCGCGCTCGGCCATCCCGGACCGGAACCGTCGGGGGCCCTCGGCAATCAATTCCTCCGGATAGCCGTTGCCGTGGTCAACGACCTCGACGACGCGGCCGGTGACCGAGACCTCGATCGGCGGACGGCCGTGGCGCAGGCCGTTGACGATCAGGTTCGCCAGGATGCGTTCGATCCGGCGCGAGTCGGTCGAGACCGTCTCGTCCTTCCCATTGATCTGTACGACGACGCTGTCGGGCGCCAGCGACTGCTGCATCCGCAACCGGCCGACGGCGGATCCGACGAACGCGCCGAGTCCGACCAGCTCCAGATCGGCTTGCTCCACACCCGAGTCGAACCGGGCGATCTCCAGCAGGTCCTCGACCAGGCGTCGCAGCACCTTGGCCCGGTCGCGGACCAGCTCACTCGGCCGGCCGGGCGGCAGCAGTTCGGCGGCCGTCGTGAGCCCCGTGACCGGCGTACGGAGATCGTGAGCGACATCGGCGGTGAAGCGGCGCTCCGCCTCCAACTGGCCGCGCAGTGAGCTCGCCATCGTGTCCAGCGCCGCGGCCAGCGACGCCACCTCGTCCTTGCTCTTGCCGACCGCCTCGGTCGCCGACGCATCCAGATCACCCGCGGCGATCCGGCGTGCGGTCCCGGCGACGGCGACGATCCGCTTGGACAGACCTCCGGCCAGGATCACGCTGACGAGCGCGACCAGACCGACCGTCCCCAGCCCGCCGAGGATGAGAGCCTGCTGCAGCGCCCGCATCGAGTCGTCGGTGGTCTGGTAGTCCTGCACGATCGAGAGGGTCTTGCCGTCCTTGACGGTGACCGCCGCCCACATCTTCGCGTTCGGCGAACCGGTCTTGAAGGTCGCCCGCTTCCCCTCCATGACCGCCGCCCGCAACTGCGGCGGCAGGTCCGGATCGTCCAGCTCCGCCCCGAAGACCGGGACCCCGGACTGGTCGTAGCTCTGCGCGGCGAGCTGCACACGCTCGTCGGCAAAGCTCCGCGTCCGGTCCAGCCGCGCCGACTGGGCCTGTGTGTAGACAGCAACACACAGGACCAGAATGGCGAGCGCCGAAACCAGCAGGAAGATCAGCCCGAGTTTTCCCCTCAGGCCCATGTCACGCTCGGAGCTTGTATCCGAATCCGCGAACCGTTTCGATGCGGTCGGCACCGATCTTGGTCCTCAGACGCTGCAGGTGGACGTCGACGAGACGACCGTCGCCGCCCCACTCGTAGTCCCAGACCCGCTGCAGCAGCGTGGACCGGCTGAGCACCACACCCGGGTTGTTCGCGAACTCGATCAGGAGCTTGAGCTCGGTCGGCGTCAGCTGCACGGTCGCACCACTGCGCCGCACCTCCAATGCCTCCCGATCCAGCTCCAGGTCACCGAACGACTCGACGCCGGACCCCGCAGCCGGGGTCGGGCGCTCTGGGTCGGAGACTGCACGCCGCAGCACGGCCCGCAGTCTGGCCACCAGGACCTGGGTGTCGAACGGCTTGGTGACGTAGTCGTCGGCACCCGCCTCGAGCCCGAGGACGACATCCAGCGCGTCACCGCGCGCGGACACCATCACGATCGGGACCGTGCTCGTCTCCCGGATCCGGCGGCACACCGAGATCCCGTCCAGCCCGGGCAGCATGATGTCCAGCATCACCACATCGGGATGGATCTTCTCGAATCGCTCGATCGCTTCCAGGCCGTCCTCGGCCGTGGTCACGTCGTAGCCGTGCCGCTCAAGGGTCAACTGTGTTGCCTCACGGATCACCGCGTCGTCCTCGACCATGAGAATGCGCGCTGCCGGTTCTTCCGGTACCACCGAACTTCAGTCTCCCTTTTGGTCCGTTGAGCTCACCCTGGTCATCTGCCGACCGTCCCAACGGTAGACCTCGGCCTTGCTCCCGGAGGGGCAGCAGCTCTTGTCTTCCGTCGTGAAGGTCGGTGACTCGACCACCAGGTCACCCTGGGGACTAGCTTTGATCGTCGGCTGATCCACTCGCAGGCTCCAGATCCGCCGCGGGCCGGCCGGTTCGAGCGCGATCAGGAAGGCGCCGAACACGAACTTTTCCAGGGTATGGATATAGACGACCTGCTGAGGAATACCGTTGTGCATAACATCAACGGTCGGACCCTGCCTGAGGCAACGCGAAATCACCGTGCAATTCGTGAGCACCCCGCGAGCGGTGCCATCCAGCCCCCGATCGGCGAGCAACTTTGTCCTGACCTGAGCCAGTGGGACCAGCGGCACGGGCGGCGTTTTCAGCACCCCGGGAGAGGTGGTTGCTGAGGTCGCAGGCACCGGCGGGATCACAGAGCTTCCCTCGCTGGGCTCGGCGCCCTCGACGCGCAGGCCGCTACCGCTCCCGCACGCAGTCAGCACGACCACCGCGGCCAGCGAGGCCACAACCGCGACGGCAGGGGCCAGTAGGCGCTGCATGCGCATAGGGCGCCTCCTACCCTGCCTCATCGATGGTTCCCCCGGGAGCTTCAATAACTACCTTCCATAGTGCTCGGCCGACGTCACATTGGACGGCCATGGACATCGAATGGCCCCGGCAGTTCCGTTGCGGTTGGGTCACAGCGCCAGATCCTCCGTGACTTTCCCGGGATTCAGCAGATTCCCAGGGTCCAACGCGGCCTTGATAGCGCGGTGTACGTCGATCGCGACCGGACCGATCTCCTCGGCCAGCCAGCGCCGCTTCAGGACACCGATCCCATGTTCCCCGGTGATGGTGCCACCGAGCGCAAGCCCGATCTCCATCACTCGGTCGAACGCGATCTGCGCCCGCTCGGCCTGGCTCGGATCCGCCGCGTCGAAGACCACCGTCGGATGCATGTTGCCGTCACCGGCATGGCCGAGAACACCGATAGTGATGTCGAGCTCGGTCGACAGCCTCTCGACGGCCCCGATGAAGTCGGCCAGCCGCGACCGCGGGACACAGACGTCGTCGATCATCGTCGTACCGAGTTGGTCGAGCGCCACCAGCGCGGCCCGGCGGGCCTCCAGCAGCAACTCGCCCTCAGCCGGGTCGTCCGCCTCGATGCACTCGATTGCCCCGTTGTCGCGGCAGAGCTTGGCCACCGCGGCGACATCAGCCGCGCCCGCCTCACCACCGGCATCGGACTGGGCGATCAGCATTGCCGCCGCCTCGGTCGGCAGATCCATCCGCTTGTACGAGTTCACGGCGGAGATCGTCGTACGGTCCATGATCTCCAGCAGGCTCAGCGAGACGCCACTGCGGATGATCTCGACGATCGCCTCGCCAGCGGCGACGCCGCTGCCGAACAGCGCCGCCATCGTCCGCGGGCTGGCCGCCTGCGGACGCAGCGCCAGGGTCGCCTCAGTGATGATCCCGAGCGTCCCCTCGCTGCCGACAATCAGCTTGGTCAGGTCGTAGCCGGCCACGCCCTTCACTGTCTTCCGCCCGGTGCGCAGGATCCGGCCGTCGGCCAGAACCACCTCCAGGCCGAGCACATAGTCCGTGGTCACGCCGTACTTCACGCAGCACAGACCGCCGGAGTTCGTGGAGAGGTTGCCGCCGATCGAACAGAACTCCCAGCTGGACGGATCCGGTGGGTAGAACAGCCCTTGCTCGGCCACAGCGCGCGACAGCACGGCGTTGAAGACGCCCGGCTGCGTGACGACGTACCGGTCGATGGGCTCGATCGCGAGGATCTTGTCCATCTTCTCCAGCGAGATCACGATGCAGCCGTCGACTGCGTTCGCCGCTCCGGACAGGCCTGATCGCGCTCCTTGCGGGACGATCGGCACCCCGGCCGCGGCAGCGACCCGGACGGCCGCCTGGACGTGGGCCGTCTCGCGCGCCAGTACGACGGCAGCCGGCATTCCGGCCGGGCAGAACATGGCCCGGTCGTACCGGAAACTCTCCATCCGGTCCGGATCGGTCACCAGCGCCTCCGGCGGGAGAACCCGCCGAAGCTCTTCGACTACATCAGCCATACTGCGAGCCTAGTGTTCTGGCCGCGGTTTGGCGCTGGTCACCGGTGTCCGAATCAGCGGATGTACTTGGTGTAGTTCTTGCCGAGCTCGGTATAACCGCCGCCGTAGTTCTGGTACTCGGCACCGTAGGCACGGAAGCGAGCGCCGTCGGCGCCCCGCACCTTCTGCGTGAAGCAGCTACTTTCGTTCTCTTTCACCAAGCCGTTGCCGCTGCCGCAGTCCCAGGTGCGGCCGCCGCGCTGGACCAGGAAGGCATTGGCTCTCGCGTTGGCCGGCAGCTTCGAATCCATCCGGACCTCGGCCCAGAATCGCCCGCAGCTGTCCTTGAACACGTAGACCTTGCCCCAGCTGGGTGGCCGGTTTCCGCGCAGCATCGACGCGTCCTCCTGGCTCACAACCGTGCAGTTGGCCGCCTCGGCGGCTTGGGCCGGCACGGTCACGAGCGCAAGGGCGCCCGCTCCGACAAGACCCGCAGTGCTGAGCAGAATGCCCAGAGTCCTCATGATGAAACCCTTCCTGAGCACACGCCCCGACGCACGCTCAGGAACGCACATTACGCCAACGACCCCTGCCTTAACAGTCATTCCGGTAATCGGACGACGACACGCCGTACTGCGCGTGTCGCCGTCACCTGTTGCCACCGGCAAGCGTTAGAGGTCGCCGCGATCGGATGTCAGAGGTTGCCGCGACGCTCCTGCTCGCGCTCGATCGCCTCGAACAGGGCCTTGAAGTTGCCCTTGCCGAAACCCAGCGAACCGTGCCGCTCGATCAGTTCGTAGAACACCGTCGGCCGGTCGCCGAGCGGCTTCATGAAGATCTGCAGCAGGTAGCCGTCCTCGTCGCGGTCGACCAGGATCTTGCGCGACTGCAGCTCGTCGATCGGCACCCGCACGTGGCCGATCCGCTCCCGCAGCTCGGGGTCCTCGTAGTACGAGTCCGGCGTGGCCAGGAACTCGACACCGTTGGCCCGCATGATGTCGACGGTGCGCAGGATGTCGTTGGTGGCAAGCGCGATGTGCTGCGCGCCGGCGCCGTCGTAGAACTCGAGGAACTCGTCGATCTGCGACTTCTTCTTCGCGATCGCCGGCTCGTTCAGCGGGAACTTGACCCGGTGGTTGCCGTTGGCCACCACCTTGCTCATCAGCGCCGAGTAGTCGGTGGCGATGTCGTCGCCGACGAACTCCGCCATGTTCACGAAGCCCATCACCTTGTTGTAGAACGTCACCCACTCGTCCATCCGGCCGAGCTCGACGTTGCCGACCACGTGGTCGATCGCCTGGAACAGGCGCTTCGGGTGGCCTTCCGGGCGCACGACCTGGGTCTCGGCCTTCACGAAGCCAGGCAGGTACGGGCCGTTGTACTTGCTGCGGTCGATCAGCGTGTGCCGGGTGTCCCCGTACGCCGCAATGGCCGCGCGACGGATCGTGCCGTGCTCGTCGGTGACGTCGTTCGGCTCCTCGAGCACGGTCGCACCCTGCTCGCGGGCGTGCTTGATGCACTTGTCCACGTCCGGCACCTCGAGCGCGATGTCGGAGACACCGTCGCCGTGCTTGCGGTGGTGGTCGTTGAGCGGGCTGTCCGGGGTGACTCCGCCGGTGATGACGAAGCGGCCCGAGCCTGCCTTCAGGACGAACGCCTTGTGGTCCTTGTTGCCGTGCTCCGGGCCCGAGTACGCGACCAGGTCCATGCCGAAGGCGAGCTGGTAGTACTTCGCGGTCTGCGTGGCGTTGCCGACGATGAACACCACGGCATCCATCGAGGTCACCGGGAACGGGTCGGTGCTCTCGTCGTACGGCACCAGACCGACGAGCTGCTTGAGCTGGTCAAGGTCGAGATCGGCGTCGAGCTCTGCGGGGGTGAGGTCGGTGCTGGTCATGGTGCCTCCTGGCATTCGGATCAGTACGCCGAGCCTGGTCGGAGGCATGCAGGTTGCGCAACAGTTCTCTGTTTTGCTGCGCAGCTTGACTAGTATTGGTGGCACTTTGCTGGACTATTTGGTCAGTCTGACTATTGCGGGAGGCACCATGTCGGTCGATGCCCTGGACGCCCAGATCCTGGAGTTGTTCGCTGCCGAGCCACGCGTCGGCGTACTGGAGGCGTCCCGCCGCCTGGGCGTCGCCCGCGGCACCGTCCAGGCTCGCCTCGACCGCCTGCACCGCGACGGCGTCGTTCGCGGCTGGGGCCCCGACATCGCCACCACCGCCATCGGCTACCCCGTCACCGCCTTCGCCACCCTCCAGATCGAACAAGGCTCCGGCCACTCCGGCGTCGCCGCCGCCCTCGCCCGCATCCCCGAGGTCCTGGAAGTCCACACCATCACCGGCGCCGAAGACCTCTGGTGCCGCATCGTCGCCCGCTCCAACGCCGACCTCCAACGAGTCATCGACCAGGTCGTCAAGGTCAGCGGCATCCAGCGTGCCAGCACAGTGATCGCGCTAGCCGAACAGATCCCCCACCGAGTCCTGCCGCTGGTGAACGCCGCCACCCGCC
>NZ_SMKX01000178.1 GCF_004349055.1 Kribbella antibiotica
GGGGTGGGCGATTTACTCTCGGGGTATGGCTACTTGCCTCTGTGTTTAGGGACGCGACCCGCTTCTGCAGGTGAAGTGTGTCCGCAGTTCCTCACAGAGAGTCATAGTCATGATCACCGTTAGTGGTGTAGATCTTCGGGTCGGGGCGCGTCTGCTGCTGTCCGGCTTGTCGTTTCACGTCGGGCCGGGGGACCGGGTTGGGCTTGTCGGGCGGAATGGGGCCGGCAAGACCACCCTGTTGAGGACGCTCGCGGGGGAAGAGCGTCCGGCCGCCGGGACCGTCACGGTCTCCGGATCCGTCGGCTACCTGGCGCAGGACCCGCGCGCGGCTGACCCCGGTACGTCGGTCACCGATCGGATCCTGTCTGCCCGTGGCCTCGACACCGCCATCCGCGACCTGCGGAAGGCCGAGGCAGCGATGAGTACGGCGACTGGTGCCGCTCAGGAGCGCACGATGGCGGCGTATGCACGGGCCGAAACGCGGTTCCAGGCGGGCGGCGGTTATGCCGCCGAGGCTGAAGCGGCCCGGCTGGCCGGGGGTGTCGGTCTGCCGGTGCGGGCGCTTGAGCAGCCGGTGGGGGAGTTGTCCGGTGGGCAGCGACGCCGGGTCGAGCTGGCGCGGATCCTGTTCGCGCAACACGAGACGTTGCTGCTCGACGAGCCGACCAACCACTTGGACGCCGATTCCGTGCAGTGGTTGCGGTCGTTCCTGCTTGGGTATCCGGGTGGGCTGATCGTGATCAGTCACGATCGCGAGTTGCTGAAGGCAACGGTCAACCGGGTGTTCCATCTGGATCCGCAGCGGACCACGATCGACATCCACAACACCGGCTGGAAGAAGTACCTGCAGCAGCTCGAGCTCGACGAACGCCGCCGGACCCGGGAGCGGATCACCGCCGAACGCAAGGCGGCGATCCTGCAGGCGCAGTCCCGCAAGATGCAGTCCAGCGCCGGTACGGCGTCGGCCGCGCGAAACATGGCTCGCCGGGCGGACAAACTGCTGTCAGGACTGGAAGCAGTACGCCGTACCGATCGGGTGGCCAAGATCCGGCTGCCTGACCCCGTCCCGTCCGGTAAGACCCCGCTGACCGCTCACGGCTTGAAGAAGTCGTACGGCGCTCTCAAGGTTCTCGACGGTGTCGACCTGGCGATCGACCGCGGTAGCCGGGTCGTCGTACTGGGGCTCAACGGTGCCGGGAAAACCACGCTGCTGCGGCTACTCGCGGGCCGGGAAACGCCGGACGAGGGCCGCGTCGTACCGGGACATGGGTTGCGGCTCGGGTATTTCGCGCAGGAACACGACACCCTGGACCTGGCCGTCACGGTCCGGCAGAACCTGGCGGCGGTTGCGCCCGGGCTCACCGACGGCGAGGTCCGGAACGTGCTCGGCTCGTTCCTGTTCAGCGGCGACGACGTGGACAAGCCGGCGGGCGTGCTCTCCGGCGGCGAGAAGACCCGGCTGGCCTTGGCCGGTCTGGTTCACTCCGGCGCCAACGTGCTGTTGCTCGACGAGCCGACCAACAACCTGGACCCTGCCTCCCGCGACGAGGTGCTCGGCGCAGTCGGCCGCTACCCGGGCGCGACCGTGATGGTCACCCACGACGAGGGCGCCATCGAAGCTCTCCGCCCGGACCGGGTGCTGATCCTGCCGGATGCCGACGAGGACCTGTGGTCCGACGACTACCTGTCGCTGGTGTCCCTGGCCTGATCTCAACCCCAGGGTTGAGGCTTGGGTTCCACCCGGGTGCCATCCCGAGGCTGACGTCGCAGCGGTCCTTTCCGAGGAGATTGGAGACATCGCAATCGTCTTCGGAAAGGACCACGGACATGTCGGCTGGACTCATCATCGGGATCCTGGCGGGAGTATTGGTGCTGCTGCGGGTCGTCGGCCGGCAGGTGACCGGATCGCTTGTCTCGCAACGATCCCTGTTCCTGTTGCCCGGGATCCTCGTCGTCATCGGCCTCGCGTCGGTTTCGTCAGCCCTCGGTACGGCGACGCCCGGCGAACTCGCCTTCCTCATCCTGGACTGCGTCGTCCTCCTCGGGCTCGGGGTGGCGCGCGGTGCCAGCGTCCGCTTGACCAACACCCCGGACGGCCTGTGGCAGAAGGGCACCAGTACGACGCTGATCCTCTGGCTGCTGACCATCGGGCTGCGCGTCGGCGGCGTCCTGGTGTCGTCGGCGGTCTGGCCGCACGGCGTGCTCAGCCGCGCGTCGATCGCGCTCACCATCGGCATCACGATCGGCGCGCAGAACGCGATGATCTTCCGCCGGGCGCTCGGAATGCACATCCCGCTCGCCACGCAACGGGCATGATGATCACGTGCACCTGACGCGCGTTTTCGCCGAGCGGGTACGCAGCACCAGCGTGCCCGCTCTGGTGCTGCGCTCGATCCCATCGCTGCTGGTGATCGTTACCCTGATCATCTCCGCGGGCCCGGACGACGAGCGCCGCTGGCCGTATCCGGTCCTGGTCGGCCTCGGCGTATTGGTTGTCCTCAGCAACTTTTCACTGTTGGGTCTCCGGTACGGCGAACCAGTCGGCCGGGCTGCGGTCGGGATGTTGGTGTTCGCGGGGGCCGGGTCGCTGCTCTGGTACGCGCTGCCGGACAGCGTGCTGGTCGTACTGCCGTACTGGGTCAGCCGCGCCGCACTGCGCTACCACAAGGCGGGCCCTCTCGAGATCGCCGTGATCGTGGTCGCGACGCTGGGAGTGAGCGTCCCGTTCTACCTGGCCACGCATTCGCTGACGACGGCGTTCGGTTCGGCGCTAGGGATGCTCGCGCTCTCGCTGGCCGCGATCAACCGGCGGAATCGCGAGACCCAGTTGGAGGAGCTCGAGGTTTCGCTGGCGCGTAAGCAGGCCGCGCTCGAGGAGCATGGCCGTGCTGCCGCATTGGCCGAGCGGGCGCGGATCGCGCGGGACGTGCACGACGTACTGGCGCATTCACTTGCTGGGTTGTCGCTCAACCTGCAGGGTGCGCGGTTGATGCTCGTGCGCGACGGCGCTTCGGCGGAGGCGATTGACCAGGTGACGCGGGCGCAGGGGCTCGCGGCTGATGGGCTGGCCGAGGCGCGGCGGGCGGTTGCCGCGTTGCGCGAAGACTCGGTGCCGGACGAAAGAGCGCTGGCCGACCTGGTCACGGCGTACAGGTTGGAGGCCGGGGTGGCGGCTTCCTTTGAGGTGATCGGTACGGCGCGGGAGCTGCCGGCCGAGGTGATGAGCGCGCTGTACCGGACGCTGCAGGAGGCGCTGGCCAACACCCGCAAGCATGCGGTCGGGGCGCCGGTGGTGGTGACCTTGTCGTATGGCGACGTGGTTCGGCTGACTGTGGTGGACCGGCCGGGGAGGCGCCCGGATCGAGCGGCGGCGGGCGGTTATGGTCTGCTCGGGATGCGGGAACGGGCTGAGCTGCTGGGTGGTTCGCTGGCGGCTGGCCCGACCGCTGACGGGTGGAGCGTCGAGCTGAAGGTGCCGGGATGAGTGTTCGGGTGGTGGTCGCGGATGACCAGCGAGTCGTTCGCGACGGCCTGGTGACGTTGCTGAAACTGCTGCCCGGGATCGATGTGGTCGCGGCCGCGTCCGATGGGGCCGAGGCGGTGCAGCTGGTCGCCGAGCATCGGCCGGACGTGCTGCTGGTCGACCTGCGGATGCCGAACGTCGATGGCGTGGAAGCGACTCGGCAGGTCCGCACGGAGTATCCGCAGACCGAGGTCGTGGTCCTCACGACGTACAGCGATGACGAGTCGGTGCTGTCTGCGCTCCGGGCTGGTGCGCGTGGGTTTCTCACGAAGGATGCTGACGCCGAGGCGATCGGGCGTGCGATTCAGGCGGCGGCCGACGGGCAGTCGATCCTTGACGCCGATGTTCAGCGTCGGTTGATCGAAGGGGCGGTTGCCGCGCCGAAGGCGGTCGACAGTGGGCTGACGCCGCGCGAGGTCGACGTACTGCGGTTGATCGCTGAGGGGTTGTCGAACACCGAGATTGCGCGGCGGTTAGTGGTCAGTGAGGCGACGGTGAAGACGCACATCAACCACCTGTTCGCCAAGGCCAATCTGCGGGACCGGGCGCAGGCCGTTGCCTATGCCTACCGGCTCGGTCTGGCCTGACGCACCGCGTCGAGCAACAGGTCGAGGTGCCCGCGGTGCTGCGCGGTCTCCTCGATCATGTGCAGATAGATCCACCGCAGACTGACCTGCTGGTGATCACCGAACGACGGCCGCTTGGCCTGATCATCGAGTGAACCGAACTGCACTGCCACCGCACGACTCGTTGCGCAGGCGTCGACGTACAACTGCCTGATCTCAGCCACCGTGTTGTCAGCCGCCGAGTGCCACTCCCAGTCGGGGTCCTGATCGAACGGCGCCGAATGCCAGGGCTCAGAACTCGGTACGTCGAGCAGCTTGCGGCTGAACCACAAGTCCTCCACCGCCGACAGGTGTTTGACGAGCCCGCCGATCGTCATGTCGGTTGCCGGGAGCACCCGCGCGGCGGCTTCGGCATCGGTGACATCGTCGAGGCTGCTGAGGACGCGGTACCGATGGAAGTCGAGGAACTGTTCGAGCGAAGCGCGTTCACCGACGGCGGTCTCGGGATAGTTCACCGGTCGATTGTGACAGCGCCGTGGAGTCTGTGTGGCGCCGGTCACGGAACTGGCGCGCCCGGATGCGATCGGTTAGCGTGGACATATGAACAGTTCTGCAGATGTGCAGGGTCTCGACGAATGTGCGGTCCGGCTCGTCGATCCGGAGCGGGTCGCGAGCGTCAACGACCGGATGCCGGCCGAGGACGCCATCGTCGACACTTCCGACGTCTTCAGTCTGCTCGGTGATCCGCGGCGGCTGAAATTGCTGGTCGCATTGCTCGACGGTGAGCTCTGCGTCTGCGACCTGGCCGCCGTGACCGGGCTCAGTGAGTCGGCGACATCGCATGCTTTGCGGTTGCTGCGCGCGCACCGAGTGGTCGCCGTACGGCGGGATGGGCGGAACGCGTTCTACCGGCTGGATGATGCCCATGTGCGGATGCTGGTCGACCTGGCGGTCGCGCATACCGAGCACACCGACGCTATTCACCCGGAGCGCTGACATGGCTGAAGGACACGGTCACGGGCATGGCCACGGGCATCCGGTCAGCGGTGACGCCGACCGGAAGCTGCTGAGCGGAGCGCTCGCGCTGATCGTCGGCTTCATGCTGGTGGAGGTGATTGTCGGGTTCGCGGCCGGTTCGCTGGCGCTGATCACGGACGCGGCGCACATGCTGACGGATGCGATCGCCATCGTGCTCGCGCTGATCGCGATCCGGTTGTCGGCGAAACCGCCGGCCGGCGGTTTTACCTACGGGTTCAAGCGGGTCGAGATCCTGTCCGCGCAGGCGAACGGGATTACCCTGCTGCTGCTCGCGGCTTTCTTCGTTTACGAGGCCGTCAACCGGATGATCCACCCGCCCGAGGTGAAGGGTGCGCTGGTTCTGATCACCGGTGTGGCCGGCATCGTGGTCAACCTGTTCGCCACCTGGCTGATCAGCAAGGCGAACCGCTCCAGCCTCAACGTCGAAGGGGCCTATCAACACATCCTCAACGACCTGTTCGCGTTCATCGCGACCGCGATCGCCGGTCTGGTTGTGCTGCTGACCGGCTTCGCCCGCGCGGACGCGATCGCCGCACTGATCGTCGCCGCGCTGATGCTCAAGGCCGGCATTTCGTTGGTGCGCGACTCAGGCCGGATCTTCCTCGAAGCTGCCCCGGCCAGGATCGACCCGCAGGCGCTCGGCGCCGAGCTGTGCGCGATCGACGGTGTGGTCGAGGTGCACGACCTGCATGTCTGGGAGATCACCTCGGGCGAGCCGGCCGCCTCGGCGCACATCCTGGTCGCCGAGGGGCTGGACTGTCACCAGATCCGGGTCCAGATCGAGTCGCTGCTGGCTGAGCAGCACGGCCTGACGCACTCGACTTTGCAGGTCGACCATGCGAGTGGCGACGAGATCGACGCGCATTGCTCGGACGCGCATGGCACCGTGCACCGGTCGATCACAGCCGTTGGACGAGGACCTGACCTGGCCAGTCCGGGGCATTCTCCCGCTGGACACTGAAGGGCACGTCCCGCGTGAAGCCCTGCGATTCGTAGTACTGGATCAGGGCGCCGTCGTTGCCCGCAAAACAATCAAGCCGTACGACGCTGATCCCGGCGTCGCGGGCTAGCTGGCGCGCATGGTCGAGCAGTACGCGGCCGAGGCCCTGGCCGGTCAGCGTGCGGTCGGTGACGAGCAGCCGGACGAAGATCTCGGGTTCCGCGGCCGGCGGAACCGGCGGCTTGGCGTCCCCGATGGCCAGCGCGCCAACGGGACGTCCGTCGTCCTCGGCGATCCAGAGGCCGCCCTCCGCGGCGTACCCGGAGATCTGTGCGGTTCGCCACGGGCTGGTCGAGTGCGGCTGCGTGCCCCACTGATCGGTTCGCCCCTGCGCGACCAGCCACTCGGTCGCGCCGTCCAGCAAAGCCAGCACCGCCGGTACGTCGTCTGCGCCGCCTGGCCGAATCTTCATGATCCCCAGAATAGTTCGCGGGACGATCCGAGAGTTCGTTCATGGCTCTCGGTGACGGAAAGCACAAACTGCCGATGAAGGCGGAACTTCGCGCCGTATTGGCAAAAAGCCCAGGTGGCGAGATCACTGTCCACTTGTTGGAGCGGTTCTGAATCGGCCCGGATCCGTGGCGGCGGTCACACTCTGTCATGTTCTGAGTAAGGACTCTGTGAAGAATTGCCCATGACGGCCTCCTCGGCTGGGGAACCTACGGTCCGGACCGTAAGTTCGGATGCGGGTGGTCCGTCGAGATATGGGGTGAACGAATGCAACGGGGCTCGCGCGGTATGCCGTCGGCATGCCCACACGCACCGGAGCTGACGTCATGACGGTGCTGACCAAGGTTCTCGGTATCGCCGGGGTGGTGGTCCTGCTCGGGGGGATTGCGCTCGGGTTCCGCTCGGTCTCGTCGGCCGGCGCCTACTGCGGCTCGGCGTTCCGGACGGCGGCCGGCCTGACACCGATGACCTGTGACCACGCGCTGAGCAACGCCGGCACGCTAGTCACCGTGGTGATCGTCGTCGGCGGCCTGCTGCTGGCAGCCGCTGTCGTCGTAAAGCTGATGGCCGCTCGCGCCACTGCCACTGCCGCTGCCTGAGAGGCTGGGGTCGATGACTATCGAACCCTTCCGGCTGGCAGTGCCGGACAGCGACCTGACAGATCTGCGGACCCGGCTCGACCTGGTCCGCTGGCCTGACGAACTCCCCGGCGTCGGCTGGGAGTACGGCGTACCGCTGGGCTATCTCCAAGAGCTCACCGCGTACTGGCGTGACGGCTATGACTGGCGAGCGGCCGAAGCGCGGCTGAACGAATGGCCGCAGTTCACGACCACGATCGACGGCGCAAACGTCCATTTCGTGCACCTGCGTTCAGCGGCGCCGGACGCGATCCCGCTGATCCTCACGCACGGCTGGCCCGGCTCGATCGTCGAATTCACCGAGGTGGCCGGGCCGCTGCTGGAATCGTTTCACCTGGTTATCCCGAGCATCCCCGGCTTCGGTCTGTCCGGGCCGACCCGCGACCGCGGCTGGGAGTACCAGCGGGTCGCGAAAGCCTGGTCGGTGCTGATGACCAGCCTCGGCTACGACCGGTACGGCGTACAGGGTGGTGACTGGGGTGCCGCGATCTCGCGTGAACTCGGGCGACTCCACCCGGAGCAGGTGATCGGCGTACACCTCAACCTGATCCCGGGGGCCGGTGCGACCTCGGAGCCGACACCCGAGGAGCTCGAACCGCTCGATCAGGCCGAGCGGGACCGGACCTGGGCATCTTGGGAACGGTTCCAGCAATGGTCGAAGAACGAGCAGGGGTACGCCGACCTGCAGTCGACCAAGCCGCAGACACTGGCCTATGCGCTGACCGATTCACCCGTCGGCCAGTTGGCGTGGATCGCGGAGAAGTTTGCGGCCTGGACCGATCCGGCCAGCAAGCTCGATCGCGACCACCTGCTCACCAACGTGATGCTCTACTGGCTGACCCGGACGGCGGGTTCGGCCGGCCGGATCTACTTCGAGCGGGCGCACGCGTCGTACGGGGATCAGAACTCGACCACTCCGACCGCGCTGCTCGACCTCGCACACGAGAACTTCATCCCGCTGCGGCACAAGGTGGAGCGGACCAACAACCTCGTCCGATGGACCAGCCATCCGCACGGCGGGCATTTTGCGGCCATGGAACAAGCGGCCGTTTTCGTCGGGGACATCCGTGCCTTTTTCAGGAGTCTTATCTAGCATTGCTGGTGTCAGTCGGCTGGGGGGCCATCAGAGTGGCGTGAGTTTTCGCCGTGGGGGGCGGGGCCGTGATCCGAGTGCTGCTCGGACACCGGGGCACATTGCTACGTGGAGCATTGGCCACGGTGTTCGCTACTGAAGACGATCTGGAAGTCGTGGCCGTGCTGGGCCACCTGGACGACATCCTCCCGGCCTCGGTGCGGGAGCGACCCGACGTGATGGTGCTGGACGCACACCTGCCAGGTGCCGGCGGGATCGACGCGGTGGCACGCCGGTCGTCGGCCGGGGGAGTGCTGGTGCTGTCCGACCGGGATCTGCCGGCGGCCGCGAGTCTGCGGCTGGTTCGGCAAGCCCCCCGCGTGGGGTTGATTGGCACCGATACCTCGCCTGGCGAGTTGGTCGGTGCGATCCGGAAGATCGCGCGCGGCCAGACCGTACTGGATTCCGGGCTGATGCTGGCCGCGATCCGGGTCAAGGACAATCCGCTGACCGACCGGGAGTGCGAAGTACTGAAACTGGTGACGACCGGCGCGACCGCTCAGGAGGTCGCGCGCAAGCTGTGCCTGAGTGCGGGGACGGTGCGCAACTACCTGTCCCGCATCCTCGCCAAGACGCACGCGCGGTCGCGGATCGAGGCGATCCGGAAGGCCGAACAGGCCGGCTGGATCTAGCCGACTAGGGTTGCCGGTATGGGTTTCACCGGTTTCCCGGCGGCTGCGCTGGACTTCTACGACGACCTCGAGATGGACAACACCAAGACGTACTGGACGGCGCACAAACACGTCTGGGAGGAATCGGTCCGCGCACCGATGACAGAGTTGCTGGCCGAGCTGGAGGCCGAGTTCGGCAAGGCCAAGCTCTTCCGGCCGTATCGCGATGTCCGGTTCGCGAAGGACAAGACGCCGTACAAGACGCATCAGGGGGCCTTCATCGACGTGGCGCCGGCCACCGGCTGGTACGTCGAGGTCGCGGCGCCCGGGGTTCGGGTGGCGGCCGGTTTCTATGAGTCCAGCGCGGAGCGACTGGGTCGGCTGCGCACTGCCATCGACGAGGATCGGCGCGGTCAGCAACTCGAAGGGTTGCTCGCCGACCTCGCGGCGGCCGGCTGGGAGGTCGGCGGTGATCGGCTCAAGACGAGCCCGCGCGGTTACGACGCCGAGCACCCGCGGATCGAGCTGTTGCGGCACAAATCCCTGACCGTCATGAAGTCCTACGGCTTCGAGCCGCTCATTCACACGCCTGAGCTCGCCGCGTCCATTCGCGCCGACTGGCAGGCGACTCAGCCCCTCATCACCTGGCTGACCGACAACTCCTGAGCCGTGTTGCGCCGGTCGCGGGGAGTGACGCACCTCACCCACTGAACCAAATGACGAATTTGGTCAGTGTGTCTACTGTGGAGCTATGACCACGACAACGGAACGGCAGCGCCGAGCACTGGTTGTTGGCCTCGGCATCAGCGGCACCTCGACAGCACTCGCGCTCCTCCGGGCCGGCTGGACTCCGGTTCTGATCGAAAAGGCTCCCCAACGACGTTCCGGTGGCTACTTCGTCGGCCTGTTCGGCGTCGGCAAGACGGCGGCCGAGCGGCTCGGCATCCTGGACGCCCTGCACGACCGGACGGCCTACGACGGGCACCACTACGACACCGATCGCTTCGGCGAGTGGCGAGCCGGTTTCGGCTTCCGCGACATCCCCGGCAACCCGTGGCTGATGGTCCGCGGCGACGTCGAGCAGGCCGCGTTCGAGGCCCTGCCTGCGGACGTCGAGGTTCGGTACTCGACCGTGCCGACCACGATCGAGCAGGACGCCGACGGCGTGGATGTCACCCTGACGAACACCGCCGACGGCAGCACGGCCACCGAACGGTTCGACCTGGTCGTCGGCGCCGACGGTCTGCGCTCGACGGTGCGCAGGCTGGCCTTCGGGCCGGACGAGCGCTACCTGCATCGACTGAACTACATGATCGCGGCGTTCCAGCTGCCCGGTGGGCTTGGCAAGCTCGCGTCGCAGGACGGCATCACGCTGCTGGAGCCGGACCGCTCGTTGTGGGTGCTCCCGTTCGCCGACCACGCGCCGACCTTGCTCTTCGGATACCAGACCGACGACATCGACGCCGAGTTCACCGAGCCACCGGCCGCCCGCGTGCGGAAGGCGTTCGGTCCCGAGCCCACCGGCGACCTGCTGGGCGCTGCGCTCGAAGCACTCGAGGCCACCGACGAGTTGCTGTTCGACTCGGTCGAGCAGGTCCACATGGATCACTGGCACAGCGGCCGCGTCGTACTGGTCGGAGACTCGGCCTGGTGCGTGACCCTGTATGCCGGGATGGGCGTATCGGCCGGGCTGGCTGGAGCCGATCTGCTCGGCACCATGCTCGGCCGGTACGGCGACATCGGGCGCGCGCTGACCGAGTGGGAGAACCAGCTGCGCCCGCACATGGGCTACTACCAGCAGCTCGGGCATGAGCAGACCGCAGTCTTCACCCCGAATCGCAAGCAGATCACCGTGCGCCGGTTGATGATGCGTGCAACGACGATGCCGGTAGCCTCGCAGGTGCTGAAGTTCATCCGGACCCACAACAGGTCCGCCCGGATGAAGGACTTGGACATCGCACGGGTATGAGTGGAAGGACGATGATGGCGGTACTGGCCGAGCAGGAATCCGGTAGCGCGGCGCGCATTCTCGGCGCCGCCCGGGAGCTGGTGCTCAAACGCGGCGTGAAGGGCCTCACGGTCGCCGAGATCGCGGACCGGGCGCATGTTGCCAAGGGCACCATTTATCTGCACTGGAGTACCCGCGAGGATCTGCTGGTCGGTCTGTTCGGTCGCGACTTCCTGGCCTCCCACGACGAGTTCGCTGAGTTGCTGACCGCCGATCCGGACGCCGCGCGGCCCAGCCGGCTGCTGCCGTTGCTGCTCCAGAGCACCGTCGATCACCCGTTCATCAGCGCCCTCCAGTCCGAGGACGAGGACCTGCTCGGGGTCCTCACCCAGCACCCGCGCAGCGCCAAATTGCTGGAGAACCTGGGCCCTGCTGCGCTGCTCCGAGTAGCCCTTCCGGTCTGGCGGCGGCACAACCTTGCCCGGACCGACTGGGAGTTCGACGAGCAGGCCTATGCTTTACAGGCCTTGCTTCTGGGCTTCCTCGCCACCGCAGTCGAACGCCGCGCCCTGGCAATCATCGCCGTCGACGAACCGGCCCGGGTGATCGCCGCTGCGGTGACCGCACTGCTCGGGCCGGAAGACCCGGGCCCGGGCGACATTCGCGCCACTGCTGACGCCGCCCTGGCCGACCTCGCGACCAGGCGCGCAGCGCTCCTGGAATCCATCGGCAACTAATTGGGGAGAAACACCTTGCCCAGCAAGCGATCTGTCCGTCTGAACGGGATCGACATCCACCTCGCGGAGCAGGGCGAAGGCCCACTCGTCGTGCTGGTGCACGGCTTCCCGGAGACTTCACACTCCTGGCGGCACCAACTCGAAGCGCTCGCCGGCGCCGGCTATCACGCCGTCGCTCTCGATCAACGCGGGTACGGCGACAGTGACCGCCCCGAGGCGATCGACCAGTACTCGATCTTCCACCTGGTCGGCGACGTCGTCGCGCTCATCCACGAACTGGGCGAAGAGCAGGCCGTCGTCGTCGGCCACGACTGGGGATCCATCGTCGCGTGGCAGACCGCCTTGCTGCGACCGGCCGTCGTACGGGGCGTGGTTGGGATCAGTGTTCCGCCGTGGCCGCGTGGTCCGGTGCCCCCGCTGACCGCCACCGCGGAGCGGTTCGGCCCGGACTTCTATCAGAACTACTTCCAGGAGCCCGGTGTCGCGGATGCCGAGCTGGGCAACGATATTGAGGGTTCGCTGCGGCGGATCTACGCCGGCGTATCCACCTCGAATCCGACGCCCGGATTCGCTGGTCAGTTCGCTGATCCCGAGGAGCTACCGGCCTGGCTTCCTGAGGAAGACCTGGCGGTCTTCGTGCGGCAGTTCACGACCAGCAGCTTCACCGGTGGCCTCAACTACTACCGCAACCTCGACCACAACTGGGAGCAGTTGGCGGCTTGGCAGGATGCGCCGATCACACCGCCGTCGCTCTACATCAGTGGTGAGAAGGACATGGTGCGGATGCTGTACCCGATGGACGAGGCGGCGCGTGCGATCGTCCCCGACCTGCGCGGCGTCGTCGACGTACCGGACTGTGGGCACTGGACGCAGCAGGAGAAGCCCGAGGTCGTCAACGCCGCGCTGATCGAGTTCCTCAAGGAGCTCTGAGGCTCTCGTACGATGGGCGGATGCCGCGATCACCAGGTCCGCCCACCGTGCGCCTCCGTCGGTTGGCCGCCGAACTGCGGGCCTTCCGCGCCGACGCGCAACTGACCCGTGAGCAGGTCGAGGAGCAGACCGGCGTCAACCAAGGAACGTTGTGGCGGCTCGAGACGGGGCGTGCGAAGCCGCACACCGGCACCCTGGAAACCTTGTTCGACCTGTACGACGTCCCGCAGCGGCGTCGTACGGCGTTGGTCGACCTGGCCAGCAGTGCACGATATCCCGGGTGGCTGCTGCAGTCCGTGGAGTATGCGGACGAGTTGTCAGATGGCTATGCCACCTATATCGGCTTCGAGTCCGAGGCCAAGGCCATGCACAACTTCGAAACGATCGTCATCCCCGGCCTGCTACAGACCGAGGAGTACGCCCGGGCGACCATGGTCGACGCCTTGCCGATGGACGAGGCGGCCATCGAACGGCGGGTTCGGGTTCGGATGCAACGGCAAACGATCCTGACCCGGCAGCGGGAAGGCGCAGATCCGTTGCAGCTCTGGGCTGTTGTCGACGAGGCGGCTCTCCATCGGGTGGTCGGTGGTCCGGCCGTCAGACGTGCGCAGCTCGGTAAGTTGCTGGAGCTCAATGACCGCCCCAACGTCGACCTGCAGGTGATTCCGTTTGCCAACGGGGCCCATCCGGCGATGACCGGATCGTTCGTCCGGCTCATTTTCGGCGGTGGGGCATCGGACGTTGTCTATGAGGAGCGGCTGGCCGGGGATCATTTCCTGGAGCTGGAGGCCGAGATCGACCGGTACGGCCAGGCCTTTGACCAGTTGCGTGCCAGGGCTCTAGGCCCGCGCGATTCCAGCTCGCTGATCGCGGAGCTGATTGCTCGGTAGCCAGTTGTCCACAACCTTGCATTTTCGGTGTCGAACGGTACGTCGCGAGCCCCGATGGGCGACCTAAATTCGGATGGTGATGAGGTTGTCACCCTCCGTACGGTCGTCCTATGACGACCAGATGTTCCATCAACGGATCAGCGGTCCCTGAGCAGCGGGGCGGGCATGCTGGATCCCTGTCGCCCGTGTCCGTCCCGCTTTCCACCTTCGCGATTCCATCGACCGCAGCAGCCTGGGACTGGGGGCTCGCCGACGAGCGGTCAGGCGTCGAAGTCGCGGCGGATGTCGGCGAGGATGTCCCGCGTCTTGTTCGGCGGCGGAGCCGCGACGCAGAGCGCCTCCATCGTCGCCGTGTACTGATCGAGGTCTTCCAGCTTGTCCAGGTACAGCGCGCTGGTCAGGTGCTCGATGTACACGACATCGGCGAGGTCGGCATCGGGGAACCGGAGAATGCTGTACGCACCGCCGGTGGCAGCGTGGCCACCGGCGGCGAAGCCCATCACCTGAATCGTCACGTTCGGCAGTTGGCTCATCTCGATCAGGTGGTCGATCTGCATCATGATCGTCTTGGCGCCGCCGATCGGCCGGCGCAGTGCTGCCTCGTCGATGACCGCCCACAGCCGGACCGGGGCCGGCCGGGTCAGGACCTCCTGGCGGCTGATCCGCAGGTTGACCCGGCGCTCGATCTCTTCGGCCGAGGTCAGACCGCGGCCCAGTTGAACGACCGCCCGGACGTAGTCCGGGGTCTGCAGCAGGCCGGGCACGAACTGCAGTTCGTAGGAACGAATCAGCGCCGCCACCGACTCCAGACCCAGATACGACTGGAACCAGTTGGGCAGCACATCGCCGTACCGGTGCCACCAGCCGGGATTGTTCGCCTCCCGGGCAAGGGCAAGCAGCCGCTCGCGCTCCTCACTGTCGTCCAGGCCGTAGAGCGTGAGCAGGTCGCGGACGTCACGCTCCTTGAAGCCGACGCGGCCGAGCTCCATCCGGCTGACCTTCGACTCCGACGAGCGGATCTCCCAGCCGGCATCCGATCGGCTGATTCCGGCGGCATCACGCATCCGGCGCAGGTGCCCTCCGAGGATGATGCGGAGCGCTGTCGGCCCGCTTTGCGCGCCCGACTCGGTCACACTCACCTCCGGCCCCCAGTGCTGTGTTTCAGCGTCGTCCTCAGCGTCCCCAGCCCGCGATTCCGGCGGGAACCGGGCTCGCAGGCAGACATCATCGCACGCCCGAGCCTGAATCTGCCGAAGTTCTTACATAAGCCACGCGAATCGCCAGCGGTGGTGACTTTCGGTGATCCGGGGGCCCTCGAAGGCGAATTCATTTGTCAAGACAAACTTACGGCCCGACTGGCCGTCGAACGGCGTTCGCTGAGGTCTCGGGGAGCCGAGTCAGGCGCGAAGGGGGCGATTGTGGTCTCGAAACGGTCAACGTGCGGATGCACGTGCATCTGGCGCTTGCATTCGCAACGTGCCGACGCCATGATTGCTTCATGCACAGAAGGTGAGCTAGTTCTCGCAAAACGTGACATCGCGCGAGCGGTGTCATTACGAGAGCCGGCGGGCCGGTCCTACAGATCGCTGGTGACGAATCACCGGCATGACTGGTTGGGGAACCCGAGTCGATGATTGACGACAACAGTGAGGTAGCCGAGCACTCTGCCTATGCAGGCGGACGCGCGCCCGACGAGCTGACTGAGCGGGAGATCCAGGAACTGGTGGCGCGCTGCCCCGAGCAGCAGCGCTGGGCCTTCGAAGGCTGGTTGCGCGGTGTCCGTCAGCTCGACGGTGACCCCATCGTGAGCCTGGCTCCATGAGCACCGACCGAGGAGGACGGAAAATGGTACGGATCTGGCTGGGAGATCACCTGATCGCGGAGTACCTGGCCGAGCCTGACCGTGCCTCCCGGTACCAGCGGGTGATGACGCCCAAGTTCACCGGTCTGCGGATCACGGTGGACAACGCGGCCACCGGCAAGGCGTCCGAGCTGCCGAGCAGCGAACAGCTCTGGCCGCTCACTGTTCAGTAGTAGTAAGGACTGCTCCCCGAAGCATTCCCGGTAACACCGAAGGCCGGCTCTCCCTCCGAGAGCCGGCCTTCGACGTTGCGGGGCCGGCTTCAGAGGGCAGGAAAAAGGGCCCCTTCGTCACTCGCCTGGCGAAGGGGCCCTGGTCCGTTTCCGGAGTCTCGGTAACTCAAACGAGGTAGTCGAACTCCCCGTCCTGGGCGCCGCCCAGGAAAGCTTCGATCTCCGCTTTGGTGAATACCAGTGCCGGTCCATCGGTGTGACGCGAGTTCCGCATCGCCACGCCGCCGCCCGGCAGCTTCGCCACCTCTACGCAGTTGCCGGTCGGGCCACTCCGCTGGCTCTTCTTCCATGTGAGCTCAGTGATGGAGTCGCTCGGCATGCCGTTGTAGATAGCAGTCATTAGCTGCACCTTCCGTACGTCCTTGGCATATGCACGTGCATTTGGCCTTGCATTTGCATCGTACATGTTTGGGGGCCCCGTGTCTGCCTCATTACGCACTGTCAACCCGGGAGGCTCAAACAAGCGTTGGATGGCCTCGTTCGCTAGCTCTGCGTGAGCGAAACGGAGGTCTGGAGCCATCGATGCATGCGATCCGGCGAGGTGGGTACGGGATGTGGGCAGGCATGACCGTGGTTCAGCTAAGAGCTACGCCGTGACTCCAGTCGCGAGGTCATCCACATGAAGAACACCGTCAAGTGCTCCACCCCGGCCGATCGGGCCGCCCGCGAGGTTGCCACCCGCGAACTGATGGAACGCCGAGCCACCAGCACCGACGAGTTCGAGCGTCAGGAACTGCTCGAAGAGGTCGTCGAGCTCAACCTGGAGATGGCGCGCGGGATCGCCCGCCGCTTCCGGGGCCGCGGCGCCGAGGCCGACGATCTGGAGCAGGTCGCCTACCTCGGGCTCGTGAAGGCCGCGCACCACTACCGGCTCGAGGCGGAGACGCCGTTCATCGGTTTCGCCATCCCGACCATCCGCGGCGAGGTCAAGCGGTACTTCCGCGACTGCGCCTGGACGGTCCGCATCCCGCGCCGGCTGCAGGAGATGCAGGGCACGATCGCCGGCAAGCTGCCGGAGCTCGAGCAGGAGCTCAACCGCGAGCCCACCCCGGCCGAGCTGGCCGAGCACCTTGAGGTAGAGGTGACCGAGGTCGAGCAGGCGATGGCTGCCAAGGGCTGCTTCAACGTCCTGTCCCTTGACCGCCCGGCCGAGACCGACGCCGACCTGACCCTGGCCGATGTGGTCGCCGACACCGACGACACCAGCATCGACCAGCTCGAGACGGTCGAGATGCTCCAGCCGGTCCTGCAGGACCTCAACGACCGCGAACGCCGCATCCTGCAGCTGCGCTTCATCGAAGGCTGGACCCAGTCCGAGATCGGCAAGGACATCGGCGTCAGCCAGATGCAGGTCTCGCGAGTCCTCCGCAAAACCCTCGACCACCTCCGCGCCAAGCTCACCCCGCTCCCCGTCGCCGCGTAGCCCC
>NZ_SMKX01000179.1 GCF_004349055.1 Kribbella antibiotica
GGGTTAGGGTTTGGGGCATGCGAGTAGGAGTTTTTGGAGCCACAGGTCAGGTCGGTCGGGTTATGCGGGAGCTGCTGGTGGAGCGCTCGTTCCCGGTGGATGAGGTGCGGTATTTCGCGTCGGCGCGTTCGGCCGGGTCGAAGCTGCCGTTCGGTGATCGCGAGATCACGGTGGAGGACTCGGCGACGGCTGACTTCGGTGGGCTGGAGCTGGCGCTGTTCTCGAACGGGAAGACGGCGTCGCTGGAATTCGCGCCGCGCGTGGCCGCTGCCGGGGCCGTTGTCGTCGACAACTCTTCGGCCTGGCGGATGGATCCCGACGTACCGCTGGTCGTCTCCGAGGTGAACCCGGAGGACCTTCAGCACCTGCCGAAGGGGATAGTCGCCAACCCGAACTGCACCACGATGGCCGCGATGCCGGTGCTCAAGCCGTTGCATGCGGCCGCTGGCCTGTCCCGTCTGATCGTCTCGACCTACCAGGCCGTGTCCGGTTCCGGTGGGGTCGGCATCAGCGAGCTCGAGGATCAGACTCGTGCCCTGGCCGAGGTCGGTGGCCGGCTGGCGCTCGGTACCGAGGGCATCACGCTGCCCGAGCCCAAGGTGTACGCCGGCCCGATCGCGTTCAACGTGCTTCCGCTGGCCGGGTCGATCGTTGCCGACGGCACCGGTGAGACCGACGAGGAGCAGAAGCTCCGCAACGAGAGCCGCAAGATCCTGCACCTGCCGAACCTCCCGGTAGCCGGCACCTGCGTCCGGGTCCCCGTCTTCACCGGTCACTCGTTGAGCATCCACGCCGAGTTCGACCGGCCGATCACGCCGGAAGAGGCGATCGCGATCCTCGGTACGGCGCCGGGCGTCGTACTGGCTGATCTGCCGACGCCGCTGCTCGCGGCCGGTCAGGACCCGTCGTACGTCGGCCGGATCCGCCAGGACCAGTCGGTCCCGGACGGACGCGGCCTCGTGCTGTTCGTGTCGAACGACAACCTCCGCAAGGGCGCGGCCCTCAACGCCGTACAGATCGCCGAGCTTCTCGCCGCCCGCTGATGACGCCCCGATCATTGTCGCGGTTCGGCGGCGCCCTCTTGGTCGTGGGGCTGGTGGCGAGCGCGTTCTTCGTCCTGCAGTTGGTGAGCGACCAACCGCGGGAGCCGGCGCCGCCTGGCAACGGTGGCGTGGTGCAACTGCGGCACGACGGCCTGACCATCTCGACCACCGCAGTGCGGCAGGACGCCGACTGCAGCGCCAACGACGCCACCGGCGCCGACATTCCGCTGGAGGTTCCGTCGCGGCCTGAGTTGATCACTGGCGGGACGACCAAGCGCAAATATCACGTCATCGCTCACTCGGTTGTCGCCGTACCACCTCAGGCCGTGACCGTCACTTGCACCAACGCCGGCGACACCATCGCGTACTTCGTCGGAGATCGCGCCGCCCGCGCCGCGATCTTCCGGCTCCCGCTCCTCGTCCAGGCCGCCGGGCTGTTCGGGGTCGGTACTCTGATCGCCGTCACGCTGATCGCCGTCGAGCTGATCCGGCGGCGCCGAGCGCGCTCCTAGCAGCGGTGGAGATCCTTGGTGTAGATGCCGTTGACGGCTTGCAGGGTGTGGTCGTAGCAGCCGTTCGCTCCGAGGGATTGGAAGCGGACGGTCTGCGTTCCGGTTGCGTGGCGCTGGTCGCGGGGGACGTTGTAGATCCACGAAGCGCGGCCGTCGTAGGTCTCCTTCGTGAGGCCGTGCGTGGTGCGGATGGTGTCGTGGATCTTCAGGTCCGTGACGACGTCGTAGCCGCCGGGGACCGTTGCGTTGGGCAAGAAGGTGAGCAGGCCCTTCTTGCCGTAGTCGAGATCGGTGAGCTCGACCTTGCCGCCGCTGGTGACGATCGAGGTGTCGCGCCAGTTCGCGTCGAGGCTGTCCTTGGTCTCGCCCTCGGTCCACGTGTGCTCGGACGTGTTGCGCAGTGTGCGCTGGACCGTCGTACGGATGCGTCCTGCCGATGTGTCGACATAGCCACTGATCTTCAACGTACGCGAGGCTTTGGTGGAGACGGAGCCAGTGCTCACCTGGTCGGTCTTGGTCAGCGGGGCAACGGCGTATGAGGTGAGGGCGCCGCGGGTCTGGCTGCGGTGCGCGTCGGTCCAGACGTGCAGGTTCGGGACGGTGAACCAGCCGCTCTGGCCGGCCGGTACGCCGTTGACGTGGACGCGGAACTCGTGCGGCTTGCCGTCGGTGAGCAGCCCGGCGAACGGCGTGAGGTCGTAGGCCAGCGGCTTGATGTCGAACGCGCGCGGCGCGGGAGAGGGGCGCCAGGAGTACGGGTTCGACCAGCCGCCGGTGTAGATGTACGGATATGGCAGCGCGATCCCGGCCGGCTTGCCGTCGATCGAGACATCCACTTCCCGGTACGGCGAACCGTCCGGGCAGGAGTATCCGGTCTCGGCCGGGGCTGACGTGTCCCAGAACTCCTCGCAGCCGCCGCCCGACCCGGTCACGTACACCTCGCCGACCAGACGAGTCGTGTTCCGCGGGAGCGTCGCCGTACCGATGAGGTCTGATTCTTCGCGACGCTGGTCCTGCAGGGGGAGGACGACGTTCGCCGTCTTGGCGGCGGGGACGCGGCGGCTGGTCGTGTAGAAGTCGAGGGTGACGGTGATGTCGAGGACACCGGTGTAGGTCTCGTTGACGACGTTGCCGAGCTCCATCACGACCGGCTGCGGCTTGGTGAGCAGCGGGGCGTAAGAGGTGACGTCCTTCTCGACGTCCCAGGCGATGCCGTCGGCGCTCGGCTCGGGGGTCGAAGTGCGGAAGACGCCGACGCCGCCGATCGTGATGTGGCCGAGGCGGTCGTACTGGACGCCCTTCACCGCGCCGTGCATCCGCAGGACGACCTTCGACCACGGGCCCTGGCAGGCGGTCGGGGGAGTGTAGGTCGACTGGTACGGGTCGAAGTTGCGGAAGCCGTGCCGGACGATCTCGACCTGACAATGCTTCGTGTCCGGTACGGCGACGGCCGGGGCCGGCGTCCGCGGATCGTCGTAATCGGTGCCGAACTCGGACGGGGGCGGGGCCGCCAGGGCCGGCGTCAATTGAGCCAGCAGCAGGGCGGAGAGTGAGAGAAGGGCCACAGACCGTATGCGCATGTTGCGGAAACGTAATCGAGAAGGTGCAGCCGGGCAAGCGAGTGCCATGGTCAGCAGCCGGACCTTGCATTACTGTCCAGTTCACTTGACCCCCGATGGAGGCCATTCATGAACCCTGTCGCCGCTTCGGCCGTGCTCAGCAATCGCAAGACCACCATGGCGGAGATGTTCCTGGACCGGGTCGCGGCGTCGCCGCAGCGCGAGGCCTTCCGGTACCCGTCCGGAGAAGGCTGGACCTCGGTCAGCTGGGCCGAGACGGACGCCTTGGCGCGCCGTCGCGCGGCCGGCCTGATCGCGCTCGGCGTCGAACCCGAGCAGCGGGTCGCAATCGCCTCGAGTACCCGGATCGAGTGGGTCGACTGCTTCCTGGCGGCGGTCCTGGCCGCGGCCGCGACCACCACGATCTACCCGACGACGATGGCTGCGGATGTCGCGTACATCGTCGCGGATGCCGACGTACAGGTGATTTTCGCCGAGGACGCGGGGCAGGTCGACAAGCTGCGCGCGCACAAGGCCGAGATCCCGTCGCTGCGCAAGATCGTGCTGCTGGACGGTACGCCGTCGGCTGACGACGGTGACTGGGTGATGTCGCTGGCCGATTTCGATGCCTTGGGCGACGCCCATCTGGCTGAGGTCGACGAGCGGATCGCTCAGGTCAAGCCTGATCACCTGTGCACCCTGATCTACACCTCCGGTACGACGGGTCGTCCGAAGGGCGTGCGGTTGCCGCACTCCGTGTGGACGTATGAGGGCGCGGCGGTCGAGGAGACCGGCGTACTGAGCCCTGACGACCTGCAGTTCCTGTGGCTGCCGCTGTCGCACGTGTTCGGGCAGGTGCTGGTCGCGGTCCAGCTGCAGATCGGTTTCGCGACCGCGATCGACGGGCGG
The DNA here is from genome assembly GCF_004349055.1 of Kribbella antibiotica. GTDB lineage: Bacteria > Actinomycetota > Actinomycetes > Propionibacteriales > Kribbellaceae > Kribbella > Kribbella antibiotica. Next base: position 4,024 of record NZ_SMKX01000179.1, read on the forward strand.
ATCGACAAGATCGTCGAGAACGCCGCGATCGTCCAGCCAACCTTCATGGCCGCCGCGCCGCGCATCTTCGAGAAGGCGCACTCCCGGATCAAGACCATGATCGCCGACGAGGGTGGCGTGAAGGCCAAGCTCTTCGACTGGGCCTTCGGCGTCGGCGCCCGCGCCTCGGTGCTGCGCCAGAAGGGCTCCGAGCCGACCGGTCTGCTGGCCGTTCAGCTCGCCGTGGCCGACAAGCTGGTGCTGTCGAAGATCCGGGCCCGCTTCGGCGGCCGGATCCGCTTCTTCGTCTCCGGCTCGGCCGCCCTGGACAAGCAGCTCGCCGAGTGGTTCCACGCGGCCGGCCTGCTCATCCTCGAGGGCTACGGCCTGTCCGAGACCGCAGCCGGCTCGTCGCTGAACCGGCCGACTGGTTACCGCCTCGGCAGCGTCGGCCCGCCCTTCACCGGCACCGAGATCACCATCGCCGAGGACGGCGAGATCCTGATCAAGGGCGACGGCGTGATGAGCGGCTACCACAACCTGCCCCAGCAGACCGCCGAGGTGATGACCGCCGACGGCTGGTTCCACACCGGCGACATCGGTCACTTCGACGACGACGGCTTCCTCTTCATCACCGACCGCAAGAAGGACCTCTTCAAAACCTCCGGCGGCAAGTATGTCGCCCCGCAGGTCATCGAGGGCCGCTTCAAGACGTTGTGTCCCTACGCCAGCCAGTTCGTTGTCCACGGCAACAAGCGCAACTTCGTCTCGGCCCTGATCACCCTCGACCCCGACGCCATCGCCACCTGGGCGAACGCCAACGGCCTGGCCGGCAAGCCCTACGCCGAAATCGTCACCTCGCCGGCGGCTCACGCGATGGTCCAGGGCTATGTCGACGAGTTGAACGCGGGCCTCAACCGCTGGGAAACCATCAAGAAGTTCGCCATCCTCGACCGGGATCTCACGGTCGAGTCCGGCGAGATGACGCCGAGCTTGAAGCTCAAGCGCAAGTACGTGGAAACGCAGTACGCCGAGGTCCTCGACGGGCTGTACAAGTAGTCAGTTCGTGCACTTGTAGGCGACGGCCTGGGGGCGGTCCTCGACCATCTCGTAGCCGGCGGTGGTCCAGCGCGGGTTGCCGCGGTCGAAGACGTGCCAGAGGTAGGTGGCGGCGGTGAACGTGATCCGGGTGCCGTCGGAGCGGATCAGGACCGAGGGGTAGCGGTCGATGACCCAGCCGCCGAACGTGACCGCGTCGCCGGAGGAGTTGATATCGGCGACGGCGTCCTCGAGCTCGGTGTAGCGGCCGGTTCGGGTGTTCCACAGCAGACCGCGCGCGTTGGGTTCGCCGCCGTAACCACCACCGATCCACAAGCCTTCGATGTCGCGGGTGAACGCGCCCGACTGGTCCGGTGCGGCGAGGCGGGCCGGGCGGTGGTTCCAGGAAGTCCACAGGTAGTTGCCGAACGAGGAGGCGTCCAGCTTGCCGAAATCGCCGGTGATGCGGCCGTCGTCCGCGATGTGGGTGGCGTTGCCCGTCGGGTAGCCCGGGGGCTTGGGGAGCAGACGTGGCCGGCCGCCGGCGGGCCAGACGAAGGGGATCGAGTAGTTGCGATCCTTGTCCCACACCATGCCGATGATGTCCTGGTGGACGTTCATGCCGGTGAAGGCGTACAGGTCGAAGTTCTCGGGCAGCTTCAGCATCCGGTAGGTGTCGGTCCGGGCCGAATAGATCCAGTAGTCTTCGCCGGCCTCGTTGCTGGTGGACCCGAACACCAACCCGCCCCGGACGACCGCATAGGTCCTCGTGACGCCGCCCGGGCGTGAGGCCAGCCAACGCGGAACGCCGTCGACCCACAGGATGTCCTGGTATCCCAGTTCATTCGCGGCGTAGCCGAGCAGGTAGCGACCAGTCGGGTCCGCGTCCCGCACCGAGCTGTCGGTGTAGGCAGTCCCCGCTGGCAACGGGAGAACGGTTTTTGTGCAGGTGGTCGGCGCGGCGGCCGCCGGCTGAAAGGCGTGCAGTGTGGTGGCGAGCAGGGCAGCGGCAGTGACGGTTGCCAGCTGTCGAATCATTATGTCCCCCAGACGAGATGACCAACGGGCCAACAGGCTCTCATTCAGGGAGTACAGCTGGCAGCACATCACCGCGATCTTGCAGTTTGTTGCAGTTCAGTCTTCGATCGGTGGCAGCGCGACTCTGATCACAACGAGGGCGAACAGGATCAGCGTCAGACCGTGGACCACCGTGCACCACAGGCAGATGGCGTTGATGCGGAACAGCTCCGCCCACACCAGATACAGCACGAAGACCACGCCGACCGTGACACCGGCTAACCGCGCGCGGCTCGGCCAGGGAGACGCCGTACGCCACAGGGCAGGTAGCGACAGCACGACCATGCCGATGAAGAACAGCAGGCCGAGCAACGCCACCGGTACGCCGAACAGTTTCGAGTACTGCGATGACGTCACCTTGAAGCAGTTGACGACACCGGTCTCGGGGCAGGCGAGCGTCGTACCGGCGGTGAAGTGCTCGTAGGTCAGGTAGGCCGACACGAGGACGCCGAGCGCCGAAACGGCCAGCGTCGCCCAGGGGATGACGCCCAGGGACGTTCCACGGGCGGTTGCCGTGCTCACTCAGCTCTTCCCGAGCTTGCCGGCGGCGGCCTTGACCGCTTCGGTGGAGCAGACGTTGGCAGGCTGGTTGTTGGTCATCGCGCAGAACGCCGCGGTGTAGACATTCGCGGAGGCGTCGACTGCCTTGGCGATCGCGTTCGACGGGTCCTTCAGCGCTTCGGCGATCTCGGCCTGGGTCTTACCGGCCAGGACCTCCGGGCTGTACGTCGCCCCGGACGTCACGAACTTGCCGCCCAGATCGACGAACGGAATCGACCCACCCGACTTCACGTACGGCGGGGCGTTGTAGGTGTCGAACGTCTTCTGGTCCTCCGCGCTCGGCGTATCGAGTGGCTTGTACTGCCCGTTCACCTTCTCGTTGGTGGTCGTCTCCAACCCGGTGAACGACAAGTACTGACTCGTGTACGTCGCTCCGTGGAACGACAGCGTCGGGGTGTTCGGAAACACGTCGTCGGCCGCGGAGTGCGTCGTACCGAGGTTGCTGAACGTGCCGAACCTGGACAGCGCAACCGACACCGGCCAGCGCTCGGCGGCGCAGTACGGGCAGAACTCGGCGCCGATGTAGAGCACCTTCGGCTTGCCGCCCGCGGTCAGCGGGGGAGCGGTGATCGCGGACGGCGCCGCCTGCACGCCGTCGCTGCCGACCTTCGCGAAGGTCTCGGCCGGGATCGAACTGAGCGCGGCAACAATCTGCGCGTCGGCAGAGCCGGACGGCCCGGTCGCGGTCTTGTCGCTGCCGCCACCGGCCACCTTGATGATCACCAGCCCGCCGACCACCACGACCACGGCCACGACTGCGCCCACCGCGATCAGCAGCCGCTTGCGCCGCTCGGCCCGCTGCTGCTGCGCCCGTAAGGCCGCCACTCGCTCACGCGCCTGAGCCTTCTGCTCGACCCGCTTGCTCATCCCGTTCTCCTGCCTAGTCACTGACCCCAGAGTCCCCCAAGAGCACAACTGCCGATGAACCCCCGAAGTTCCACGTCGAACCCAGAAAGTGACACACAGCCAACCGGATCACCGATGTTCGACGCGTGTTCAGCCTGTGGCACCCGGTGATGAGCAGGATGAGCAGGTTGCCGCCTTTGAAGGAGGACTGGAATGAACCGGTTGGGTCGGATCGCGGTTGTTGCAGTGAGCGTCGTGGGGTTGACCGCGGCGAGCGCCTGGGGCGCGCCGGTCGCCTGGCCCGGCGGGTCGACGGTCGCCACGGCCGACGGCAGCAAGGTGCTGGGGACGAATATCAGCGGTCTGACGTTCCAGTCGGCGAGCGTGCTGTGGGCGGTGAAGAACGGTCCCGGCAAGGCCTACCGAATGGTGCCGGACGGAGCGAACTGGAAGCCGGACCCGTCGAGCGGCAAGACTCTGCGCTACGCCAACGGAAAGGGCGACCCGGACGCCGAGGGTGTGGTCAGCACCCCGGACGGGCTGGTCGTGGCGACCGAGCGGGACAACAGTGACGACAACAACAGTCTCCTGAAAGTTCTCCGGTACGACGGCACTTCGTCGGCATCGACCCTCAACGCCACCAGGGAGTGGAACCTGACGAGCGACCTGCCGGACGTCGAACCCAACAGCGGACTCGAGGCGATCTCGTGGATCCCCGACACCTTCCTCACCGCGCATGCCTTCCGCGATGACCACACCGGTACGACGTACGACCCGGCCGCGTACGCCGGTCACGGCACCGGCCTGTACTTCGTCGGCCTCGAGGACAACGGCGCGATCTACGCCTACGCGCTCAACCAGTCGAGCAGCAGCTACACCCGCGTCGCCACCATCGCGAGCGGCTTCGCCGAACTGATGGAACTCGAGTTCGACGCCTCCACCGGCCGTCTCTGGGCCGCCTGCGACGACGGCTGCCAAGGCCGCACCACAACCCTCGAGCTCAATGCCGCAGGCAAGTTCGCCCCCACGGCGACGTACAACCGTCCCTCTGGCATGAGCAACCTCAACAACGAAGGCTTCGCCATCTCCCCAACCTGCACCGCCGGCACCAAGACAGTCCTCTGGTCCGACGACAGCAACACCAGCAACCACGCCCTGCGCCGCGGAAACCTACCCTGCGCGAGCTAGCCGCGAGCGTGTGACCTGGCCGACACCCGTTGCAGCTTCGTGCAATTTCTGTAACGCGACTCAGTCGCGACGCGATACCCGGGATGCTGGCCAGGCCCGGTGAATGCCCTCACCGAGCGCCTGTCCCATGGCCGGCGCGATGGTGAGGTTTGTCTTGTACGTTCTGGATCGTTCTCAGCGCGCTCGCATACAGCGCTTTCCACGAGTGGTGGCCGCCGTCACGGCCTTCGCCCTCCTGATCACCGGCCTCGAGGCCTCGCAGGCCGTCGCAGCGCCTGCTGCGGACCCGGTCCCGCCGGTCGCGAAGGTTGCCTCCCGCCCCGATATCGTCTCGGCCGCGCTGACCGCGCGCTCGCAAGGCTCCCGGGTCGAGGTCGAGTCGATGCGGTCCGAGACCGACTCGACCTGGGCCAACCCCGATGGCACCATGACGACCGAGGCGCACGCCGTACCGGTCCGTTTCAAGACCAAGGCCGGCCAGTGGCGCTCGATCGACCTCAACCTCGCCAAGGCTGCTGACGGCACAGTCGCGCCGAAGGGCCACAAGCTCGGGCTGCGGCTCGGCAAGCGCACGGCCGCCTCCGGTGGCGTTGTCGCGGCTGCCGGTGGGACTGTCGAGTGGCTGGCGCCGTTCCGCCTGCCGGAGCCGACGATCAACGGGACGAAGGCGACGTATGCCGAGGTCCAGCCCGGTGTCGACCTGACGGTCGATGCCCGACGCAACGGTTTCGAGACCGACTTCATCGTCAAGGCGCGCCCGCAGACCGCTCCGGTCTGGCGGCTGCCGCTGAAGACCAACGGCCTCACTGCACGCACGGCCAAGGACGGCGCGATCGAGTTCGTCGACGCGAAGAACGTCGTACGGTCACGCATTCCGGTCAGCCTGATGTGGGACGCGGCCAAGGACCCCGCCAGCGGCGAGCCGGTCAACAAGACCGTCGTCAAGGTGACGGTCGAGCAGACGTCGCGTAGCAAGGCGACCCTCGTGATCGCGCCGGACGCCAAGTGGTTCATGGCGCCTGAGCGAGTCTTCCCGGTCACAGTCGACCCGACCTACGTCACCGGAACGCTCAAGTCGACCTTCGACACCTGGGTGCAGTCCGGCGTCACGACCGACCAATCCGACGCTGTTGACCTGCGCGTCGGCAAGAACGGTACGGCGACCGCCCGCACCTTCATGAACTTCGCCACCTCGACCTTCGCAGGCAAGGACATCCTGTCCGCGAACCTGTCGCTGTGGCAGTACCACGCAGTCTCGTGCACGGCGACCGCCGTACAGCTTCGTTCCGCGACTCCGGCCACCACCGCGAGCCGCTGGACCGCCCAGCCGAGTCTCGGCGGGGTCTACGGAACGGTGACAGCAGCGAAGGGCGCTTCGGGTTGTCCCGGTGGACGTATCGCGATTCCGATGACCGGTCTGGCGCAGGCCTGGTCGACGGTGACCTACCCGACCGGCGGCCTGGCGTTGACCGCGGCTAACGAGGCCGACGTCAACGGGTGGAAGCGGTTCTACTCCTTCTCCGGCACCGCTGACCCCTACGTCACGATGACCTGGAACCGCCCGCCGTCCAAGCCGGCCAACCCGGAGTACACCTCCGCCGTTGCCTACGCGGCACCGGGTGGCCCGAGCTACCTCTACACGCCGTACCTGAACCCGTGGGTGTCCACGAAGGCAACCGATGCCGACGGCAACACCGTGAAGTACTCCTTCGAGTTCCACACCTCGCCCGTCGGTCCGGACAGCCTCAAGGCGACGTGCGTCGGCTCGGTCTACCCGTCCGGTACGACAGCCGGCTGCAAGCCCGCCACCAACCTTCCGGAGAACACCGCCATCTACGTGCGGGCGAAGGCGAACGACGGCCGTCGCGACGGCCCCTGGTCGAACTTCACCCGCGTCCTGGTCGGTGCGACGCCGCCGGCCGCTCCGGTCGTGACCTGCCCGGCGCCGTACGCCAACAACTCCTGGCACGACAACGCGCCGACCGCAGACGTCGAGTGCACCATCACCGCTACTGGTACCGGCTACTCGGCACCGGGCTACGTCCGCCTCACCGTCGACGGCAAGCCCGTTGCCTCTGGCGTGCAGGGCGCACCGGCCGGGCAGATCAAGATCACCCCGTCGAGTGACCCCGCAGTGGCCAAGACGACAGTGAAGCTGCCCAAGAGCATCCAGGGCCAGCACCGCATCGAGGCCCAGGCCGAGACGCCCGCCGGTCGCATCTCCAGCACCACCACCTACAGCGTCGGCTGGGGCGGCACCGGTCTCACTGCACCGACGGCGAACCCCCGCATCACCACCGCCGACAACATCCGCGTCACCGCCTCCGGCCCGCCCAAGGGCACGGCCACCTCAGTCACCGCCAAGGTCAAATGGCGCGTCTCCGGCTACGGCGGCAGCGACGACCTCGTCGGCTGGAACGACTCCACTGACCTCCCCGTGACCGACAACGGCACCGGCGGCGTCACCGTCAACACCTTGTGGGACACCAAGAACGCCGAGTCCGACGCCAATCTGGACTCCAACCCCGACACCGCGGCAATCGAGCCCACGGTGCTCAACCCGCGGGTCCCGGTCAAGCTCGACGTACAGGTCTGCTTCAAGTACGGCACCGCCGAACAGTGCACCTGGTCGCAGACCCCGGACACCACAGTCCAGCGCCTGCCCCACGCCTTTGGTGACGGCTTCCCCACCTCCGAAGCAGGACCCGGCCAGGTAGCGCTGTGGACCGGCGAGTTCAACACCAAGGCCACAGACATCACGGTGCCCGGTTACACCGGCGATCTGTCGATCTCGCGGTCGCTGATGACGTACGAGTCGCCGAACAACGGCGTCACCGGCGCCTTCGGACCCGGCTGGTCCGCTCAGTTCGACGGCGCCGATACCGGTGCCGCTGGTCTGCAGGTCGTCGATTCGACACGTCTCGATGGCACCCTGGTGCTGGTTGACGACGATGGCACCACCTTGAGCTACGAGTCTCCGTCCGGCAAACGCAGGGTGGATGGAGTCCTCGAGACCGGCCCCTGGGTACCGACCGGCGAGCAGACCGAGACCGACGGCTCGCTGCTGAAGATCACCGGGAGCGGGGCCGCAACGACGTTGTCCTATACCGATGACAACGGCACCGTCACGACCTGGACCACACCGTCCGCACCGGTCAAGGGAGCGGACACGCTTTTCCGGGCCGACGGTATCTCCGAGCCCGGGGTCGCCGGAAAGACCACTTTCTCCTACGACAGCGCCAATCGCGTCGTCCGCATCCTGGCGCCACCGGCGCCGGGTGTGACGTGTGCTGCCTACAACCCTGCTGCGCCGTTGACCGGACTGAACCCTGGTTGCCGGGCTCTGCACTTCGTCTACACGGTCATCGGGTCGTCGCGCTGGCGGATGTCCGAAGGTTGGCTGGACATCTACAACCCGGACAAGGCCGGCGGTGCCGGCATGGAATCGATCAAGGTCGCGGCCTATACCTACAACTCGAACGCGGACCTGATCAAGGTCACGGATCCCCGCTCGGGCCTGGCGACCGAGTACACCTACAACGCGGCCGGAGACCTCGCCACGGTCAAGTCGGCCGGACAGGTTCCCTTCCAGCTGAACTACGTGACAGTCGACGGACGGCAGAAGCTCGACAGCGTGACTCGTGACCGTCCGGCCGGTGACCCAGCCGGCGGTGCGGCGACACTTGGCAAGTACGTGTACGACGTGCCGCTGTCCGGCGACGGTCTCCCCGACCTGACCGCCGCCTCGGTCGGCCGCTGGAACCAGAAGGCCGTGCCGACGAACGGCGTAGCGGTCTTCGGCTCCGATCACCCGGTGTCCGGTACGCCGACAGCCGCCGACTGGCAGTACGCCGACCTTCAGTACACCGACGCCGCGGGCTACACGGTCAACACCGCCAAGTTCGGCGCCGGCGCCTGGCAGCTCAGCGCAACCGACTACAACGAGGAGGGAAACGCTGTTCGGGAACTCGACGAACGTGCCCTCCGGGTTCTCGTCGACGGGCAGTTGCCGGCGGGAGCCAGCGCCGACCAGCTCGCTACGGTCACCGTCTATAACCTCGAGATCAAGAACGCCGCTGGCGACGCGGTCCTGACCCCGGCAGGCACCTTGGTGACCGACACCTACGGTCCGGCCCGGTATGCCGCCCTGAAGGACGGCACGACTGCTTGGGTCCGTCCGCATACCCACACCACCTACGATCAGGGAGCTCCGAACGCAGGCATCAACCCCGATACCGCGTTGCCGTACCGGCTGGCAACGACGGAGACGTCGTACGCACAGGACCCGGGAACCGGCAGTGACCTCGAGGTCACCGGGCAGTCGTTGACCAGCTATGCGGCTCCGGTATCCGGTGATGCCGATGGCTGGGCCCTCGGACAGGCGGGCAGGACCGTCACGGACGTCGACCTGGACGGCACAATCAGCGCCGGCGACATCGTCAAACTCACCCGGTACGACGCCGAGGGACGGGTGGTCGAAACCCGGCAGCCCGCCTCGAACGGAGCGGACGCCGGGACGACGAAGACCGTCTACTACACCACGGCTGCCAACGCGGCGTTCACGGACTGTGGTGGGAAACCCCACTGGGCCGGTCTGGTCTGCAAGACCTACCCCGCTGCTCAGCCGACCTCCTCCGCCGGCGCGACACCGACGTTGCCTTCGACAACGACCTCGGCCTTCACCTACCTGTTGGCACCGAAGACGGTGACCCAGACCTCAGGCTCGGTCACGCGGACCGCGACCACCGTGTACCTGTCTGACGGCCGGACTGCTTCGACCAAGAACACAGTGACTGGTTTGAGCGGCTCGACACCGACCACCGAGAAGATCACGACCTACGATGCGGCCACCGGTCAGCCGACCGTGCTGACTGCGAAGAACGCCGATGGGTCCACCTTTGGCACGATCACCACGGCGTACGACGCCTGGGGTCGGCAGACGTCGTACCAGCCGTCGGGGGAGTCCGCGACGACCACGACGTACGACGCCGCTGGCGCTGTGGCCAAGGTCACCGATGCCAACGGGTCGACCACCTACACCTACGACGGCACAGATGCCGACGGCAAACAAGAACGCCGCGGCCTGGCCACGAAGGTCGACGTCGCGACCGCCGGCAGCACTTGGTCGTCGACAGGCGCCTACGACTCCGACGGCTCGATGACAGTGCAGAAGCTTCCCGGTGGTGTCACGCAGTACAACGACATCGACAACACCGGTGAGCCGACCGGATTGCGCTACACCGGTCAGACCACCACCCTGAACGACGACGGGTCGACGACAGTCGATCCGAACGGGCCATGGCTGTCCTGGTCGCTGGAGAACGACGTCTCGGGTCGCGTCATCCATGAGTGGACACCTGATGGGTCGGCCTTCACATCTGCCGACGGCGGAGCGTTGCCGTACGACCGCCGGTTCGGATACGACAACGCCGGCCGGCTGACCCAGGTCAACGATCGGAGCGCCACCGCGTCGGGCGTCGACCTCACCGACCCGGCCGAAGCCCCTGGTTGCGTAACCCGCAGCTACGGCTTCGACCGCAATGACAACCGATTGTCGAAGTCCACTGCGCCTGCGGCCACCGACGGCTCCTGCAGCACCGGCGGCGCGACCACAATCACTCGGTCCTTCGACACCGCTGACCGCCCGGTCACCGGGGCCAATGGCACCGGTACCTATGCCTACGACGCGTTGGGGCGGACCACCAAGGTTCCGGCTGCCGACAGCCCGCACCCGGCCGACGGCGACATCGCCCTGGCCTACTACGACAACGATCTCGCCCGCACGATCACGCAGGCCGGGACGACGACGATGTACACGCTCGACGCCCTCGACCGTCGGTCGAGCGAGTCTGTCACGACCGGCGCAACGACCGTGCAGACCGTGCGCCATTACAACGACACCTCCGACAATCCCAGCTGGGTAACACAAGGTGCCACCACCCAGCGCTATGCCGAACTGGTGGGCGGTGACCTGAGCCTGACGACCACGGGCGGCAGTGGCGAGCTCACCATCGCCGATCCCCACGGCGACGTCGTCACGGCGGTCGATCTGGCCTCCCCGGCGGCCACGGGAACGAGCATCGCAGGCTGGACCGGCTACGACGAGTACGGCAACTCGACCGGGACAGTCGCCGGGACCGGGGTTGTCGACTACAGCTGGCTCGGCGCCAAACAGCGGGCTACCACCGGCGCCGGTTTCATCCTGATGGGGGTCCGGCTCTACAACCCCAATACCGGAACGTTCACCTCGATCGACCCGGTACCGGGTGGGAACGCCAACGCCTACATGTACCCGTCCGACCCGGTCAACCAGTTCGACCTGGACGGGAAGAAGAAGTGCTCGCGGTGGAAGAAGTGGGCGTGCAAGGTTGGCAAATGGGCCGGCTACGCGGCCTGGATCCCGGGGCCGATCGGTGCTGCCGCCAGCGTGGTCTCGGCCGCGAGCTACGCCATCGGAGGTGACTACCGCAGCGCCATCGGTGCGGCGTTCGGGGGGATCACGTCGTACTTCGGCGGAAAGGTCCTGTTCGGGGCCGTCAGGGGCGCGTGGAAGGCGCGCTACGGCCGCAAGTCCTGGTACGGCGTGAAGAAGATGGCCAGACACGCGCGCCGCGGCCGGGTCCACAAGTATCGTTCGAAGTATCTGTACAGCGGCCGTGTTCGCAGCCCCAGATCCGCCGTGTACGGGTTCATCTGGGGGACACGCTCGGTCGGCGGTATCGGATTCGGCGCCGACTAGAATCCTGCCGAGGTCACAGAAGGGTCGATGACATGCGAGAACGGCTGCGCAGAGCCCTCTGGGATCTCGGCTGGGGTGGCCGGGGAACGGGTGTGATGTTCCTCCTGGCCGGGATCGGTGCGGTGCTGGGCGGTTGCGTCGGCGCCCTGTTCGACGACTGGCTGATGGGCTCCGGATTCGGCATGCTGGCCGGATTCGGAGTCTTCATCGGCCTGGTCGTCTGGGCGCATCGAGGTCACATGAATCCCGACCGTAAGCACTGATTCAGGGTGTTGCGGCGGGTCTGGGGTCTGATGGTGGGACTCCGCCGTACGGCGGAGGAGGTGACCCCGGCTGTTGTCGGGATCGTGTTCGCCGCCGCGGTGCGCTCCCCTGCACCAGCTAGCCGATGCTGACCGGCACATCGAGGAGGACGCATGTGGCTGTTGTGTCGGCGGGTTTTCATCGAAGCTCCGCGGTGGACGTACCGGCTGGTTGGTTCGGCCGGTGGAAGCCTGTCGCTGCGTGCCGTTCTCCTGGGGGCTGTCTTTGCTGCGGCGGTGGGCGGGATCTGGTCCTTGGTCACCTGGATCAGGCGTGGCGAAGGGTTGACTGATGCTTTTTGGTACGGGTTTATCGCCGGGATCTTCCTCTGCGTGATCTGGGTGATCTACTCGGCGATTGTCGTGCTGAGTATGGAGTTTCGCGAACGCCGCCGCACGAAGTCTTCGTAATGGCCTCCCTAGGCGCCGGAACGCCAGGGGCCGGGAGGACGTCGTACGGGGGTGAAGGTGTTGCGACGGTTCTGGCGTTACCTGGGGTCGGACGGCGGGAGTGTCCCGTACGGCGTTCTCGGGGTGATGGTCGCTGCTGTCGGGATCGTGTTTGCGGTGCTGGCGGATGGCGCGGTTGGGGTGCGGGCCGGGTATGCGCTTGAGCTGCTGTGGGTGTTGGGGCTTGTTGCGGTGTGGCAGCGGGTGCGGCCGCGGTTGTTGCTGACTTCGGGGATCGGGTGGCTGGCGGCGATGGTGGTCTCGACGACGGCTACGCCGGCGGAGCGTGGAGTGCCGCTCGGTCTGGCGGTGGGGGCGGGCATTGCGCTGGTGCTGTCGTTGTCGACGCGGTCGGGGGTGACGTTCGAGATGAACCCGGGCAAGGTCTATCACCGGGACGACAGCCCGAAGCCGAAGATGGAGACCGCAGTTGTGGTGGCGACTGCGGGTTTGCTGGTGGCCGGCGTGGTTCTGCTTGTGACGGCGGGTGGTTGAGGTGGTGATTCGGGCCTGGGGCTGGAATCTGGTGCTGGCTGTCGTGGTGGCGGTGCTGGCGTCGTTGGTGGTGTTGTGTGTGTTCGACGTGATCGGTGGGGTGCCGGGCGAGGTCCAGGGGTGGGTTTGAGTCACCCCGGAGTGTCTGGAGACTTCATTTGTTGGAAGGATGAAGTCCATGGGACGTCCGTCGTCGTATTCGCCCGAGATCCGTGAGCGCGCGGTCCGGATGGTTGCTGAGTCCAAGGCTGAGT
>NZ_SMKX01000017.1 GCF_004349055.1 Kribbella antibiotica
GCAGCACCCCACCGCCTCCCAGCACCCCGCCTCCCAGCACACCTCCAGCCAGTGCGCCGGTTCTGCCGTCGGTCAAGCCGTGGGCGCCGGGCGCGGGTGAGGTGGCGCCGGAGGCGAAGCGCACCGCGGTCGCTGCAGTCATGGAGATGCTGCAGCAGGAGAGGTCCGTCGTCGAGGTGATCGACGCCCAGTATGGCGGCATTCTCGCCAGCACGGCGAGCGTGTTGGTGCCATGTCGCGTGTACTCGCTCACCGATGGCCGAGTAGTCACCGGTGGCACGACAGTCGACGTACGGCTGAGTCGTTCCGGGGATGCATGGCGGGTCACGACGATGCATCCGGCGGTCCCCGGCCCGGCGGCGAAGACGATCTCGGCCGTGGCCCGGCAAGTGCTGGCCAGCAAGCAGATTCTGTTGCCGCCGGCATCGATTGCGGACGTGCGGTCCGGGCAGGTCCACGACAGCGTGCTGACCGCGATGCTTGAGCTCGCGAAGACCTACCGGATCGGCGTCAGTGTGATCCGCTCCGGCCACCCGCTCAACGTCTTCGGCACCGACCGGCCAAGCGACCACCCCCGCGGCCGCGCCTTCGACACCTGGCAGATCAACGGCCACGCGGTCGTGTCGCCAACCACCTCACGCAGCCTGATCTCGACGTACATGAAAGCTTCGGGGCGCGTCGGTTCCTACAATGTCGGTGGGCCGGTGATGCTGTCCGGCGCGGCCTACTTCTCCGACCAGACCCACCACGACCACGTCCACGCCGGCTTCCGCAGCTAGCGGGTCTTCTGCCGGAGGTCGGCGCCCGAGAGCTCGCCGGGCGCGAAGACAGCGGCTGCGATGCGAAGCCCGGGCGGTAGTGCTGACCAGAGCTCGTCCAGCAGGTCGGTGCGGTTCCGGGCTGTGCTGGTGACCTCGGTGAACGGGGCGCCGGTCGCGATGCCGTCCTCGTTGGTGCGGTAGGTCGTCATCAGTACGCCCTCGCCCGGCGCCAGGTCGCTGACGTGCAGGGTCAACCGGTTGGTGGCCGCCCGGTCTCCGACGCTGTGCCGCGCGGCGCCGAACCAGGCCCGCCCGCTACCTTCGCCTTCCGCGATAACGGTGAGGCGGGGCGTGAAGATGGGCGGGTCCGGCTCGTAGTCCAGCCCGTCGAGTGCCAGCAGCGGAGCCTGGCCGGAGACGAGCCGGTCAGCGACCGTGGAAACCTGTTCGCCGTTGCCGAAAACAACCTGCGCTCCGACTTGGCGGGCCGCGACGTAGTGCCGGAGGTGGTCATGCTCGCCGGGTTGGGACGGCGCCACAATCAACTCACCGTCGGAGGTGAGGTGCAGGGTGCGAGCTTGCGACGCGGCGCTGCGTCCGGTCAGGAAGTAGGCACCGAGCGCAGAGCCGTCGACGGTCCTGCACCACAGGACACCGCGGCCAGGATAGGAATTGCCGGTCAGCGCTTGAGGCAGTAGTTCCATGCTTTCTAGTCCCATTCCCAGGAGATCCCGAGCAGGCCGGGTTCGGTGGACGGCTCGATCACGTGGGCGCGGCCGTCGGGGGTGAGCATCAGGTCCTGGCTGTGGGCTTCGGCGCCGTCGGCGTGGCGGTGGCGGTATTCGTTCACGCGGACCGGCAGGGCGGCTCGGTCGAACTGGACCTCCAGAACGTAGTGCGTGCCGCCCCACTCGTCGAAGCGGTAGTAGTTCTTGGTGGGTAGACCGGTGAGGTCCTCGAGCTCGTACTGGACGACGGCCGTGTCGCCGGTCGCGAGGTTCCGGTCGAGCAGCAGCTCCGCGAGCAAGGCGCCCGCCTCGGAGTCGCGGGCGACCCGGCCGGTCCGGCAGCCGCTGAGCCCGTGAACGTTCAGCCGGTTGACGTCGCATCCCGGCTCACCTTGGTGGGCGATGATGATGCGGTCGACCGGCTGCACCGCCACCACGCACTGGATGACGTGGCGTCGCTTCAGAGCGCGGTCCGGGCCGTGGTGCACCTCCTCGAAGACGGAGAGGTTGCGGAGCCGGCCATGAGCGTCGCGGCGGAGCCGATCGAGCAGGTGCCCGAGAGCTTCGGCGTACTCGACGACGGCGTACGGGCGGTGGGTTGCGGCCAGGTCGGAGCGGGCCGGTGGGATGCGCACGGTCAGCCAGCCGTGCGGGACGTGCAGGAGCTCCTCGAGCGCGGTAATCACGGCGAGCGAGTCTTCGCGCGGGACCCGGCGGCCGCTCTGCCAAGTGCTGAGAGTGGCGACCCCGACATGCAGGCCGCGGTCGGCCAGATGGGTGCGAATGCGGTTGAGGGCCAGGCCGCGATGCGCGATCGCCTGCCGGAGGGCCGCGGCGAACGACGTGTCCGGCGTGACGTCGGGTACCGACGATCCGGTCATGCGCGTCAGTGTAAACGTTCACAGCCCCCGGCGATATTCGCCAGTCACGCGCTGTTCACGCTGCGTTGGGATTCACAGCCGAATGCGGGCCGGGAGTTACTTCTTGCCGGGGCCGCGGCACATCCTGACTATGGCGGTGCTGCTTATAGGTGGCACCACACCCCATCCAAGGAGGGTTCATGAGTCGGCTCCGCCCCCGCCGCTCCTGGTCATTGCTGCTGGCAACCGTGCTCGGCGTGGCCACCCTGGCCCCGCTCGCACCGATCGCCGCGGCCGCGCCTGGGAGCTACTACCTGAACGTCACCGGGCAGTCCCAGCAGAAGAGCAACTGGTGCTGGGCCGCCACCGGCAACAGCATCGCCGCCTTCTACGGCAAGAACTACTCGCAGAACCAGTTCTGCAACCTTGCGTTCGGCAACAGTCAGAACGCGACCTGCCCGAACAACCAGGCCACGCTGGGCAACGACCAGCGCGCGTTCAACTCGATCGGGATCAGCTCCGGCAGCTACATCTCGGGCACGCTCGCCTTCAACACCCTGGTCTCCGAGATCGCCGCCGGCCGTCCGGTGATGACGCGGATCGGCTGGACCGCCGGTGGCGGGCACATGATGGACATCATCGGGTACAACTCCGCGGACTCGACGATCAAGTACTACAACCCGTGGCCGGACGACCCGCGCTACAACTTCTCGACGTACAACTGGTACCGGTCCAACTCGCAGTTCACCTGGACGCACTCGCTCTACCGGATCGGAGCCTGAGATGGGCGGCTTGAAGCACTTCCTGTTCCGGGCGGGCGCCGTACTGGCCGCCGGTCTGGGACTGACGCTGAGCACCGCCGCGCTGGCGAGCGCTGCCGCTCCGCAGCCGGTTCCGGCCACTGAGTTGTCCAAGGCAACGACCGCGGCCGGTTCGCCGACCGCGCTCAGCCTCCTAGGCAAGGCGACGGCGGGGACTGCACAGTCGGTCAACGGCAAGGCGGCCGCCAAGCTCGCGGTAGGCCAGGACGCCCGCCCGGTCTACGCCCTCAATCCGGCCTTCGTCCGCGACGCCTCGGTGCCGGTCGCAACCTTCTGGTACGCCGCCACCACCGCAACCCGCGGCACCGATCGCCTGACGGTCTACACCGCCCCCGACGCCAAGGGCACCTGGCAGGCCGTCAACGTGGCGACCGGGGACACCGAGGCCCGCATGTTCACTGCGGCCCGCGGCGCCCTCGTCTTCACCGAACCGCAGATCGGCGCCTGGTACGCCCTCAACGGCGACCGCGTCCGCCCGCTCAACGCCTCCGCCACGAAGTCAATCGGCACCGCGCCCATCACGGTCGCCGCCTACCAGGACCTCGTCGCCGGCCGGTACGCCGACAAGCTCCCCGGCTCGCAGTACAACGACAACGGCACCGCCGGCGGCTACGACACCACTGCCACCACCGCAGCCACCACCACCAACACCACGGCCGCACCTAGCCGCAACCTGGCAATCCCAGCTACAGCAGCCGGCATCGCCCTTCTGGTGGCAACGGCCTTCGCCCTCCGGCATCGTCGTACCGCCTAACTGTCCACGCCTGCTCGCCGTACCACCTTCCCGGTGCGGCGAGCAGCCGCGCGGCGAAGAGGTCTGAGCGATTCGGCGAGCATCGCGCGCAGCGGATAGAAGGCAACGACCAGTACGACAGCATCGCGCGGACCGAGGATCGTGCCGAACCAATCGTCGATCGCCGTCTGGTCGGAGGTCGGGCGCTCGGTGTAGAGACCGCTCTGCGTGGTGTCGTAGGCGTCGCTGATGATCAATGTGGACGGATCGAGACGGTCGGCCTGACCGAGGCTGTCAGCGGCATCGGCCGCGATCCGCCGTACGGATTCCGGGACAGTTCCGCCCGGCGTCGGCCAAGTGGTGTCGGTGCGACCGGTCGCGGCCGACCAGGCGCTGTAGACGAGCGGATTGCCGGTGCGCATGACGGCGTACAGGGTCCGTGGCGCGGACCTGATGATCGCCGAGCGGAGCAGTACCCGCCAGATCGTGCTGGACAGGCCAGTGCCCTGGTATGCCGGATGCACGCCGGCGGAGTTTGCGTAGAAGCACTTCCGGCCGCCGAACCGGCGGAGGTTGCTCGCCACCCAGGCGACCGGCTGGTGGTCGTGGTCAACGACCAGGACGAGCCCCGACAGCTCATCCAGCTTCTCGTCGGCCAGCCAGGTGGTCCAGAACTCCTCAGTTGTCCCAGTGAACGCCTGTACGGCGACTGCGGGGAAAGTGTTCCGCAGGTGTGCTCGGTCGGGCTGAGTCAGTTGTGTGTCGAGCCGGGTCCAGAGCAGACCGGTGAGGCCGGCACGGACAGGGAATCGTTGTGCTCCGGCGAAGAGGCTCATCGGATCGGCTCGATGCGGGCCGGGACGATCTTGTGCCAAGGGCTTCCGGTGAACTTGTCGCGGCGGTTGTTGGAGGTGAGGGTGTTCAGCGGTACACCGACGGTGCTCCCGTTGTAGGCGAGGCCCATGCCGTTGGGGAGCGAAATGTGTCCTGGTTGCATGATGTCGTTGACCTCCACCGCCGTGCGGGCTGAGCCGGTTTCGGTCACCACCCGGACCATGTCACCGGTCTCGATGCCGAGCGCGGCCGCGTCCGAGGGGCAGAGCCGCAGGGCGCCTTCGGCATCGCGGCGGCGCCACTCGGGATTGCGGATGATCACGTTCGCGGTGAACGAGCGACGTTCACCAGCCGCCAGGACGAACGGGAACTCCGCGCTGGTGTACTGCGGTTCGACGCCGTCGATGCGGGCCAGTTCCTCGAGCAGAACCGGAATCGCCGCCTGGATCTTGTGGTCCGGATGCTGCACGTAGTTCCAGGCGTCGTCGTACCGGTCGTCGGCGAACAGGACCCCGCCGCGTTGAGTCCGGAACGCCTCGAACAGTTCCTCGCCCAACGCGAATCCGCGGGCGCTGAAACCGGCCCGGGCGACGGCATCAGGTTGGGCGATCGCGCACAGGTGCGCCATACCCCAGATCAGAGCGAGCGGTTTCTCGCCAGGCGGCAAGGTTTCGCCGAGCGTGCGGTAGAGCAGATAGGGCACTAGGCCGGCCAGTCGTGGATCGTTCTCGACGGCTGCGAAGAACGCGAGGCCGAAGGACTGCCGGCTGATGCGCGCTGCCGCGATGAGATCCGCGATCAGCCGGGGGTCGACGACGTTGAGACGGTCGATGACCTGGGCATAGATTTCAGGCTCGGGCTGTGTCCCCGGCAACGGGTCCATCAGCGGCGCGCGGACCTGGAAGGTGTTGTGCGGGAAGTGCAGCGTGAACAGCGACGCTTCGTATTTCTCGAACTGGCTGGCCGCCGGTAGGACGTAGTCGGCGCAGCGGGCGGTCTCTGTCATCCCGACCTCGATCACCACCGACAGGTCGAGCTTCCGCATCGCCTCGCAGAAACGCTGGGAGTCGGCCAGTGAGTGGGCCGGGTTGGAGGCGTCGATCCACATCGCGCGCAGCCGGTCCGGATGGTCGGTGAGGATCTCGTCGGCGATGGCGTTGCACGGCGTCAGCCCGGCGATGACGTTCGCGCCGCTGACCGGCGTGGTGCCGTTGGCATCCGGGCGGCCGAGGGCGTCGGCGATCCGGCGCGCGGACGGGACGGCGACCGCCTCGAAGAACGCTTGAAGAGCGCTCTCGGCGACCAGACCGGCGACTGCCCGGGAACCGCGGCCCTGTGCTTTGGCCAACGTCCGCCGCAACGGCTTCGCCGTACGGCGCATCGCTGTCTGGCCGAGCTTTTGGCGCGCCCGGAATGCGCGGGGCGGGCCTTCGGTGCGGGGGACCGGGTGCCAGCGGCCGGCGATCGGGAAGACCCAGGAGTGGATGTGCATCCCACCGGGTTTCGCGAAGTTGCCGGTGAGGATCCACAGCAACTTGTTCAGGTAGGAGATCAGCGTGCTGTTCGGACCCTGCTGGATCCCGAGATCCTCGTACGTCGCGGCGCTCTTCGCGGCGGCGATCCGGCGGGCCGCCGTACGGATCAGGTCTTCGGGAACGCCGCACCGGCGTGCGTAGTCGCCGATCTCGATCGCGCGCAGTGGGGCGAGCACCTGTTCGATACCGACGGTGTGTTCGTCGAGCCAGGCTTTCGCGATCAGGTCTTCCTGGACGAGGGTCGCGGCCAGCGCGGAGACACACCAGGCGTCCGTGCCCGGCTTGGTCTGCAGATGGATGTCGGCCAGCGCGGCGGTCTCGCTGACGCGTGGGTCGATGACGATGAGCGCCCGCTCCGGGTCGCGGGCCAGTTCCTTCAGGACCGGCCGCGTTCGAACCAGGCCGTGGGACTGCCAGGGGTTCTTGCCGATGAAGATCGCGACCTCGGCATTCTCGAAGTCGCCCGAGGTGTGGTTACCGTAGAGCTGCTTGTCGACCCAGCCCTCACCCAGCTTCTCCTGGGCCAGCGCATTGGACATGTATTCGGCGCCGACCGCATGGAACAAGGCGCGCCCGTAAGCACCACCCATGTGGTTTCCCTGCCCGCCACCGCCGTAGTAGAAGATCTTGTCGCCGCCGTAGGTGTCCCGCACGGCGGCCAGCCGCTCGGCGATCTCGTCGAGAGCGGTCTCCCAGCTGATCTCCTCGTAGCTGCCGTCCGGCCGCCGACGCAGGGGAGTGTCGAGCCGATGCGGGTCGCTCTGGTACTTGTCGAGCCGGAGCGGCTTCTCGCAGGTGTAGCCGGCCGAGGCCGGGTGGTCCTTGTCGCCGCGGATCTTCACCAGCTGGCGGTCTGCCACCTGCACCTCCAGCCCGCAGTTGCTCTCACACAGGATGCAGGCCGTCCTTGCCCATTCAGCGGTCATCGTGTGCACTCCCGACGTCATGGCTACTTCCGGGTAACTATGGTCTCTGTCATACTGCTGAGTCAAGGAGCTACTGTGTCGAGGAGCTGCTGAGTCAGGGGAGGTGGAATGCCGAAACCAGGTGAGACCAAGCAGCGGATGCTGATGAGTACAGTCACCCTGCTGCGTGAGCGCGGTGCCCGCGGGACCAGCATCGACGCCGTCCTAGCGCACAGCGGTGCGCCGAGGGGTTCCGTCTACCACCACTTCCCGGGCGGGCGGGCAGAGCTGGTGACGACCGCCGTACAGCAGGCAGGCGACTTCATCAGCTCAGTGTTCGATGCGGTCTCCGAGAGTGGTGACATCCGCGGTGGGCTGGAGTTGTTCGCCCAGTTCTGGAAACAGGCGCTGATCGATTCGGACTTCACGGCCGGCTGCCCGGTGGTCGCGCTCACGGTGGACGGGCATGACGACGTACCGGATGCAGTTGAGACGGTCGCCGGCATCTTCGCCCGCTGGCACGACGCCAGCGTCCGGCTGCTCGAACAGCACGGTTACGAGCCCGCCCGAGCCCAACGCCTGGCCACGCTGACCGTCGCCGCCATCGAAGGCGCCGTCGTCCTCTGTCAAGCCAGACGCAGCGCTGATCCTCTCGATGAGGTCCTCGTCGAGCTCCTGGCGATCCTGGACTGACATGCCCCCAATCGTCGCCGACTGCATGATCACCGCCCCGAAAACCCTGCCCCTCAACGCGTCCGTCGAGGCTGCTCGTGCAGAGTTCGAAGACACCCACGTCCACCTCCTGCTGCTAGTTGCCGACGGCATCCTTCACGGCACCATCCTCCGTACCGACCTCCTCAACGCCCCACCCGAAACCCCGGCCCTCTCCCATGCCACCCTCACCAACCGAACCATCGCCCCCAATGAACCCATCACCACAGCCCAGCAATCCCTAGCCCGTCTAGGCCAACGCCGCCTAGCAGTAGTAGACGCAACCAACCGCCTCCTAGGCCTCCTCTGCCTCAAACGCGACCACACCGGCTTCTGCACCGACGAAGGCGTAGCCGCCCGAGCACGCGAAAGAGATCACGCCACCAGGTGATCGACGATGAACTCGCACCAGGACCTGATCGCCAATGGAGCAGCAGTTCGATGCGTCCCGGGGAAAGCGATCAACGGCTTGTCCGGTGAGCCCAGGCGGTCGAACAACTCGAACTGCCCGGCGCGAGGGAACAGTTCGTCGTTCCACTGCACTGCACAGCGCAAACCGCGACCTGCGGCGGCCACGTACGGCAGTCCTAAACGAGTCCCCATCGATAGGCCGAGGTAGGCGACTCGGCTACCGTCGACCAGGTCCAGGTCGATGAGAGCGTTCAGGGTTGCGCTCCAATCGTCCGCCATGCGGTCGTGGTGTGGCCGGTCGCCGTGGAAGGGGCCGTCGATGGCAACAGCGGCTGTGTACCATCCGCCGGCGAACCACCGGGCCAGGCTCAGTTGCCGCGTGGCCTGCTTGTGTCCGCTGCCGCCATGTCCCAAGAGTACGAGCGGATACGGCGGGCGCGGATGGTCAATGCCTCCGGGCAGCCACAAGATGCCCGGCACGATGCCGGCCTCCCGGACGAGGTTGAAGCGGTGCTCGGCGACTCTGCCGTCGGCGACCGGTTCGCCGATCCAGTGCACGATGTCAGCCATCTGGTGCCTCCTTCGAGATGCGGTGGGTGCCGGTCGGGTCGACGCGGAAGACGAACCCGTGGGGAGTGGTCCACTCAAGGGTCTTGCGGTCGATCCGCCGGGCTCGCCATCCGTCGGCGTGCGTCTTCACCCGGTGACCGAAGCGGCTCAACGGTGCCAGGTTGTCCAGGCTGGTTTGCCCCGGTGGCCCGAGTGAGTCATAGGGCTCGATGTGGTCCAGATCGATGGTGTTGCTCGTCTCGCGCGTCCCGTAGGGAAAGAGTTCGACGGGATGGGTGAGCTTGACGCATTCGCGGATCTGGTGGGTGATCTCGTAGGCGTCGGAGCTGACGGCCTGGTTGAGATCGATGACCGGCTTCACTGCGTAGGGGCCGTAGCCGACGAGTTCGGTGAACTGGGAGGCGAGTAGCGGCCCGATCTCTTCGGCGCGGAGGACGCCGTCACCCGTGGCGAGGGTGTGGTCGGTGAGGTGCACAAAGACCTCGGTCTTCGCCGGCCGTGACGCGACGGACCGTTCACCGCGTGGGCGGGAGTGGGCGTCGTGTTTGACCTGGGCGAGCCGGGCCGCGAGGGCGCGCAACTCATCCGCACTCATCGCCTCAGCGGACTCAGGTGGGACGACGCCTGCTGCCTCGAACGGCTCTGTCGCCCAGCCAACTGACTGATCGAGTGGATCGGGGAGGTCACTCGTGCTGGGATGAGGCGCCTCGCGGTCAGCCTCATCATCCAGGCCAGGCTCGCCATCGAACCCAGGTGGGACGCTCATACCCGCCACCCGGTCAACCGAAATGTCGTTGCCTGCAGCAACAGAACTGGGCGCGAGGTTGCCACCAGAGGCACCGATGACATTGCGCGCAGGGGCGGACGCAGAGGCTGGAGCGGAACTGCGGGCGAGCGCAGGCGCTGACCCAGATCCAGGCCCAGAGCAAGGCTCGGGGTCCGGGGCGGTGCTGGGCGCAGAGGCGGGCACGCAGAGGCGCGCACGCGCAGGCGCCAAGTAAGGCGCCCGGACGGAGGCGCGGCTGGAAGCGGGACTGGTTTCGATATTGGCGCTGGGGCCGGCATCGGGACTGGGACTGGCATCAGAGCTGGGACCGGGATTGGCGTCGGGCATGGGGTTGGTGCGCTGGTGCTCTCGGGCTCGGGCGATGAGTTCGTCGGCGAAGGCGGAGTCGGGCATGATGCCGATCGCTTCTGCGCGCCTGGCCTGGATACTGCGCTTGTCGCCTTGGGCCTGCAGGGCGTCGGCGATCTCGTCGATCTTCGCCTTGTGCCGACGGACCGCCGCCGAGGCAGCCTTGATTACACAAGTCTTGGTGCCATGCTCATCGGACTGACCGACCCACACACCACGCTCGGCGGTTGTCTCGGCAGCCTCGGCCTTCGCCAGGTCAGGATCGGCGTACATCTTCGCGGCCTTGATGATCTTGGCCAGCCGGGTCGGCGAGATCGTGTCCAGCAGAGGCGCGACCTTCTTGTCCACAGTGAGTGCCGCCGCCAGCGACAACTTCTCGCAGTCCCGGGCCAGGTTACGCGCCTTCCACGCCGTGACTTCCTCGGTCAGCACCCGCGCCCACACGAACGGGAACCGGTGCCGCAGCGACAGCGAGTCCGCCAGATACTGCCGCGCCACTCCCGGCGACAGACCCAGCACAGCGCCGTACTCCCCGATGCAGAACTCCATGACCGGCGGACATCCGTCACCACCCAGCACCACCGCACGCTCCCGCCCGTCACTCACCCGCCGGCCCGGACGAACCGCGCACACATCCGGATGGAAGCGATCGGCATACACCACCGCATGCACCAGCGACCGCGTAGCGGATCGGTTCTCGGCCGTGCGCTCACCCGCGGCCGACTCCATCAAGTCGGTCGTCGAAAGCTCGGCAAGCTCATTCTCGAACATGCGTTCTATTTTAGTCACGAAAAGATAACGACGCAAATCCACCGTGCAGGCAAGAGAAATCAGGCATTCTGGTGGTCATGCCGTTCGCCGATGAGGTTCGTCCTGTAGCTGTTTCCGACTATCGCGTGAGCTGGCCGGAGGAGTTCGGGCAGCTCGCCGATCGCCTCCGCGGCGTGGTCGGCCACCACGCCGTCGCCATCGATCATGTCGGCTCCACGTCGGTGCCGGGGCTAGCGGCGAAGGACTGCGTCGACGTGCAGATTCGCGTGCTTGCGCTGGAGCCGCTGGTCGAACTGCTGACTGACGCGGGTTTTCGGTTGCGGCCGGAGGCATGGAATCGGGCGGAGGTCTCTGCCGGGGTGACGTGTCCGAAGCTGGTGTTCGCGCCGCCGGTGGGGGAGCGGGCGACCAACGTGCATGTGCGGCTGCACGACGGGCCGAACGCGCGGTATGCGTTGTTGTTCCGCGACTACCTGCGGGCGCATGACGACGTACGGGATGCTTGGGGTGCGTTCAAGAAGCGCTTGTCTGCAACGGTTTCCGACATCTTCGACTACGGGCAGATCAAGGCGCCGGCGACCGAGGTGCTGATGGCGGGAGCGGAGGCGTGGGTAGCATCGGGTGGTGGCTTTGGCTTTGGTGGAACCCAGCACTGACCTGTACGACGCCTGGCGCGCGGCGCATCGGGAGTGGGGGCCGGGGCTTCACGAGGACGGGTTCGGGCTCGAGACGACGGATGAGGTCGACTCGGTCGAGGGGTTTGCGACTTGGGTTGCGAGGGTGCAATCCAGGGGCGGGACGTCTCGGTGGATTGTTGAGGACGGGCAGGTGCTGGGCGGGATCGGGCTGCGGCATGAGCTGAATGAGCGGACCGGACATATTGGGTATGGCGTTCGGCCGTCCGCGCGCGGTCGTGGCGTGGCGAGTTGGGCGCTTGGCGCGATTCTCGTGGAGGCGCAAGCACTGGGGATCGGGCGGGTGCTGCTCGTGTGCTTGGCGGACAATCCGGGGTCGGCAAAGACCATCGAGCGCAATGGCGGTGTGCTGGAAGGGATTCGTGGCCCTGTCCGGCGGTATTGGATTGAGCTACCAGCGGCGGGGGAGTCTGGGGTGTTGGCAGAGGAAGGCGCCGACAGCTAGTTCGAGGGCCGGGTAGGAGCCCCAGAGGTCGGGGCGGCGGATCGGGATGATGTGCCAGCCGAGCTTCGCGAGATCCGTACGGCGATCTTCGTCGCGCATCTGCTGGCGATCGGTGGAGTGCCAGGCGTCGCTGTCGTATTCGAGCCCCAGCCAGCGGCCGTCCACCGGGTTGTCGGGGTACCCGATGTCGAGGCGGTAGCGCCCGACGGTGACCTGCAGCTCAGGTCGCGGAAAACCGGCGTCGAACAACCGCAACCGCAACCACGACTCACCAGGCGAAGCCGCCCGCCCATCCGCCAGCCGCAGGAGCAGCGCGGCCTGGGAGGTGCTGTCGTCGGCGAAGTAGGCGGGCGCGGCCGCTTGCAGTTCGGCGTGGGTGACGGCCTGGGTGTGCAGCAGCGCGTCGAGGGCGGACAGCGCGAAAGGGCGCGGCAGGCGTTGCGCCAGCTCGATGGCGGTGGCGGCGGGGGAGATGACCCGGAGACCGCACACGTCGACGGCCGGACGGTCGTCGAAGGTCCACTGCGGGTGGATGGTGGGCTCAGGCCCGAGCGCGGTGGAGTCGATGCCATGGAGCCAGGCCGCAGCGTCACCGTGCACAACGGCCTCAGATGGCAGGACAAGGCCGAGCGCCTCCGCCCGCAGCTCCAGGCTGTCGGGCACGCGGACGTCGACGTACACGCCCTTGAGCAGCTGACGGATCTCGCCGCGGCCGAGCAGCCACTGGAGTTTGCGGCCTACCTGATGGGCGCGGAACGGTAGGCCGGCGAAGACGTACGGGAACATCCCAGCAGGATGACCTATGGGGCCACACCCTGCTGGGAGTTATCCACAGGTCAGCGTCAGCTGAACTCGGCGACGGCGTTCTGGGCCTGGGTCAGCCACTCGCGGCGGGCCTCGATGGCTTCGCGGGCCTCGTTGGCCTTGCGGGTGTTGCCCTGGGCCTCGTGCTTGGCGGCCTGCTTCTCGAGGTCGGTGATCAGCGACTGGAGCTGCTTGACGGTGGCTTCCGCGCGGGCGCGGGCCTCCGGGTTGCTCTTGTTCCAGACCTCGTCCTCGGCCGACTTCACGGCCTGCTCGACGGCGCGCAGGCGGCCGTCGATGGCGCGCATGGAGTCGCGCGGGATCTTGCCGATCGCGTCCCAGCGGTCGAGCAGGTCACGGAGCTGGTCGCGCGCGGTCTTGGCGTCGTTGACCGGGAGGATCGCCTCGATCTCGACCAGCAGCGCCTCTTTGGCGGCCTGGTTCTGGATCTGCTCGGCGTTCTCCTCGGCCTGGACGGAGTCGCGGGCGCCGAAGAAGGTGTCCTGGGCGGCGCGGAAGCGGGCCCAGAGCTTGTCGTCGACCTCGCGTGGCGCGGGGCCGGCGGCCTTCCACTGGCGCATCAGCTCGCGGAAGCGGCCGGAGGTGGGACCCCAGTCGGTGTTCGCGGACAGCGTCTCGGCCTCGGCGGCCAGGCGCTCCTTGACGGTCGCGGCCTCTTCGCGCTTGGAGGAGAGCTCGGCGAAGTGCTGCTTGCGGTGCCGCGTGTACGTCGTCCGTGCCGACGAGAAGCGGTGCCACAGCTCGTCGTCGCTGCCCTTGTCGAGGCGCGGCAGCGCCTTCCACTCGTCGAGCAGCTCGCGCAGGCGGGTGACGCCGTGGCGCCAGTCCGTGCCGGCGGCGATGGTCTCGGCCTCGGTCGCGATCTTGGTCTTGGACTCGCGGGCCTCTTCGACCTTCGCGGCCCGCTCGGCCTTGCGCTTCTCACGCTGTACGGCGAGCAGCGGGGCGAGCGCCTCGAGGCGCGTCTTCAGCCCGTCCAGGTCACCGACCGCCTGCGCTTCCTCGAGCGAGCTGTTGACCTTCTTCACCGCTGCCCGGGCGTCGTCCGGGGACACCGTGCCCGCCTGGACGCGCTGCTCCAGCAGCTCCACCTCGAACGCCAAGGCGTCGTACCGGCGGGTGTAGAAGGCGAGGGCCTCCTCCGGCTTCGCGTCCGGCCACTGACCGACCGGCCGTTCACCGTCCTTCGTCCGTACGAAGACCGTTCCGTCCTCGGCTACCCGGCCCCAGCTCTCCTCGGCCACAACTCGCCCCTTCCGGCGGTATGTACTGCGCTCGTGCCCATTCTGGTCGGCCTCTGGTTCACACACGTGCTCAGGGGTCGGCCCGGGCGCGTCGGGCCTGGATCCCAACGCGTATCCCTGAACAATCACAAACTCCCAGCTCGTGCGCAACGGTGTTGCCTAACAATCCGGACGGAAGTCGGGCCAATCCGGACGGAAGTCGGGCCAATCCGGTTCGAAGTCGGCATCCGAGCACCGGTAACCTTGGGTGGTCCAGCAGTAATGCAGTACCGATTCGGAAGGTCTGTCGTGCTCATCGCCGGGTTCCCCGCAGGATCGTGGGGTACGAACTGTTACGTCGTCGCCACCGGCCAGGGCGCGGAGTGCATCGTCATCGACCCGGGGCAGGACGCCACCGCCGGGGTCGAGCAGGTCGTCCGGGAGAACAAGCTGAAGCCGGTCGCCGTGCTGCTCACGCACGGTCACATCGACCACATGTTCTCGGTGCTGCCGGTCTGCGGTGCCTACGACGTGACCGCCTGGATCCACCCTGACGACCGGCACCTGCTGGCCGACCCGATGGCGGGGATCAGCAAGGAGTCCGCGGCGATGCTGCTGGGCGGCAACCACGAGTTCGCCGAGCCGGACGACGTCGCCGAGCTCAAGGACGGGCTCTCGCTGGAGCTGGCCGGGCTCAACTTCACAGTCGACCACACCCCGGGCCACACGAGAGGCTCGGTCACCTTCACGACGCCGTACCTGGGCCCGGAGGATGTGCCCGCGGTGCTTTTCTCCGGTGACGTGTTGTTCGCCGGGTCGATCGGCCGGACGGATCTGCCAGGCGGCGACCATCCGGCGATGCTGCATACGTTGGCCACCAAGATCCTGCCGATGAGCGACGAGATCGTCGTCCTGCCGGGTCATGGTGGCCAGACCACGATCGGCCGGGAAAAGGCGACCAACCCCTACTTGCAGGACCTGGAGATTCCCAACTTATGAGCAAGGTGACCCCTCTCAGCGGGTTCCCCGAATTCCTTCCGCAGGATCGGATCGTGGAGCTGGAGTTCCTCGACAGCATCCGGGAGACGTTCGAGCTGCACGGCTTCGCGTCGATCGAGACCCGTGCGGTCGAGCCGGTCGAGCGGCTGTCCAACCAGGGCGAGGACGCCGACAAGGAGATCTACGGTGTCCGGCGGCTCGCGGCGGAAGCCAGCGAGGGCACGTCGCTCGGGCTGCACTTCGACCTGACCGTCCCGTTCGCGCGCTACGTGCTGGAGCACGGCGGCAAGCTGGCCTTCCCGTTCCGCCGCTACCAGATCCAGAAGGTCTGGCGCGGCGAACGCCCGCAGGAGGGCCGGTACCGCGAGTTCACCCAGGCTGATATTGACATCGTCAACGCCGGTGAGCTGCCGAACCACTACGAGGTCGAGCTGCCGCTGGTGATCGCGGAGGCGCTCCGCAAGCTGCCGGTGCCCGAGTTCGTGGTCAAGGTCAACAACCGCAAGATCCCCGAGGGGTTCTACCGCGGCCTCGGCCTGGACGATGTCGCCACCGTGCTCCGGATCGTCGACAAGATCGACAAGATCGGTCCCGAGAAGGTGATCGAGCGGCTGGTCGAGTCCGGTGCGACGGACAAGCAGGCGCAGCTCGCCGTACAGCTGGCTGATATCTCCAGCACGGACACGTCGTTCGTCGAGCAGGTTCGTGCGTTGGGTGTCGAGCACCCGACGCTGGATGAGGGCCTCGAGCAGCTCAGCCAGGTGATGGCGGCCGCGACAGAGCACGCTCCCGGTCTGCTGATGGCCGACCTGCGGATCGCGCGCGGCCTCGACTACTACACCGGCGCGGTCTACGAGATCTACCTGGTCGGCCAGGAGTCGTTCGGCTCGGTCGGCGGCGGCGGCCGGTACGACGCCCTCGCGTCCGACGGCAAGACGACGTACCCGGGTGTTGGTATCTCGATCGGCGTCTCGCGCCTCGTGCACCGACTGGTCTCCCAGGGACTGCTCAAGGGCAGCCGCAGTACGCCGACCGCCGTACTGGTCGCGTTGAACGCGGAGGAGGACCGGGCCGAGGCGATGCGGACCGCGGCGCAGTTGCGCAGCCGGGGAATCCCGGTCGAGGTCGCTCCGGCGGCGGCGAAGTTCGGCAAGCAGATCAAGTTCGCCGATCGGCGCGGGATCCCGTTCGTGCTGTTCAGCACCGAGAACGGGTTCGAGATCAAGGACATTCGCAGCGGTGAGCAGGTGGCGGTCGACCCGGCTACATGGGCGCCGCCGGCAGACGACGTACGACCAAGTATCGAGGAGATCCAGTGATCCGTACCCATCCCGCAGGCTCGTTGCGTGCTGAGCACGCCGGGCAGACCGTCACCCTGGCCGGCTGGGTGGCGCGGCGGCGCGATCACGGCGGCGTGGCGTTCATCGACCTGCGTGACTCCAGCGGCACGGTCCAGGTCGTCATCCGCGACGAGGAGGTCGCCGGGCCGCTGCGCTCGGAGTTCTGCCTGAAGATCGTCGGCGAGGTGAACGCGCGGCCCGAGGGCAACGCGAACCCGAACCTGCCGACCGGTGCGATCGAGGTCATTGCCGCTGATGGCACAGGGGTGGAGGTTCTGTCTTCCGCGGAGCCGCTGCCGTTCCCGGTCGAGGAGCACCACGCGACCCCGGTGAACGAAGAGGTCCGGCTCAAGTACCGCTACCTCGACCTGCGTCGCCAGGGCCCGGGTGCGGCGCTGCGGCTGCGCAGCAAGGTGAACAAGGCGGCCCGCGACGTCCTGGGCAACCACGACTTCGTCGAGATCGAGACGCCGACGCTGACCAAGTCGACGCCGGAAGGCGCCCGCGACTTCCTGGTCCCGGCGCGTCTGCAGCCGGGCTCCTGGTACGCGCTCCCGCAGTCGCCGCAGCTGTTCAAGCAGCTGCTGATGGTGGCCGGCATGGAGCGGTACTACCAGATCGCGCGCTGCTACCGCGACGAGGACTTCCGCGCCGACCGGCAGCCGGAGTTCACCCAGCTCGACATCGAGATGAGCTTCGTCGACCAGGATGACATCATCGCGCTGGCCGAAGAGGTGCTGGCGTCGCTGTGGAAGCTCATCGGGTACGACGTCCAGACCCCGATCCAGCGGATGACGTACGCCGAGGCGATGGCGCGGTTCGGGAGCGACAAGCCCGACCTGCGGATGGGCCTCGAGCTCGTCGAGTGCACCGACTACTTCAAGGACACCCCGTTCCGGGTCTTCCAGGCGCCGTACGTCGGTGCTGTCGTGATGCCGGGCGGTGCGGACCAGCCGCGCAAGCAGCTGGACGCGTGGCAGGAGTGGGCCAAGCAGCGTGGCGCTCGCGGTTTGGCGTACGTGCTGGTCGGTCAGGACGGCGAGCTCGGCGGTCCGGTCGCGAAGAACCTGTCCGAGGAAGAGCGCGCTGGTCTTGCTGACCACGTCGGCGCGAAGCCGGGCGACTGCATCTTCTTCGCCGCCGGTCCGATCAAGACGTCGCGGGCGCTGCTCGGCGCGGCCCGCCTCGAGATCGGTCGCCGCGGCGGCCTGATCGACGAGTCGACCTGGTCGTTCCTGTGGGTCGTCGACGCGCCGCTGTTCGAGCCGGCCGACGACGCCACCGCCGCCGGTGATGTCGCGGTGGGTTCGGGTGCGTGGACGGCTGTCCACCACGCCTTCACCTCGCCCAAGCCGGACTCGCTGGAGACCTTCGACACCGACCCGGGCAACGCGCTGGCCTACGCCTACGACATCGTCTGCAACGGCAACGAGATCGGTGGTGGGTCGATCCGTATCCACCGCGAGGACATCCAGAAGCGCGTCTTCAAGGTGATGGGCCTGACCGACGAGGAGGCGACCGAGAAGTTCGGCTTCCTGCTCGACGCGTTCAAGTTCGGCGCCCCGCCGCACGGCGGGATCGCGTTCGGCTGGGACCGGATCACCGCGCTGCTGGCCGGCACGGAGTCGATCCGCGACGTGATCGCGTTCCCGAAGTCCGGCGGTGGGTTCGACCCGCTGACCGCGGCCCCGGCGCCGATCACTCCGGCACAGCGCAAGGAAGCCGGCGTGGATGCACGGCCCGAATCGAAGTCGGCGGAGGCCAAGGAGGCCTGACGCTGTTGCGTACTTGAGCAACGCCCCAGGGGCGGTGGGACGGTGAAGTCATTCATCTCCTCCCGCCCCAGGAGTGCTCATGCTCAAGCGTGTCCTCGCGTCGGCCCTGGCCGTCGCAACCGCCAGTGTCGTCGCGACAGTCCCGGCGTACGCGGTGGCTTTCCAGACCACCGCGACCAACCTGAACATCCGGTCCGACGCCTATCTGTCGGCCTCGGTGGTCAAGGTGCTGGCCGGGCCGACCTCGGTCGAGGTCGACTGCCAGAAGGCCGGCGACTCCGTCATCGTCGGCTCCAAGACCACGACCTGGTGGGCGCATCTGCCGGCCCACGGCGGCTATGCCACGGTCGCGTACATCGACACCCCCGGTACGAAGCTTCCCGGCGTACCGGATTGTCCTCAGGATCCGCCGCAGACCAGTGACGTGACATTGGCCGACGTACAGGCGATGTTCGGGTCGCGGATTGCGAACCCGTCGCTCGTCCAGACCGGGCTTCCGTCGCTGAACAAGGCGATGCGCGATGCGCAGATCAACACGGTGTACCGCAAGGCGGCGTTCCTTGCGACGCTGGTGCACGAGTCGCGGCTGGAGTACAACATTCGCGAGATCGGCGACACCCGCGTGTACGGCGGCCGCGGTTACATCCAGCTGACCGGTGACTTCAACTACCGCCCGGCCGGTCAGTGGCTCGGCGTCGACTTGATCAACAATCCTGAGCTCGCCCGCGACATCCGTTACAGCGCTCAGATCGCCCGCTGGTACTGGACCGTCGCCCGCAACATCAACCCGTACGCCGACCAGCTGAAGATGGGCCGTGTCAACGCCGCGATCGGCTACCCGGCCGGCGCCGAGGACGGCCGCCGCTGCGCGACGTTCCGCACCGCGATCGCCTATCTGAGCGGCCAGCCGGCACCCGCGGTGGACTGCAGCCGGACGGCGAAGACGTCTGGTGACACCAGCAAGCTCACCCGGACCGAGTTCGACGCGCTGGCCAAGGCACCTGGGGCTCCCGGCACCGTCGGCTGATCCGCAAACAATTAGGCCTGGTCCGAAGGGGTTGTGAACGGGCGGGATCTGGAGGAAAGTAACCGGCAAGCGCGCCTTGCAGGAAACATTTCACCAATCCCGCCCCTCCGCCCCAGGAGCTCCTCATGGTTCTTCGCCGTCTCACTTCTCTTCTCGCGGGCCTCGGCATCGTGGCCGCCGGTCTGGTCACCGCGACCCCGGCCCACGCCGCCGTCTTCCGGACCTTCGGCACCGGCGTCAACATCCGCGCCGACGCCTATCTGTCCTCGGCTGTCGTCGGGACACTGCCCGGCCCGACCGATATCAACGTCGACTGCCAGAAACGCGGTGACCGCGTCACCATCGACGAAGGCACCAGCGAATGGTGGGCGCATGTGCCCGCCCTCGGTGGGTATGTGACCGTCGTGTACGTCGCGATTCCCGAAGACAAACTCCCCGGTGTCCCCGAATGCGGCGGCAATCCGAACCCGCCGGTCGGCGACATCACGCTCGCCCAGGTTCAGGCGATGTTCGGCAGCCGGATCGCGAACCCGAGCATCGTGCAGCAGGGGCTGCCCTCGCTCAACCAGGCGATGCGGGATGCCGGAATCAACACGGTCTACCGCAAGGCGGCCTTCCTGGCCACGCTGGTCCACGAATCGCGGCTCGAGTACAACATCCGCGAGATCGGCGACACCCGCGTGTACGGCGGCCGCGGCTACATCCAGCTCACCGGCGACTTCAACTACCGTCCCGCCGGCCAGTGGCTCGGCGTCGACCTGATCAACAACCCCGAGCTCGCCCGCGACATCCGTTACAGCGCTCAGATCGCCCGCTGGTACTGGACCGTCGCCCGCAACATCAACCCGTACGCCGACCAGCTCAAGATGGGCCGTGTCAACGCCGCCATCGGCTACCCCGCCGGCGCCGAAGACCAGCGCCGCTGCGACACCTTCCGCACCGCCATCGCCTACCTGTCCGGCCAACCGGCCCCCGCAGTGAACTGCAGCCGCACGGCCAAGACGCTCGGTGACACCTCCGCCATGACCCGCTCCCAGTTCGAAGCCGCAGTCAACCAAGGCACCCCCGGCAAGGGCTGACCCTCGAGCCACCCCGCGACCCGGCCGGACCCCCCGAGGGCCCGGCCGGTTCGTTGTCACCCGAACGTCGTGAAGAAAACCTGCTTGCCGTCCTTGTCGAAGGCGCGAACGTCGATCTCCGCGTTCCCGTGCTCGGCGACGGCGTCAGGCAGGATCCCTTCGAGGTAACCGGCCTGATCGACCGTGACGTCGGCGTACCAGGGCGAGACGCCATTGAGTCCACGGATCCGCAGCTCGACCAGGCCGACGTTCTTCGCGGCGCGGAACGAGTACGACGCTCGCACACCGGCCGACTTCCCTTCGCCGACGTTGTTCCACGCCCACGTCCCTGGGATCGGGTTCTGTTCGTTGGCCGCAGCCGCGGAGGTGTCCCAGCGCAGAATCTCGCCGTCGAGGCACTGGAACCAGAAGTTGCTGTTCGCGGTGACGAAGGTCTGCAGCAGCTGCCGCGACTTCCCGGGCACACCGAACGCCTTGATCCAGCGGGCGGACCTGATGGTCGCGGCGTCCGCATCCGCAGGACCGTACAGGTCTTCGGTGGTGCCGGAGACCGTCGTCTTCAGCTTCAGGCACTGCCTGGCCGCGGCTCGTGCCTGGCTGTCACTCGCATCGCCGAGGTCGAGCCACTCACGCTGCGTTTTGTCAGGAGACTCCTGCTGGATTCCGGTAGAGCCTGCCGGGTCGCCGCTGCGGCTGAGGGTGACGACGCTGGTGATGCCGATCGCGACGGCAGCGGTGGCGGCAACGACCGGAACCCACGCCAGGAACGGCGTCCAGCGCGGCGGCTTCGGGCGGAAGGCTTTGTAGGCGCCGCGGACTACGTTGCGCCGCAGCGTTTCGGTGTACTCGGGGTCGAGCTGCTCGACCGGTGGGGGCGTGGTGAGGTTCATCGGTGCTCCTCCAGTAAAGCGGGCAGACGGCGGCGGGCCCGGGACAGGCGGGCCTTCACAGTGCCTTCGGCGACCCCCAGGACCGCCGCGGCATCGGCCAGGCTCAGCTGTGCCCAATAGACGAGCTCAACGGTCTCGCGCTCATGACCCGGAAGGGCAGCCAGAGCTGCCCGAACAGCCCGGATGTGTTTCTCCGAATCCACCCGAGCCGCAACCGCCTCCGAGTGATCCGGCTGATGCAACGGCGCCGGCTGCCGCAGCAAGAACTGCGCCAACCGGCGTCTGGACCGGACACTGTTCCGCAGCTCGTTGCGCGCAATCGCCAGCAACCACGGCTTCGCGCTGCCGTGCTGCAGCGGCCCCGGATCCGAGCGCCCGAACTGCTTCCAGGCGGTGATAAACGTTGCCTGGACTGCGTCATCGGCGTACGCGTAAGAGCCCGTATGCCGGACCGCATAAGCGTGCACGGCAACGGCGTACCGGCTGAACAGATCGCCGAGCGCCTCCGGTTCCTGGCGGCGCAAGGCGTCCCAGAGGTCATCGTCCCGCACCTCCGGCGGGGGCCGATCCACCTGCCGCGAAATCGTCGTCATACCCCTGAGGGTCCGCACCCGCAGGTGTGGTTGCCACTGGTTAAATCGGCCGTGCCCGCACCCAGGCGGTGTTCGGCGTCAGGTACTCGTCCAGCCGCAGGCCCACCTCGGCCAGCTGGCTGGAGAGCTCCTCCTCGGTCAGATTCTGAGTCAGCACCCGCTGCGACCAGCTCTGTCCGTCACGCGTATGCGTCAACGTGGCCGCGACCTTGTTGCCAGGCAAATGCTCCACATCGGAGATCTCCATTCGGGTGTGCTCACTCTCCAACACCACAGGCCGCGCCAACTGCGAAGGCAACTGCTGCTGAATCACCACCGACCCACCCGGCAGCACATGCTCCGCGCACGTCCGCAACAACCGCAACCGCTCAGCATCATCAGCCACGTTGACCAAGTACGACATCATCAGCACCACGTCGAAGCGCCGCCCGAGCCGCAGCTCGCCGATGGTCGCCTGCACAGTCTCAGCCCCACGGACCCGAGCCAGCATCTCCGCCGACTCGTCCACCGCCACCACCTCATGCCCCCGTGTGAGCAGCGGCCGAGTGATTCGCCCAGTCCCACACCCCAACTCAAGAATGCTGCTCCCCGGCGCGATCGCCGCATCGATCAGCTCGTCCTCCCCACGAGCCTCCGCAAGCTCATACATCTCAACCTGACTACCATCCGGTGCCTGCGCCCCCGGCCCACTTCCACCTTGTCCGACTCTCATCCCTCCAGTCTTTCAGCCCTAGAAAATCTTTCGGCCCACACCGAAAGTCCACTATCTTTGGCCGCATGCCTCATATGCCGTCTTCGTCGCAGAGTTTTCGCGCCACCGCCCCGACCAGGGGCGCTGCGGAGGAGTCGGCCGGCCCCCCGAGGGCCCGGCCGGATCGTTGTCTGCCCCCGCGACCCCACTGGGGTGTGTCGAAGAGGGGGTGGGCGGTTCGTTGTAGGGGTGATAGGAGTTGACGGACGACGAACGGAGTTTGAGCTGTGAGAGTTCTTCTGACTTCCGGCGGCATCACGAATGCGAGTATCGAGAACGCCTTGGTGGACCTGCTCGGCCGGCCGATTGCGGAGTGCACCGCGCTCTTCATTCCGACTGCGATCTATCCCTTCCGGGGTGGGGCGGAGATGGCGTGGCGGGCGCTGAGCGGACAGGCGCCGTCGCGGTTGAGCGATCTCGGGTGGAAGTCGTTGGGGCTTCTGGAGTTGTCGGTGCTGCCGAGCATCGATGCGGAGGCTTGGGTACCTGCGGTCCAGGAGGCTGATGCTTTGCTGGCGTGGGGTGGCGATCCGCTGTTCCTGGCCAACTGGATGCGCCGCTCCGGCCTGGCCGATCTGCTGCCGACGCTGGACTCCGTCTATGTGGGGGTGAGTGCCGGCAGCATGGCCGTCACTTCGACCTTCGTCGAGACCTACACGGAGCCGCCGCGCGGCGACCACGGATCCCTGCAGTCCGAGCCTGCCGTCTTCAGTACGCCGCAAGGTGACGTCGACCGAACCCTGGTCACCGGGCACGGTGCGGGGCTCGTCGACTTCGCCGTCATCCCGCACCTGGACAATGAACGTCACCCCGACGCATCCCTGGCCAACGCGGAGAAATGGGCGGCCCGGATCCCGGCCCCGACCTACGCGATCGACGACCAGACCGCCGTCAAAGTCGCCGACGGCGGCACCGTCGACGTCATCTCCGAAGGCCACTGGAAACTCTTCACTCCTTGACGCCGGGAGAGCGTGCTACCCACCCACCCCGGCTCATCGCCGTCCTACCCCTGCGGACTACCGCCCGCGACCGACCTCGCTTCCACTAGAGGACGGGCAGCCTGGCTGCTGCGTTGGCAGCGGAAGTGGAGGATGCCGGGGACGGACTGCCAGACGGGACGATCGCCGACGGGTTCGGCCATCTGGGTGATGGGCAGGCCGGCTGCTGCGAAGGTGTTGAGGTAGGTGGACAGCATGCGGTGGTAGGCGACGCGTGGCAGGATTGCCAACCGGGTCGGGCTGGTGAAGGGGCCTTCGTCGAAGTAGCGGCCGACGATGCGTCGGGTGCCCCGTCGAAAGAGCCGGTGAAACCCGGCCCAGATTCTGGGCATCATCGTGGTGGAACTCGATGCCGCGCGTCGCGACCCTGCCCGCAAGCAACCGCCGCCACGCGCAGACCGTGGACATCGCCCACCAGTGCATCGAACGTCGGATCGTTCAGTCCGACGCCTTCGGGGTCAACACCTTCGTGGTAGACGTCGGCCAGTTCTTCGTAAGCGCTTGTGAGGTTGGGTATGCCGGGTGGACGGCGGTGCCGTCGTCGGCGTTCCGGACCGGTACGGCGTTCTGCCAGGAGCAGAGCGTTGACAGCGCTGGTTGGTACCAGGCGACACTGGCGGACTGCTTTTATTCTGGTGGTGGGGTGGTGCTGAAGATCGGCCAGCAAATCTCGGTGGCGGTGAAGGTTGTCGGATCCGGGGGCGCCCCGCCGAGGTAGTGTTCGCGGATTGGTCCCTGGTGGCTGATCAGATGCTCGTTTGCGTAGATTCCCAGCGCCCCGTAACTGCGGTCGATGCCTTCGTGGCCGCCGGAGTGGGTGAGCACCGCGAATTCGGCCTGAGGTAAGACCTCGGCACGGATGCCCTCCGGCGGATCCGCAGAGTGCGGTGCGGCGACGAACAGTGTTGCCTTGCCACGCGATTCGAGGAATAGCTCTCGGTCGTAGAGGCCACCCGGCACGATCACCGAAGGTGCGCTTGCTGCCGCTGCAACGGCGTCTCGCAG
The DNA here is from genome assembly GCF_004349055.1 of Kribbella antibiotica. Taxonomy (GTDB): domain Bacteria; phylum Actinomycetota; class Actinomycetes; order Propionibacteriales; family Kribbellaceae; genus Kribbella; species Kribbella antibiotica. Next base: position 24,421 of record NZ_SMKX01000017.1, read on the forward strand.
TTTCCGCACTGTCGACCCGAACCAGCTGTCGAGCTCAGAAACATCGAGGGTGGCACCGATGGACCACACCGCGAGCGCAGGTTCGTGGCGCAACTCCACGTGGGCGGGGGTGCACACGGGAGAAAGCAACTCACGCAGGGCGCCGACGGTGTCACGAGTTTGCTGCAGCTGCACCTCCATCTGCTCGAGATGAGTCGTGATGATGTCGGTGCGGGTCGCGGTGTCGGCTGTGCTCAGCAGCGCTTTGACGTCGGGAATGGACATGCCGAGAGAGCGGAACCGGCGGATGATGTGTGCATGATCGACCTGGCTGGTGTCGTAGAAGCGATAGCCGGTGTGGGAGTCGATATGGGCCGGTTCGAGAATGCCGATGTCGTGGTAGTGCCGCAGCGCCTTCCTGGTCAGGCTGGTCATCACTGCGAAGTCACCGATCGAGACCTGTGCACCCATGGCGTCCTCCTAAGCCGATCCGCCGCTCGCGTTATCGGATAGGCCAATCGTGCAGTTTCCCCCTAGGGCAAGGTCAACCGGGGCCTGGTTGTCGGGCGGTGCGGACACGAAGTCGCCGGCCGAGGTTGACCTTCCCCTTGGGGGAAGCTCCACCGTGGGCTCATGACCACCGAATGGGATGCACTCCCGGACACCATCAAGACGTTTATGACTGCGCTCGACGCCCGAGAGGGCGATCGAACGCTCGACACGCTCACCGCGGATGCCGTCGTGACCGACGAGGGCCACGACTACACGGGCCGTGATGAGATTGAGGCCTGGCTGACCACGGCGGCCAGTGAGTACACCTATACGACGGAGTTCACCGGTGCGACCACGACCGGGACGACCGTCGACGTCGGGCAGCACCTGGAGGGCAACTTCCCTGGTGGAGTCGTCGACCTGCACTATCGCTTCGCGTTGAACGGCGCGCTGATCAGCCGGTTGGTGATCGAGCCGTGACCCGGCGATGGTTCATCACAGGGGGCACGCCCGGCGGCTTCGGGATGGCGTTCGCCGAGGCGGCGTTGGAGACGGGAGATCGCGTGGTGCTCACCTCGCGGCGTCCCGAGGAGCTGCGGACGTGGGCGGACCAGTACGGCGACCGCGTTCTCGTCGTACCGCTGGATGTCACCGACGCGGCACAGGTGCTGCGCGCGGTGCATTCGGCTGAGGAGCGCTTCGGCGGTATCGACGTGCTGGTCAACAACGCTGGCCGCGGCTGGTACGGATCGATCGAGGGGATGGACGATTCCTCGGTGCGGACAATGTTCGAGCTCAACTTTTTCGCGCCGCTGTCCGTGACGCGGGCGGTGCTGCCGGGGATGCGCGCCCGCGGAAGCGGGTGGATCGTCAATGTGTCCTCGGTGGCCGGGCTACTGGCGGCGGTCGGATTCGGCTACTACAGCGCGACGAAGTTCGCCGTCGAAGCCACCACCGACGCGCTGCGCGACGAGGTCGCCGCGCAGGGCATCTCCGTGCTGGCGGTCGAACCGGGGGCGTTCCGCACGAACGCCTACGCCGGCTTCGCGAACGAGCCCGTCACGGAGGCGATCCCGGAGTACCACGACATGCTGGAGCAGGTCCGCGCCGCCTTCGTTGAGCTGGACGGCGTGCAACCCGGCGATCCGCGCCGTGGTGCCCGTGCGGTGATCGCGGCGATGGCCCAGGACGCGCCTCCCCGTCGGCTGGTCCTTGGCGGTGGCGGATACGACGCCGTGATCGATGCACTGGAGCAGAACCTGGCCGACATTCGCGCGAGCGAAACGCTCTCTCGCGGCGCGGACTTCCCGGCCTAGTAGGCCCGCCTGAGCGCGAGAAACAACGGCCCCGCTGACGACGTACCGTTCGTTGCGGATCTATTGGTTACTGAGGTACCAGGCGCGTGTTGCAGCCCGGGCGAGTTTGCCGCTGGAGGTTCGCTGGATGGTGCCGCGTGGGACTTCGAGCAGGTGCTGGATGTGCAGGCCGTGGTCGCGTTGGACGGCGGCTTTGATGGCACCCTCGGGCAGGTTGCTGCTCTCGATCAGTACGACGAGGTGTTCGGTGTCGGGTGCGGTGACGGAGAAGGCGACTGTGCGGCCCGGTTTGAGCTGTGGGTGGGCGGCCTCGACGGTGGCCTCGATGTCCTGGGGGTGATGGTTGCGGCCGTCGATGATGATCAGGTCCTTGAGACGGCCGGTGAGATAGAGCTCCCCGTCGTACAGGGCGCCGAGGTCGCCGGTGCGTAGCCAGGGGCCGGTGCCGTCGGCGAGGTGGGCACCGAAGACCTTGGCCGTGCGGGCGGGGTCGTTCCAGTAGCCGGCGGCGACGTTGGGGCCTTGGAGCCAGATCTCGCCGATGACGCCTGGACCGCAGGGGTGGCCGCCCGAGTCGACGATCTCCAGGCGCTGACCTGTTGGTTTGCCGAGCGAGACGAGCTCGTGGCCTCGGTCGGACGGCTTGAGCATGCCGATCCGCAGGGCCTCTCGATCGAACGCCTGCGCGGTGGGTGGTCGGGAGACGGCGGCGCTGGTGACGAAGACGGTGGCCTCGGCCAGTCCGTACGCCGGGGTGTGGGTCGCGGGCGGGACCTGGAAGGCGTTGGTGAAGGCCTCGATCGTGTGAGCCCGGACGGGCTCGGCGCCGTTCAGGAACACCTTCACCTGGGACAGGTCGACTGCGGCCTTGTTGGTGATGCGGCGCGTGCAGTAGTCGTAGCCGAAGTTCGGTCCGGCGGTGTAGACGTCGAGCGCCGAACGCGCGAGGTCGAGCCAGCGGGCCGGGCGCATCAGGAAGGCGAGTGGGTCGATGAAGCTGGACTGATCGCCGTACCGGAGTGGTACGCCGAAGGCGAGGACCAGGCCCATGTCGTGCCAGAGGGGGAGCCAGCTGACGGTCGTGGACCGGCCTGGCTGGAAGTGGAAGGCGGTGATGAGTTGGTCGATGTTCGCCACGAGGTTGGCGTGGGTGACCATCACCGCGGAGGGGGTTCCGGTGGCGCCGGAGGTGTACTGCAGGTAAGCGATCTCGTTGCCGTCGATCGGTTCCGGTCGCCAGTCGTGATCGCCGAGGTTGTCGAGGGCAACGACTGGGTAGTTGTCAACGGCAACGTCACCGGTGGTCAGGATGCAGACCGGTCTGCTGTGGGCGAGAGCGTTGTCGAGGCGTGCTCGGTGGCCGGACAGACCAGGCGGAAAGAGCGGGACCGCGATCGTGCGGGCGTAGAACGAGCCGAGGAGTGCGACCAGATAGTCGAGGCCTTGCGGTGCGAGGATCGCGACCCGGTCTCCCGGTACGGCGTGGCTGCGGATCGCTGCCGCTGTCGCACGGGCACGCCGGTCGACCCCACTCCAGGTCAGCGTGTGCCGCTGTCCTCCTGGATCGGTTTGGTAGTCGAGGAAGGTGTAGGCGGGCGCATGTGGCTTCTCCGTTGCCCATCGACGCACCAGATCGACGGCGGTCGGGGCCGTCATGGCCGGACTCGGAGTGGGAGGTCGGTGATTCGGCCTGCGCGTGGGGTCAGTGGGTGACCGAGTGCTTCGAGCGAGGCCAGTTGGCGGTGGAAGACGATCGCGGGGTCCTCTGTGCGAGGGAGAGTGAGGTCGAGGAAGAGGTGGTGGCCGGCTTGAGCTGCTGCTTCGCGTGACTCGTAGTACGGGATGCGTGGGGCTTTGGGGTCGGCCGGTTGGCCGGCGATGAGTTGCGCGCCTTCGGTGGCGGTGAGGGCGCCGGCGAGTACGGCAGCGGCCAGGCGGCCGGTGGAGAGTCCAACGACGGCGGCGGGCGTCAAGCCGAACTGGCGCCAGAGAAGGGCCAGGGCGAGCTGTACGCCGTACTGCGCGGCCGGCTCCTGCTCCGGCTCCGGCGGGGCGCCGGTGAGCAGCGTGTCGCGGAGGTGCAGCCCGGAAGCCCACTGCAGCAGCGGATCCAGCTCGCCGATCGTCGCGGCGAATGCGGGCTCACACTCCATCAATCCCCGCAGGCTGAACCACGGCTGCTCACCCGAGAACACCCAGACCGGCTGCGGAACCGCGGCGGCTTCACCAGCAACCACGGCCGGATGAGAAGTGTTGCCGGCAAGAGCCGACAATCCGGCGAGCAGTTCCGGCCGATCTCTGGCGACGACAACGGTTCGAACCGGTCCGCGAGCCACCTGCCGGGCGAGCGTGTACTCGACATTCGCCAGAGCGTCGCTGCCGACACGGAGGTGCTCAGCCAACTCCCCGGCATACAGGCTGATCCGCTCGATGCTGGTGTCGGACAGCGCGAAATGCCCGACCCCCTGCAGCGGTATGTCGGCCAACGACGCCCACACCCGCCGCAGTACCAACTCGGCGCCACTCGCATCCCGCAACCGCACCACCGGATCGCCGTCCAGCACAGCGTCAACCAGTTCGCCGACCTCGGCGTCCTCCGTCGACGTGAGCTCGCTGATCACCGACAGCACCCGGTCCCCGTCCCGCTCAGCGTCCGGCAGCCGCTTCAGCACGACGGACGCGCACCCGGCACTCACCCCGGTCGCCACCACCACATCTGCTTCCCCCGCCCGCAGCCGATCCACCCCTGTCCTGACTGCAACCACCGCGGACTCATCGACCACTGCACCCAACCGCTCGGGCTCGAACAACCCGGCTCGTTCCAACGCCTCCTGCTCGACCTGCGACCGGGCATCCTCGTCGCCCCGGCCCCAGCCGATGATCGCGATCTCGCGTCCTTCCGCGATCAGCCCGCGGACCAGCTGGTTCACCGTCGGATAGCGCCACAAACTCTCCGGCTGCAAGGGTCGATCCAGCAGTTCGCTCAACTCGCCCGTGATCGCCACCGCATCCCGCGAGGACAGCCCGTACTCGTTGAGTAGCCGATCCGGATCGATCTCCCCAACCCCAACCCAGCAGGCCTGCGCCAACCGCTCGACCAAGAACCCCCGCAACTCCTGGTCGCTGACAATGATCACGAGCTAACCGTAGCCACTGTGTGTGGGCTACCTGATCTCGCACGGGTCGACGACGAGTACGGAAGGACTCCGTTGGCAGCGGAAGTGGAGGATGCCGGGGACGGTTTGCCAGACGGGGCGGTCGCCGACCGGTTCGGCCATCTGGGTGATGGGGAGACCGGCTGCTGCGAACGTGTTGAGGTAGGTGGACAGCATGCGGTGGTAGGCGACGCGTGGCAGGATTGCCAGCCGAGTCGGGCTGGTGAAGGGGCCTTCGTCGAAGTAGCGGCCGACGATGCGTCGGGTGGAACCGTCGACGTGGTCGATCAGTTCGCCGGCGGCGGGGGTTTTGTAGCAGGGGTGCACGATCGAGGCGACGAACCAGCCGCCAGGCTTGAGGATTCGGGCGATCGAGTGCACCGTGGGCTTGAGGTCGGGGATGTCCATCAAGGCCATGTAGCAGACTGCTCCGTCGAAGGAGCCAGTGAAATCCGGACCCAGATTCTGGGCATCGTCGTGGTGGAACTCGATGCCGCGCGGATTCTGCTGTTCGAGCCGGCGTGCGTGTGACAGCAGCGATTCCGAGGCGTCGATGCCGACCACCCGTGCCCCGAGGTCGGCGAGGCGGCGTGCGTCGCGGCCCTGACCGCAGGCGACTGCGGCGACGCGCTGGCCGTGGATGTCGCCGACCAGTGCGTCGAAGGCCGGATCGTTCAGTCCGCTGCCGTCGGGATCGACGCCTTCGTGGTACGCGTCGGCCAGTTCTTCGTAAGCGCTTGTGAGGTTGGGCATGCCGGGTGAACGGCGGTGCCGTCGTCGGCGTTCCGGGCCGGTACGGCGTTCTGCCAGGAGCAGAGCGCGGTGGTCGAGGGCACGCGGGGTTGACCGCCGTACTTGACCTCGTCAGTTTGTATCAATACATTTGGTACAAACAAGCGGAAGGGGAGCGCGATGTACGTGATCTTGGGGGCCATGGTTGTCACGATGGTCGTGTTGTGGTTGGCGCGGGGGAAGATCGCTGACTCTGAGGTACGACGGTTGGTGGCGCGCGGTGGGTTGCCGGCTGAGGAGGGGTTGGTGGAGCCGGCGAAGGAGTGGTTCCGGCAGCGGCAGACGATCCTGGTGCTGGGGATTCTGGCCGGGACGGTGGCGGCCGGAGTCGTGCTGGCGGTGGCTGATGCGGTGCTCGGCGGAAAGCTGAAGCTGGGGCCGACTTTCGGGAGCGATTCCTTCGAGTTCACAGTGGACCTGCGTCTGTGGCTGTGGTTCCTGGCGATCACGGCGGCTTGGAGCGGGGCTGCGACCTTGCTGCACGGGTATCGCGCGGTGCGGCTGGCGCGGGTCGACGGGCCGCGGGCGGCGGCGTTGCGGCCGCGCAAGCTTACCGACTACCTGCATCCGATCGAGATCGCGATCTACTACGTCATTGTCCTGGTGCCCTTGATTTGCGTCGGCCTCGGCATCGTCGTGCTGGGGAGTGCGGATCAGCCGGAGCGGGGCTGGGTGCTGGTTGTCAGCGGAGCGATCGGTGTGCTGCTGTGGGGTGGTGGAGTGGTGGTGCAGCGACTCGCGTTGGGCGTCAGTCAGAGGTCGGGGCGCCCGGAGGAGCTGTTGTGGCAGGAGGCGTTGCGGGCAACGACCCTGCGAGACATCGGGACGGCGATGATCACGGTGAGCTGGCTGTTGGGAGCTGGGGTGCCGTTCTCGTTCAGTTGGCCGTCGGACGTGCCGACGTCATTCGAATGGATGGGATGGGGCCTGCTCATGGGGGCGCTGCTGCTGAGCATGGTGGCCAGTGCGGTCGCACACAGCCCGTGGGGGCTGCCGCGGGTACGGCGGGTGGTCGGATGATCATCTCGGTGGATCCGGCGGGAGCGAAGCCGCCGTACGAGCAGGTGAAGGAACAGATCGACGGGCTGATTCGGCGTGGGGATCTCGCGCAGGGGACGCGGTTGCCGACGGTTCGGCAGTTGGCGGGGGATCTGGGGCTGGCGGTCAACACCGTGGCGCGGGCGTACAAGGAGCTCGAGGCCGATCGGATGATCGAGACCCGTGGCCGGAATGGGACATTTGTGCTTGCGTCGCGGAGTCATGTCGACGACGAGGAGACGCGGGCGGCGGCGACCGTGCTGGCGCGGGCGGCGCGGCGGGCCGGGATCAGTTTGCCGGAGGCGACCGAGATCCTGCGCCAGGCCTGGTAGAGATCCGATCTCCCGGAAACGATTCCAAATACCCCGACGAGCCCTGTACACGCTCTCACGGGATTGCTACTGTCCGGCCAGATTTGACATCGATGTCAGCGACAGGGAGTGGTCACGATGGTCTCGAGACGAACGTTCCTGGCGGGCAGCGGTGCAGTGACGGCAGGCGGGATCGGACTGGTCCCGACGCTGACAACCACTGCGGCTGCAGCATCATCGACGTCCGGCAGCCCCGCCCGGCTGCTGCCGGCCTTCAACCGCCCCAAGCATCTGCACTACGGCGATGCCAGCAAACTCAGCGGTCACGACCAGACTCTGCTGACAACGTTGCAAGGCATCGTCAACCGTACTAAGCCGGAGCTGTACTTCCTCTACGACACAGGCACCCAGAGCACGCCGGACGCCAAGTGGCTGACCGACATGCACCTGCCGACGACGCTGTACAAGAACCCGCTCGACCTGGTGGCGAAGTACCGGCACCGGGTCCGCGGTGCGATCGTCTACGACCCCGCCGTACCGGATTCGCTCAACGTCGCGACCACGCTGGCTGGCCTTGAGGACTGCGTTGTGGCAGACGCGGATCAGGCCAAGGCGCACGGACTCAGAATCGTGAAGGACCTGCGGGGGAAGTTCGACGACGACCGGGTGAAGACGTACCGGTGGCAGCTCGACAACCTGTTCCCGCGGGTCACGCACAAGCTGCTTGCCGGCCTGCCGCCGACCAGGGTGGTCGCGGTGGAAAACGTGCAGTGGAAGGAGATTGCCCGCGAGACCCGCCAGATCCGGGACTCGTCCAACCGCGGCAACTTCGACCTTGACGTCTCGGCCAAGCTCGGCAAGGGCAAGGTCTACGTCCGCTGGCAGGACTCGTTCGGCGACGACGGCTGGGGTCCGTCGGTGTCCGAGGTGTGGGTGAAGGCGAACGGCGTCGAGATCGCGCACTTCAAGCCGAACACCCCGGAGGAGGCGCAGTACCTCTTCGACGGCGCGAACTCCAGCATCGGCGGCGACGCCAACCGCTTCTGCGACGGAGGCGGCTACTACATCTACGCCTTCGACCCACCAGCCGGTACGACGTCCCTCGTGGTGACCGTGACCATGTGGAACCAGTACCTCGTGTCGACCACCGACACCGCCCCCACGCGGATCGAGCCGTTCGCGTACTTCCGTGACTACGTGGTCGCCACGAAGGCCATGGTGAGCTGGCTGCCGCCTGGTGGTGCAACCGGCGCACTGCTGACCGAACACTTCGCCAAGTGGCCGACACTGGCGCCGTACATGGGCTGGTTCGCGAACGACGTCTCTGGCGAGTGGGACGGCGTGGACCTTGCCTCCAAGGGCGGATCGCCCGTCATAGCGGCCGACTTCTACATGAACGGGACTGTGCACGCCGGGTTCACCGCACCGATCTCGGAGAAGGTCCGTCCGGTCCGGCGGATCACCAAGCCGAAGAACAAGGTCTATCTGACGCTGACCTTCGGTGAGGGCGACAACATCCAGTACTGCCAGCGCCACATGCGCGATCTGTGGGACGACCCGAAGCGTGGCGAGGCTCCTGCCAACTGGACGATCAGTCCGATGTTGCTGGAGACAGGTCCGGGACTGTTCAGCCACTTCCAGCGCACTGCAACGGCCAACGACCTCCTGGTCTGCGGACCGTCCGGTGCGGGCTACACGTACCCCGGCTCCTGGGTACCGGCCGAGTTCACTCAGTTCCTGAAGCTCACCGGCTCGCAACTGCGCCGTACGGGCATGGACCAGGTGTACTCGTACAGCCACCGTGAGAACGACAAGTGGGTCGTGCTGTCGGAGGAGATCGCCAGAGGCTTCGCCAAGTACACACCGCTCAAGGGCATCATGCAGACCTGGGACGGCGACCTGCTGGCGGTCCGCCAGGGCGGTCTGCCGATTGCCGGTCAGTGGGGTGCTCCGGGCAAGGCGGGGGAGTACAAGACCGCTCTGGACGCACAGGTGGCGAAGTGGGACGGTACGAAGCCCTTGTTCATCTCAGGCGGTATCAACGCCTGGAACTGGACCCCGTCCGATATCGCGGAGTTGGCCAGCCTGCTCGATGACCGGTACGAGCTGGTGCTGGCCAACGCCTTCTTCGATCTGATGGGCCGAGTGCTGCCGTAATCAAATGCACAGCATCACCAGTGGTGGGCCACGTCCACCACCAGACGGGTATTCGCGCCCGGACCGGTCACCGTGGAGACGCGGAACGGCAGCCGGGCGCGAACGCCGACGCCGATCGTCGTCTGCCCTTCGAAGCTTCCGGCGTACGCGACCTGCCGGAAGGTGTCGTAGCCACGGACATCCGGGGCCTTGAGGGGCCGGTTCGATGGCGCCCGTACGACGATCTGCAGCTTCGCGCCGCCGCGCAGCGGAACCGGGAAGCCGGAGCCGTCCTGGGTGACAGTGCCGACGTAGCGAACGTCGTACCCGGGGGATCGGCCCTGCAGGTCGACGACCAGCCGGTCGAAACAGGCATGCCGTCCGGTGCGGACGCCGACTACCGGCGACTGGACCATCCGGGCGTTCGCTTCGGGAAGCGACCCCCAGCCGGATGGGCAAGACGTGGCAGCGACGGTCTGAGGGGCGGGGGACGAGCCGGGGACGGCTAGTGCGGCTACTGGAATCGCAGCCACCGCCAGCGCGGCGAGGATCGTCTTCGTGGGGATGTGGTTGAGCTTCATGATGGTCCCCCTCTCAGGACTTACTCGTTGGACGCCAGCGGGGTGAGGTTGGTTCACTGCGACCATGACGCCTGACGAGCTGCTCGACGTGTTCCACCGCCGCATCCGGTTGCCGGACGCGGACACGATCCCGGGCTGGAAGGTCGAGCACGAGGGCTTCGTCCATCGCTCGTACGTCGAGGGCGCGGAAGGCGCGGGTTTCGTCGAGACACCGCGCGGGCTGGGCGACGACCCGGATGCCGTGATCGCTGGTGAGCTCGCCTTCTTCCAGGAGCGCGGCCTGCCGTTCGAGTGGAAGACCTACGCGTACGACGAACCGGCCGACCTTGGTGAGCGGCTGATTCGCGCGGGGTTCAGCCAGGAGGATCCGGAGACGCTGATCCTCGGCGAGGTCGACCGCATCCTGGAGCGCCCCTCCGCACTGCCCTCCAAGGCGGTACTGCGGGAGGCGGAAGGACCTGAGGACTTCCACCGGATTGCAGTTCTCATGGACACCCTCTGGCACAGCGGCCTGACCGGTGTGGAGGAGCGCTTGGCCGCTGAGGCGCGCATGTTCCCCGAGCGGCTCTCGGTGTTCCTGGTGGAGGACGGGCTCAAAAGAGAGGGCCCAGTGGCGTCCGCGGCCTGGATCCGGTTCCACCCGGGCACAGGGTTCGCCAGCCTCTGGGGTGGCGGCACACTGCCCGAGTGGCGACGCCAGGGCCTCTACAGCACGCTGCTGGTGCACAGGGCCCGCCTGGCGAAGGACCGCGGCTACGAATTCCTCCGCGTCGACGCCTCCGAAGACTCCCGCCCGATCCTGCAGAAACTGGGCCTCTACGGCGTCACCACCACCACGCCGTACGAGTGGAGTCCTGAGACACGCTGACCTGGTCTGCGGAACGACACGCCGAGCCTGTACGTTGCCGTCATTATGGCTCTGAAAATCACCTCGCGCTTTCGCCGGCTGCTGCAGCGCCCCGGATCGATCAACCTTGGCCCCTACGAGCGGCTCTCGCAGCTCGTACTGGAGGCGGAGGAGTCCGTCGAGCCGCTGACCGACGAGGAGCTCACCGAGTCCGTCAGTGAGCTCCGGACCACCGGTGGGCTGCACGAGGACGAGCAGATCGAGTTCCTGGCGCTGGCCCGCGACGCTGCCCGGCGCACGCTGGGGGAGTCTGCGTTCGACGGCCAGATCGTCGGCGCACTGGCGATGCTGCAGGGCCGCGTGGTCGAGATGGCGACCGGTGAGGGCAAGACGCTCGCCGGTGCGTTCGCCGCGGCCGGGTACGCGATCGGTGGCCGCCGGGTGCACGTGCTCGCGGTCAACGACTACCTGGCCCGCCGTGACGCGGAGTGGATGGCGCCGATCTACGAGCTGCTCGGTGTGACGGTGTCGCACGTCGGCCAGGCCTCCACACCGGAGGAGCGACGAGCGGCGTACCAGGCTGAGGTCTGCTACGTGCCGGTCAGCGAGGTCGGCTTCGACGTGCTGCGCGACCGCCTGGTGAACGACGTGGCCGATCGGGTCACCCAGACGCCGGACGTGGCGCTGGTCGACGAGGCCGACTCGGTGCTGATCGACGAGGCCCGGGTGCCGCTGGTGCTGGCCGGGGCGACCCGGACCGAGGAGCTGGACGACGACGTCGTACAGATCGTCCGCACGCTGCGTGCCGGGGTCGACTACGAGATCGACGGCGACGGCCGCACGGTCGCGCTGACCGACACGGGCACCGACAAGGTCGAGAAGCTGCTCGGCGAGCGCGTCGCCGCGGCTGAGGCCGCCGTCGAGCCCGAGGCCGTCGTCGAGGACGAGGCAGCTGAGGACGAGGCAGCCGAAGACGAGGACAAGACCGAAGACGAGACCGCGGACCAGGTTGAAGCCGAGGCCGAGCGCCCCGCGTTCAACCTGTACGACGACGAGAACCTCGACCGCCTGACCCAGATCAACGTCGCGCTGCACGCCGAGGTGCTGCTGCGCAAGGACGTCGACTACCTGGTCCGCGACGGCAAGGTCAGCCTGATCAACAACAACCGCGGCCGGATCGCCAAGCTGCAGCGCTGGCCCGACGGTCTGCAGGCCGCCGTGGAGGCCAAGGAGGCCGTCCCGGTCAGCGACTCCGGTGAGGTGCTGGACAGCATCACCGTGCAGGCGCTGGTCAAGGGCTACAAGTCGCTGTGTGGCATGACCGGTACGGCGGTAGTCGTCGGCGAGTCGCTGCAGGAGTTCTACGAGGTCGAGGTGGCCGTCGTGCCGCCGAACAACCCGAACATCCGCAAGGACGACATCGACCGGCTCTACCTGACCGTCGAGCAGAAGAACGCCGCGCTGGTCGAGCACATCGCCGAGGTGCACGAGACCGGCCGCCCGATCCTGATCGGCACTCACAGTGTCGAGGAGTCCGAGCAGCTCAGCGACCGCCTCGAGGCCGCCGAGATCCCGCACGTCGTCCTGAACGCGAAGAACGACGCCGAAGAGGCCTCGATCATCGCCGAGGCCGGTGTGCCCGGCACGGTGACGGTCTCCACCCAGATGGCTGGTCGCGGTACCGACATCCGCCTCGGTGGCAAGGACGAGTCGCACGACAAGGACAAGGCCATCGAGCTCGGCGGCCTGTACGTGATCGGCACCGGCCTGCACGCCTCCAGCCGGCTCGACGATCAGCTCCGTGGTCGCGCCGGCCGCCAGGGCGACCCGGGTGGCTCGCTGTTCTTCGCCAGCCTCGCCGACGAGCTCGTCATCCGGTACTCCGTTTCGTCCGGCCTGCGCCCGCATCCCGACGAGGCCGGCCGCCTGACCGACCGCAAGTCGGTCGGCATCCTGGACCACGCCCAGCGGGTCGCGGACGGCGCCAATGCCGAACTGCACCGGACGACCTGGCAGTACCACCGCCTGACCGGTCAGCAGCGCTCGATCCTGCTCGCCACCCGCGAGGACATCCTCACCGACGACCTGGCCGCGACCGAGCTGTCCGAGCGGGTCAAGGAGAAGTACGACGAGCTGGTCGAGGAGCACGGCGAGGAGAAGGTGAAGGACGCCGCCCGCCGGATCGCCCTGCACCACCTCGACCGGAAGTGGACCGACCACCTGGCCTACCTGGCGGACCTGCGCGAAGGCATCCACCTGCGCTCGCTGGCCGGCGGCATCGTGCACATGAAGCCGATCGACGAGTTCAACAAGTCCGCGATCGCGTCCTTCGACACGCTGATCGCCGACTCCTGGAAAGAGTCCGCCGAGACCTTCGCCGAAGCCTCCATCACGGACTCCGGCCTCGACGAGGAAGCTTCCGGCGTCCCGCGCCCGACCGCGACCTGGACCTATCTGGTCAACGACAACCCCTTCGGCACCGAGGCCGACCGCATCCTCGGCCGCCTCCGCAACGCCATCCGCCCGCAGTCCGGCGCGGAGGCCGAGGAGATCCTCCCCGAGAAGTTCGACGAGGACGAGCTCCCGGAGGAACTGCGCGACGTCGATGACGAGACCGGCGACGAGGACGACAAGAAGCAGGACAGCAAGAGCTGAGATGACTCAGTCCGAACTGCAGGAGCTGATCCGGACCGGCGCAGCGGCACCACTGCTCGCCGGTACCGAGATCGGCCCCACCTGGTACGACGGGCAGTGGTGGCACATCCCCGGTGATGCGCCTGACGACGCGGACTACGAGCTCGCCGACGCTGAGCTGTCAGCACAGTTCGATTCGCTGCGCCGCCGTACCCGATTGCTCGAAGGCTGACGGTGCCGCGCGACGAAGAAGTGGTCGCCATCGAGCAGGTGATGGACCTGTTCGCCACCGAGGCTCTGCTGGCGCTGGAGAAAGCCGATCGGCCGGCTGAGCGGCTCGCCGAGCAGTGGCAACGGCTGGGGCTCGATGAGCTCCAGCTCAGCGACTCCGAAGCCCAGCAGCACCTGGCCGCCGCGGTCGCCGGAGCCCCGATGGACAGCAGCGACCTCCGCCGGGAGTATCGGGATTCCTACGGCCGGAGCCACGTTCCACCGCTGGCGGACCAGTGGCTGGACGAGTCGCTCACCCGCCTGGCGCGCGCCGGCGTACTGCGCGATGTCGTCGCAACCGGCACCAAGCTGAAAGTCAGCGAGCCACTGCGGAAAGCGGCCGATGATCTGGTTCGCGAGGGTATGCAGCTGCTCGAAGGCCGCCGCTTCCTGGACCACCAGCAGACTGCTCCACTCCCCGGACGCAAGGCGCAGATCCTCGGCTACGCGACCGCCCTGACAGCCTGTACGGCGTACGGGACGGCTGTGCAGTCGCTGTCGCAGCCAATCCCCGTCCAGGCGGTGCTGCTGGCACCGGCGCTTGTCTACCTGACTGCCAGGTACCGGAATCTCGAGCGCGACTGGATGGTCGGCCGTCACAACCAGGTGACGCCGGCCAAGGATCAGTTGGCCGATGCCCGTTGGGACGCGGCAGACGCGGTTGACGCCGCAGCTCAGCCGACGCGCGCCGACACACGGGTGATCCGGGCCGCTCGCCGAGAGGCTGGTCCGTCCCGCTAGCCGACGTTGTCGGTGCGGGTGGATAGGCTCTGGGGGTGAGTGAGGGCTTGTTCGATCTGCCGGGAGCTCCTGCGCCTGCGAGAGGCGGCGGGAGCCTTTCCGACGTGGACCACGCGGCGGCGCCGCTGGCTGTCCGGATGCGTCCGCGCAGTCTGGACGAGCTCGTCGGGCAGCAGCATCTGCTGGCGCCGGGCTCGCCGTTGCGACGGCTGGTCGAGGGTGACCAGCCGATGTCGCTGTTGCTGTGGGGGCCGCCCGGGACCGGCAAGACCACGATCGCGGCAGTCGTCTCGCACCAGACGAACCGCAAGTTCGTGGAGCTGTCCGCGGTCACCGCTGGCGTGAAGGACGTCCGCCAGGTCATCGACGGCGCGCGACGGGACCTGGCCAGGCCGGGTGGTGCTGTCGAGACGGTGCTGTTCATCGACGAGGTCCACCGCTTCACGAAGGCCCAGCAGGATGCCCTGCTCCCCGGCGTCGAGAACCGCTGGGTCACCCTGGTCGCCGCCACCACCGAGAACCCGTTCTTCTCGGTGATCTCGCCGCTGCTGTCCCGCAGCCTGCTCCTGACACTGGAGTCGCTGACGGACGACGACATCTCTGTGCTGCTCGACCGAGCCCTGGCGGACGAGCGGGGGCTGGCCGGCGAGTTCACGCTGGCGCCCGACGCCCGCGACCACCTGCTGCGCATGGCCGGAGGAGACGCCCGCCGCGCCTTGACCTACCTGGAGGCGGCGGCAGGCGGAGCCCGCGCCAAGAACGCAGCTGCTGATGGCGCCGCGACCTCGACCATCGACCTCGAAACGCTCGAGACCGCGGTCGACCAGGCCGCCGTACGGTATGACCGGGCGGGCGACCAGCACTACGACGTCGCTTCGGCGCTGATCAAGTCGATCCGTGGCTCAGATGTCGACGCCGCAATGCACTACCTGGCGCGGATGATCGTCGCCGGTGAGGACCCGCGGTTCATCGCCCGTCGCCTGGTCATCTCGGCCAGCGAGGACATCGGCATGGGTGACCCGACCGCGCTCGGCGTCGCAGTCGCCGCAGCAGACGCCGTACAGCTGATCGGTATGCCGGAAGCCCGCATCAACCTCGCGCAAGCTGTGGTCGCACTAGCCCTGGCGCCCAAGTCGAACTCCGTCATCAGCGCGGTCGACGCGGCCATCGCCGACGTGAAGGCCGGCAAGATCGGCCCAGTCCCGTCCCATCTCCGCGACGCCCACTACGCCGGCGCCAAGAAGATTGGCCACGGAGCGTCGTACCAGTACTCCCACAACGACCCCCGCGGCGTCTCGTCGCAGCAGTACGCCCCCGACGTCATCGACGGCACCGACTACTACACCCCGACCCGTCGCGGCGGCGAAGCTGCCTACGCCGACCGCGTCGAAGCCATCCGCAAAATCCTCCGCAACCGCTAGTCCTCCGGGTAGGGCATTGCTGCCCGGCGTTCGAAGGGCCAGGGCAGAAGCTCGGGCGCCCAGAAGTAGTCGCTGACCACCAGGTCGGCGCCTCGGCGCAGCAGCAGGATGCGTTCGTAGTCCTGCTGCAGTACGGCGTCGCCCGGTTCCGCAGCCAGTACGGCGATCACGTGCCGCGCGATCTCGGCGTACTGCGGCTCGGGCTCGGCGACCTTGTCGAGCCGGAAGCCGATGCTGATCTCGGGTTCGCCGAGGACGAGGTTGGGACGGCCGTCGCGGTGCACGGCGATGCGGAGGTCGGTCGGCGTCCGGTGGGTGGTGACCGGCGGTTGCCACGGCTGTGCGGTGAGCAGACCGCTGATCGCCTCCGGGGGTGTCGGCGTACAGAGCTGAAACGTGTACTCGATCGCCATCGCGCCAGCGTAGAGGCCCAACCACTACCCACCCTCGCGTGTGCGCCCACCCCCGGTCGTGCCGAGTGAACCCACTGGCGCTCCGTCCCCCGTTGTGTCGAGTGAACCCAGCGTGCTCAAGAATCGTCGAGTGTGCGGACCGTGTTGCTGGCAAACCCTTGCCGTCGACAATCTCCTGCCACTCGACACGGTGGGTTCAGTCGGAGACGCCGTCGTGTCGAGTGAACCCACTGGCGCCTCGCCGACCCCCGGGTCGTGCCGAGTGGACCCACTGGCGCTCCGTCCCCGTTGTGTCGAGTGAACCCAGCGTGCTCAGGAATCGTCGAGTGTGCGGACCGTGTTGCTGGCAAACCCTTGCCGTCGACAATCTCCTGCCACTCGACACGGTGGGTTCAGTCGGAGACGCCGTCGTGTCGAGTGAACCCACTGGCGCCTCGCCGACCCCCGGGTCGTGCCGAGTGGACCCACTGGCGCTCCGTCCCCGTTGTGTCGAGTGAACCCAGCGTGCTCAGGAATCGTCGAGTGTGCGGACCGTGTTGCTGGCAAACCCTTGCCGTCGACAATCTCCCGCCACTCGACACGGTGGGTTCAGTGGCGAGCCGGTACGGCGGGCGGACGGAGTGCCAGTGGGTTCAGTCGGTACGACGGTGGGGGCGGAAGGCACGGTGGGTTCAGTCGACGCAGGGGCTGTGGATAACGGAATCGGCCGAGAGGAGATTTGGGGGAGAGTGGGGTGATGCGGAGGGTCGGCGCGGTGAGCGCAGGGTGGCGGCGGGATTTGCTGGCGGCGGGGATCACCCGGGCGCAACTGCAATCGGCGGATTGGGTCTCGCCGCATTTCGGGTATCACCGCAGCACCGGGCTTCGCGATGAGGTCCGGCAGCGCATCGTGGATGTGGCGGCGGTGATGCCACCCGAGGGGGTGCTGGGTGGATGGGCCTCGGCATACCTGCAGGGCGTTGCGTTTCTCGATGGAGGTTGGGCTGCGCCCGGTACTGCGAGCGGGCTGCGAGGCGAGCCGGTGCTCGTCGTGCTTCCACCTGATCGGCGGACGGGCCGGTCGGACATCAGTTCGTTGCGCGCGGCGCTGGATCCTGCGGACGTGGTCGAGGTCGGTGGGATCCGCTGTACGAACGGCGTGCGGACCGCGTTCGACATGCTCAGGCTCGCGCCCGATCTGACCGAGGCTGTGGTCGGCGGCGACTGCCTGCTCCATGCGGGGCTCACTACAGCTCCCGGCCTGGCGAGGTACGCCGACAGTCACCAGGGGCGGCGCGGCGTCCGGCAGTTGCGCGCGGCACTGCCGCTGCTCGAAGGGCTCGCGGCGTCGCCGCCGGAGTCGAGGCTGCGGCTGTTGTGTCACCAGGCGGGGCTGCAAAACATTCTCGTGAATGTGCCCGTCTACGACCTCGACGGGACGTTCCTGGGGATCGTTGACCTGCTGGAAGACAGCACCGGCCTCTCGCTCGAGTACGACGGCGAGTACCACCGCGAGCTGGGCCAGCAGACTCGGGACAACCACCGGGAAGAGCGCCTCGAACGGGTGGGTCTCACGATGCTCCGGGTGACTGCCCTGGACATGCAGGAGCCCGGGTCATTGGTGCGCCGCATTCGCCAGGCGCACCAGGCTTGCCGGTCTGATCCCGCACCTCGCCAATGGGTTCATCAGCTCCGCGCCGCCTAGAGGGAACCCGGTTTGGTGGGGGACTGTTATGTGGGGGATGGTGTCCTGAAGAGTTGTGTTGTATGGGCGCGCGATAGGGTCGTGCGGTCCACGAGGTCGCAACGGAAGGTGGATCGTTTCCATGAGCGTCGGTGAAGTCGCAGGGCTGATAGCGGCCTGCGCACTGCTCATCCTGGTGGGCCTGCTGGCCTATCCGATCCTGAAGCTGGGCAAGGTGCTGGACGAGACCCGGATCATGGTGAAGGGAGTCTCCGACTCCAGTGTGCCGTTGCTGGGCGAGGTCACCACGACCGTCGCGACCACCAACGCGCAGCTGGCCAAGGTGGACACGATCACCGACAACGCGACCACGGTGACGACGAACGCGGCGGCGCTGATGTCGCTGTTCTCGGCGACCGCGGGTGGGCCGCTGGTGAAGGCGGCCGCGTTCACGTACGGCGTGCGCCGGGCGCTCGGTGAGAACCAGCGGCGTGATGTGAGCCGCCGGGTGAAGGACGAGATGAAGGCCGAGCGGAAGGCGCGGAAGCGATGAAGCGGATTCTCTGGCTGATCATCGGGATCGCCGTGGGTGTCTACGCGGTGACCCGGCTGAAGAAGCGTGCCCACGTGCTCGCTCCGGAGGCTGTGCAGGAGTCGGCGGCCAAGCTGGCCGCGGCGGTGCGGCACTTCGGCGACCAGGTCCGCGAGGGCATGGCCGAGCGGGAAGCAGAACTCAAAGACGCGCTGGGCATAGACGCCGCCGCGAACGAACGTGAGGACTACCGGTAACACCATGGATACCAGTGAGATCAGGCGGCGGTTCCTGAACTACTTCGAGGACCGCGGCCACACGGTGGTGCCGAGTGCGCCCCTGCCGTCGCCGGACCCGAACCTGCTGTTCAACGTGGCCGGCATGGCCCAGTTCGTGCCGTACTTCGTCGGCCAGCAGACCCCGCCGTACGCGCGGGCGACCAGCGTGCAGAAGTGCGTGCGGACGCTCGACATCGAAGAGGTCGGCAAGACCACCCGGCACGGCACGTTCTTCCAGATGAACGGCAACTTCTCCTTCGGCGACTACTTCAAGGAGCAGGCGGTCCAGTACGCCTGGGAGCTGGTCACGAAGTCGCAGGCCGACGGCGGTTACGGCTTCGACGAGTCCAAGCTGTACGCCTCGGTGTACTACGAGGACGACGAGGCGATCGACATCTGGAAGCGGGTCGCCGGGCTGCCCGACGACCGGATCGTCCGGCTCGGCATGAAGGACAACTTCTGGTCGATGGGCATCCCGGGTCCGTGCGGCCCGTGCTCGGAGATCCTGATCGACCGCGGCCCGGAGTTCGGCGCGGACCGGGACTGGGAGGCGGGCGACCGCTACCTGGAGTTCTGGAACCTGGTCTTCATGCAGAACATCCGCGGTGAGGGTGGCGGCAAGGACGGCTACCCGATCCTCGGCGAGCTGCCGAAGAAGAACATCGACACCGGTCTCGGCCTCGAGCGCGTCGCGTACCTGCTGCAGGGCGTCGACAACATGTACGAGATCGACGAGATCTTCCCGGTCATCGAGCAGGCCTCGGAGCTGACCGGCCGCAAGTACGGCGTCGACCAGGTCGACGACGTGCGGTTCCGCGTCATCGCCGACCACGTCCGCAGTGCGCTGATGCTGATCGGCGACGGTGTCACCCCGGGCAACGAGCAGGGCGGCTACGTCCTGCGCCGGCTGCTGCGCCGCGCGATCCGGTCGGTGCGCCTGCTGGGTTACGAGGACCCGAGCCTGGTCGAGCTGCTGCCGGTCAGCCTGCAGCAGATGAAGAAGTCGTACCCCGAGCTGGAGGCCGACTTCGGCCGGATCAGCCAGGTTGCGTACGCCGAGGAGGACGCGTTCCGCCGTACTCTCACGGCCGGTACGACGATCTTCGACCTGGCCGTCAAGGAGACCAAGGCCGGCGGTGCGCAGCAGCTCGGGGGCGCGAAGGCGTTCCAGCTGCACGACACCTACGGGTTCCCGATCGACCTGACCGTCGAGATGGCCTCCGAGCAGGGCATGCAGGTCGACACCGACGGCTTCCGGTCGCTGATGAAGGAACAGCGCGACCGGGCCAAGGCGGACGCGCGGGCCAAGAAGTCCGGTCACGCGGACACCTCGGGCTACCGCGAGCTGCGCGAGTCCGGTGTCACCGAGTTCACCGGCTACCAGGAGCTCAGCACCGATTCGCAGGTGCGCGGTCTGCTCCGCGAGGGTGTCGTCGCGAACGCCGCTGAGCAGGGCGAGACCGTCGAGGTCGTGCTGGAGAAGACGCCGTTCTACGCCGAGTCCGGTGGCCAGATCGCCGACGAGGGCGTGATCGTGGCCGACGGCGTCAAGCTGAAGGTGCTCGACGTCCAGCGTCCGGTCAAGGGTCTGATCGTGCACAAGGTCGAGGTCCTGGAGGGCGTACTGCGGCCGGGGCTCGATGTGCACGCCGAGGTCGACCACGAGTGGCGGGTGTCGGCCTGTCAGGCCCACTCCGGCACGCACGTCGTCCACGCGGCTCTGCGCCAGGTGCTCGGCCCGAACGCGCTGCAGAGCGGTTCGTACAACAAGCCCGGTTACCTGCGACTCGACTTCGCGTGGGGCTCGGCGCTCGACCAGGCCACTCGCTCCGAGATCGAAGAGGTCGCGAACCTCGCCGTACGGCAGGACCTGCCGGTCGCGGCGCAGTACATGACGCTTCCGGAGGCTCGGGAGTGGGGAGCGTTGGCGCTGTTCGGTGAGACGTACGACGAGCAGGTCCGCGTCGTCGAGATCGGCGGCCCCTGGTCGCGTGAGCTCTGCGGTGGCACGCACGTCAAGCACTCGTCGCAGGTCGGTGCGCTGACCATCACCAGCGAGTCCTCGGTCGGCGCCGGTGTGCGTCGCGTCGAGGCCTTCGTCGGCATGGACGCGCTGCGCTACCTGGGCAAGGAGCGGTCGCTGGTCCGGCTGCTCAGCGAGAACCTGAAGGCCCGTCCGGAGGAGCTGGTGGCCAAGGTCGCCGACCTGTCCGAGCGGCTGAAGGCGGCGGAGAAGGAGCTCCAGCAGGTCCGCGCTGCCCAGGTGCTGGAGGCTGCGGCCGAGCTGGCGAGCGCCCCGAAGGACGTCTTCGGCGTCCAGTACGTCGGCCACCGCGCGCCCGACGGCGTGAATGGCGGGGACCTGCGCAAGCTGGCTCTCGACATCCGCGGCCGGATGGGCGAGGACAAGCCGTCCGTTATCGCCGTCCTGAGCGTGAACGACGGCAAGCCCGGCATCGTGATCGCACTGAACGACACTGCCCGCGAGTGGCGGCTGTCGGCCGGTGACCTGGTCCGCGTTGCGGCCGAGAAGCTCGGTGGCAAGGGCGGCGGCAAGGCCGATGTCGCGCAGGGTGGTGGCACGGATGCAGCCGGTGCCGAGGCAGCGCTGGACGCTGTCGAGTTCACCGTCGGTCAGCTCGTCACGGGCTGACGCATGCGACGGGGGGTGCGGATCGCACTGGATATCGGCGACGCCCGGATCGGCGTCGCCACCAGCGATCCGCACGGAATCCTGGCCACCCCGGTGGAGACCGTCCGCCGGGGGCCTGGTGACCTGGGTAGGATCGCGGCACTCGCCGCCGAACTGGAGGCGTTCGAGATCGTGGTCGGGCTGCCGCGTTCCCTGTCCGGGGGCGAGGGCCCGGCGGCGGTGAAGATCCGGGAGACGGCGAAGCAGGTGCAGGACTTGGTGCAGGTGGGGAACGCAGGGCTGGCGGTGCGCCTGGTGGACGAGCGGTTCACCACGGTCACCGCCGAGCGGATGCTGCGCGAGCGCGGGAAAAAGGGTGCCAAGCGGCGGGCAGTGGTCGACCAGGCCGCCGCGGTCGTGATTCTGCAACACGCGCTCGAGTTCGAGCGGGAGACCGGGAACCCACCGGGGAGGGCCTTGTGACGACACCGGCTGGGGACGACGACGATCTGGACCTGGGCCTGCGCCCGGAGAGCCGTGTCGAGCGGCGCGCGAACCGGCGCAAGCAGCGGGCCCGGCGCGGTTTCGGCTGTTTCGCGGTGATCATCTCGCTGCTCGTCGTCGGCTCGCTGGTGGGCGGCGCCGTAGTCGGATTCGGCAAGGGCAAGGACGCGCTCGAGAAGATCTTCGCCGCCCCGGACTACGAGGGCGAAGGCTCTGGTGTGGTGACGGTCGAGATCACCAAGGGCCAGGCTGCGGCCTCGATCGCGGACACCTTGGAGAAGAAAGAGGTCGTCAAGAGCGCCAAGGCGTTCGAGCGGGCCGCCCGCAACGACAGCCGCTCGCTGCAGATCCAGGCCGCGACGTACACGCTGAAGAAGCACATGTCGGCCAAGGCCGCGCTCGAGCTGATGCTGAACACCGACGAGTCGGTCAAGGTGCTGCGGTTCAGCGTTCCGGCCGGGAAGACCAAGGCCGAAGTGATCAAGATCCTCGAGGCCCCGAAGCTGAAGCTGCCGGCCGGTGCCGCGGCCGCCGCGATGGGCAAGCCGGCCTCGCTGGGACTGCCGGCGTACTCGAACGGCAACGCCGAGGGCTTCCTGTTCCCGGGCACGTACGACGTGCCGAAGGGCGCGACGGCGTTCTCGATGATCAAGCAGATGACCGCGGAGTACGCGAAGAACACGGCCGCGCTGAACTTCGTGAAGACCGCGCAGGGCAAGGATCTCGATCCGTACCGCGCGCTGATCGTGGCCAGCATCATCCAGGGTGAGTCGAACCGTAAGCAGGACTACGCGAAGGTCGCCCGGGTGATCTACAACCGGTTGCAGGCCGACATGCCGCTGCAGATGGACTCGACCGTGCACTACGCCGTCGGCCGGGGCGGCGGTGTCTTCACCACCGACGAGCAGCGGAGGTCCGACTCGCCGTACAACACCTACAAGCACAAGGGTCTGCCGCCGGGACCGATCAGTTCGCCGACCAAGGACACCCTGCGGGCGGCGATCAACCCGGCGAAGGGCCCGTGGCTGTACTTCACGCTGGTCAACCTGGACACCGGCGAGACCGCCTTCGCGGGCACCAAGGCCGAACACGACGCGAACGTGGCGAAGCTGCAAACGTGGTGTGCCGCCAACAAGGGCCGCTGCTGATGCGTTGCGCCGTGCTCGGTTCGCCGATTGCGCACTCGTTGTCACCGGCCATGCATCGGGCCGCGTATGCGGAGCTCGGGCTCGATTGGCGGTACGACGCCTTCGAGGTGGCCGAGGACGAGTTGCGTGGGTTCGTCGCGTCGCTGGGTGATGACGTCCGCGGGTTGTCGCTGACGATGCCGCTGAAGCGCGTTGCGCTCGACCTCGTGGACCACGTCGACCCGGTCGCGGAGCTGATCGGTGCCGCGAACACGATGATCTTCGAGGCCGACGGATCGCGGTCCGCGCACAACACCGACGTCCCGGGGCTGGTGAACGCGTTCGCCGAGCGCGGGATCACGGTCGCGGATTCCGCCATCGTGGTGGGCGGGGGAGCGACGGCGGCGTCGACGCTCGCCGCTCTGCGGAGTATGAAAGTCAGCGAGGTGACCATCGTCGTCCGCGACCGGTCGCGTGCGGAGCGGCTGCTCGATCTCGCTGCCGAACTGGGACTCCGGACTTCGGTTGCAGATTTTTCCCAGATCGAGCGAACCGGAGGGTTCGATCTGTGCGTCTCAACAGTGCCTGGTGGAGCAATCGATCCCTGGGTGGAGCACTTCGCGAACGTCGCCCCGGTGGTGTTCGACGTGGCGTACCACCCGTGGCCGACCCAGCTCGCCATCGCGGCGCACCGGATCGGTACAGAGCTGTTGAACGGGCTTGATCTCCTTGTGCACCAGGCAACTCTGCAAGTGGAGATGATGACTGGTAGGTCGCCGGCACCTCTGGCGGCCATGAGGGCCGCAGCCCGTGAGGAGCTCAACGATCGTGAGCCAGCTTGACCGTCGTACCGTTCTGAAGGCAGGCGGCGCTGTTGCCGCCGTCGCCCTGACCGCCGCCCCGGAAGCGATGGCGGCAACGACCGCCGCGCCGAACTGGAACCGGCTGTCCAGATCGCTGCAGGGCGGCAAGTTGTTCATGCCTTCGACGCCGGGTTACGCCGCTGCGCATCAACTCTTCAACCCCCGCTGGGATTCGGTCCAGCCGGCTGCGGTCGTCCGCGCCGCGAAGACCGCTGACGTGATCAGCACGATCAACTTTGCCCGGGACAACAAACTGGTGCTGGTGCCGAAAGGTGGCGGTCACTCGTACGTCGGTGCATCCGTGATCAGCAAGGGGATCCAGCTGGATCTCAGCGCCCTGCGCGGGATGACGTACACGCCGAACGGAGTCCTCACTGTCGGTGCGGGCGCCAAGCTGTACGACGTGCACGCGTTCCTCGACAAGCACGGCCGTTCGCTGCCGACCGGGACCTGCCCGACCGTGGGTGTGGCCGGTCTGGCGCTCGGCGGCGGGATGGGGATTCACACCCGCGCCTGGGGGCTGACCTGCGACCGCCTGGTCGGGATGAGTGTGGTCACCGCTGACGGCAAAGCCCGCGTCATCAACACCAAGTCCGACCCGGATCTGTTCTGGGCGCTGCGCGGTGGCGGCGGTGGAAACCTTGCCGTCGTCACATCGTTCCAGTTCGCGACGATCCCGGCCCCGAAGATCGGCTTCTTCCGGCTGACCTGGCCGGAGGCCAAGGCCGCGGCGGTCGTCGCCGGCTGGCAGAAGTTCATCGAGAAGGCGCCCAGTACGGCGTGGGGCAACCTGCATCTCGATGCCAAGAGCAACGGAACCGTCTCGGTCCACGTGCTCGGCATTTCGACGACCGGAAACGCTGCCGCTGCGGCGGCGCAGCTGGAGTCCTTCGTCGGCTCGAAGGCGACCACTCGCTCGATCACCGTGAAGACGCACATGGAGGCCGTGAAGTACCTCGGCGGCGGTACCACCAGCCCCCGTCAAGGTTTCCTGGCCGGCTCCGACGTCCTGCGCGCCCCGATGAACTCGACCTCGATCACTGCACTGATCGGCGTGGTCAAGTCCGCGGCACGCGCCAAGACCCCGGCCGCGGCGATCATCGATCCGCTCGGCGGCCAGGCCGCCAAGCAGCCCGCCGGTGGCGCCGCCTGGCCGTGGCGCTCCGCGCTCGGCGTCATCCAGTGGTACGTCGGGACGGCCGCGCACCCGTCGTCGGCCCAGCTCAAGGCCGCGCAGACGTTCATCGACCAGGGTCACGGCGCCGTCCGCTCGTTCTCGGCCGGCGGCTACGTGAACTACGTCGAGGCCCGCCGCGGCGTCGCCACCTACTACGGCAGCAGCCTGACCCGGCTGCGCGGGGTCAAAAAGAAGTACGACCCCCAAGGCTTTTTCCGCACTCCCTACACCTTCGTCTAAGTAGAGTCTCCCGCCATGAGGTTGTGGCGGGGGATAGCAGGAGTGCTGGCGCTCGGGTTCGTGGCGGCCGGGGTGACGCCTGCCTGGGCGTGTGCCTGTGGTGGCTACTTGCCGAGCTTGGAGTCGCGGGCGCGGGCATCCGGTGAGAAGGCGCTCGTCCGCCACACGGCAGGCATCGAGGAGATCACGCTGTCGATGGCGATCAACGGGTCGTCGAAGAAGGCGGCCTGGATCATGCCGGTCCCGAGTGCGGCCAAGGTCGAGCTGGGCGACGTCGAGTTGTTTCCGCGCCTACAGGCGATGACCGAGCCGAAGGTCGTGGAGCGCACGACCTACTGGCCGTTCCTCGGGTTGCACCTCTTCCCGGATCAGCCCGGCGACTCTGCCGGAGCCCCGCCGGCCGGCGTGAATGTACGCGAGCAGATGACACTCGGGCCGTT
Source organism: Kribbella antibiotica (assembly GCF_004349055.1). GTDB lineage: Bacteria > Actinomycetota > Actinomycetes > Propionibacteriales > Kribbellaceae > Kribbella > Kribbella antibiotica. The sequence continues at coordinate 50,003 of NZ_SMKX01000017.1, forward strand.
CGAGATCGCGCGGCTGGGCGGAGGCAGCGCGACCGCGGTGACGGACTGGCTCCGGACCAACCAGTACGTCGTACCGGACAGTCTGGGCGCCAACCTGACGCCGTACGTGCGTGAGGGTTGGGAGATCGTCGCTGTGAAGCTGGCGCCGAAGTCGACCGGGCAAGGCTTGTCGGGGTCAACGCCGCCGCTGCGGCTGACGTTCGCCTCGGACAAGATCGTCTACCCGATGCGGCTCAGCAAAGGCGCGACCACTCCGCAGGTGGTCACCGTGTACGTCGCGGCGCCGCATCGCGTCGAGCCGACCACGCTGCCGATCGCCTACGTCAAGCCGGAGCTCCTATACGCCGGTCGCGCGAGCGATCCCGCGATGGCGGCGCCGGCGGACTTTCTGACCGCGTTCGAAGTGATCTACCGCGAGCCGCAGCAGATCACCGCCGACTTCACCTTCGCCCAGGCGGCCACCGACGATCCGTACCAGCGAGTCGTGTACATCACCCGGAACGAGTCGGGTTGGAGCACAGTCGGCGTACTGGTGCTGTTGTTCGGTCTTGGTGGTTTTGTCCTGTTCCGTCTCCGGTCTAGGCTCCGGAACCGTGCCGGCTGACAATGCGTTGCTTGCCGCAGGGGTGGGAGTCGTCCTCTGCGGGCCGGCGGCATTTGTCCTTGGCCCGTGGCTGATGCGACGAATCCCCGAGCCGGTGCTCGAGGAAGGCGACTCCAAGGTCCTGTACGCCGATCTGGCCCGACCGCGAGCGGCGTACTGGTGTGGTGGGCTGGCGGCTGTGTCCGGCGGACTGCTCGGTTGGGCGCTAGGCACGAGTCCTGGCCTCGCCGCGTGGCTGCTGCTTGCGGTGGCCGGCGCGGTGCTCGGCTACATCGACGCTCGGACGCGGTTTCTGCCGTCGGCGATCATCTGGCCGACGTACGGCGTGGTGTCGCTGGCGCTGGTGGTTGCGGCGCTGGCATCGGGGGAGTGGGGTTCGCTGCGCCGGGCTGCGATCGCGGGGCTGATCGGGTTCGGGGTGTTCTTCCTGCTGTGGTGGGTGTTTCCGCGCGGCGTCGGGTTCGGCGATGTGCGGTTGTCCGGGCTGCTGGGGATCGCGCTCGGATGGCTGGGGTGGGGCGAGTTCGCGAGCGGTCTGTACGGCGGGTTCTTCCTCGGAGCCGTGGTGGGGGTCGTGCTGATCGTGGCGCGGGTGATGACGCGCAAACAGCTGGTTCCGTTCGGCCCGTACATGCTGATCGGCGCGCTCGCCGGAGTGTTCGTCGGCTCTCCCTTGGCGAGGCTCTACACCGGATAGGGGATGGGCCCGCTCCACCAGATGGCTGATGTGGCCGAACCCTGATTCTTCGTAGGTTCGAACCAGCCGAACGAGTGGGGAGAACGTCATGCCAATCAGTCGCCGGGGCCTTCTGGCCGGCACTGCCGCTACCGGAGCGGGACTCGCAGTACCAACCACCGCAGCTGCCGTCAGCGTTGCGGGTGTCGCCGCGGGAGAGAAGATCCGGCCGGGCGACGTCCGGTACGCCGACCTGGCGCAACGCGGCCAGAACAAGCGCTTCACCGCCAAGCCCGAGTACGCCCGCGTGATTCAGTCGGCGGAGGACGCCGTACGGGCTGTGCAGGAGGCGGTTCGGTCCGGGAAGCGGATCGCGGTCCGCAGTGGCGGGCACTGTTTCGAGGACTTTGTCGACTCCAGCGACGTTCAGGTGCTGCTCGACATGTCGACGTTCGACGACGTCACCTTCGACGAGCGCTACCGGGCTTTCTCGATCGGGGTGGGCGCGACGCTGGAGAAGGTCTACAAGGATCTGTTCTACGGCTGGGGTGTGACACTGCCTGCCGGTGGTTGCCTCGGTGTCGGTGCCGGCGGCCACTTTGCGGGCGGTGGGTATGGGCCGCTGTCGCGCAAATACGGATCGGTGGTGGACCACCTCTACGGGGTTGAGGTGGTTGTCGTCGACAAGCAGGGGCGGGCGCGACTGGTGGTTGCGACCCGGGACAACGCGCACAAGGACCTGTGGTGGGCGCACACCGGAGGCGGCGGCGGGAACTTCGGCGTCGTCACCCGCTACCTGATGCGGTCGGCGGGCTCAACCGGCCGGACGCCCGCGGAGTCGTTGCCCAAGGCCCCTTCTGAGCTGCTGTCGAACATCATCGTCTACGACTGGAAGACGATCGGAAAGGCCGGCTTCGTCCGCGCCCTGCGGAACTTCTTCGACTTCTTCGAGGCCAACAACACGGCCGATTCGCCGTACGCGACCTTGTACAGCCCGTTCATCCTGTCGTCTGCGTCGGCCGGGAACTTCCTGATGTCGAACCAGCTCGACGCCTCGGTGCCGAACGCTGCCGCGCTGCTGCAGAAGTTCACCGACGCGATGCTCGCCGGGCTGGACCCGAAGCCCGTGGTGTATCCGGTCCCGGCCGGGCCGTTCCTGCTCAAGACGATCGAGCGATCGATCCCGGCCGGACCCAACACCACCCGCAACAAGTGGAAGGCCGGCTACCTGCGCAAGGGCTACACCGACACCCAGATCGAGCTCATCCACGACCGGCTGCACGACGCGGGCAACACCGCCGAGACCTCCGTCCTGTTCGTCCCGTACGGCGGCAAGGTGAACACCGTCAAGCCGGACGCGACCGCCACCGCGCAGCGCGACGTCATGTGCAAGATGGTGATGAGCATGAGCTGGAACGACGCGAGCGAGGACGCCAAGAACGAGGCCTGGGCGCGGAAGATCTATGCCGACATCTACAAGGACACCGGGGGAGTGCCGGTGCCGAACGCGTTCAACGCCGGCTCGTACATCAACTATCCCGATGCCGACCTGGCCGATCCGGCGTTCAACAAGTCCGGGGTCCCGTGGCACGACCTGTACTACCTCGGCAACTACCCGCGGTTGCAGCAGATCAAGGCGAAGTGGGACCCGCGCAACGTGTTCCACCACAAGCTGTCGATCCAACCCTGAGTCTCACGAGCTCGGGTAGCGCTTCGCGAACCCCGGGCGCGACTCCGTGCGGCTGAACTCGTCCACGAAGTCGTCCGCCAGCTGGAGGATCACCGCACGACCCTCGACGGTGGAGGCGAGCTCTGTAGGCAGCGCCGCCTCACCGTGGAGGGCACCCAAGATGTTCCCGCAGATCGCGCCGGTGGAGTCGCTGTCCCCGCTGTGCGTTACTGCCAGCGCCAACGCATCCAGGACCTGCTCAGGCTCTTGATGGATGAGCGACACGTAGACCGGGATCGCCAGTGCCTCCTCGGCCACCCAGCCGCCGCCGAGCTGCTCGATGGTGGCCGGCCGGTGGGCGGGAGGCAGCGCCGCCAGCTCCCTGGCATCAGCTAGCGCGTTACTGGTCTCTTCGTGCCCCTCGTGTCGGGTTAGCAGCTCCGCGGCAGTGTCGAGCGCCGCATCCAGCGTCGCGCCGCTGCAGATCCGATGGATGATCGCCGCGAGCGCACCGGAGGCGAGCTTCCCGCTCGGGTGCCCATGCGTGTATCCGGCTGCGGTCGCAGCAGAGTCGAAGACCCACTCCGTCTCGAAAGAGTCCGGCAGCAGCCCGAACGGCGCCACCCGCATCACGCCGCCGCAGCCCTTCGAGTCGTTCACCACTTCCACGCCGTACTGCGTGATCCGCGGCCCGCCATGTCGCGAGCCGCGCAGTGCGGCCAGGCAGGTGCGCCCCGGGGCGCGGCGGGCGTACAGCCACTGCTCACCCTGCAGCCAGCCGTCGCGCTCACCAGTCGGGGCGGAATGCTGCTGGGTGTCCAGCCAGCGGTCGTAGGCGTGGTGTACGGGAGCCAGCGTTAGCCCGAGGCCGCGGTGCGCCCGGACGCTGGCCCGGATCAGCCCTTCGATCGTGAACAGCGTCATCTGGGTGTCGTCGGTGATCGTTCCCGGCGGCCAACCGGAGCCGCCGCTCACGAACGTCCGCAGCAGCTGCGGATGCTCCTTGCGGATCTTCGGCCCGCTCTCGAACTCCACCGGAGCGCCTAGCGCATCCCCGATCGCCCCACCCAAGAGAGACCCCCGAACCCGGTCCTGCCACGCAACTTCCGCCCCTGCCCTCATGTCAGAAGCCTACGAGCATGCCAGAACCCTAGGAGATGGTGGTGCCAGCGCTACCCCCAAGACGGGATCTTGCGCCAGGGTGCAACCATTCGGGGACTTCTACGGTCGTAGTACCGAGAAACGACCGCGAGGAGCGCACCAGAATGACTACCAGATTCCGCCGGAACGCCGCACGCGTGGCAGCTGCGGTGCTGGCGTCGACCGCGTTGACCGGCGCTGCCCTGGCCGGCGCGTCCGCCGCCACGGCGTCGACCGAATGCGACAAGTCCCCGATCGTCAAGACTTTCGACACCGTGCTGAAGTTCCGCAACGGCTTCAACTCCGACCAGGCACCGACCTGCCGCTGAGCGTGACTCTGTGGTGGGACCTGTGGTGAGACCGGGGTCCGGGCGGTCCGGCCGCCGTGGGAGGATGGCGGCATGCTGCGCTGGCTCACCGCCGGCGAGTCGCACGGACAAGCGCTCGTCGCCGTACTCGAAGGTCTTCCCGCTGGGGTCCAGGTCACCACGGATGATGTGGCCGATGCCTTGGCCCGTCGTCGGCTCGGCTACGGCCGAGGCGCCCGGATGAAGTTCGAGCGGGACGAGGTGACATTTCTCGGCGGCTTCCGGCACGGGCTGACCATGGGCAGCCCCTGCGCGATCCAGGTCGGGAACACCGAGTGGCCGAAGTGGCAGCAGGTGATGAGCGCGGATCCGGTCGATCCCGCGACCCTCGCCGAGCTGGCCCGGAACGCTCCGCTGACGCGGCCGCGGCCCGGTCACGCCGACCTGGCGGGCATGCAGAAGTACGGGTTCGACGAGGCCCGGCCGGTGCTTGAGCGGGCCAGCGCGCGGGAGACCGCGGCGCGGGTTGCGCTCGGCGAGGTCGCAGCCCGGTTCCTGAAGCAGGCGTACGGCGTGACGATCGTCAGCCACGTGGTCGAGCTCGGGACGGTCAAGGCGCCGTACGGCGTCATTCCGTCGTACGCCGATGTTGCCAAGCTGGACGAGGATCCGGTCCGCTGTCTCGACGCGGACGCGAGCAAGCAGATGATCGCCGAGATCGACGCCGCCCAGAAGGCCGGTGACACCCTCGGTGGTGTCGTCGAGGTCGTCGTGGACGGGCTTCCGCCGGGCCTCGGCAGCTACGTGCACTGGGATCGGCGGCTGGATTCGAAGCTGGCTGGTGCGCTGATGGGCATCCAGGCGATCAAGGGTGTCGAGCTCGGTGACGGGTTCGACCTGGCCCGGACGCCGGGTTCGAAGGCACACGACGAGATCGTCGCCGAGGACGGCACGATTCGCCGGACCAGCGGTCGCTCCGGCGGGACCGAGGGCGGTATGAGCACCGGCGAGACGCTGCGCGTGCGCGCCGCGATGAAGCCGATCGCGACCGTGCCGCGGGCGCTGCGCACGATCGACACGAGCACGGGCGAGGCCGCGGCCGCGCATCACCAGCGTTCCGACGTCTGCGCCGTACCGGCTGCCGGGATCGTCGCCGAGGCGATGGTGGCGCTGGTGCTGGCCGAGGTTTCGCTGGAGAAGTTCGGCGGTGACTCGGTGACCGAGACATCGCGCAACCACAAGTCGTATCTGGCGGCGCTGCCGACCACGATCACGCCGCGGGAGTGGACCGAGCAGTGAGCCCTGTTGTCGTACTCGTCGGCCCGCCCGGTTCGGGCAAGTCGACCATCGCCGCCCTGCTCGCCGAGCGGCTGCAGATCCCGCACCGCGACACCGACGCCGACGTCGAGATCGGCGCCGGCAAGCCGATCTCGGACATCTTCGTCGATGCCGGCGAGGAAGCCTTCCGTTCGTTGGAGCGGGCCGCGATCGTGGCCGCGCTGACCGACACCGGCGTCGTACTGTCGCTGGGTGGCGGGGCGATCCTCGATCCCGCGACCCGCGCCGACCTGGCCGGGCACAACGTGGTCTACCTGGATGTGTCTCTCACTGAGGCTGCCAAGCGCGTCGGCATGAGCGTCGCCCGGCCGCTGCTGCTCGGCAATGTCCGCACCCAGCTGCGCACGCTGATGGAAGCGCGCCGGCCCCTGTACGCCGAAGTCGCCAAACTGACCGTGGTCACCGACGGCAAGACGCCGGACGTGATCGCGGCCGAGATCCTGGAGCACCTCGCATGAGCACCCGGATCCGCGTGGACGCAGCGTCGCCGTACGACGTTGTCATCGGCAACAATCTGCTGGATGAGCTGCCGGGATTGATCGGCGAGGGTGTGCAGCGGGTCGCGGTGATCCACCCGCGTGCGCTGCGCTCGACCGGCGACGCGATCCGCGACGACCTGGTCAGTTCCGGGTTCACCGCGCACGCGATCGAGATCCCGGACGCCGAGGAAGCCAAGTCGGCCGAGGTGCTGGCCTACTGCTGGACGGTGCTCGGCCAGGCCGGGTTCACCCGGTCGGACGCGATCGTCGCCGTGGGCGGCGGGACCACCACCGACCTGGGCGGCTTTGTCGCGGCGACCTGGCTGCGCGGGGTCCGCTTCGTGACGATCCCGACCACCCTGCTCGGCATGGTCGACGCAGCCGTCGGCGGCAAGACCGGCATCAACACCGCCGAGGGCAAGAACCTGGTCGGCGCCTTCTGGGAGCCGGCCGGTGTCCTCTGCGACCTCGCCGCCCTGGAAACCCTTCCGCGCCACGACTACGTGAGCGGCCTCGCCGAGGTCGTCAAATGCGGTTTCATCGCCGACCCCGTCATCCTCGACCTCGTCGAGAAGGACCCGGCCGGCGCCTCGACCCCCGCGTACGACGCCACCGCCGAGCTGATCGCGCGCTCCATCCAGGTCAAGGCCGACTCGGTCGGCGCCGACCTCCGTGAGCGCACCACCGTCGCCGGTGGCACGATCGGCCGCGAAGCCCTCAACTACGGCCACACCCTCGGCCACGCCATCGAGCGCACCGAACGCTACAAGTGGCGCCACGGCGCCGCCATCAGCATCGGTATGGTCTTCGTCGCCGAACTGGCCCGAGCCGCCGGCCGCCTCGACGACCCCACCGCCGACCGCCACCGCGCCGTACTGGAGTCCCTCGGCCTCCCGGTCTCCTACCGGGCGGACGCCTGGCCGCACCTGCAGGACGCCATGAAGCTCGACAAGAAAACCCGAGCCGACCGCCTCCGCTTCGTCATCCTCGACGGCCTCGCCAAGCCCACCATCCTCGAAGCCCCCGACCCCGGTCTGCTCATCGCGGCCTACGGCGAAATCAGCTGAGCTCCCTCGGGAGGGGGCGGGTGTGGAGTACGTCTAAACGAGAGACCGCTCTCGTGAGGATGACGTAGAGCCGGTTGAGGCCGCGCGGCTCCGCTTCGACGATCTCGGCGGGCTCGACGGCGATCACGTGGTCGTATTCGAGACCCTTGGCGAGGCTCGCCGGTACGACGGTGACTCGGCCGTCGCCGCCTGGTGCGACGGTGTCGATACCGGCTGACTGCAACGCGTTGTTCAGTACGGCGATGCGTTGGTCGGCTGCGATCACGCCGATCGAGCCCTCGTGGGGGAGCGCTCTCTGAACTGCGTCCACGATGTCGTCGGATTCAGTGATCGTGAGCTGGCCGTCGGTGCGGAACGAAGTTGTCTGCGGTACCTCGACCGGGAGCGCGGTCAGCAATCGGTTCGCGAGCTCGACGACGGACGCCGGTACGCGGTAGCCGGTGGTCAGTGCGACCAGCTCAGCCTCGGGTTTGCCAAGGTGGCCGAGTTGGTCCGCCCAGGTGCGGGCGGCCCACGGCGTCGTCCCCTGCGCGAGGTCGCCAAGCACGGTGACCGATCCGTGTTCACAGCGCCGGGCGATCGCGCGGCACTCCATCGGCGACAGGTCCTGCGCCTCGTCCACGATCACGTGCCCGTACGTCTCACCGCGCTCCAAGAGAGCGCTCAATTCATCCAGCAGTACGGCGTCCGCCAGGGTCCAGAGCGCTGTTTTCGCCTTGCGGGGTTGGGGCCACGCGATCGCGTCCTGTTCGCCGGGGCTCAGCAAACCGTCGGCCGCCCGAGAGAGGCGAGAGTGCTCTCCGAGGATCTCGGCCAGGACTTCCTCGGCCTTCACCGCCGGCCACACCGCGTCGACTGCCGGTGTCACGGCGCGCGCCATCTTCCGCAGCCAGACTCCGTTGCAGTTCTGCCCGCGCGCCTCGGCCTGCCGCTGCAGGGACGCGACCACACGCGCGATCACCCGCTCCCGCCCCATCAGATACGCCGTTGCGTGCGCCCGAGCCTCGGTCACCATCTCCGCGAGCTCGTACTGCTGCACCCGCCACTTGTACGACGAGTCCGCGACCACGATGGGCTCCAACGGCTCCGAGATCCGCTCGTAGAGCGCTCTCCGGATGATCTCGGCCATCCGCCCGTCGTGCTTGACCACGGCCGCCGCGACCGAGTCCGTCGCGCGCACAGCGATCCGTCCGGCCAGCATCTCCTCGACCGTCGTCTGGTCGACGTCGACCTCACCCAGTGTCGGCAGTACTGCCGAGATGTAGTGCAGGAACGCCCGGTTCGGTCCGAGCACCAGGACACCGTTGCGCTGCAACCGCCCGCGATGCGCATACAGCAGGTACGCCGCCCGGTGCAGTCCGACCGCGGTCTTTCCCGTCCCCGGTGCACCCTGCACACACACCGACACCTCAAGCTCGGTCCGGACGACCTCGTCCTGCTCTGGCTGAATCGTCGCCACGATGTCGCGCATCGGGCCAACTCGGGCTCGCTCGATCTCCCGCCGTACCAGCTCGCTCCCGAAGCCCGTGGCCTCAGCCTGCGCCGACCCCAGTTGCTCGTCCTCGAAGCTGGTGAGGGTGTTCGCCGCCCATCCGAACCGTCGCCGCGTCGCAAGGCCGCGCGAGTCGTTCGCCGTTGCCTGGTAGAACGTGGTCGAGACCGGCGCCCGCCAGTCGATCACCATCGGCGGCCGGCCGATCGCGTCCGAGATGTGCCGCCGGCCGAGGTAGTACGACTGACCGCGGTGCTCGCCGGCATTCCCGTCGTACTGGATCAGGCCGAAGTACGGCGGGTTGTCGCCCTCCTCGGCGATGTCGCGCGCGAGCGTCTTGAGGTAGTGCCCCAGCCGCTCGGCCGTGTACCGATCGCCCCACGTCTCCGAGCCGACGACCACGTTCTCCCGGGCCCCGCTCACCATCCGCCGCAGTGCTTCCCGGCACTCCTCGGCGTACTCCTGCTCCTCCGTCAGACCCCGCATGACCCTCCTCGCAATCAACCCAGCCGCAAAAGATTAACCCGGTTAATCTTTTGCCTAGGTTAACATAGCGCCATGGCCGGCCTGAGAGAGCGCAAGAAACAGCAGACGCACGACGCCCTGTCCGAGGCGGCGGTCGCGCTCTTCCTCGAGCGTGGCTTCGACGAGGTCTCCGTCAACGACATCGCGGCCGCCGCGGACGTCTCCAAACCGACGCTCTTCAAGTACTTCGCCACCAAGCAGGACCTGGTCATGCACCGCATCGCCGACCACCGCCACGAAGCGGCCAATGTCGTCCAGGCCTCGTCCGAGCCGCCGATCGAGGTCCTCGCCGCGCATTTCCGCACCGGTCTCAAGGAGCAGCAGCCGACCACCGGCCTGAGCGACCACCCACAGGTCCTCGCCTACTACAGCCTCGTCTTCAGTACGGCGGCGCTGGCCACCCGGCTCCGCGAGTTCATGGATGACGACGAGCGCGCGCTGGCCGCCGTACTGGGTGGTGATCTGCAGGCCGAACTGCTCGCGGCGCAGGTGCTCTCGACCCAGCGAATCCTGAGCTACCGCAACTGGAGCGCGATCTCGGCCGGTCAGTCGGCCGAGCAGCGGTACCCGGCCGCGCTGAGAGAGGCAGAGAGCGCTTTCTCGCTGATTCGCCCACTAGGCTGAGTGCTGTGAGCAAGAGAGTGCTGGTGCTGAACGGACCGAACCTCGGACGACTGGGCTCCCGCGAGCCGGAGAAGTACGGCTCGGCGACGCTGGCCGATGTAGCGGCCGAATGCGAGAAGCTCGGGGCGGAATTCGGATTCGACGTCGAGCTGCGGCAGACCGACGACGAGGCCGAGCTGGTCGGCTGGCTCCACGAGGCCGCCGACGGCCGCATCCCGGTCGTCCTCAATCCCGCCGCGTTCACCCACTACTCGTACTCGCTGCGCGACGCGATCGCCCAGCGGACCGCCCCGCTGATCGAGATCCACCTCACCAACCCCGCCACCCGCGAGGAGTTCCGGCACACCAGCGTCGTCGCCGGCGTCGCCACCGGCACCATCGCCGGCTTCGGTCTTGACTCCTACCGTCTAGCCCTGCGCGCGCTCGTCAACCTCGACAGCTGAAACTGGCACAACTTCGCTGCCCCTTCGTGCATCAAGGGGAGTAGAGGGCTGCGTCCTGATGGGGGAGTTTCCGGGCGCGGAAGGTCAAGAGATCGGGGTGAGACGCCGGTGAAACGCCGGTGCTTCACGCTTAGCGGTGGATCGTGACCCCGCCGGTGTCGGCTCTTAAGGCTGGCTGAAGGTGCAAGGGCACGATCGGAATCGACGATTTTGGGGGTTCGTGTGACTACGGATTCGATCCGTTCCGTTCAACAACGCTCTGGGGGAGTACCGAGGATGACGACGCAGCAACGTATTCCGGTGTGGGTGAAGGCGCTGGACCCGCTGTCGCAGTTCGGGTTGGTGCACGCACTCAGGCAGCGGCCGGAGGTCGCGTTGATCAGTGACGCCGAGCTGACGGCACTGATGGCGAAGCAGCAGGACCAGCGCACCGCCCCGCCAGTGGTCGCGTTGGTCGCAGTTGACGCTCTGGATGCCGGTGCGGTTCAGGTGCTCCGCGCCGCAACACAAAAGGGATGTCGCCGGACTGTGCTGATCGGCAGCACGATCGACGACGACGCATTGATGACGGCAGTCGAGCTGGGGGTGTCCGGAGTCCTGAGGCGGACCGAGGCGACGGCCGACCGCATCGTTCACCTGCTGCAGGCCGCCGCCGCCGGCGACGGAAGCCTGCCGCCGGATCTGCTGGGCCGGTTGCTCGGTCAGGTGTCGCGCATGCAGCGGCACGTGCTGGCACCGCGCGGGCTGTCCCACACCGGTCTGTCCGACCGCGAGACGCAGGTACTGCGCCTGGTGGCCGACGGGAAGGACACCCAGGAGATCGCCCGGGAGCTCTCCTACTCCGAGCGGACGGTGAAGAACGTCCTGCACGACGTCACCAGCCGTCTGCAGCTGAAGAACCGCTCGCACGCTGTCGCTTACGCGCTGCGTGAGGGCCTCATCTGATCCATCCGCTACTACCCGCCGGCCCTCGCACCTGCGAGGGCCGGTTCTAGCGGCTAGGACCGGCCGGCCGCGACTTGCAATCAACCTTGCACAAGAGATCTTGAGTAATCGCTGGGGCGGTTCGGAGCTAGAGATCGAAGTGCGAGTAGCTCCACAACGACAGCCGATCGGGCAGCCGGGTGGCTCTAGTAGCCCACGGTGAAGCGCCGGCCATGGTGCTTTGCCCGTTCGGCCTCGTCGACGAGCGCCATGGCGAAGTCCTCCATCGAGATGGACGACGTGCCGTCTGTCGTGACCACCAGCTCGTCGGTACCCAGTCGATAGGTGCCTGTCCGGACGCCTGGTTCCAGGAGGTCCGGGGGACTGACGTAGGTCCAGTCGACATCGTTGGATGCCTTGACCAGGTCGAACTGCTCGTTGCAGGCCACGGCAATCGGTCGGTACTCGTCGGGGAAGCCCGGCTGCTCGACGAGGGTCCGGCCGGTGCCTGGGACGGTCAGACTGGCTGCCCCGCCGACCAGGATCAGCCGGATCCCACTGAAGCGCAGTCCGTTCAGAAGCCCCATGGCCGCCAGTACCAGCTCGCTTTCCTGACCTGCCTGCGGTCTGGTCGCGCTGATGACCACATCGTGCCCCTGGGAAAGCTCAGCCACGTCGCCGGAGTCGGAGGCGTCGCCTCGCGGAGTTCCGGTCCTGCTGACGGCAGTCACCTGATGGCCGCGATTGCGGGCTTCTTGGGTGACGCGGCTGCCAACTGCGCCAGTGGCGCCGAAGACGAGGATGCGCATGTCTAGCACCTTCCAGCGGTAGCAGGAATGAGAGCCGGAGTCGCAGTCGCAGGCTTGGTGGGGCGCCTGCGGAGTTGGGCGGTGACTAGGGCGACCAGAACGATCAGACCGCCGATCAGCTGGGCTGTGGAGAGGCGCTGGTCCAGTACGAGCCAGCCGAGGAGTGTCGCGACCACTGGACTGAGTAGACCGAGGAAGGTGACGTCGGTCGGGCCCAGTGCGCGTAGTCCGCGGAACCAGAGGGCGTAGGCCAGGGCCGAGCCAATGATGGTCAGGTAGGCGTAGCCACCGAGATTGGCCAGCGTGAGGTGGGCCGGGAGCCCGCCTTCCACCAGGTAGGCGACCGGCAGCAGGACCAGTCCGCCAGCCACGAGCTGCCAGCCAGTGGTGGCGAGCAGGGGAGCGGGGGACGTCCAGCGCTTACTCAGTACGACGCCCAGCGCCATCACGACGGCACCACCGACTGCAGCGAGCACTCCGACCATGTCCAGTCGCGCATCTGCCCGCAGTACCAGCAGGCTGACACCGAACACACCGGCGATCGCAGCGAGCACCTTCCGGGTCGAGAGGCGCTCTTTGAGCAGACCGGTCGACAGCATCATCACCACGAGCGGCTGAATCGCACCGACGGTGGCTGCGACCCCACCGGGCAGCCGGTAGGCCCCGACGAACAGTAGGGCGAAGAAGGCGCCGATGTTCAGCGTGCCCAGCACCAGTGAGCGCCACCACCAGACGCCTTGCGGCAGCTTCCGGGTGATCGCGATCAGCAGCAGCCCGGCCGGCAGTGCGCGGATCACCGCGGCGAGCAGCGGACGGTGGGGCGGAAGCAGCTCAGTCGTGACCAGGTACGTCGTACCCCAGAGCATCGGTGTGATGGCGGTGACGAGAAGGAGAGCCAGGCGATTGTTTAGCACTAAGATAAAGTAGCTCAGCGCTAAGAGACTTTGCAATAGCTCAGCGCTAAGCAACCTGGACTACTGTGGGGGCATGCCCGACCATGTCGACCAGATCCTCGAGCAGTGGGCCGAGCAGCGTCCGGACCTGGACGCCTCGCCGATGGCCATCATTGGCCGGCTCAAACGGCTGGCTCAGCTCGCCGACAACGAACTGCGCCGGAACTTCGCCCGGCATGACCTGGATGCGGCGTCATTCGACGTACTGGCCACGTTGCGCCGCAGCAATGCCGAGCACAGCCTCACGCCGGCCGGTCTGATGCGGTCGTCGATGGTGACGTCGGGTGCGATCACCCAGCGGCTGGACCGGCTGGAGGCGCGCGGCCTGGTGAGCCGCAAGCCCAGCGAGACCGACGGGCGCGGTGTGCAGGTGACCCTGACCGCAGCGGGGCGTCAGCTCATCGACGGTGTCCTGCCGACGCATCTCGACACCGAAGAGCGCTTGCTGGCAGGACTGTCCAAGCCAGAGCGCGAGCGACTCGCAGACACCCTGCGGGCGCTGCTTGAGTCGCTCGGCGACAAAACGGACTGACTACTGGTTGCCGGTCGGCCGGGGCGGGTTCCGGACGGTCTGCCAGAGCTCGTCCATGTCGGAGCGGTCCTCGGGCTCCGGGGTGTCCACCCAGCCGCTGGCCCAGGTCTCCTCGTCGCGGTCCAGGTTGAACATCGAATCCGCGATGGCCGCAGAACCGACGTACCGCTTCTCTTCGTCGACAGGTGCGCTAGAGGGCTCAGCAGTCTTGCTGGCGGCCGGGGCGACCAGGTTGCGGGCGTACTGCTGCGCTGCGAGCAGTCCCAGATCCAGCTCGTCGGACAGCACCCGGACTGCGGTCACCTCGTTGCCGGCCTTCATCAGGTCGCGCACCCGGGCGTCCAGATTCGGCTTCGGCTGTGGCCCGCGCTGCTGGTAGTTGTGTGCCGGTGCGGCAGGCTGCCAAGTGGCCGGCGGCTGATAGGTCGGCTGATACGGACCAGCCTGGTACGGCGCCTGCTGGGGCGGACCCTGCTGGAACTGCTGGGGTGCAGCCGCCTGACCGGGAGACGACCGCTCGCCGTAGTGCGCTGGCTGGCGCCCGGCCTGCATGAGCGCCTGGAGTGCCGCAGCGACCTGCTGGCTGCCCTGGACCGTCCCGGATTGCTGTCCCACCGGAGGACCGGACTGACCCTGGGCCTGGGTGAACTGGCCCTGGAACTGGACCGGCTGATTGCCGCCCTGCTGGGCCTGAATGCGCTCGATCATCTTCTGCATCCGCGCATTCGGCTGCCCGCTCGAACTGTTCTGTTTCTTGATCGCCCCGACGATCGCCACAAGAACCATGATCACGATGAAGATCGCGAATTCCATGCCCGGCCTCCTGGTGGTCAAGGTCTTGGGCACCAGGGTAGGCGCTACGAGTGGCGCAAGTCGGAAGATCACGTCTCCGACCGCTACAATCCGGTGTTACCGCTGATCGATTTCGAAGGGTATACCCGCGTGGCTTCGACGAACGACCTCAAGAACGGCATGGTGCTCAACCTGGATGGGCAGCTGTGGTCTGTCGTCTGGTTCCAGCACCACAAGCCCGGCAAGGGCGGTGCGGTCATGCGCACCAAGCTCAAGAACGTGCTGAGCGGCAAGGTGGTCGACAAGACCTTCAACGCCGACGTGAAGGTCGACGTGGCCAACGTCGACAAGCGCGACATGACGTACCTGTACAACGACGGCGGCTCCTACGTCTTCATGGACAGCTCCACCTACGAGCAGGTGAGCATCACCCCCGAGGTCGTCGGTGACGCCTCGCACTTCCTGCTGGAGAACCAGGACGCCATCGTGGCCGTTCACGAAGAGCTCCCGCTGTACGTCGAGCTGCCGGCCTCGGTCGAGCTGCTCGTCGAGTACACCGAGCCCGGCCTGCAGGGCGACCGCTCGACCGGTGGCACCAAGCCGGCCAAGCTCGAGACCGGATACACGATCCAGGTCCCGCTGTTCCTGACCACCGGCGAGAAGGTCAAGGTGGACACCCGGACCGGGGACTACCTCGGCCGGATCACGTCCTGATCGGCGATGTCAGCGCGGAGCAAGGCCCGTAAACGGGCATTGGACGTCCTGTTCGAGTCCGAGGTCAGGGGGCTGCCGGTCGGCGGCACCCTGCCCGACCGGATCGAGGACAACGACCCGCCGGTGAACGAGTTCACCGTCGCACTGGTCGAGGGCGTCGCCAAGAACATCCACGCGATCGACGATCTGCTGTCGGCCCACTCGGTGGGCTGGTCGCTGGACCGGATGCCGGCCGTGGACCGCAACGTCCTGCGGATCGGTGCCTACGAGCTCCTGTACGACGACCAGGTGCCGGATGTGGTCGCGGTGAGCGAAGCAGTGGCGATGGCGCGGGACCTGTCGACCGACGAGTCTCCGGCGTTCGTGAACGGGCTGCTGGCCCGGCTGCTGCAGCTCAAGCCGACGCTGGGCATCTGACAGCTATCTGGCAAATCCAGAAGCGCGAGGGGGGCGAGCCCTCTGGCAACTCTGTTTCTTCTTCTCTCTAGATCTTCGATGGCCCGGTGACCGTCTCGGTACGGTCCCGGGCCGGCACTTTGTCCGGCTTTGATGGCGCGGGGGGAACGGCCCCGGCCGCTGTCAGCAGGTGAGGTGAAAGTCCTGCCGATGTACTACTGCGGTACTGCGTACTGCGTACTGCGGTACTGCGTGAGTTCGAGCGGAGGCGGCGGCCGCGGGCAAGCTGCTACGAGCCCCGACCGTCAGACGCCGCTCAGGCGCCGGCAGCCTCGGTGGTCTCCTCGACGTCACCCTTCGCCTCGGGGTTCAGGACTCCCCAGGAGATGAAGCGCTCGGTCAGAGTCGTCGGCGACTCGTCGTAGATGACCGCCAGGGTGCGCATGTCGTCCTGACGGATCGACAGCACCTTGCCGTTGTAGTCGCCCCGCTGGGCCTGGATGGTGGCGGCGTAACGGGTCAACGGACCCGCCTCACCGGCGTCCAGGTGGTGCAGAGCTTCGAGGTCGAGGATCAACCGGGGCGGTGCCGCCGCGGCAGCTGCCGCCTTGGCCGAACCCGGGAGCAGTTCGCCGACCGGGACGCCGTAGAAATCGGCGAGCTCGGCAAGCTTCTGGACGGTGACTGCACGGTCGCCACGCTCGTACGAGCCGACCACCACTGCCTTCCAGCGACCCTTGGACTTCTCTTCCACGCCATGCAGCGACAGACCCTGCTGCTGGCGGATGGCGCGTAGCTTGCCACCCAGTGTCTTCGCGTATTCGCTCGGCACTTTGGTTCTTCCCTCCGAACTAGTTTCGTGTGGTCCGGACCGCTGGAAACGGGCCGGTCGTGAAACCCCCCTCGATTACACAGAGTAACAATATTCTGGGTCAGAGGCCAGAGTCAAGACGGCGTGTCACATCCGATACCATGTCAAGCGGTCCGAACGTCCTTTAAAGACCTGTCCCGAGAGGCAGGAAAGGAGGAACGGTAGCGATGAGCCCTGCCCCGGTACCCGTACCGCGCACAGTGCTGGATGCTTCCGACATTTCCCGGGCACTGACCCGGATCGCGCACGAGATTCTCGAGCGCAACAGGGGTGCAGACCCCGTAGTACTGCTTGGCATCCCCACCCGTGGGGTCGGCCTGGCGACCCGGATTTCCGAGCGGATCGCAGCCGTCGAAGGTCAGAGTGTGCCCACAGGGTCACTCGATGTGACGATGTATCGCGACGACATCGGCCTCAAGCCGGCACGTGCTCTAGAACACACTGACATTCCGCCAGGCGGAATCGATGGCAAGGTCGTGGTCCTGGTGGACGACGTGCTGTTCTCCGGCCGCACCATCCGCGCGGCCCTCGACGCGATCGGCGACATCGGCCGGCCGAAGGCGGTCCAGCTGGCCGTCCTGGTCGACCGCGGCCACCGCGAGCTGCCGATCCGCGCCGACTACGTGGGCAAGAACCTGCCCACCTCGCTGGTCGAGCGGGTCACCGTCCACCTCACCGAGTACGACGGCACTGACGCCGTACTGATCGCCGACAAGACGGGAGCGGCGGTCTGATGCGCCACCTACTGAGCGCGGGCGACCTGAGCCTCGACGAGGCCAACCTGATCCTCGACACCGCCGAGGAGATGCGGTCACTGGCCGACCGGCCGATCAAGAAGCTGCCGGCCCTGCGCGGCCGGACCGTGGTGAACCTCTTCTTCGAGGACTCCACCCGGACCCGGATCTCGTTCGAGGCGGCCGCCAAGCGGCTGTCGGCCGACGTGATCAACTTCTCCGCCAAGGGCTCCAGCGTGAGCAAGGGCGAGAGCCTGAAGGACACCGCGCTGACGCTGCAGGCGATGGGCGCCGACGGTGTCGTCTGCCGGCACGGCGCCTCTGGTGCGCCGCACCTGCTGGCCACCTCCGGCTGGATGACCGGTGCGATCGTGAACGCCGGTGACGGCACCCACGAGCACCCGACCCAGGCCCTGCTGGACGCCTTCACCATGCGCCGCCACCTCGGCTCGCTGGAAGGCCGCCGAATCACGATCGTCGGCGACGTCCTGCACTCCCGGGTCGCGCGCTCCAACGTGCTGCTGCTGTCCACCCTCGGGGCCGACGTCACGGTGGTCGCTCCGCCGACACTGCTGCCGGTCGACATGTCGCGCTGGCCCTGTACGACGTCGTACGACTTCGACTCGGTGTTGCCCAAGAGCGACGCGGTGATGATGCTGCGCGTCCAGCGGGAGCGGATGGGGGAGGCGTTCTTCCCGAGCGCTCGCGAGTACACCCGCCGCTACGGGCTCGACGTGCACCGGATGGCGCAGCTGTCCGACGAGGCGATCGTGCTGCACCCCGGCCCGATGAACCGCGGCATGGAGATCAGCGCCGAGGTCGCCGACTCCACCCGCTCGGTGATCGTCGAACAGGTCACCAACGGCGTGGCCGTCCGGATGGCCGTCCTTTATCTGCTGTTGTCAGGTAGCAACGAAACTTCTTCAGAGGAGCAGAACGCATGACCGCATATCTGATCACCGACGCCAGCATTGTGGGCGGCGAGGTGGCGGATCTGTTGCTCGACAACGGGGAGATCGTTGCGGTTGGCACCAACCTCGCCGAATCGATTAAGGGAGGTCCGGCCGATGCGGAGATCATCGACGCTGCAGGGCTGATCGCGCTGCCGGGCCTGGTCGACCTGCACACGCACCTGCGGGAGCCGGGCCGCGAGGACGCGGAGACCGTTCTCACCGGTACTCGCGCAGCCGCGCTCGGCGGGTTCACAGCCGTCTTCGCGATGGCCAACACCGACCCGGTGGCTGACACCGCCGGTGTCGTCGAGCAGGTCTGGCGCCTGGGCCGCGAGGCCGGGTACGCCGATGTGTTCCCGATCGGCGCGGTCACGGTCGGCCGTCAGGGCACGCAGCTCGCGGAGCTCGGTGCGATGGCCGACTCGGCCGCCCGCGTCCGGGTCTTCTCCGACGACGGCGACTGTGTCTGGGACGCGGCCCTGATGCGGCGCGCGCTCGAGTACGTGAAGGCCTTCGGCGGCACGATCGCCCAGCACGCGCAGGAGCCGCGCCTGACCAAGGGCGCGCAGATGAACGAGGGAGCGCTCTCCGGCGTTCTCGGACTCCAGGGCTGGCCGAGCGTCGCGGAAGAGGCGATCATCGCCCGCGACATCCTGCTCAACCACCACGTGGGCTCGAAGCTGCACATCTGCCACCTGTCCACCAAGGGATCGGTCGACATCGTCCGGGCCGCCAAGAAGCGCGGGCTCGAGGTGACCGCCGAGGTCACCCCGCACCACCTGCTGCTGACCGAAGACCTGGCGAGCACGTACAACCCGGTCTTCAAGGTGAACCCGCCGCTGCGCACCAAGGAGGACGTCGAGGCCGTCCGCGAGGGCCTGGCCGACGGCACCATCGACATCGTCGCCACCGACCACGCACCGCACCCGGTCGAGGACAAGGACTGCGAGTGGAGCGCGGCCGCGTTCGGCATGCTCGGCCTGGAGACCGCTCTCTCGGTCGTTCAGCACGCGATGGTCGACACCAAGCTGCTGACCTGGGCCGAGGTCGCCGACCGGATGAGCTACCGCCCGGCCGCGATCGGCCAGATCAGCGACCACGGCCAGCCGCTGGTCGCCGGTGCGCCGGCGAACGTCGTACTGGTGGATCCGGCGGCGCAGCGCGAGATCAAGTCGGCCGAGTCGGCGTCGCTGTCGCGGAACACGCCGTTCCACGGGATGACGCTGCCGGGCAAGGTGGTCGCGACGTTCCTGCGCGGCGAGCCGACCGTCCTGAACGGACAAGCTAAGTGAAGACCTTCCTGGGCATTGCCGGCACGGTCTTGGTGATCGCTGCCGGGTACTACGCCATGTGGCGGGGCTGGCGGAACCGCCAGGCCCGGCAGTCCGAGCTGGCACCGCTGCCCGAGGTGCCGGCCGACAAGATCCGCGGGGTGGAAGGCGTGTACGTCGCCACCACGTCCGCCGGCGACTGGATGGACCGGATCGCCGTGCACGAACTGGGCGTCCGCAGCGTTGCGGACCTGGCCGTCAGTGAGGCCGGCCTGATCTTCCATCGGCGGGGCGCGGCGGATGTCTTCATCCCCGTCGACCACTTGACCGGCGTCCGGACCGACCAAGGCATCGCCGGCAAGGTGACCGCCGAGAAGTCCGGCCTGGTCGTGGTGACCTGGAGCCACGACGGCAAGGAGCTGGACACCGGCTTCCGCCCCCGTCGCAAGGCCGACACCGAAACCCTGACTGAATCCATTGCGACTTTGATCGGAGCCGAGCAATCATGAGCCAGCCCGCACTCCTGGTGCTTGAAGACGGCCGGTCGTTCGCCGGTACGTCGTACGGGGCGACCGGCGAGACCTTCGGCGAGGCGGTGTTCACCACCGGGATGACCGGCTACCAGGAGACGCTGACCGACCCGTCCTACCACCGTCAGATCGTCACCCAGACGGCGCCGCACATCGGCAACACCGGGGTGAACGACGAGGACGACGAGTCGCACAAGATCTGGGTCGCCGGGTACATCGTCCGCGACCCTGCTCGCGTCTCGTCGAACTGGCGCGCCACCCGCTCGCTCGACGACCAGCTGAAGTCGCAGGGCATCGTCGGCATCTCGGGGATCGACACCCGCGCCCTGACCCGGCACCTGCGCGAACGCGGCGCGATGCGGGCCGGGATCTCCACCTCGGTGCTCGACCCGGCGGAGCTGCTGGCGAAGGTGCTTGAGCAGCCGGCGATGGCCGGCGCCGACCTCGCCGCGGAGGTCACCACCAACGAGTCGTACGTCGTGCCTGCCGAAGGCGAGAAGCGGTTCACGGTCGTCGCTCTCGACCTCGGCATCAAGGCGATGACGCCGAAGCGGATGGCCGAGCGCGGCATCGAGGTCCACGTCCTGCCGGCCACCGCGTCGCTCGAGGAGGTGCTGGCGGTGAACCCGGACGGCATCTTCATGAGCAACGGACCGGGCGACCCGGAGACCACCGAGCATCCGACGACGCTGCTGAAGGAACTGCTGCAGCGCGGCAAGCCGTACTTCGGGATCTGCTTCGGTAATCAGGTGTTCGGGCGTGCGCTCGGGCTCGGGACCTTCAAGCTCAAGTACGGGCACCGCGGGATCAACCAGCCGGTGCTCGATCGCGCGACCGGCAAGGTGGAGATCACGGCGCAGAACCACGGGTTCGCTGTGGACGCACCGCTCGAGGGGACGTTCGAGACGCCGTACGGGCCGGCTGAGGTCAGCCATGTTTCGCTGAACGACAACGTCGTCGAAGGACTCAAGCTGACCGGCCACGACGGCCGGGTGCTCGCGTTCTCTGTGCAGTACCACCCCGAAGCCGCAGCAGGGCCGCACGATTCGGCGTACCTGTTCGATCGCTTCGTAGAGCTGATGGAGGGGCGGGCCTGATGCCACGTCGTACAGATATCGAATCGGTGCTCGTCATCGGCTCCGGCCCGATCGTGATCGGTCAGGCCTGTGAGTTCGACTACTCCGGTACGCAAGCCTGCCGGGTGCTGCGCGAGGAGGGGTTCCGGGTCATCCTCGTGAACTCCAATCCGGCCACGATCATGACGGACCCGGAGTTCGCCGACGCCACGTACATCGAGCCGATCACGCCCGAGTACGTCGAGAAGGTGATCGAGAAGGAGCGCCCGAACGCGCTGCTCGCGACGCTGGGCGGCCAGACCGCGCTGAACGCCGCGATCGCGTTGCACGACAACGGCGTGCTGGCGAAGTACGGCGTCGAGCTGATCGGCGCCTCGGTCGAGGCGATCCAGCGTGGTGAGAACCGCGAGTCGTTCAAGGAGATCGTCGAGAAGCTCGGCGCGGAGACCGCACGATCGGTGGTCTGTCACACGATCGAGGACGTGCTGGGTGCGGCCGGCGAGCTCGGCTACCCGCTGGTGGTGCGGCCGTCGTTCACGATGGGCGGTGTCGGCTCCGGGATGGCCTACGACGAGGCCGACCTGACCCGGATCGCCGGGTCCGGCCTGCAGGCGTCGCCGACCACCGAGGTGCTGATCGAGGAATCGATCCTCGGGTGGAAGGAGTACGAGCTGGAGGTGATGCGCGACAAGGCCGACAACGTCGTGATCATCTGCTCGATCGAGAACGTCGACCCGATGGGCGTGCACACTGGCGACTCGGTCACGGTCGCCCCGGCGATGACGCTGACCGACCGCGAGTACCAGACCATGCGGGACCTGTCGATCGGCATCATCCGTGAGGTCGGCGTCGACACCGGTGGCTGCAACATCCAGTTCGCGGTGAACCCCGAAGACGGCCGGCTGATCGTGATCGAGATGAACCCGCGGGTGTCGCGGTCGTCCGCGCTGGCCTCGAAGGCGACCGGTTTCCCGATCGCCAAGATCGCCGCGAAGGTCGCCATCGGCTACACGCTCGACGAGATCCCGAACGACATCACGCAGCAGACGCCGGCCAGCTTCGAGCCGGTGCTCGACTACGTCGTGGTGAAGGTGCCGCGGTTCGCGTTCGAGAAGTTCCCGGCCGCGGACGCCACGCTGACCACGCACATGAAGAGCGTCGGCGAGGCGATGGCGATCGGCCGCAACTACACCGAGGCGCTGCAGAAGGCGCTGCGGTCGCTGGAGAAGCCGGAGGCCCGGTTCTCCTGGCTCGGTGATCCTTCGACCGATCTGGATTCGTTGCTAGAGGCAATCAAGACGCCGCAGGACGGCCGGCTGCGGATCATCATGGACGCGATCCGGGCCGGGGCGACGCCGGAGCAGGTCTTCGACGCGACGAAGATCGACCCCTGGTTCGTGGACCAGATGTACCTGATCCACGAGACCGCTCTCCAGGTTGCGGCCGCACCGCGGCTCACGCCTGAGGTGATCAAGCTCGCCAAGCGGCACGGGTTCTCCGATCTGCAGCTGGCCGAGATCCGCGATCTGACCGAGGACGTCGTACGGGGTGTCCGGCAGGCGCTGGGGATCCGGCCGGTCTACAAGACGGTCGACACGTGCGCGGCCGAGTTCGCGGCCACGACGCCGTACCACTACTCGTCGTACGACGAGGAGAGCGAAGTCGCGACGCGGACCGAGCCAGCCGTGCTGATCCTCGGGTCCGGGCCGAACCGGATCGGGCAGGGCATCGAGTTCGACTACTCGTGTGTGCACGCGTCGATGGCGCTGCGCGAAGCGGGCTATTGCACGATCATGGTGAACTGCAACCCGGAGACGGTTTCGACCGACTACGACACCTCGGACCGGCTCTACTTCGAGCCGCTCACCTGCGAGGACGTCCTCGAGATCGTGTACGCCGAGATGCAGGCCGGCCCGGTGGCCGGAGTGATCGTGCAGCTCGGTGGCCAGACCCCGCTGGGGCTGGCGCAGCGGCTCGCGGATGCCGGCGTACCGATCGTTGGTACGTCGCCTGCTGCGATCCACCTGGCTGAGGAGCGAGGTGCCTTCGGCAAGGTGCTCGCGGACGCTGGTCTGCCTGCGCCGAAGCACGGGATCGCGCTCTCTGCCGAAGAGGCGCACGGGGTTGCGGAGGAGATCGGGTTCCCGGTGCTCGTCCGGCCGTCGTACGTGCTCGGTGGGCGCGGGATGGAGATCGTCTACAGCGCCGACGAGCTTTCGGCCGCGCTGGAGCGGTTGGGCGGCGGCGAGGCGTTCGAGCACCCGGTGCTGGTCGACCGGTTCCTCGACGATGCGGTCGAGATCGACGTGGACGGGCTCTTCGACGGGACCGAGCTGTTCCTGGGCGGCGTGATGGAGCACATCGAGGAGGCCGGGGTGCACTCGGGCGACTCGTCGTGCGCGCTGCCGCCGATCACGCTCGGGAACGCCGACATCGAGAAGATCCGGCAGTCGACCGAGGCGATCGCGCGGGGCGTCGGCGTGCAGGGTCTGCTGAACGTGCAGTACGCGCTTGCCGGCGACGTGCTCTACGTGCTTGAGGCGAACCCGCGGGCGTCGCGGACGGTGCCGTTCGTGTCCAAGGCGACGGCGACGCCGTTGGCCAAGGCTGCGGCCCGGGTGATGCTCGGGGCAACGATCGCCGAGCTGCGCGCCGAGGGCATGCTGCCGGCCGTTGGTGACGGTGGCACGCTGCCGTCCAACGCGCCGATCGCGGTCAAGGAGGCCGTGATGCCGTTCAACCGGTTCCGGACCATCGACGGCCGCTCGGTCGACACCGTGCTCGGGCCGGAGATGCGCTCGACCGGTGAGGTGATGGGCTTCGACGACACCTTCGGGATCGCGTTCGCGAAGTCGCAGGCGGGGGCTTCGCAGCCGCTGCCGGGCTCGGGCAAGGTGTTCGTGTCGGTCGCGAACCGGGACAAGCGGCACATGATCTTCCCGGTGAAGCGGCTGGCCGACCTCGGGTTCGAGATCTACGCAACCGAAGGTACGGCGGATGTGCTGCGCCGCAACGGGGTCGACGCGGTGACTGTTCGCAAGAGCAGCCAGGGTCCTGGGCCGAACGGTGAGCCGACGATCGTCCAGATGGTTCAGGACGGTGAGCTGAACCTGATCGTCAACACGCCGATCGGGATCACCCAGGGTGGGTCGCCGCGACTCGACGGGTATGAGATCCGCTCAGCAGCGGTGGCGCGGAACATTCCGTGCATCACCACGGTGCAGGGGCTGGCGGCCGCCGTACAGGGGATTGAGGCGCAGCGGACCGGAGACATCGGGGTTCGGTCGCTGCAGGACTGGGTGCCGCGGATCCGCGGTGAGCGGGTCACCGACCGTGGCTAGTTTTTATGGAAAGGTCCTGCGCCCGGCGCTGTATCGGCTGGGCAAGGGTGACGCGGAGATCGCGCACGAGCAGACGCTGCACGGCCTGCGTCGGCTCGGGCGCGTTCCCGGCGCGGTGAGCGCTCTCTCGCGTTCTTTCGGGGCGATCCCGGCATCGGCGGCGCGGACAGTCTTTGGGATTCGGTTCCCGGGGCCGGTCGGGCTGGCGGCGGGGATGGACAAGAACGGGATCGCGTTGCCGGCTTGGCGCGCGCTCGGGTTCGGGTTCGTCGAGGTCGGCACCGTGACTGCCGTGCCGCAGCCGGGGAACGAGAAGCCGCGGCTGTTCCGGCTCGTCGAGGACGAGGCCGTGATCAACCGGATGGGGTTCAACAACCTCGGTTCCGCGGCGCTGGCCGAGAGGCTGGAGAAGACCGGGCCGCTCGGGTACCCGCTCGGTGTCTCGATCGGCAAGTCGAAGGTGACGCCGCTGGACAAGGCCGTCGACGACTACGTGATGTCGCTGCGCCGGCTCTACCAGTACGGCGACTACTTCGCGGTGAACGTGTCGTCGCCGAACACGCCGGGATTGCGCTCTCTGCAGGACTCGGGGCAGCTTCGTGAACTGCTTACGGCGCTGCACGCGGAAGGCGAGTCTTTGGGGGGTGGCTCGTCGAAACCGATCTTGGTGAAGATTGCGCCCGACCTCACGCCCTCGGCGATCGACGAACTGCTGGGCGTCTGCACGGACGTCGGGGTCGCAGGGATCATCGCCACCAACACCACCATCGGCCGGCAGGGTGTCGAATCGCATCCGCTGGCAGCTGAGGCCGGCGGGCTGTCCGGACGGCCGCTGACCGAGATCGCGGCCAAGACGGTCGCGCACATCCATGCAGAAACCGGGGGAGCGCTCCCCATCATCGGTGTCGGCGGCATCCTCGAGCCCTCCGATGCTCAGCGCCTGCTCGACGCCGGAGCGAGCCTGGTGCAGGTCTACTCGGGCCTGATCTACCGGGGGCCGGGGCTGATCAGACAGATCAACAGGAGACTTTCATGAGCTTGGAGACGGACATGAGGAACGAACCCTTCGGCACCCGCCTCCGGGCGATCATGGACGCGCGTGGGCCCCTCTGCGTCGGCATCGACCCGCACCAGCACCTGCTGGATCAGTGGGGCCTGCCGGACACCGCGGAGGGCCTGGCGTCCTTCACGTACGGCGTGGTCGACGCACTGGCCGACCGGGTCGGCGTGTTCAAGCCGCAGTCCGCGTTCTTCGAGCGGTTCGGGTCGGCTGGCGTCGCCGTACTGGAGCAGGCGACGATCCGGCTGCGTGAGGCCGGGGCGCTGGTGATCATCGACGCGAAGCGCGGCGACATCGGTACGACGATGGCCGGCTATGCATCGGCGTACTTGGCGGAGAAGGGGCCGCTGGCGTGCGATGCGCTGACGGTCAGCCCGTACCTCGGGTTCGGGTCGCTGCAGCCGGCCATCGACGAGGCTCGGGCGGCGGGTGCTGGGCTGTTCGTGCTGGCGCTGACGTCGAACCCGGAGGGACCGCAGTTCCAGTCCGCGCGGACTGTCGACGGACCGACAGTCGCGGGTGCGGTGCTGGACGGGCTGCGTTCGTTGAATGACGCTGACGGTTCTTCGTTTGGATCGTTCGGTGCGGTTGTCGGTGCGACGATTTCGCGGACCGACGAGGACCTGGACATCCGGGGGCCGCTGCTGGCTCCGGGACTCGGTGCCCAGGGCGGAACGGCGGAGGCGCTGCGGGCGGTCTTCGGCGAGGTGGCGGCTCGGAACGTCGTACCGTCCAGCTCGCGCGAGATCCTCGGGGCCGGGCCGAACGCGGCTGGTCTGCAAGAGGCAGCCGATCGGGCGAACGACGCGTACCGAACTGCCCTCGGCTACTGACAACCGGCGGTATTTCGCGATAGAATTGCCTTTGTTGAAAGGGCGCGATGAGTTTCGCGCCCTTTCTGCATTTCTCTTGAATTTCTCTTGCCTGGCATGCGATCTTCGTCGGCATGGGAATTTCGGGGATCGAATTGTGCCGGCGGTTCTACGCCGAGGTGGTCGGTCCGCTCGTCGACGTTCCGCACAGCGCGGCGTTGATCGGGCGCGGGTCGGAAGTGCTCGGGTACGACGACGAGATGTCGACCGACCACAACTGTGAGGCTCGGGTCGTGCTCTTCGTCGAGGATTCGGCGTACGTCGCGCCGGAGGTGCCGGGGGAGTTCCTCGGCCGGGCGACGCTGGTCGAGGTGCAGACCTTGAGTGCCTTCTTCACTGCTCAGCTCGGGTTTGATCCGGCGGGTGGTATTCGGGCCGAGGACTGGTTCACGCTGCCGGAGCAGCAGTTGCTGATGCTGACTGCCGGCGAGGTTTTCCATGACGACCTCGGTCTGCAGGCGGTGCGGGATCAACTGGCCTACTACCCGGATGACGTTTGGCGCTACCTGATGATCGCGGCGTGGTGGCAGGTGCATCCCGAGCTGAACCTGGTCGGACGTGTTGGTGATGTCGGCGACGAACTCGGTTCGGCGTTGATCGGGTCGCAATTGGTCGACGGGCTGATGCGGCTGTGCTTTCTGATGGAACGCCGCTATGCGCCTTATGCGAAATGGTTCGGGACTGCTTTCGGGCGATTGTCGTGTGGGGCGGAGTTGGAGCCGCTGCTGCGTGCGGTTCTGCGGGCTGACGGGTGGCGCGACCGCGAGCAGGCGCTGAGGGCGGCGTACTCATTTGTCGGCGGCCTGCACAACCGGCTTGGTATGACCGCGCCGGTTGAGCTTGGCGTCGAGCAGATGTGGGGGCGGCCGTTCAAGGTGGTCTGGGGAGACTTCCCGGGAGCGCTCGCTGGCGGGATCACCGATCCTGCTATCCGCGCTATCGCTGACCGGTGGCCTGTTGGCGGTATCGACCGGCTTCGGAATGTGTTGTGGAACCCTGCTGATCGTCGTGCGATCGCTGCGGTTTTCGGTTGAGGTGGATCGTTGGGCTGGCGGTTGCTGGCGGGGGTGCATGGTTGCTCGCCGCACCGGACAAGCCGGATACGTTGTCTGTGGCTGGTCGCCGCGGCGGCCGCGTTACATAAAGAGCTTGGCTGGGGGCGGTGCCTGGTTGAGGTGCTGGCGAGGTAGGCGATCGCGTGACCGCTGCTTGAGGTGCTCGCTATGGTTGCGGCCGGTTGTGGGGATGCCTGGAAAGTGACCCGCCGCTGTGGTGAAAAGCGCTGGCAAGGAGGCCGGGGGTGCTGCCGTGCCCGGCTGACGCGCTGGTTGCCCTTTTTCGTCGCGGCGCTGTCCAGTGGTCGGGGGTCTGTCGGCTGGGTGGTGGGCGTGAACAAGTAATTACCTGCCCCGGCCCACCGTTTCTTGTTCAAGCCCCCGGCTGTTGGCCCGGCTGGCCTCGCCTTCGCTCACTACGCGTGAGTTTTTCGGCGTATGGACCCGAAAAAGTCCCGCGTAGCGCGAAACGGCAGGCGGATACGCCAGTAGGACTCCCCGCCGCCCGATTCGTCGGGTATCCGGGCGGGTTGGGGAGCGAAACTGACCCGGAATGACGGGTAAAGCTCCCCAGCCCCACCGACCAGCCCGCCCGGTGAGCTGGGTGGAACGTTTTGTGCAAATGGCGACATGAAGTTTCCACACTCGGCGCTGCTTTTCGACCTCAGCCATAGCGGGCACCTCAAGCAGCGGTCACGCGATCGCCTACCTCGCCAGTACCTCAGCCCCGTGCCGGGCTCAGCCAAGCTCTTTATGTAACGCGGCCGCCGCGGCGAGCAACCACAGGCAACGTGTCCGGCTTGTCCGGAGCGTCGAGCAACCATCCCCGCCGTACCGGCACTAACAGCGGCTAGCCGTACAA
Source organism: Kribbella antibiotica (assembly GCF_004349055.1). GTDB lineage: Bacteria > Actinomycetota > Actinomycetes > Propionibacteriales > Kribbellaceae > Kribbella > Kribbella antibiotica. The sequence continues at coordinate 78,113 of NZ_SMKX01000017.1, forward strand.
AGTGGTGAGGAGATCGACAGCAGCCTGTGTTGCGGGGTGCGGGTCTTGGCGGTGCCAGATGAGGTGGACGTCGACCGGCGGTGCGTCGCGGAGGCGGCGGTAGACGACGCCGTCGCGGCGGTATTGGGTGGTGGTGGCTTGGGCGGTGACGCCGATGCAGCGGCCGGAGGCGATGGCGGTGAGCCAGTCGTCCACATCCTGGTTGTACTCGATCCGCGGGCCGGCATCGACGGGCCAGAGGTCGATGGTGGTGCTGCCGGTACGGCGGTCGATGCTCAGGACGCGGTCGCGGAGCTGGTCGAGGGTGACCGTGCGTTTGCGGACCAGCGGGTCGTCGGCGGGGAGGGCGGCGTACCGGTCTTCCTGAGCGATGGTGATGTGGGCGAAGCGGCGCAGGTCTAGGTGCGCCCGTACGACGGCTATGTCGCACAGGCCCTCGGCCAGGCCGCCGGTGGCGGTGTTCGTGCGGACGAGTTGTAGCTCGATGCCGGGGTGTTGGGCGGCCCAGCGGCGCTGGAATTCGGCGGTGTGGCGGCCGAGTGCTGACCAGGCGTGGCCGAGGCGCAGGCGGGTGTGGCCGCTGGTTGCCTCGCGCACCAGTTCCTCGACGTCGGTCAGGAGTTGCCGGGCGCGCGCTAGGACGCGGATGCCTGCGCTGGTCGGTGTGACCGAGCGGCTGGTGCGGTGCAGGAGGCGGATGCCGAGCCGGCCTTCCAGAGCCAGCACGTTGCGGGAGACGGCGGCCTGGGAAACGCCTAGCTCGATTCCGGCGTCGGTGAAGGTGCCTGTGTCGACGACAGCGACCAGGCACCGCAACTGCCGCAGTTCGACATCCATAACCCCAGCGTATAGATCGGTCCACGGATGCATTTTGCGGAGGGCCCGGCTGCGCGCACGCTCGGGCCATGACGACCGCACCCGTCAGTACTCCGCCCATCGTTCTGCCCGCTGTGCCGCCACAGACCGGTGGTCGGCTGGGCGGGGTGTTGATGATGCTGACCAGCGGCCTGTCCAGTCAGGTGGGTGCATCGGTCGCGGCACAAGCCTTCCCGGTGATCGGTCCGGTCGGTGTAGTGGCAGTTCGCCAGTGGATGGCCGCGGTGGTGCTGTTCGCCATCGGACGGCCGCGGTTGCACAAGCTGACCGCTAGGCAGTGGCGTCCGGTGCTGGGGCTGGCGCTGGTGTTCGCGGTCATGAACGTCTCGCTCTACACGGCGATCGACCGCGTGGGTCTCGGACTGGCCGTGACACTGGAGTTCCTGGGCCCACTGGCGGTCGCACTGCTCGGCTCACGGCGGGTGATCGACCTGGTCTGCGCTCTGGTGGCAGCACCCGCCGTACTGGTGCTGACGCGGCCGCAGGCGACCACTGACTACTTCGGGGTGGCTGTCGGGCTGCTCGCTGCGGTCTGCTGGGCTTGCTACATCCTGCTCAACCGCACGGTCGGCCGGGAACTGCCCGGGGCGACCGGTGCTGCCGCCGCAGCTACGGTGTCCGGGCTCGCCTACGTGCCGGTGGGAATCGTCGTACTGCATCACCACCCGCCCACGCCGGCGGCTATCGCCTACGCGTTGACTGCGGGTGTCCTGTCTTCGGCTGTGCCGTTCCTGGTCGACCTGCTGGCGCTCCGCCGCGTCCCGGCCCAGTTCTTCGGCGTCTTCATGAGCATCAACCCAGTGCTCGCCGCATTCGTCGGGTACATCGTCCTGCAGCAGCACCTCGCCGTACTGGACTGGATCGCGATCGGGGTGATCGTCGCCGCGAACTGCGTCGCGCTGGAGGCCGGGCGACGCGCGACATCACAGACCGGTTCCAGTCGGCGGGTGCGACGTTCTTCACGGCGTGCCGAACAGAGCAGATGACCCTGTGGTTCGCGATGGTGGCCAGGACGGGGAACGATGGGTTCCCTGCGCTGGAAAAGTAAGGATTGCGATGCGGAAGCTGGTAGCCCTGGCGGCAGCAGTGACGATGAGCGCACTCGCGCTGACGGCCTGTTCGGGTGGTGACTACTGCGGCGACCTGAAGGCCTACGCCCAGTCGGCGAAGGGTCTCGACGCCAAGAACTCCGACGCGGTCGGCAAGGCACTCAAGGACGCCGAGAAGGTCTCGAAGTCGGCGCCGTCGGACCTGAAGGACGACTGGGTCGTGCTGCTGGCCTACGCCAAGCTGGCGCAGGAGGCCAAGGGCGACTCGGCCAAGCTCGCCGAGCTGGGCAAGTCGCAGGCCGAGAAGATGAGCGTCGCCTCGGCAGCCATCGCCAAGCAGGCCAAGGAAACCTGCAAGATCGACCTGCAGAACCCCTGATGACCCCGCGCCGGCGGCCTCGCTCCGAGGTCGCCGGACGCCGGCAGCGAGGATGTGGCCGTGATACGCACGAAAGCGCTGGTAGTCGCCTGGCTGCTCTTCGTGCTGATGGGAGTGACGGCCTGCGCCGCCGATGACCGTTACTGCTCCCGGTTGCGGCTGTGGGACCAGACGGTGAAGGACACCAAATCGCAGACCTTCTCCACTGAACGGCATACCCGGGCCGAGGAGCTGGCGGCGATCGCGCCGGCTGACCTGAAGGACGAGTGGCAGGTCGTGGTCGAGCTCACCGACAAGGACATCTTCCTGCGGCACGTCGAGGAGGACATCCCGGACGAGCAGAAGTCGTTGCGGCGGATCATCCGGGACGGCGAGCGGATGCGCGTCGCCAGTAGAGCGATCGGTGCCCAGGCGGAGTCGGCCTGCCATTTGACGATCGAGCCGGTGATCGCCGAGCGCACCGCAGCCCCGTCCAGATAGCCACCATGGCCTCGGAAAGTATTCGTTTCGGATCGTTTGCTGACGGCCGGTAGCGTTCTGACATGCGAACCATCGCCACCGCCGTGACCCTGCTCGCAACGACCGCGCTGCTGACCGGGTGCACCGAGGAGCAGGCCTACTGCGTCGACCTGGCCGGCTATGCCGCCAGTGCCACCGGTGTGGACCCGACCAAGCCGGCCGAGTACGTGAAGATCCTGGACGACGCCAAGAAGCTCCAGGACTCCGCACCGGCCGATGTGAAGGACGACTGGGCGGTCGTCGTGAAGTTCGCCGAGAAGGCCCAGAAGGCGGGCTCGGACCGCGTCGAGCTGGCCCGGCTGAGCAAGGAGACCGGCGCCGTTCTGACGGCGTACAAGGCGATCACCACGCATGCGAAGGACGCCTGCAAGGTCGACGTCCCGTCACTGAACTAGGGGCTCACCCTGATCGAATCCTGTGGGTGGCCGGAGCCGTGTTAGGTTCCCTAGCGAAGCCATACAACGGGACAGGTGAAACAACGGTGCCACTTCCTTCTTTGACCCCGGAGCAGCGAGCGGCGGCTCTGGACAAGGCCGCGGCGGCGCGGCGCGAGCGAGCCGAGATCAAGAACCGGATCCGGCACTCGGGAGCGTCCCCGACGGAGGTTCTCGCCGAGGGGCAGACCAACGACGTGATCGGCAAGATGCGGGTCAGCGCCCTGCTGCAGTGCATCCCCGGCGTGGGCAAGGTGCGCGCCCAGCAGATCATGGAGCGGGCCGGAATCTCCGAGACGCGGCGGGTCCGCGGCCTCGGTTCGAACCAGATCGCCGCGCTGATGCGCGAATTCGCCGGGTGAGCCGCACCGAAACCCTGGCCGGCTCGTTGGACACTGGTGTGACGATGACCATGGACTCCGAGAACCTGAGCCAGGACCCGACGACTCCCGCGCCCTCGACGACCGATGCCGCAGGCCCCGGCCCGGCCCGGCTGACCGTGCTGGCCGGCCCGACCGCGGTCGGCAAGGGCACGGTCGCGGCCGATATCCGCGAGCGGTTCCCCGACATCTGGATCTCGGTCTCGGCGACGACCCGCAAGCCGCGCCCGAACGAGGTGCACGGTGTGCACTACCTGTTCGTCTCCGACGACGAGTTCGACCGGATGATCGCGGCCGGTGAGCTGCTGGAGTGGGCGGTCGTCCACAAGGCAGCCCGCTACGGGACGCCCAAGCAGCCGGTGCTGGACAAGCTGGCCGAGGGCCGTCCGGCGCTGCTGGAGATCGACCTGCAAGGCGCGCGGCAGGTCCGCGAGACGATGCCGGAGGCGCACTTCGTGTTCCTGGCCCCGCCTTCGTGGGACGAGCTCGTACGGCGCCTGGTCGGCCGCGGGACCGAAACGGCCGAGGAGCGGGAGCGTAGGCTGGAGACGGCGACGCTCGAACTGGCCGCCGAGAAGGAGTTCGACGTCACGATCGTCAACGCCTCGGTTCGGGAAGCGTCCGATCACTTGGTAAAGTTGATTCGATCACCCCATATCTCTGGAAAGAGCTGAACTTGTCTGGCAACCAGCCTGTCGCCATCGGTATCACCTCTCCGCCGATCGACGACCTGCTCACCCACACTGATTCCAAGTACAAGCTCGTCCTGTACTCGGCCAAGCGTGCGCGGCAGATCAACGCCTACTACTCCCAGCTCGGCGAGGGCCTGCTGGAGTACGTCGGTCCGCTGGTCGAGACCCACGTCCAGGAGAAGCCGCTCTCGATCGCGATGCGCGAGATCAACGAGGGCGTCCTGACCTGCACGGACATCGACCCCGAGGCCGAGGCGGAAGCCGCGGCCGCGGAGAAGACCGCCTAACTACCACGCGATGACACCGGTGATCGGAGCCGATATGTCCGTTTCCGGTGACTCACCGCACCCCACCCCCGGCGAGGCAACCGCCCCGGGGGCTTCGGGCGTTCCCAAGAGCAGGCCGAATGTGGTCCTCGGCGTCGGCGGCGGCATCGCGGCGTACAAGGTCTGTGACCTGCTGCGGCGGCTGACCGAGTCCGGGCACAGCGTGCGCGTGGTTCCGACCGCGGCAGCTCTCGAGTTCGTCGGCGCCGCGACCTGGGCGGCGCTGTCCGGACAGCCGGTCACCGCGGATCCGTTCGACAACGTGCAGGAAGTGCCGCATGTGCGGATCGGGAAGGCGGCCGAGCTGGTCGTCGTCGCGCCCGCCACGGCCAACCTGATCGCCAAGGCCGCGCACGGTCTGGCCGACGATCTACTCACGAACACCCTGCTGACGGCTCGCTGCCCGATCCTGTTCGCGGCAGCGATGCACACCGAGATGTGGGAACACCCGGCCACTCAGGCCAACGTGGCCACCCTGCGTTCACGCGGCATCACCGTGCTCGAGCCGGCGGTCGGCCGACTCACCGGCGCCGACACCGGCCGCGGCCGGCTGCCGGAGCCTTCGGAGATCTTCGCGATCAGCCAGCTCATGCTCGCCGACGAGGCGGCCCGCGCGGCCGGTCAGTCGGTCGCCGACCTGACCGGCAAACACGTCCTGGTCAGCGCCGGTGGCACCCGCGAGCACCTCGACCCGGTCCGCTACCTCGGCAACTCCTCGTCCGGCAAGCAGGGCTACGCGCTGGCCCGGATCGCGGCGGCTCGCGGCGCGAAGGTGACCCTGGTCGCCGCCAACTCCGAGCTCGCCGACCCCGCCGGCGTCCAGGTGGTCCCGGTCACCAGCACCAAAGACCTGTACGACGAGATCACCAGCCGCGCCGCGGATGCGGACGCGATCGTGATGGCGGCTGCTCCGGCTGACTTCCGGCCGGCCGATGTCGCCGAGCACAAGATCAAGAAGACCGCCGACGGCGCAGTCCCGGCGGTCAACCTCGTGCAGAACCCGGACATCCTCCACACGGTCTCGCACGACCGGCGCCGTACCGGGCAGGTGATCGTCGGGTTCGCCGCCGAGACTGGTGACGGGGAGCACTCGGTGCTCGATCTCGGCCGGGCCAAGCTTGAGCGCAAGGGCTGTGACCTGCTCGTCGTGAACGACGTCTCCGGCGGCAAGGTGTTCGGCAGCGACAACAACGAAGCGGTCATCCTGGACCGGTCGGGGAGCGCCCTCCCGGTGCCCTCCGGCAGCAAGGACGCCCTGGCCGGCGTCATCTGGAATCTGGTCGCCACCCGCTGGGCGTAACCCCCACGGGTTATAGTCGCCTGGTACCGGCAGGAAGACCTTGCTAGCCCCTCAGCAACGCCGTGAGGGGCTTCTGCATGTCTGTACTGGCGCGATCCGTGGGGTCGTCAACTGTCGGACCCACCCGTTCCGCACCGGTCCGATCCGCTTCCCGGAGCCGTGCGCAGGGCGCCCGGCGACGTCGACCCACCGGCGCTTCGGAAGACCACCGGGACAGTCAGTCCGGCGGCCGTCTCGCTGTCCTCGACCTGCTGCGCCTCTGCGGTGCGGGCGCGGTCCTCGGCCACGCCTACCTGTTCTCCGGGTACGCCGAAGTGAAGTCGACCCTTGGGTTCGCGCTGCCGGGCGCGGTCTTCCGCTACGGCTATCTCGGTGCTGACCTGTTCTTCCTGATCAGTGGGTTCGTCGTTCTCCGGACAGCCTGGAATCGGACGCCCGGAAGCTTCCTGCGCTCGCGCATCACGCGGATCGTTCCGGCGTACTGGGTGGTGCTCTCGCTGACCGCAGTCGTCTCGGTTTTGTTCGGCGCCGGGCGTTACCCGGTCAGCGGTCTCCAGTACGTCGCCAACCTGACCCTGCTCAACCCGTTGGTGAACCAGCCGAACATTGACCCTGGCTACTGGACGCTGTTCGCCGAGGTGCGTTTCTACCTGATCATCGCGATCCTGCTCTTCTTCGTGGCCACCCCGCGACGGGTCGGCATCGTCGCCTGGTCCTGGCTGGGCCTCACCGCGATCTACGAAACCGGCCTCCTCCCGACTCAGGTCGACCTGCTGCTCAACACCCGCTACTCGCACTACTTCATCGCGGGGATGGCGCTGGCGATGATCCATCGCTTCGGCCCAAGCCGCTCGTGGTTGGCGTTGATCGCTCTCTGCCAACTGAATGCGCTCTACCGCGGAGTCCAGTACGCCGAGATCCTCGGAGAGCGCTATCGCGCCGAGATCCACGGGGGAGTCGTGGCCGGGCTGATCGCGCTGATGTTCTGGCTCCTGCTCGCAGTCGCCCTCAACCTGACTCCCGCCACCGCCGGCCGACGACTCGGCGGGCTGGCAGCCGCGACGTACCCGCTGTCGTTGATCCACGGTCAGCTCGGATTCATCGTCTTCCAACGCCTCGGCGACCGCTTCAACAAGTACTTGCTGCTGGTGGGCACAACCCTGGCCATGGTGCTCACCGCCTACTTGATCCAGCGCATCTTCGAGAGACCGCTCTCCCGCCAAGGAAGGCACCGCTGATGCGTGCCTGGATCGGAGCGCTGTGTGTGCTGGTCGCGTCGGGGTGCACAGCGGGTGGGCTTTCGGCGGATCCAGCGGTGCAGGCGGAGGGGCCGGAGTTCACGCTGGCGTTCGGTGGGGACGTGAACTTTCACAACCAGACTCAGCGGTTGCTCGACGACGATCCGCAGACTGCTTTCGGAGACGCCGGGGGAGCGCTCTCCGAGGCGGATCTCGCGATCGTGAACCTGGAGACCGCGATCACCGGTCGAGGGACAGCGGCCACGAAGCGGTTCTTGTTCCGGTCGGATGCGCGGGCGGTCACGGCGGTCAAGGCGGCTGGGGTTGATGCGGTGAGCCTGGCCAACAACCACACGCTGGACTACGGCCGGGTTGGGTTGGCCGACACGTTGTCGGTCACTCGGCGCGGCAAGCTGCCGACGTTCGGCGCCGGGCTGAACGCCTCGCAGGCCTACGCACCTTGGCGTACGACGGTTCGTGGGGTGAAGGTTTCCGTTCTCGGCGTCAGCGAGGTGCCCGATCTGGCGAACGAGTGGGCAGCCGGGGTCAGCCGATCGGGTCTCGCGATGGCGATCAACCACCGGCTGGCGGTCGAGGCGGTTCGCCGCGCGCGTCGTACCAGCGATGTGGTGATCGTGATCCCGCACTGGGGTTCGGAGTTCGATCACTGCCCGACGCCCGAGCAGAGAGCGCTCGCTGCTGATCTCTCGACGGCCGGTGCCGACGTGATCCTCGGGGCGCACGCGCATGTATTGCAGGGGCAGGGCTATCTCGGCAAAACCTTTGTCGCCTACGGATTGGGCAACCTGCTCTTCGGTGGTGACCTCCCGATCCCCGAGACCTGGCGCGGCGGTGTCCTGCAACTGACCTTGCGCGGCCGCACCGTGGTGTCGCGAACCTTTGTGCCCACCGAGATGTCGGCCGAGACCCGGCGTCCCGTCGCCACCACCGGTACGGAACGCGATGAGGAACGCGCCCGGGTGAACAACCTGCGCGACTGCGCAGGCCTGACCCAGAGCCCCACCGGCTGAATGCAAGGTCACCAAGGCCGAACGCCTCCGTCTGGAGGCCGAGCACGGAGCGCGCCGCGAACTGGAGAACAGCGCAAGGAAAACCCCTGACGAAAGACCCTGTGGTGGGACCACAGGACGTTTATCCAAGACGGTTAGGCTACCCTAAGAGTGGGCGAGATCACGGTGGGCCCGCACGCCTGGGGATCGGGACTCTGTCTATTATATGGACAGCATTCCCGGCATTCGGACAAAATGGGAGTGTTCCCGGGACTCTGCCCTGAAACGCTGGCATACTGCCGAAGATGCATCGCCAACCGCCGGTGCAGTGGGGGGATCGCGGATCCGCGGGAGCGGGAACGTGGCACAAAGAGGAATCCGAGGAGAATTGTGGCGAGGCGCCTTTTCACGTCCGAGTCGGTGACCGAGGGTCATCCGGACAAGATCGCTGACCAGATCAGCGATTCCATTCTCGACGCGCTGCTGGCGGCGGATCCGAAGAGCCGCGTGGCGGTCGAGACGCTGGTCACGACCGGCCTGGTCGTGGTGGCCGGCGAGGTCACCACGTCGGCGTACGTCGACATTCCCGGGATCGTGCGCAAGCGCATCCTGGAGATCGGCTACGACTCGTCGCTGAAGGGTTTCGACGGCGCGTCCTGTGGCGTGTCGATCGCGATCGGCAGCCAGTCGGCCGACATCGCGCAGGGGGTCGACACGGCGTACGAGACGCGTTCCGACGCGTCGAAGGACGAACTGGACCTGCAGGGGGCAGGCGACCAGGGACTGATGTTCGGTTACGCGTCCAACGAGACGCCGGAGCTGATGCCGCTGCCGATCACCATCGCGCACCGGCTGTCGGCGCGGCTGACCGAGGTCCGCAAGGACGGCACGCTGGCCTACCTGCGCCCCGACGGCAAGACCCAGGTCACGGTCGAGTACGACGGTGACAAGGCCGTTCGGATCGACACGGTGGTCGTGTCCAGCCAGCACGCGGCGGACATCAACCTCGAGTCGATGCTGGCGCCCGACGTCAAGAAGCACGTCGTCGACCCGGTGCTCGAGCAGTTCGACATCGACGCGACCGACTACAAACTGCTGGTGAACCCGACCGGCCGCTTCGAGGTCGGTGGCCCGATGGGTGACGCCGGTCTGACCGGCCGCAAGATCATCATCGACACGTACGGCGGCATGGCCCGTCACGGTGGGGGCGCCTTCTCCGGCAAGGACCCGTCGAAGGTGGACCGTTCCGCGGCGTACGCGATGCGCTGGGTGGCCAAGAACATCGTCGCGGCCGGCCTGGCCGACCGCGTCGAGTGCCAGGTCGCCTACGCGATCGGCAAGGCGGCCCCGGTCGGTTTCTACGTCGACACCTTCGGCACCGAGAAGATCCCGGTCAACGAGATCTCCGACGCCGTCGCCGAGGTCTTCGACCTCCGTCCGGCCGCGATCATCCGCGACCTGGACCTGCTCCGCCCGATCTACACCCAGACCGCCGCGAACGGCCACTTCGGCCGCACCGGCGAAGACTTCACCTGGGAGCGCACCGACCGCGTCGAGGCCCTCAAGGCCGCCGTCAACAAGTAGTTTCGACACCGCACGACCCGGTTGCTTCGGCGGCCGGGTCGTTTGGTTTATCCACAGGTTGCGGGCGGCCTGCGACGGACTGTCGGTCCGGCCGACTAGCATTTGCCGGTGACATCGGATCCGCCGGAGCAACTCACGCTGCTGCGGGAAACTGTGCGCAAATCCCGGACGAAACAACCGGCCGGGATCACGTCACCGTTGCCGGTGGCCCGGATCGCGGTCGACATCCCGCTCCCGCACCTGGACCGGCCGTTCGACTACCTCGTCGCAGATGACGTCGCCGAAGCGGCCCAGCCCGGCACGCGGGTGAAGGTCTGGTTCGCGGGCAAGGATCTCGACGGGTTCATTCTCGAGCGGCTGGCCGAGTCCAGCCACGAAGGCAAGCTCTCCCGGATCCGCAAGGTCGTCTCGCCCGAGCAGGTGCTGACGCCCGAGATCGCCGACCTGTGCCGCGCAGTCGCCGATAGGTACGCCGGGGTCCTCCCCGACGTCACCCGCCTAGCGGTCCCGCCACGGCACGCCAAGGTCGAGGGCGAGCCGCTGCGTTGCGACCAGCCCCCGCGTCCGCCGCTCTCCACCTCGCGATCGGCCTGGGCGCCGTACCCGAGTGGTTTTCTTGAAGCACTCGAACGCGCCGAGACGCCGCGCGCCGTCTGGACTGCCGTGCCCGGCGCCGACTGGGCGCTCGCGTTGGCCCAGGCTGCTGCCGTGTGTTCGGCGGCAGGCCGCGGCGCCTTGCTGCTGGCGCCCGACGCGCGCGACCTCGAGCGGCTCGCAACAGCCTGTACGGCGGTCCTCGGCGAAGGCGGCTTCGTTACCCTCTCGGCCGACCTCGGTCCGACCGCGCGCTACCGATCCTTCCTGAAGGTCGTGCGAGGCAACGCGCGGGTGGTGATCGGGACTCGCGCAGCCGCCTTCGCCCCAGTCGCGAATCTTGGTCTCGTGGCGATGTGGGACGACGGCGACGACTCGTATGCCGAGGCGCGAGCGCCGTACCCGCATGCTCGTGAAGTCCTGCTGCTGCGGGCGTTCAAGCAGAACTGCGCTGCCCTGCTCGGCGGGTTCGCGCGGTCGGCCGAGGCCGCCGCGGTCATCGAGTCCGGGTTCGCCGCGGAGCTGATCGCCGACCGCACTGTGATCCGGGCTGCTGCGCCGTCGGTGCACATCACGGGTGAGTCGGATGTCGACCTGGCCCGCGACCCGGCGGCCCGCGCGGCACGAATCCCCCACCGCGCCTTCGAGATCGCGCGCGAGGGGCTGAAAACGGGGCCGGTGCTGATCCAGGTGCCCCGAGCCGGGTATCTGCCGAGCCTGGTCTGCCAAACGTGTCGCGAGACGTCCCGCTGCTCGACCTGCGCCGGGACACTGCGTCGTACCGGCAGTTCCGGCCCGCCGAGCTGCAGCATCTGCGGCCGGCCCGCCGCAGACCACCGTTGCCCAGAGTGCGGCGACAACCGCATGCGCGCCGCCGTTGTAGGCGCACTCCGGACGGCGGAGGAGCTGGGGCGCGCGTTTCCCGGAGTGCTCGTCCGCAGCTCAGGTGGCGATCACATGCTCGACCACATCTCAGGCAAACCGGCCCTGATCGTCACCACCCCAGGCGCCGAACCAGTCGCCGAAGGCGGCTACACCGCAGCCCTGCTGATGGACACCTGGCTGATGCTCTCGCGCCCCGACCTGCGCGCCCCCGAAGAAGCCGTCCGCCGCTGGCTCAACGCCGCCGCGCTCGTCCGCCCCGCCAGCGAAGGCGGCACCGTCATCCTCGTCGGCGACCCCTCCGACATCCCGCTGCAAGCGATCGTCCGCTGGAGCCCCGAAGGATTCGCCACCCGCGAGATCGAAGAACGCCGTACGGCGCGCCTGGCCCCCGCCGCGAAGCTCGCCGAACTCACCGGCCCGTCCGAAGCAGTCACCGACCTCCTCGACCGCCTCCGCCCGCTGCTGCCCGCGACTGCAGGCCTCGAAGTCCTAGGCCCGGTAGAGGTCGACGAAGAAACCGTCCGAGCCATCGTCCGCACCCCCCGAGCCGCCGGCCCCCAACTAGCCCGCTCCCTCAAAGAAGCCCAAGCCGCCCGCACCACCAAGAAAAACCCCGGCTCCGTCCGCGTCCAGAT
>NZ_SMKX01000180.1 GCF_004349055.1 Kribbella antibiotica
GCGCGGGCCTGCTGCTTGGGGGATGGTGGGGTGGCGGCCAGATGCGGCGAGCAGCTGGGAGCCGGTGGCGACGGCGCTGACCCTCACGCCGCGGAGCGCGCTGGCTGGCCGGTATGACGTCGTGGTGATTGGGTCAGGAGCTGGTGGGGGAGCGGCGGCGCAGGTGCTGGCTGAGTCGGGGCGCACGGTGCTCGTGATTGAGGCGGGGAGCTATCCGACGACCGAGTCGCTGGCGCGGGACCACTTGCGCAACCCGCGGTCAGTGGCTGGGCTTCCGGCTCCCACGGACCCGGATCCGCAGGGGCGACCACGGGTGGCGGTGGTGGACGGCGTGACCTCGTACCCGCTGCCGCCGGACGGCGACTGGGGGAACAACGCGTTCACCGTCGGTGGTGGGACGCGGGTCTACGGCGCGCAGGCGTGGCGGTTCGTGCCGAACGACTTCCGAATGGCCAGCACGTACGGCGTACCGGAGGGGAGTGCGTTGGCCGACTGGCCGATCTCGTACGACGACTTGGCGCCGTACTACGCGTTGGCCGAGCAGCGGTTCGGGGTCAGCGGCGGTGGGACCGACCCCTGGCACGCACCGCGCGAGCTGCCGATGCCGCCATTGCCCAGGACCGGACCGGCGCACCGGCTAGCGGCGGCTGCGGACAAGCTCGGTTGGGGGACTCTCGACGTACCGCTGCTGATCAACTCGGTGGACTATCAGGGCCGCGCCGCCTGCGTCCGTTGCGGCCAGTGTGTTGGTTTCGCTTGCCCGGTCGAGGCAAAGTCCGGCACGCATAACACCGCGCTCCCAGCCGCCCTGGCGACCGGCAACTGCACGCTGCTCACCGAGACCACCGCAGAGCGCCTGGTAGTCCGCAACGGGAGGGTCGTCGGGGTCGCGCTGGTTGGCGACCAGCTATGGCGACGGACGATCGAGTGCGGTGAGGTCGTCGTCGCGGCCGGTGCCTCCGAGACGCCGCGCCTCCTGCTCAACAGCGCGCACGACGCCGAACCAAACGGTCTCGGCAATAACCAGGATCAGGTCGGCCGCCATCTCCAGGCGCACGTCTACGCCGGAGCCGTCGGCCTCTTCGACGATGAGCTGGCCGACCTGATCGGCCCCGGCGTCTCGATCGCGACCTGCGACTTCCGGCACGGCAACGACGGGATCGTCGGCGGCGGCATGCTCGCCAACGAATTCGTGCCGACTCCGGCAGCGACGTACGACTATCTGACCGGCGCCGGCCTGATCCCGCGGGCCGGCCTGGCCGGGAAGCAGGCGATGCGCCGCGAGGCCCGCCGGATGCTGCGGGTCGTCGGCCCGATCCAGGAAGTCACGTCAAGGAACTCCCGCATCCGCATCGACCCCACCCTCAAAGACCGCTTCGGCAACCCGGTCGTCAAGATCAGCGGCGAGATCCACCCCGAGGACGTCCGCGCCCACGCCTTCATGAGCGTCAAGGCCAACCAATGGCTCCAAGCAGCCGGCGCCACCCGGACAGCCACCAGCACCCTAGGCACGACAGGCCGCGCGAGCACCGGTCAGCACCAGGCCGGGACGTGCCGGATGGGCGATGATCCAGCGCGGTCGGTAACCGACCCGTACGGACGGGTCTGGGGTCACGACAACGTCTGGATCGCTGACGCTTCCGTGCATGTGACGAACGGCGGCGTGAACCCGGTCCTGACCGTCCTGGCCGGATCGCTGCGGATCAGCGACCACCTCGTGCGATCAGCGTGAGATACCGATGCCGCTCTTGGCGTCCGGCCCGTACTTCGCCAGTTCGGCCTCGAGGTCGAGGCGGGTGACTCCGGCGTGTTCGCGGTCGGCGTCGGTGAGCTGGTCGGCCGGGATGATCCAGACGATCTCGAACTCGAGCCCGTTCGGGTCCTTGCCGTACAGCGACTTCGTGGTGCCGTGGTCGGACGAACCCACCAGAGCACCCGCCGCCTGCAGTTTGGCGGAGAGATCGACCAGGTCGCCGAGGGTGTCGACCTCCCAGGCGAGGTGGTAGAGCCCAACGGAGGTCTTACCCGCGCCCGAGTCAGCTGCCTCCGCGCCGATCTGGAACAGGCCGAGGTCGTGGTCGTTGGTGGAGCCGGGGGCCCGCAGGAATGCCGCGGTCGGGTACGAGTCGCCGCCTTCGGTGTAGCCGAAGCCGAGCACATCGCGGTAGAACGCAACGCTCTGGGTGACGTCGCGCACGTACAGGACCGCATGGTTGAGCCGGAAAATCGCCATACCCAAGACTATAGTTGAAGGCTCAACCGCTGTCACTGATCTATTGGGCTAGGTCAGCGCTTGTACTTGCGCTTGGGGGTCGGCTGACCGGGCTTTCCCTTGACCTTGTTCGGCCTGATCTGCTTCTTCGGGGCCTGCTTCTTCGCGGCGGCGGCCTTCTTCGGCTCGGGGGCCGGCTTGCTGCCGCGGGTGCTGTTGGCGGTCCGGCCGCGAACGATCCCGACGAACTCCTCCATCAGTCCCGACTCCGCGTCCTCCGGCCAGGTCAGCGCGACCTGCGAGGACGGCGCGTCGGTGATCGGCCGGAAGGTCAGGTCCTTGCGATGGTGCAGCCGCGCCAGCGACATCGGCACCACGAGCAATCCGGTGCCCATGGCAACCAATGCGATCGCATCCGCGGTGCTGGCCGGCCGCTCGTCGATCACGCGACCCGGCAACGGCCGCTCCCACATCAGTACGTCGTCCTGCGGATTCAGCATCAGCTCATCGGCGAGATCGTCGAGCGTGACCTCCTCGACCGCCGACACCACGTGATCCTTCGGGACCACCACGACCGTCTGTTCGACGTACAGGGGGATGGCGTGCAGGCCGGCCTTGTCGATCGGTAGCCGCACGAGGGCTGCGTCGGCGCCGGCGGAGTGCACGAGGCCGACGGCGTCGGCGGCCGCGACCTGGATCAGCTCGATCGGTGTCCGGGGCAACCTCTCGGCCCAGATACGCGCCCACTTGGCCGGTGTGACGCCTGGTACGTACCCGAGGCGGAAGGATGAGTCGGTCACGCGGTCAGGCTACCCGGCGAGCCGGGATACCCTGATCCAATGACCGCGCGTAAGTCCTCTCAAGACATGAAGCCCGCCACTGCGGCGAAGAAGCTGGACATCTACCTTCCGGCGACCCCCGCTGAGTTCCAGGACGGGTTCATCTCCCGCGAGGAGCTGACGACGCTCCAGAACGACCCGCCCGAGTGGCTGCAGGAGCTCCGCCAGAACGGTCCGCACCCGCGTTCGGTGGTCGCGGCGCGACTCGGCGTGTCGATCAGTGGCCTGGCCCGGGCCGGGGTCTCCGACGCCCTGACCAGCGACGACATCGACGCGATCCGCGACGAGGACCCGGACTGGCTCGAGCACGAGCGGGGCATTCAGGCGGACGTCCGGGCTGAGGAAGCCCGCCTGAAGGACGAGAAAGCCAAGAAGCGGCCCCGTTCTTGATTTGGCCCGCTCTTAACTTGGCCCGCGTCTAACGCGGCCCGTAGGGAAAGCGTCCGGCCGGGTCGTAGGTGGAACGAACCTCGGCCAGCCGGGCCAACGTCTCGGCCGGCCAGCAGGCCTCGTACGAGCCCGGGAGGACGAAGCCGTCGGCGAGATTGACCGTGTTCACGGCCGACGTCCACTTCTGCACACTGCTCAGCACCTGCTCGGCCACGGCCGGCAGGACCGTCTCGAACAGGCTCGGATCCGGCGCACCGACCATGAAGAGCGTGTAGGCACCGCTCCGCCCGCCGACCGCACTGCCCTCCGGTACGTCGCGACTGACCGCGCCACCGAGGTGTCGCAACTCGACCGCGACCATCGGCACCTGCTGGTCCGGGCCGACCGCACCGAGGTACGCATCGGCGAAATCGCCGTCGAGCTCGTCGAGCAGCAGCCCGCGGTCCCACGAGACGGTCGGCTCGGTCGGGTCGTTGTGGATCGACGCGATCTGCGATGCCGGCATCTCACCGAGCAGGTCGATCAGCACCGCACCGGCCGCCCGGATCGGCGCGAACAGCTTCTCGCCCTCCGCCGGATCGCCGACGTACGCGAACCGGACGCTCACGACGGTCTTGCCGCGCAGAGGCTCGGGGATGAACGGCAGCGGCGGGAGCCGCAGGATGATGGCCGATGTGGTCGCGGCCTCGGGCAGCGTGGTGGTCCAGTCGATCCAGGTCCGTACGACGCCGTCGATCTCAGGGGCGTCGAAGAAGACCGAGCCGCCGTACAGGGTGGTCAGCTCGACCAGCTCGACGTCCACCGAGGTGACGACGCCGAAGCCGCCCTTGCCGCCGCGTAGCGCCCAGAACAGGTCGGGGTGCTCGGTCGCGTTCGCCGTCACCACCTCGCCCGCGCCGGTGACGAGCTCGAAACCACGGACCCAGTCGGAGCCGAGACCGTACGTGCGCGCCAGCGGACCGAAGCCACCACCGAGCAGCAGGCCGATGCAGCCGACGTTCCCGGAGGCGCCGGCGATCGGCGCGAGCCCATGCTTGGCCGCGGCGGCGATCACGTCGGCCCAGCGGCAGCCCGCTTCGATGTGGGCGATCTTCGTGGCCGGGTCGATGCTCAGCCCGTTGAGCCGCGAGGTGGTGATGACGATGCCCTCGGTCACCGGCGTTCCCAGCCCATGGCCGGTGGCCAGCACCCGGATCGGCGTACCGGCCGCGGCAGCGACGACAGCGGCCGCGTCGGCGGCGGAGGTGATGCCGACAACCAGATCCGGCTGGTGCACGACGTTGGTCTTGAAACCGGCCAGCTCGTCGGCGAAGCCGTCGTCGCCGACGGTCAGGACCGGACCAGCAACAGCTTTCCGCAGCTGCTCCACGAGTTCGTTCACATTCGTACCAATCTGTTCTGAGGAAAGCCCTGTCAGCGCTGGATTCGAGCCGGTGCGCCACGCTGACTGCGCTCACGGCACACCGAAAAGAGACCCCGACTCGACGGTAATAGCGTTGTCCTGAAAGTGTGTGGGAGCGGCCCGGCCAAAACTTGTGTTCCACAAGGGCCGGGCCGCTACACGCATGGTGCGACAGGGAGGCGGTCGATGTTCAAGCGTATCGCAGTTGTGAACCGAGGCGAGGCCGCAATGCGGCTCATCAACGCGGTCCGGGAGGTCAACGCCGAGGGTGGCGAGCCGATCGAGACGGTGGCCTTGTTCACGGACGGCGAGCGGACGGCCACCTTCGTGCGCGAGGCGGATCGGACGTATCCGCTCGGCCCCGCGTCGGCCCGGCCGTACCTGGACCTCGCCGTACTTGAGCGTGCCCTTCGAGAGAGCGGCGCGGACGCCGCCTGGGTCGGCTGGGGGTTCGTCGCCGAGGACCCGGCGTTCGCGGAGCTGTGCGAGCGGATCGGCGTCACCTTCATCGGTCCGTCGCCCGAGGCGATGCGCAAGCTCGGCGACAAGATCGGCTCCAAGCTGATCGCCGAGGAGGTCGGTGTCCCGGTTGCTCCGTGGAGCCGCGGTCCGGTCGAGTCGCTGGAGGCCGCGCTGGCGGCAGCCGAGACGATCGGCTACCCATTGATGCTCAAGGCAACAGCCGGTGGTGGTGGCCGCGGTATCCGCATGGTCAGCTCCGCCGACGAGTTGTCCGACGCCTACGCCCGGACCAGCGAGGAAGCGGCCCGCGCTTTCGGTAGCGGCATCGTCTTCCTGGAGCGCCTCGTCACCGGCGCCCGGCACGTCGAGGTGCAGGTCATCGCCGACGGTCAGGGCACGGCGTGGGCGCTCGGCGTCCGCGACTGCTCGGTCCAGCGCCGCAACCAGAAGGTCATCGAGGAGTCGGCCTCGCCGCTGCTGGCCGCCGGTCAGGTCGAGGACCTGAAGGCGTCGGCCGAGCGGCTGACGATCGCGGTCGGTTACCGCGGTGCGGCCACGGTCGAGTTCCTGTACCACCCGGGGGAGAAGACCTTCGCGTTCCTCGAGGTCAATACCCGGCTCCAGGTCGAGCACCCGATCACCGAGCTGACCACCGGGTTCGACCTGGTCAAGGCTCAGTTGCACGTTGCTGATGGCGGCCGTCTCGAGGGCCTCAAACCGGCCGAGCTCGGGCACGCCGTCGAGGCCCGCCTGAACGCCGAGGACCCGGACCGCGACTTCGCTCCGTCACCCGGCCGCATCGCCGTACTGGATCTGCCGTCCGGGCCTGGCGTCCGGGTCGACACCGGAGTGAGCGCCGGGGACACGATTCCGGCCGACTTCGACTCGATGATCGCCAAGATCATCGGCTACGGCCGCACCCGCGACGAGGCGCTGGCACGCTTGCGCCGCGCGGTCACCGCGACCACCGTTCTGATCGAGGGCGGCGCGACCAACAAGAGCTTCATCCTCGAACTGCTCGACCAGCCCGAGGTCATCGACGGCAGCGCCGACACCGGCTGGATCGACCGCGTCCGCGCCGAGGGTCGCCTGGTCTCGCACAAGCACTCCGGGATCGCGTTGGTCGCTGCGGCGATTGAGGGTTACCAGGACGCCGAGAAGGTCGAGCGGAGCCGCCTTCTGGAGACCGCTCATGGCGGCCGTCCGCAGGTGCAGCACGAGGTCGGTCGCGCGATCGACCTGAAGCTGCGCGGAGCGAGCTACCGGGTGACCGTGACCCGGATCGGCCGGACCCGCTTCCGGGTCGGCGTCGGCTCCGGCAATGACCCCTTCCAGGTGGTGGATGCCGACCTGGAGCGTCTCGACGGTCACACCGGCCGGCTGACGGTCGGCGGGCAGCGGTTCCGGCTCGTCACCGCCACCCACGGCCCGGTGCACCTGATCGAGGTCGACGGGGTGACCCACCGCGTCAGCCGGGACGAAGGCGGCGTACTGCGCTCTCCTGCGCCTGCGCTCGTGGTTGCGACGCCGGTGAAGGCCGGCGCTGTGGTCGAGGCCGGTGCGCCGGTGCTCGTGCTGGAGAGCATGAAGATGGAGACGGTGCTCTACGCGCCGTTCAAGGCCACCGTGAAGGAGATCCAGGTCTCGACCGGCAGCCAGGTCGAGACCGGTGCGCCGCTGCTCCGGCTGGAGCCAATGGCCGACGAGTCCGACGCCGAGGAGGCTGCTCCGGTGCAGAACGGCGTCCGGCTTGAGCTGCCGCGTCGTACCGGTGAGATCTCGCCGGAGGAGCGGGTTGAGCGAGGTCTGGACGACCTGCGCAGCATGCTGCTCGGGTTCGACATCGACCCGCGTGACGAAGGCGGCATGCTGGCCGGCTACCTGCTGGCCCGCACGCAGCTCCCGCAGCCGCCGGTGGTCGCCGAGATCGACCTGATGTCGGTGTTCGCCGACTTCGCCGAGCTGAGCCGCAACCGGCCGGCCGGTGAGGAGATCAACACCGAGAACCGGGTGCACAGCCCGCGCGAGCACTTCCACACTTACCTGCAGAGCCTCGACCCCGAGCGCGGCGGTCTGTCGGCCGAGTTCCAGACGCGGCTCGCCCGGGTGTTCGCGCACTACGGGGTCACGGATCTGGAACGCAGTACTGAGCTCGAAGAGGCCGTGTTCCGGATCTTCCTCGCTCAGCAGCGGACCACGCCGGACATCCTGCTGGTCGCGTCGGTGCTGGAGCGCTGGATCGACGAGTCACGGCCGGAGGCCCCGCTCGACGACGCCGCGCACGAGCTGCTGGACCGGCTGGTGCTGGCCACACAGCTGCGCTTCCCGATCATCGGTGACCTGGCGCGCAGCGTCCGGTTCCGCTGGTTCGATCAGCCGCTGGTCGACGCCGCGCGCGCCTCGGTGATCGAGGGCGTCAGCGACGAGGTCGCTGACCTGGCTGCGCATCCGGAGGCCGCCGACCGCCAGGAGCGGATCGACGCGCTGGCTGCGATCCCGGAGCCGATTGTCCGGTTCCTGGCACAGCGGCTGCAGGGCGGCTGGGGTGAGCGCGAGCCGCTGCTCGAGGTGCTCATCCGTCGCCACTACCGCGAGTACGAGCTGCATGATGTTCACGAGGTCACCGTCGACGGGCGGCCGTTCGCGACCGCCGACTACACGATCGACGACCGGCCGACGCACCTGGTCACCACGGTAGGGACGACGGCCGAGCTGGCCGACCCTGCCAGCGGCCTGTCCCAGGCACTGACCGCGCAGCTGGATGCGGGTCCGGCCGGCCACGAAGCCGTGGTCGAGCTCTACCTCTACGGTTCCGACCTGCCCGCCGGACAGCAGGAAGCTGCTGATCTGTACCGGCGGATGGTGGCCGACCTGCCGATCGCGCAGCGGGCGCGGCGGATCTCGGTCTCGGTCGCTGCTGGTGACGATCAGCCGGTCTCGTACTTCACCTACCGCCCGGCCGATGGGTCTGTCGTCGAGGACGACAACGTCCGCGGGGTGCACCCGATGGTCGGCCGCCGCCTGAACCTGTGGCGGCTGCGCGACTTCCGGATCACTCGTCTCGAGGCGCCGGACGACGTACTGCTGTACTTCTGCGTCGCCCGGGACAACAAGGCCGATCAGCGGCTCGTTGCGCTGTCGCAGGTGCGGCAGTTCGCGGTGGTCCGCGACGAGGACGGCAAGGTCACGTCGCTGCCGCATGCTGAGCGTGCGATCGCAAACTGCCTGGAGGCGATCCGCCGAGCTCGGACCGCGCGGGGTGCGGCCGGTGCCAAGCTGGACATGAACCATGTCTGGATCCACATCTGGCCCGTCGTCGACGCCCAGGTCAACGAGGTCACGACGCTGAAGAGCAAGATCGCCCCGATGACGGCCGGTGCCGGGATCGAGGAGGTCCTGATCCAGGGCCAGGTCGAGGCACCCGACGGTGTCGCCTACCCGGTCGCGGCGCGGTTCTACTACCAGCCGGGCGCCGGCGTCGTCACGTCGATCGAGGAGCCGCCGACCACCCGGTTGGCGCCGCTCGACGACTACGCGCAGAAGGTTCAGCGCTCGCGGCGCCGCAACACGATCTATCCGTACGAAGTCAGTGGCATCGTGACCGGTCCGGGTGGCTCGTTCGTCGAGCACGACCTGGATGACACGGGTGCGCTGGTCCCGGTTGAGCGTCCGAAGGGTCTGAACAAGGCCGGCTTGATCCTCGGAGTGGTCAGTACGCCGACCACTCGCTACCCCGAGGGCATCACGCGGGTCGCGCTCAGTGGTGACCCGACCAAGGCGCTCGGCGCGGTCGCTGAACCGGAGTGCGCTCGGATCATCGCGGCCATCGACCTGGCCGAGCGGCTGCAGATCCCGATCGAGTGGTACTCGCTGTCCGCGGGCGCCCGGATCTCGATGGACTCCGGCACCGAGAACATGGACTGGGTCGCGAAGGCGCTCAAGCGGATCGTCGAGTTCACCCAGACCGGCGGCGAGATCAACATCGTCGTGGCCGGCATCAACGTCGGTGCCCAGCCGTACTGGAACGCCGAAGCGACGATGCTGATGCACACCAAGGGCATCCTGGTGATGACGCCGGACAGCGCGATGGTGCTGACCGGTAAGCAGACGCTGGACTTCTCCGGCAGTGTGTCGGCCGAGGACAACTTCGGCATCGGCGGTTACGACCGGGTGATGGGCCCGAACGGCCAGGCGCAGTACTGGGCGCCGGACCTGAAGGCGGCCCGCGACGTGCTGATGTCGCACTACGACCACACGTACATCGCGCCGGGGGAGACCGGTCCGCGGCGTGCGGAGACGACGGACCCGATCAATCGCGACGTGACGCCGTACCCGCACAGTGTTGAGGGCAGCGACTTCAAGACCGTCGGCGAGATCTTCTCCGTCGAGACCAACCCGGATCGCAAGAAGGCGTTCGACATCCGCACGCTGATGCGGGCTGTCAGCGACCAGGACCATCCGGTGCTGGAGCGCTGGGCCGGGATGGCCGACGCGGACACCTCGGTGGTCCAGGACGCGCGGCTGGGTGGTTACCCGGTCTGCCTGGTCGGGATCGAGTCCCGGTCGGTGCCGCGACGCGGCTTCCCGCCGGCGGACGGGCCGGACACGTACACGGCCGGCACGCTGTTCCCGCGGTCGTCGAAGAAGACGGCGCGCGCGATCAACGTCGCCAGTGGGAACCGGCCCCTCGTCGTACTGGCGAACCTGTCCGGGTTCGACGGCTCGCCGGACTCGATGCGCAACCTGCAGCTCGAGTACGGCGCGGAGATCGGCCGGGCGATCGTCAACTTCGAGGGCCCGATCGTGTTCTGCGTCGTCTCGCGGTACCACGGTGGCGCGTTCGTGGTCTTCTCCAAGCAGCTCAACCCGCGGATGACCGTGCTGGCCGTCGAGGGTTCGTTCGCCTCGGTGCTCGGTGGGGCACCGGCGGCAGCTGTGGTCTTCTCGGCCGAGGTCGACGCCCGTACGGCGGCCGATCCGCGCGTGGCTGCGTTGGCCGAGAAGGTCAGTGCCGCGAGCGCTGCGGAACGCGCTGAGCTGGCGACCGAGCTTGCGGAGGTGCGGACCGCCGTACGGGCTGAGAAGCTCACCGAGGTGGCGACCGGGTTCGACAAGATCCACAGCATCCAGCGGGCTCGTGACGTCGGATCGGTGGACGCGGTGATCAGTGCGGCCGAGCTTCGGCCGCGACTCATCGAGGCCATCGGTCACGGCCTGTCGTCGGGTGGTACCGCAGAGGTCTAAGCTGTCCGCCATGCGCACCGGGGATGGCGCTCCAAACAAAGCACGAGCGTTGATTACGTTCGTCGGCGTCAGCGTGCTGTCCGGTGCGCTCGCGGCAGGGCTGGCGATTCCGCTGGCCGGCTTCGCAGGAGCCAGCAGCGAGCAGATCGTCAAGACGGTTCAGGACCTCCCGCGCGAGCTGGAGGTCGAACCGGTCGCCGTCCGCAGCCGGATGCTGGCCGCGGACGGGTCGGTGATCGCGACCCTGTTCGAGCAGAACCGGGTGCCGGTCCGGCTGAACCAGATCGCCCCGATCATGAAGACCGCGATCATCGCGATCGAGGACTCGCGGTTCTACGAGCACGGCGCGATCGACCCCAAGGGCACGCTGCGCGCTGTGATCCGCAACCACGGCAGCGGCGAGGTCCAGCAGGGCGGCTCGAGTATCACCCAGCAGTACGTGAAGCTGAGCCTGATCGAGAAGGCGCGGACCCAGGCCGAGCGGGCCAAGGCGACCGAGGTCTCCTACGAGCGCAAGCTGACCGAGCTGCGCTACGCGATCTCGCTCGAGAGCCAGCTGACCAAGAACGAGATCCTCGAGCGATACCTGAACCTGGTCAACTTCGGTGACGGCACGTACGGCGTACAGGTCGCTGCGCAGCACTACTTCCGGACCACGGCCGACAAGCTGACGCTGCCGCAGGCCGCGCTGCTGGCCGGGCTGGTGAAGAACCCGACCGGGTACGACCCGACCAACAACCTCAAGCGCGCCAAGAACCGCCGTGACGTGGTGATCCGGCGGATGCTCGAGCTCAAGGTGATCTCGGTGCACCAGGCGAACCTGGCGCTGCAGACCCCGGTGATCGACCCGGCCAAGGTGAACCCGGTGGCGAACGGCTGCGCCAGCTCGCGCTACCCGTTCTTCTGCGATTACGCGGTGGCGCAGCTGCTCCAGAACCCATCGCTCGGCAAGAACCCCAAGCAGCGCGAGCACAACCTGAAGACCGGCGGCCTGACGATTCGTACGTCGCTCGACCCGCGCACCCAGGCGGCCGCGCAGGCATCGATCAGCTCGCACACCAAGCCCACCGACACCGCGGTCGCGGCGATCACCATCGTCGAGCCGGGGACCGGGCTGGTGAAGGCGATGGTGCAGAGCAAGCCGTACGGCAACGGCCGCAACCACACGAACTACAACTACAACGTCGAGAAGTCCTACGACGGTGGGTACGGCGGCTTCCAGAACGGCTCGACGATGAAGGCGTTCACGGTGGCAGCGGCGATCCAGGCCGGGCTGCCACTGGACTACCGGATCAACTCGCCGGAGCAGATCGACCTGAGCGACAAGAAGTTCCGGACCTGCAGCGGCGTCACCCGCGACCCCGACTACCACCCGCGGAACTCGACGCGCAGCGGCAACCTCACGATGGTCGAAGCCGCGCGGTACTCGACCAACACCTACTTCCTGCAGCTCTCGCAGCGCGTTGGCCTCTGCCCGATCGCGCGCGTCGCGTCCCGGCTCGGCATGTACAACGCGCAGACGTTGCAGCCGCTCGACCAGGTCATCTCGATGACCCTGGGCGTCGGCTACGTGACTCCGCTACAGATGGCGAACGCGTACGCGACCTTCGCGGCCCGCGGCAAGTACTGCCGCCCGCTGATCGTTCTTTCGGTGCGCGACAAAGCCAACCGGCCGCTTCGCAGCCCGAAGGCGCAGTGCAACCAGGCTTTGAACGCGGGCGTCGCCGACGGTGTCAACAAGGTGCTCGGCGCAGTCATGGAGCCAGGCGGCACCGGTGGCAAGCTGAAGTTCGGCCGCTGGGACCTGGCCGGCAAAACCGGAACCATCCAGGAGAACAAGGCAGTCTGGTTCGCCGGCTACGCCCCGAACCTCGCAGCCGCCGCGGTCGTCGCCGACGCGAACCTGCCCTACACGAACCTCATGTACGGCCACACCCTGGACGGCCGCGACATCCGCGACCCCACCGGCTCCGGCACCGCCGGCCCCCTCTGGGAAACCGCGATGCGAGGCGCCATGAAGGGCCTGCCGCTACGCCACTTCGTCGAGCCGTCCAAGAAGATCATCAACGGCGACCGCAAAGAACTCCCCGACGTCACCGGCCTGGACCGAGCAGCCGCCACCAAACTCCTCCGCGAAGCCGGCTTCGACACCACCATCGCCAACAAGCTGGTCGCCTCCCCGGTCCCCACCGGCAAGGTCGCCTACACCGACCCCCGCACCAACTCCGGCGCCACCAAGGGCTCGCTGATCACCATCTACCTGTCCAAAGGCCCCGGCCAGCCTTAGCTCACAGCGGCCGTAGGTGGGAGCCTGGGATCCAGGTGACTGCGCCGTCGTCGGTGATGAAGCGGCCTAGCCATACGCCGTTGTGGCGGATCCATACATCGAGCTGCCCGGCGGACCGCTCCACCCGTTGCACCGCCTGGGGCGGATCAATCCGCCGTACGGCGTCTGCGGGGCGGGGGCCGTGGGTGTCGTACTGCACCTCAAGCTCGGAGGCCATGCGGTTGGCCTCCACCTCGGTGCTGAGACCACTCGCACGCCAACCATTGACCGCGCCGTCCCAGACACCGAACCCATCGGATCCGTCATCTGCAGGGCGCACCGTAAACCGACCAAGCATATTTTCAGATTACGACAGATCGAACATATGTTCTAGTCTTGCTCAATGCTGCCAGCTCTTGTACACGAACTCGAGACTGTAGCCGTCCGGATCCAGGACGTTACCGGCGTAGTAGCGGGGGTCGTAGTGCAGGCGGGCACCGGGCTCGCCGTTGTCGGTGGCGCCTGCGGTGATGGCGGCTGCGTAGGCGGCGTCGACTGCGGCGGTGCTGTCGGCGATGAAGCCGACGTGGGCCGAGCGGGGGTCGGCCTCGCCGTGGCGCAGCCAGAAGCCGATCGGGCCGTTCTTGCCGAAGCCTTTGAGGTCCGGGTGTCCGGGTGGGCCGTCTTTGCCGTCGTAGTCGACGCGGTTGGTGATGCCGAGCGGGGCCAGGGCCGCTGTGTAGAAGGCGATCGAGCGGTCGAGATCGCTGACGGTCAGGAAGACGTGGTCGATCATCAGATGTCGAACCCTCCGGAAACTTCGATTGACTGGGCGTTGACCCACCGGTTCTCGTCGGACAGCAGGCTCGCGATGACACTACCGACCTCGTCGGGCTCGCCGACGCGGCCCAGCGCCGTACGGGCTGCGAGGAGGGCTTCGAATTCGTCGTTCAGGCCGCCGCCGAGGTCGGTGCGGATGGGGCCGGGGGAGATGGAGTTGGCGCGGATGCGGCGGTCGCCGAACTCTTGGGCCATGTAGCGGGTGAGGACTTCGAGGCCACCCTTGAAGCTCGCGTACGGCGCGACGCCGGCCGTGGTCACGCGGGTCGTGGCGCTGACCAGGTTCACGATCTGGCCGCCGTCGGCGATCAGGGGGAGCAGGGTCTGGGTGAGGAAGAACGGGCCCTTGAGGTGGACGCGGAAGAGACCGTCGAACTCGTCTTCGGTGACCGTGGCGATGGACTTGAAGAGGCCGTAGCCGGCGTTGTTGACCAGGTAGTCGAAGGTGGTTCGGTCCCAGGTCTCCTGCAACGTACGGCGGACCGCGTCGGCGAAGGCCGGGAAGGTGGTGGTATCGGTGACGTCGAGTTCCAGTGCGACCGCCGTACCGCCTTCAGCGTTGATCTTGCCGACGACGTCCGCTGCTGCGTCCGGGTTGCTGTTGTAGGTGACGATGACGCCCAGGCCGCGTCGGGCGGAAGCGAGGGCAGTGGCAGCGCCGATACCGCGGCTGCCGCCGGTGATGATCACGATGTTCATGACACTCAGTCAATGGTTTTGCCGGTGACCGGAGAAGGTCGAGTCTTCCTAGGAGTGCTACACCCAGGATGCGAGTACTTCGGCACTCCGCGAACCGCTCGCCGCCGTGGCCACCGTCAGTTGCTGCCCGGGCGCGCTGCGGACGTCGAAGGTCTGGTAACTCAGCTCGAGCTTTCCAGCCTCGGGGTGGTGAATCGTCTTCTGGGTCACCGAAAGCCCGGCGACGCTCTGATCGTCCCACAAGCTGCGGAACAGTTCGCTGTCGCGATATAGCCGCGCAACGAGATCCGACACCTCCGGATGCAGCGGGCTGAAACCGGCCGCCAGTCGCAGCGCACTCACCGACGCCCGCACGATCTCGTCCCAGTTGCCGTAGAACTCCTTCGCGTACGGATCGACGAAGAGGGCAGCCAGGACGTTCTGGTCCTGCCTCTGCAGCGGGCTAATGAGCCGCTCCGCAGCCGGATTGGCGACAAGCACCCGGAGCGCCGGGTTCGTCACGTACGCCGCCGCATGTGCGAAGGACTCCATCGTCTGCAGCAGTTCCGGCGCGATCGCCTCCGCCGTCTGATCGGCGTACGGCGACAACCGCGCCAACCGGAACAGGTGCCCGCGCGCATCCGCCTCGAGCTGCAAGGCCCGGCAGATCGAATCGACCACCTGCGCCGACGGCGTCCGCTCCCGCCCCTGCTCCAGTCGCGTGTAGTAGTCGGCGCTGACCCCCGACAACACCGCAACCTCTTCGCGCCGCAGCCCAGCAACCCGTCGGCTGCCGGTCGTGACCAGACCAGCGTCCTGCGGCGTGAGCCGAGCGCGCTGGGCGCGGAGGAAGTCACCCAGCTGATTACTAGCTGTGGTTGTCATTACGACGGATCCTACGCGCCCAGCACCGGGGTCAGTTGCGGTAGCGGAAGATGATCCGGCCCCGCGTCAGGTCGTACGGGCTGAGCTCCACCAGGACGCGGTCGTCCGGGATGATCTTGATGTAGTTCTTCCGGATCTTGCCGCTGATGTGCGCCAGAACCTGGTGGCCGTTGCCGAGTTCGACCCGGAAGGTCGCGCCCCGCAGCGACTCAACGACGATGCCGTCCATTTCGAGCGCGCCTGCTTTTCTAGGCATGGTCAGTCCTTCCCGTGGACGAGTTCGAGATTGCTGCCGGTACGGCGGGCTGCGAAGCTCTCGAAGAGTTCGATCGCAGCGTGGTTCGTTTCGTTGATCTCGGCCGCGACTGTTTCGACCCCGACATGCCGCAGATCGCCCAGCACCTGGCTGAGCAGCGCCCGGGCAATCCCCTGCCGCCGCTCATCGGCCCGAACCGCGATCAGCCCGATTCGCGGCTGCCGGGTGTACGTCGCCAGGCGGAGCAGGCCGACGTACTGGTTGTTGCGTTTGGCAACCGTGTACTTCGACGGGTCGAGCGGCGTGGTCCCGCCCTGCCAGGGAAGTACTTCGGCGGGCATCGTCTGCCAGTCGAGCTCGGCGCGAATCGCCTGCTCCAGCTCACGCAACGGCTCTTCGTCGGCCGCAGTGATGATCACCCCAGCTGGGATGGGCGTCGACGCCGGCCCAGTCGGTACGACGACTTCGCGCTCACGACGCCAGGTCGTGAACCCGGCGCGTTCCCAGCCGACCGTCAGCTCACGATCGGTCTCATCGACCACCGTGTACAGCGGCGTGGCTTGGTCGGCCACCATCGCATCGGCGAGGCGGTCGAAGACATCGTCGCGCCAGGTGTCGATACTGACAAAGGTCCGCCCGTCGAGCCGGCGCGACGCATAGCCGCGGCCGACGACGAGATCGTTCTCCACCGCATGCCACTGGTTCTCGGCAACGCGGGAGATCGTGCACAGCAAAGGGTGCATAGGTGTTTCCTTTCGGGAGTGCCGAAGTTCTCGGGGCGCTCCCGGCGACACCTACGTCAATCGCCCGCCCGTGACCACGAGAGGGGAAGCACCCACACGACTGCGTTCATGGGTTCCCACCTCCAAGCGTGATGTCACGGACCACGGCACGGTACCAAGCACACCGCCGTACCGGCCAGCCATTTACCGCTCACCGGAATCGGGACTGAGAAACCCAGTCCAACTTCCGGGGAGCAGTTCAAAGTGTCCCCTTCTCCTGCCAAAAAACGAGCGGAGAACCAGCAACTCGAACGGAGCTCCCCGCAAATCACCAACGCCCTGGCGGACGGACGTTCGCTGTGACTGCGTACACCTGCTCGGGACTGCGGACACGTGGTGAGGTTGCCCGCGGTCCCCAGTTGGTGTCCCCGGTACGGCGGATCGTCTCGCACACCGGCCAACTATCGGGTCGAATCCGGGGGTGGTTCGCGGTTGGTCGGTGGTTCTTGGGGGCGGCCGGCGGGGAATGTTGCGGTC
>NZ_SMKX01000181.1 GCF_004349055.1 Kribbella antibiotica
GAATGGGCTGTTGGCCGGGGGCGGCGGGTAGAGCTGGTAGACGCGGACGTTGCCTAGCTCGAAGCGGAGGTCGGTGAGGCGGTCCAGGTCTTTGGGGGGCTGGGTGACGCGGTCGTCGACGAGGAGCCACTGGACGCCGTACTTGGTGCGTAGCGTTTCCAGGAGTTCGCGGGTGGGGTTTTTGAAGACCTCGTCGTTGAGACGGAGCTTCTCTTGGTCCCAGTAGTCGCTTTGGGGCTTGCCGGGGTAGGTGTCGTCGACGCGGGTGCTGTAGGCCCAGCCCTGGACCAGGACGCGGCGTTCGGCGTAGCCGGCGATCCAGTAGGAGCCGGCGAGGCAGCGGGTGGTGCTGGGCTGGTGGCAATGCACGTTGGTGGCGATCCGGTCGTTGGCACCGGAGTTGCGCCGGATGAAGCGCGCAGCCTCGATACCGCCGGGTGCAATCGACTCGTACGCCGTCAGTGGCGGCTTGGCGAACTTGCGCACCGAGGCGAGGGTCGGGGACACCGTGGTCCCCACCAAGACGGCGACCGCGATGACAGCCCAGGTACGGCGGGACCCGCGCAGGATGAGTCCGAACAGGCCGATGCCGATCGCTGCGATCACCAGCGTGACCGCTAGCCCCTGGCCGAAGCAGTTGGTGGTAGTGCAGGAGTCGGGGGAGCGGTAGCGGCCCCAGTAGATGGCGGCCGCGCCGATCAGCAGTGCGACTGCGGCAATCCAGTACTGCTTGCGCTCCAGCGAACTCAGCCCCCAGGTGGCGAGCAGGACGCCGTACAGGAAGCCGGTGCGGACGAAGAAGAGTTGCGCGCCACCGTCGTCGTACAGGAGGGAGGCGGCGGCGATAGCTGTGAGCAGACTGACGACGAGGAACACTGGCATCGGGTCGCGTTTAGTGCGGCTCCGGATCAGCAGTGCACCGACGGCCGGCATCAGCCAGCCGATGACGACGACCGCAGCAATGACTGCAGTGCGTCCACCCAGCAGGTCGAAGGTCTGGCCTGGTTTGACGAGGATGCTGGACTGCGTGCCACGCAGTACGACGAAGTAGGTCAGCAGGTATGCCGCAGCGATGCCCAGACCGACCGCTAGCCCGCGCAGGTTGAGCCGGCCCCTCCGGACAGTCAGATAGACCCACGCAGCAGCCACACCGGCGCCGTACACAGGCAGTGTGGTTGCTTTGGTGAGTGCAAGAGCAGTGACCAGTACGGCGGCCACTACCAGCAACCGGAAGACATGCGGATAGTGCGCGCGACCGGGCTTTCGCCGCAGCAGCAACACAGTGACCGCGATGAGCGGCAGCAACAGCACTGTGGAAAACGCCTGTGGCGGATTAGTCAGCTGGCCGAGTGAGAACGGCCCATCGGCGAACACCCGGTCCGATACAGCCCAGGGCCACGCGGTGAGGTCTCCAGCCGCCACTGTCAGTCCAGCGGCGATCGGTGCGGCCACTGCGCGTCCGGTCAGCAGGACGCCCAGTGCGGCAGCGCCCGTGACGGTCAGGAGGATCCACGCGAACGGGACCATCCGGTGCGTCAGTACGTCGAGCGGGATGGTGGTGATCCAGTGCGACGAAGCGATGTGGTCGTACGCCGCCCAGTGTCCGGTCAGCCAGCGGCCATCGGCGTACGGGAGTCTCGGCGGGAAGTGGTGGGTCAGCTCGCCAGCGATGGCCAGGTTGTGCGGTGCGTCGGAGTTCGGCCGGAGTGCAGCTGGTCCGTTCAATGGGATGAGCTGTGAGCCGGTACGGACGAACCACGCAGCTGCTGCGCCCACTGCGACCATCACGCCGGCTGTTGCCCACCATGGCGTCGGTCGCGCGGATCGTGGGGCGCGGGGGAGCGCCCGGACCATGCCGACCGCGAGCGCTGGCATCAGCAGGGCAGCGAACGGCATGTTGAAGAACATCCCGGCCGGGTAGATCAGGGCCTCGACCGCCAGCCCGAACGCAGTGCCGAGCACCGCGTCCACTGTGAACCAGCCGGTCCCACCGGTCAGCCGCCGCCAGAACATGGTCCCCGGAATGGCGATCACCACGAGGAAATAGGCCAGGTACGCGATCGGCATCCAGACCGGATGCTCCTGCAATCCCACGAACCAGGCCAGCGGCAGCACCGGCAGACTCACCAGGCCGGCGGCCCGCGCGCCACGTCCAGTCAGCCGCCGCTCCCCGCGCCGCCAGAGTCGCCGCTTCGGTTTCTTCTCAGCAGGCTTCTCAACCGTCGCAGCAGTCTTCTCAACCGGAGTCGCAGCTGTCTTTTCTGCAGGCTTCTCGGCGGGCTTTCCGGCTGGAACAGCCGTCAGTTCCTGCGTGACCGCCTCTGCTGCGGTCTTCTTGTCCCCCTCGCCGGCTGCGGTCACCCGGAGAGTCTAGGCATGACACCGGAGCGCCGAGCCGTTTACCACCAGCACGATCGCCTTTACACTCAGTAACCTCCCAGCTCGCGCAGCTTTCGGGAGGTCCCATGGTCGCCCTCCACATCGCCGGCCTGCCGGTCGAAGAGGTACTGCTCGCCGCGATCGCTGCCGCGAGCCCACTGATCGCACTGATCGGCTGGGAGATCTCCAGCCGGATGAAGCGGCTCAAAGCAGCGCTCCGCCGCCCGCGCCCACCAGCTAGGCTCTGTGACCATGAGTTCGGTGGCGCGGGACAGGGTCCGGGAGTTGATGGGTGAGGTGATGACTGCCCAAGGACGGTCCTTACCGGCCGATGACAGCGCCGAGCTGCGGACGATCGGATTCCGGTCGCTGGACTTCTCCGAGCTGGCCCTCCGGGTAGAGGACGAGCTGGACGACGAGCTGAACTTCGATGCCCCTGGGCTGCGCCGGATTGCCACCATCGGCGACGTACTGGATTTCATCGAGCAACTTCAGTCAGCGTGACCACCCGACGCCGGACCACCGCACTGATCGGTGACGACAACACCGTGGTCGTCGCCGGCAAGAGCCTGACCTGGCGGACGCTGCACAAGCTTCCCCAACTGCCGTCCCCGGCCGCAGTGCTCGTCGACAACGGCGCGGATGCGCTCGCAGCGCTTCGACACCACGCAGTGCATGGCACAGAGCTACTGGTCGCCACCAGCTCGCGCGTAGACGAGTACATGCGCGAAGAGCTTGGCGAATCCGGCTTCTCGATCGTCCTGCCCGACGGCAAGGTCACACCGGCCACCTTGAAGCGTGTGGAGGAGTCGGGCCGCGCCTGGTTGCTCACCTCTGGTTCTACTGGTCGTCCGAAGCGCATCGGTCACACACTCGAGTCACTCACCACAGTGACCGCAGACCAACCTCCGCGTACCTGGCTCCTGCCCTACTCGCCCGGTACGTACGCCTGGTGGCAGGTCGTCATGATCTCCCTGACCCAGCCAGACCAGGGCCTGGTCGTCATCGAGCCGCATGAGCTGGAGGACTGGCCTCTCATCGCAGCCCGGCACGGTGTCACAGCAGCCTCCGGTACGCCGACCTTCTGGCGGCAGGCGATCTACCGTGATGCGGAGGCGCTGGCCGCCGTACCGCTGGAGCAGATCACGCTTGGCGGTGAGCCGGTCGACCAGGCGATCCTCGACCAGCTCCACGACCTCTTCCCCAAAGCGCGGATCTCCTGGATCTATGCGTCCTCAGAGGTCGGCGCATCGATCGTGGTGCACGACGGCAAGGCCGGCTTCCCGCGGGAGTGGCTGCAGCGCGCCCCTGACCCCGACAGGCCGATGCTGTCGGTGGAGGGCGACGAGTTGGTGATCCGCTCGCCGCACCACGGCGCGGGGCTGGTCGGAGCGGTCCACACCGGCGACCGCATCGAGTACGACGGCGACCGCGTGCTGATCACCGGCCGCCTCGACACCGACGAGATCAACGTCGGCGGATCGAAGGTGTCAGCCGGCGTGGTCCGCGGTGTGCTGATGGCTCACCCCGGCGTCGCCTGGGCCCGAGTGTTCGCCCGCAAAGCCCCACTGGTCGGCCGCATGGTCGCCGCCGAGGTCGTGACCAACGACTCGCTCGGTCCGATCGCCGATGTCGACCTGGTGCAGTGGTGCTCGAGCCGTCTGCCGGACTACGGCGTACCGCGGCGGATCAAGTTCCTGGACGAGATCCCGCAGAAGGAGACGCTGAAAAGCGATGTCTGAGTCCGTACCGCCCGCCTCCGTCGTACTGGTCTCGGGTGGTTCCCGCGGCCTCGGTCTGGCGATTGTCACCGACCTGCTCACCGCAGGGATCAAGGTGGCCGCTTTCGCCCGCACAGTGACCCCAGAGCTCACCGAGCTTGCCGCGAAGTACCCAGACCACCTGTACGCCGGTCCTGTCGACATCAACGACACCCCAGCCGTACAAGCGTTTGTGAAGACCGTGGAGTCGACACTCGGCCCGGTCGACGCCCTGGTGAACAACGCTGCGATCGGTCAGGACTCGCTGCACGTCCACACCAGCCCGGAGCGGCTCGAGGACATCATCCAGACCAACCTGACCGCGCCACTGCTACTCACGCGGTTCGTGCTGCGCCGGATGCTCGCCAAGGGCCTGAAGGGCCGGATCGTCAACGTCACCTCGATCTGCGCGCAACGCGGCTACCCAGGCCTGGTCGCCTACTCGGCAACCAAGGGCGGCATGGATGCGGCCACCCGCTCACTCGCACGCGAACTGGGTGGCCGTGTCCTCGCCAACGCTGTAGCGCCGGGCTTCTTCGCCTCCGAGATGTCAGCCGTGCTCGGACAGACCCAGCTGGACCAAATCGTCCGCCGTACACCGACCGGCCACCTGACCGAGCCAGAGGACGTCGTCCCCGTGGTCCGGATGCTGCTGCTGGACAACACCAACATCAACGGTCAGGTGCTGGTCATCGACGGAGCCGCATCGATCTGAGACCCTGGCGACCCTTCGGCGACAGGTTTTCCACAGGCTGCGACCGAGCGGTTTGGGTGCGCGTGCGGTCGGTGTCAGACTCGACGGCGTGAGTGACGACGAGATCCTGCGCCTGCTGCCGATGGCGGCTGCGATCGTTGCCCTGCACGACGATCGGGCCGATTCCGAACTGGCCCGTCTCGGTGGGTACGACGAACGCGACCAAGGTCAGGTGGATCGTGTCCTGCACGGCTTCCTGGCCGGCCTGCTCCGGACCACCTGGGAGCACGGCTGGACGCCGGCCGATGTCTTCCAGCACGGGCGCCGCGAGTTCACTGCGGGGGTCGAGCCGCTGTTGCTGGCCGCGATCGCTGCCGAGCACCGCGGCTATCGCGACGAGACGGTCGATCCGCGCTGGCTCGACCAGCTCCTCGACCTCGGCATCGAGCCGCCGTACGAGGAGCTTGACCTGACCGCGTGGGCCACGAGCCGGCGCACCGGGCGCTACCTCACGTTGCGCCACACACTCGAGCTGGCCGGCGTGCTGCAGTCCCTGCCGCCGTTGGCCCGGCTGATCCCACCCCCAGGCACGACGGTACGGCGGAGCGGCGACCGGGCCGTGGTCCCGGCGACCGCGAAGATGCTCTCGCGGATCCGCAGCCTGCTCGCCAAGGCGGAGGCGACCGAGTTCCCCGAAGAGGCCGAGGCGCTGTCCGGCAAGGCCCAGGAGCTGATGGCCAAGTTCGCGCTCGACCGGGCGCTGGTCGAGGCGGACCCCGCGGTCGAGATCCCCGACGACTCGTCCGCCCGGCGGATCTGGCTGGACACGCCGTACGTGTCGGCCAAGGCCCAGCTGGTCAGCTCGGTCGCCTCCGCGAACCGTTGCCGCACAGTCATGATCGAGCAGCTCGCCGTCGTCACCGTCATGGGAGTCGACCTCGATCTGCAGCTCACCGAGATCCTCGCCACATCCCTGCTGGTGCAGGCGAATCGCGCGATGCTTGTCTCCGGCAAGCACACCGGCCGGTACGGCGAATCGCGCACGAGGTCGTTCCGCCAGTCGTTCCTGATGGCTTATGCGCAGCGGATCGGTGAGCGGCTGCGGGCCGCGACCGAGGCGACCCAGGCCGCCGTGGCGGCCGAGGATGCTGATCGCCTGCTGCCGGTGCTGTCGCGCCGCGAGGAGCAGGTGGATGCCTTGTTCAGCAAGCTGTTCCCGAACACGACGACCCGGCGGACCCGGATCACCAACGGCGCCGGCTGGGAGGCCGGGCTGAGTGCCGCCGACCAGGCGCAGATCGACGCCAAACGACAGGTTCGCCGGTGAAGGTGCACGAGACCTCCATCGCGGGCCTGCTGCGGATCGAGCTTGATCTCCAGCGGAACCCCGACGGCTGGTTCGAGGAGAGCTTCCACCGGGACAAACTCGCGGCCGCCGGGATGCCGCCGTACGAGGTCGTCCAGCACAACGTCGCGTATTTCGAGAGCGCGGGAATCCTGCGCGGCGTCCACGCCGAGCCCTGGGACAAGTACTTGTCACCGTCGGCCGGCCGGGTCTTCGTGGCGATCGTCGAGCTGCCCGAGGCAAAGGTGGAGACGTTCGAGCTCGGCGTGGGTGATGCGCTGTATGTCCCGCGCGGGCTCGGCAATTCGTTCTGCACGATCGCGCCGCACACGGTCTACAACTTCCTGGTGAACGAGCCCTGGTCACCGGAGCGGATCGCGGTGAACCCGTTCGATCCGGAGCT
This sequence comes from Kribbella antibiotica, assembly GCF_004349055.1. Lineage (GTDB taxonomy): Bacteria > Actinomycetota > Actinomycetes > Propionibacteriales > Kribbellaceae > Kribbella > Kribbella antibiotica. Next base: position 6,582 of record NZ_SMKX01000181.1, read on the forward strand.
GGCGATCGATTGGCCGGGTGAAGAGCTCAGCTTCACCGAGAAGGACGCTACGAGTCCGTCGCTGGCCGAGGTCAGGTCGCAGGGGGTCTGAGACCGCACAGCACGATGTCGAGCAGCCGCATCGCTTGCTCCGGCTCCGTGTCGCGGCCCATGTTGATCCCGCCGACCAGACGCATGACATCGTCCAGCGCGAGCTCGGCCCGGACCTCGCCGCTCGCCTTCGCCTTGTCCAGCAGCAGCTGGCCTGCCTCCACGACATTCGCCTTGCAGGACTTGAAGAACGGCGAGTCCTTGCCGAGGGCGTTCATCAGCTCGACGGCGAGCGTCTTCTTCGACAGGCCGTAGCCGACGAAACTCCGCAGCCAGGCTGCCAGCGCCTCGAACGGCGGCAGCTCGCGGTCGAAGTCGTACGCGCGATCACAGACCGACTGGATCTCGTCGACGTACACGGCCTCGAGCAGAGCGGTCCGGCTCGGGAATCGTCGGTAGAGCGTGCCGATGCCGACGCCGGCCCGCCGCGCGATCTCCTCGAGCGACGTGTCCGTGCCGTGCTCGGCGAACGTCTGCCGGGCAGCCGTCACCAGCAGGTCGTAGTTGCGGGCCGCATCCGCGCGGGTCGGCCGCGTGGTGGGCAGCGGTGTTGATGCCATCGAGCCTCCCTCGAACAAAAGTCCGCTGAGGATATCGCTTGCAAAGCGGAGGGTGCCTCCGTATGGTGAAACGGAGGCCTACTCCACTTCCTCTCACAACTGTAGCCCCCTTGGGGTAAGGAGCACTATGTCAGGCACGACCACCCGGCGACCCGGGGTTGTTCTCGCGGTCATCCTGGTCACCCAGTTGATGGTGATCCTGGATGCGACCGTGGTGAACATCGCAATGCCCAAGATCCAGCACGCCCTCGATTTCAGCCCATCCAGCCTGTCCTGGGTGCAGAACGCCTACGCCCTGGCCTTCGGCGGTCTGCTCCTGCTCGGCGCCCGTGCCGGCGACCTGCTCGGCCGCCGCCGTGTCTTCATCACCGGCGTCAGCGTCTTCACCCTCGCTTCCCTGCTCGGCGGACTCGCTCCGAACGCCGAGCTCCTGCTCACTGCGCGCGTGCTGCAGGGCGTCGGTGGCGCCATCGCAGCCCCGGCCGCACTGACCCTCATGATGCTCACCTACCGCGAAGGCCCCGAGCGGATGAAGGCGCTGGGCTACTACAGCCTGGTCTCGTCCGGTGGCGGCAGCGTCGGCCTGGTCCTCGGCGGCATGCTGACCGACTGGGCCTCGTGGCGCTGGGGTCTGTTCATCAACGTCCCGATCGGTATCGGGCTGATCATCGCCGCCCGCCTCGTCCTGACCGAGACGGAGCGGGAGACCGGCCGCTTCGACATCGCCGGTGCGCTCACGTCGACGATCGGCATCAGCTCACTCGTTTACGGCTTCATTCGCGTCGCCGAGATCGGCTGGACCGCCCCTGAGGCGCTCGCCGCGTTCAGCGCCGGTGTGGTGCTGCTGGTGGCCTTCGTGCTGATCGAGCGCCGCGTCAGCCACCCGATCGTGCCGCTGCGACTCTTCCGGTCCGCATCCCGCTCAGCGTCGTACGTGACGATGCTGTTGGTCGTCGGGACGATGATGGGGATGTTCTTCTTCCTCACCCAGTACCTGCAGGGTGTGCTGGAGCTCAGCCCGCTCGCAGCCGGCCTGGCGTTCCTGCCCATGACCGGCCTGCTCTTCGCCTCGTCCCGCGTAGTCCCGAAGATCCTCAACCGCATCGACGGCTCGCGCCTGATGCTCCTGGGCTCGGTGCTCATCACCACCGGCACGCTCTGGCTTCTGCGCCTCGACACGAACAGCAGCTACCTCGCCGACGTCGTCGGACCGATGGTGGTCTTCGGCTTCGGCGCCGGCATGCTCTTCATCCCGCTGGTCGGCCGAGCCATCGCCAACGTCGCCCCGGAGGACTCCGGCGCCGCATCCGGTCTGCTGAACGTGGTCCAGCAGGTCGGTGGCGCACTAGGCCTAGGCATCCTGGTCACCCTCTTCGGCACCGCCAACCGCAACTCCACCGGTACGACGCCCCGCGCCGTACTGACCGATGGCGTCCACGCAGCCTTCATCGGAGCCCTCGTATACGCCGCCCTGAGCCTCACGATGATCGTGATCAGCGTGAAGCCCTGGACGTGGCTAAAGCGCCCGGCTGAAGGTGATCCACTTGCTGTGGACGCCGAAGCCAAGGCCCTCGTAGAGACCGAGGGCACCAGTGGCACCGTCGGCATCCACGCCTAGCCCAGCCCGCTGAAACCCAGCCCGGGCGCTCTCGGCAAGCACCTCTGCCAGAGCGACCCGGGCCAACCCACGTCCCCGGTATTCGCGCCGCGTGCCGACCCGGCCGACATGCGCCTCCCGCACTCCGGTGGCCTCGACATCTGCGACGTACTCGTAGCCGAGCACATACGCCGCGATCGTCTCGCCCTCCAGCACCAGATACGACAGCTCCGGTCGGAACGCGCGCGTGCCGATCACCGTGGACTGCCAGCTCTGCGGATCCCGAGGAGTCGAACCCCAGTGGTCCCGGAACACCTCGTTGTGCGTCAGCCGCAGCGCCTCGTCGTACTCCCGGTCGAACGGCGCCAGCCGAAAGCCCTCCGGTACGTCGAACGCCGGCACCGGCTCGTCGAGCGGCCGCTTCATGTCCAGGAAGTAGCGCGTCTCCTCGAAGCCCAGACCGCGGAACAGCTGTACCGCACCGGCATTCGTGCTGATGGTGCTGCAGCGCACCTCACCGGGGCTGTCCGGATGGTTGGCGAGGTGCAGCTCACCGGCCCGGTGGATCAGCCACTCCATCAACGCCGTGCCAAGGCCGCGGCGCCGCCACGCCGGATGAACGGCACCCTGACCGCCCTGCCTGTCCACGTCGAAGATCGTCGTCTGCGGGTACATCTGGCCGAAGCCGACCAGTTGCCCGTCCGCCCACAGCCCGACGGTGTCACGGCTCAACTCGAGCTGCGGATTCTCCAGCTCCTCAAGTAGGTCCTCGGAGGTGTAGTGCTCGCCACCTTGGTCGACCTGCTCGCGTGCGGCCAGCAGATCGGCCCACGCTTGTACGTCGTTCTTCTCCAGCGGCCGTGCGGTGATGCCGTGGGGCCAACTCACTGGAACTGCTCGCAGAGCCAGCGCACCGCCAGCGGGTAGCGGTACTCGATGCCACCGTGCTTGCCGTCGAACAGCTCGAAGTACACCTTCTCCTCCGGTACGCCGATCGCCTGCAGACCGCGGTGGAACGCCGTGGCACCCAGATCGAGGTAGTACTCGTCGCTGCGGCCGGCGTCGATCCAGATGGCTCGCATAGAGCGCGCAGCTTCGGCGTACTGGGGTTGTTTCAGCATCTCGACCGGGTCCAGTGCCATCCAGCGCTCCCAGACCTCCGGAACCACTTCACCGAGGTCGTCGAACGGCAGCAGCACCGTCCCGTCCGGCGCCGCGGAGAACGAGGAGGCGACGCCGTAGATCTCGAAGAGATCGATGTCCTCACTCTGCAGGCGGTCTGTACGCGTCGCGGCGTCCTTGAGGAAGTTCTGGATGTCACCGTCGTACTTGTCCCGCAGTACGCGGGCGAGTCTGGGGAAGTCGCTGCGGTAGCTGACCTCGAAGCTCGCATCACCTGCATGCGTCGCCAGGGAGCCGAAAACGTCCGGCCGCATCAGAGGCATCACCATGGCGGTGTAGCCGCCGCTGGACTTACCAGTCATCGCCCGGTGGTCGCGGTCGGCAACAGTCCGGTACGACGCGTCCACCCACGGCACGATCTCGTCGCAGACGTAGGACAGGTATTGGCCGGTGCCAGGGGAGTCGAGACTCTGGCTGCCGCCGTACCGGGTCCAGGTGTCGACGAACACGACGATGGCCGGCGGTACGTCGCCGGTCGCGAACATCGCGTCCAGCAGCTCCGGGTAGGGCTGCCGGAAGGCCATGCGGTTGAAGAACATCCCAAGGTGGCCGGTGAAGCCCATGGTCACGTAGACGACCGGGTAGCGCTGGTCGGACTCGTCGTACCCGGGTGGCACGTAGACCAGCACCGGTCGCTCGTGCGGGTCTCCCAGCGGGTTCCCACGCAGCAACGCACTCTCGTACGTCCTCTGCTCCAGTCTTCCCGCCCAGTCGATCGACCATGGCAGCATCGGCAGCCCCTTCAGAGAGTCACATCGCGTCAGGTGCCGCGATGCCCAGTAAACCAAGCCCATCCTGCAACACCTGCCGGGTCGCTGCGCACAGGTTTATCCGGCTTGCTCTGGTCTCTCCCTCGCTCTTCAACACCGGACACTGCTCGTAGAACACCGACAGTGCAGCAGCCAGCTCATAGAGATAGGTACACAGCCGGTGCGGCTGCAGAGTCTCAGCAACCTGTACGACGGTGTCGTCGAAGCCCGTCAGCAGTAGCGCGAGCCGCTGCTCCACCGGGTGATCGAGAAGCGTAACCGCACCACTGGGCTCACCGGCATTGGAGAGCAGCCGAGTGAGCCGTGCGTGCGCGTACTGCAGGTACGGGCCAGTGTTGCCGCTCATGGCAACCATGCGGTCCAGGTCGAACACGTAGTCGTTGTCCCGGTCGCTGGACAGGTCGGAGTACTTGACCGCGCCGATGCCCACTGCCTGCGCGATCTCGGTCCGGTCGGCCACGCCCCGCTCTTCCAGGATCTTGTCCGCCCGCTCGACCGCCTCGTCAAGCAGCGTGGTTAGTTTGACCGTCCCACCGTCTCTGGTCTTGAACGGCTTACCGCCCGGACCGAGCACAGTCCCGAAGCTGACATGCTCTGCTGTCGTTGTTGAAGGCAACCAGCTGGCGGCCCGCGACAGCGCGAAGATCATCTCGAAATGCAGCGCCTGCCGATGGTCGACGACATACACGATCCGCTGTGCGTCCAGATCCTGCACCCGATGCCGGATCGCTGCCAGATCGGTAGCGCTGTAACCGAATCCACCATCTGACTTCCGCACGATGACAGGCAGCGGCAGTCCGTCGCGTCCGACGTACCCAGGCAGGAAAGCGCACGAGGCGCCGTCAGACTCGGTCAGTAGACCGTCCTGCTCAAGCTCCGCCACGATCACCGGCAGGTCGTCGTTGTAGGCGCTCTCGCCGACCACGTCATCCCGGGTCAGCGCAGAGCCGAGCCGCGCATAGACCTGCTCGAAGTCAGCCAGACTGACGTCCACCATGTGCTGCCAGTTCGCCCGCGTCGCCGGATCGCCGGTCTGGAGCGCGACGACCCGCAGCCGGGCCAGATCGGCGAACGCACTGTCACTGTCGAAGTGCCGCCGACTCCGCTCGTACAGCTTCTGCAGCCCTTGCAGATCAAGCGTTTCCGCGTCCAGGCCCTCTTCGAGCAACTGCTCGATCATCATCCCGTACTGCGTACCCCAGTCGCCGACGTGGTTCTGCCGAATCACCTCGTAGCCGACGTACTGCAGCACGTTGCAGACCGAGTCACCGATCACCGTCGACCGCAGGTGACCGACATGCATCTGCTTGGCGACATTCGGCTGCGAGTAGTCGACGACAACCCGCTCGCCCCGCGGCGCAAACGCCGTACGGGCGTTGACTGCGGCCGCCAGTACGTCGGACCGCACGGTCAGGTTGATGAATCCGGGCCCAGCGATCGCAGGCGGCTCACACAGGTCATCGACCTTGAGGGCGGCAACCAGGCGTGCGGCTACCTCCCGAGGCGGCTGACCGAGCTGGTTGGCCAGCCGCAGTGCCAGATTGCTCTGGTAGTGGCCGAACTCGGGTTTGGTCGCCGACCGCAGCTCAGGGTCGAGCGTCGAGCCGGAAGCATCGAAGAGTCTGGAGGAAAGCACAGACACAAGAGCGGACATGCGAAGTCCTTAAAAATGACAGACGTGAACAGGGAAGGCTGAGGTGTTCAGGCAGTCTGTCGTCGTCGCATGTCAGCCATTATGCACGAAGTACGCCGAGGGTGCTGGCGTGCGCTCCCGGAGCGGAGTCACCGCCGGTACGTCGTCCTCACCCAAGAACACCCGCCGTACGACGCGCTCGCCGGCCCGGCCGTCGTCGTACTCGCAGAAGCGTTCCCGGAACAGCTGTCGGTGCTTGGCGGCCTCTGATGCCGCGAACGCGCCACTGTGGAAGGCAGCGGCCAGTTCGTCCGCAGAGCGCGCCACCAACCCCGGTGGGAACTCGGTGAGGTCGAAGTAGGTCGCACCGGGACTGCCCTCGAGCAGCAGCACGATCGGGCGGTCCAGATTCGCGTAGTCGAAGGCGAGCGACGAGTAGTCCGTGATCAGTACGTCGGCCGCCAGCATCAGGTCGTCGACGCGCGGACCGGCGTTCACATCGAGCACCGCCGCGTCAGTGAGCCCGCCCAGGTCGTAGTGCGACTCCTCACGGGCGTCCAGCACCACCAGTTGCGAGTCATCGAACCCGAGCGAGGCTCTGATCGCCCTGACGTCCTCCAGCGTCGCTGTCAGCAGCCGGTCGTTGCGCGGGTAGCCGTACTCGAGCTCCTCGTAGTACGACGGGAAAGTGCGCTCCCAGATCTCCGAGGAGTACCGGTTGGACGACAGGTTGAAGTCCCAGCGATCCACCAGGTCCAGATCCGGGCCAGTGCTCAGTGTTTTGAGCGGTGTGCCGTGCTGAGTCTGCAGCTGGACCTGGCCAGGCCGCTTCACCACGCCCCGCGGCCAGTTGGCGTTGTTGACGAAGTACGTCGCCCGCCCGAGCAGCTTCTGGTACGCCGGTGAGCCCGCGACGACGTATTCGACGCCCTCCGGGATGTCTTCCAAGTGCTCCGGGGCGATGACCCAGACGCCGCGGACCTGCGGTGCCAGCTCAGCGGCCGTTTCGTAGATCGCTCGCGGGTTGCATGCATACCGAGTGCACCGGGAGGCGGCGTACACGGCCAGGTTCGGGTCCAGTTTGGCGCGGTGGAACAGCTTGCCAGCGCTCTTACGCGGGCTGGGGAGCTGTAGCACCTTCCCGGTCACCTTGAGCGTGGAGAACGTCGCATAGTCGTCGTAGACGAGCTGCCAGCGCCGGAACCCGCGCCTGCTGCGCTCAGCGTTGTACCCGTCCGGCTTCCACCGCTTGGCGAACGCATGCGCCGCATGGAAGAAGTCCGCGCGGTCCTCCGGCCCGATCCGCTCCGGCTTCGCCAGTACGGCGAGGATGTGGTCCAGTGACCGGTCGAAGGCGAACCGCCGCCAGCCGGCCAGTTCCGGATCGGACTGGATGAACGCGTGCACCCGGTCGTACTGGTCGAAGATGTCCCACTGCCGGCGACCGCGGGTGGCGTGGATGTTCCCGCCGGTGCGGTGCTGCCGATAGTGCACCACCACGCGGTCCAGCGTCGCGATCCGCTCCGCGGTCAGCATGGTCGAGTACGTCCACGGGGCGTCCTCGTAGAAGCCGGCGGTGAAGGCGAAGCCGTGCCGGGTGAGGAAGTCGCGCCGGCAGGCCTTGTTCCAGACCACCTCGAGGAAGGTGAGGAAGATCGGCCGCTCCGCCGCAGTGAACACTCCGGCGCCCTCCCGGGCGAACGCGTCGTGCCGCTGGTTGCCGACCACGCGGCCGTCCCAGAAGACCCGCTCGTAGTCGAACAGGACGATGTCCGGCTGCCCGGTGTCGTCGATCCGGCGGGCAATGGCCTCCAGCGAGCCCGGCCGGTAGAGGTCGTCAGCGTCGAGGAAGAGCACGTACTGCCCGCGGCACTCCTTGAGCCCGGCGTTCCGGGCCGGACCGAGCCCGACGTTCTCCTCCAGGTGCAGCACTCGCACCCGGGGGTCCGCGGCGGCGTACTCGTCCAGGATGCGGCCGGAGCCGTCCGCATCCGCGTCGTCGACCCCCAGCACCTCGAAGTCGGTGAAGGACTGGCTCAGCACCGAGTCCAGGCAGGGCCGCAACCACGCCCGGGAGGCATGGCAGGGAACCACGATGCTGAACTTGGGGACGGTGCCGAGCGCCATGCCGAGTCATCCTAGGCTGCACCTATGACAACGGATGTGTTCGAGCCCCTGGCCACTCTGGAAGGGGTCGGTTCAGCGGCACGTGCAGCGCGGGACGGGGTCGACGTACTGCTCCGGGACCGGGGGCTGCGCAAGGTGGGCGCGGACATGACCGCGGAGGCGCTGCTGCGGGGCGCTCACGCGTCAGCGGCGCTGGCTGGCAGCACTGCGACGCTGGAGGACGCGCGACAGGGGAGTGCGGACCCGTTGGTCACCGGCGCGGTCCGGATCACTGGTGAGCTGATGGGGCTCGTGTCTCAAATGGACACTGCGCCAGTACAGGTGTGGACCAGACTGCACCAGTTGGCTGGGGCCGATCTGGGCCCGGAGCCGACACTGGGCCATCTGCGGACCAGCCGGGAGCCAGTGCCCGACGACATCCCCGGACTGCCGCCGGCACCGCCCGCTGACGAGATGTGGGAGCGGCTGAGCGCGCTGGGGAAGGCGCTGAGCCGCCCGTCCAAGGCGCCGGGCCTGGTGGTCGCCGCGATCGTGCACGCCGAGCTCGCCGTACTGCGTCCTTTTCCGACCGCCAACGGTCTGGTCGCCCGAGCCGCCGAGCGAGCGATTTTGGTTGCCCGAGGCATCGACCCGGTGGCGGTCACGGTCCCGGAGCTCGGTCACTGGGAGTTGTCGGCAACCTATGCGCCGGCGCTGACCGACTATGCAGTACGAGGTTTGGTCGGGGTCCGCGATTGGTTGCTGCGGTCCTGTGAAGTCGTTGCCCTCGGAGCCGAGCGCTCCCCGCTGGCGGGCTGAACCTCGTTGTTTTACTGACCCATGCGAACGGCGCTCTCACGGGGAGAGCGCCGTCGCTGGCACGTCATTCTGGTTACCATGCGTGCACCTGTCTGCCGCCACAGGACTAGCCTGGGTCGAACTGCCCGGTTGGGATGGGCTGGTCGCCGCGTGGGTACCTGACTGCCGTGCAATCTCTACCGGATCCGAAGATCCTTTGTGCTTCCTTTGTACTCCTCGAATCCCTTCCTGTGAAGGGGATGCGCGGTGTTCATGGAGTTGAGAAGAATGAAGCAAACTTCAGCTTTGGGCTACTCCGCCGATAGTCTGCCGCGCCGCCTTGATGCCAAGAGGAAAGCTCCGGCGGCGATGCTTGCGACCAGGCTGGCGGCCAGTACGGGGCGCCGTACATCCTTGAGGCGGGAACGCTCCGTGAGGCCGACCGGTTCGTTGAAATCCAGGACCGGCCAGTCGCGGGACTGTGCGAGCCGGCGCAGGGCCTTGTCCGGGTTGACGGCGAACGGGTGCCCGACGGCGGCCAGCATCGGCTCGTCGGTGACCGAGTCGGAGTAGGCGTAGCTGCTCGCCAGGTCGTAACCCTCGGTGGCGGCCAGCGCCCGGATCGCGGTCTCTTTGTGTGGTCCGTAGGTGTATTCCGCGATCTCACCGGTGTACTTGCCGTCGGCAACTACCATCCGGGTGGCGATCACCTTGTCGGCGCCGAGCATCGCGCCGATCGGCTCGACTACCTCGGCGCCCGACGTCGAGACGATCACCACGTCGCGGCCGGCCGCGTGGTGCCGGTCGATCAGCTCGACCGCCTCTTCGAAGATCATCGGTGTCACGATGTGGTGCAGGGTGTCGGCGACGATCGCCTTCACGGTGCCGACGTCCCAGCCGGTGCACATCGCCGAGAGGTATTCGCGCATCCGCTCCATCTGGTCGTGGTCGGCGCCACCGAGCAGATAGACGAACTGGGCGTACACGCTGCGTAACACGGCTCGCCGGTTGATCAGCCCGCCGGCATAGAACGGGCGGGAGAAGGCGAGCGTGCTCGAGCGCGCGATGATGGTCTTGTCCAGATCGAAGAAGGCGGCCGATCGGGCGGTGTCAGAGGGCGATCCGGCATGCTCCATGGGTCCGAGGATAGGCACCTGGGAGAAACGCCGAGCGACCCGGGCTTTTGTGTTGGCGACTCTCCCGTTAGACTGATGAGCAGTGTGACAGTGGCACTGGTCGCAAGGGTCGGTTCGCCGGCTGCGACGCCCAGAAAACATGCGCTCGGTTGCAACAGAACTGAGATGTGTGGGATCCGGACTCGGGGGGTACATACCTCCTGACAGCTGCAGTCTGTCGCCCCCTGAACGGCCCCCGGCTCCTCC
>NZ_SMKX01000182.1 GCF_004349055.1 Kribbella antibiotica
GGAGGGGGTTGTGCACAGGGTTATCCACAGGCTGGTGGTCGATGGCAGCGGCGGGAGCGGGTTTCGGCAGATGCTTGGGGAGTGAACCCGAAGTTGAAGCTGCTCGCGGAGGGCCAGGGCGGGGTATTCAGCCGTAGCCAGGCCGCGGACTGCGGCTACACGCCCGACCAGATCCGCGATCGGATCCGGGACCATCGGTGGATTCGGGTCCGCTACGGCCAGTACGTCGAGGCGGTGGACCTGAGCCACCTAGCGCCCTGGGACCAGGAGCTCCTGAATCATCAGCGGCTCGTCCACGCGGTGGTGAACTCCATGGCGGCAGGCACAGTTGCGGTGAGCCATCAGTCGGCGCTCGCTCTGCACGGCGTGCCGCTGTGGGGACCAGATCTGGCCGAAGTGCAGGTCAGCCGGATGGACACACATCGCGGAGGCCGGATCGCCGGTGTGCGCCATCATCGCGGCAAGTTGACGGACGCAGACCTGACCACAGTGAGTGGGCTGACTGCCACAACGGTGCCCCGGGCCTTGATCGAGATGGCCTGTACGACGCCCCTCGAGGCAGCCGTGATCAGCGCGGACGCCGTACGGCGTGATCATGTCGTGCGCTCGGATGAGTGGGAACGTCTGCAGGCGGTGACCGAGTTCTGGCCGGGCAGCGCGACCGCGAGGGCGGCGCTGGCGTTCAGTAGTCCGCTGTCGGAGTCGGTCGGTGAGTCACGACTGCGGGTGCTGATGCAGACCCACGGGCTCCCGGCGCCGACGCTTCAGGCGGAGTTCGCCGATGCTCTCGGTTTCATCGGCCGAGTCGACTTCTACTTCGCCGCCCAGCGGACCGTCGTCGAGTTCGACGGGCTGGTCAAGTACGCCGGAAACACGCGCGAGCGCCTGATCAAGGAGAAACGGCGGGAGGACCGCTTGCGCGCGCTCGGCCTCCAGGTCGTCCGCATCACTTGGGCCGAGCTCGAGCACCCGGTCCGAGTCGTTGCTGCCATCCAGTCCGCATTCGCCCGGGCCTGACCAGGCCGGCCCATCGAGTTGGGGGGTTGCCCCCTGAGATTCTCGATGGGCAACCCCCCCAACTCAGGGGATAACCACTGAGTTGGGGGGTTCGCCGGTACGGCGGGGGTGGGCGCGGGAGCCGGTTAGCGGGCTCGGCGTTGGAGGCGGTCTACGTCGAGGAGGACTACCGAGCGGGGTTCCAGGCGGACCCAGCCTCGGGAGGCGAAGTCGGCGAGGGCCTTGTTGACGGTTTCACGGGAGGCGCCGACCAGTTGGGCGAGCTCCTCCTGGGTGAGGTCGTGGTGGACGTGGACGCCGTCGTCGGCGGTGCGGCCGAAGCGGCTGGCCAGGTCCAGCAGGGCCTTGGCGACGCGGCCGGGGACGTCGGAGAAGACGAGGTCGGCGACGACGTCGGAGACCTTGCGCAGGCGGGACGCGAGCTGCAGGAGCAGGCCGCGGGCCACCTCGGGGCGGCCGGTCAGCCAGCGCGAGAGCTCGTCGTGGGTGAGTGACATCAGCGTCGCGTCGGTGACGGCGGTGACGGTCGACGAGCGCGGTCCGGGGTCGAACAGCGAGAGTTCGCCGAACATCTGGCCCGGGCCGAGGACGGCCAGCAGGTTCTCCCGGCCATCGGCCGAGGTGCGACCGAGCTTGACCTTGCCCTCGAAGACGATGAACAGCCGGTCCCCGGAGTCGCCCTCGTGGAAAAGGACCTGGCCACGGCGCAGCCGGCTCTCCGTCATCGACGCGGCCAGCGCGTCGGCTGCCTCGTCATCGAGTTGACTGAACAGCGGCGCCTGCTTAATGACTGTGGCATCCACTTTTGGGGCCTCCTAGGACCTTCGACCACGGCTACGGTTGGGGGATCACCCCACCCGGCGAGATGAGCGTATCCACCCGCTCGCCCCAAAACCGTAGCCCCTTCAGTGTCGGCCACGCCACGTAGGCTGGTCTGCATGCCATCTCAGCGTGTCGCGGAAGCCGTCGGACACCCCCTTCCGGGGGCCTTGGAGACGGTGACACTGAAGCTCCCCCGCAAGGCCCCGGTGTTCGCCGGCGAGACGTCCAGTCAGCTCGTCCGCCGGGCCCGGAAGATGCACAAAGTGCTCACCGAGACGTATCCGGACGCGCACTGCGAGCTCGATTTCACGAATCCGCTCGAGTTGCTCGTGGCCACCATCTTGTCGGCGCAGACCACCGACGTGACGGTCAACAAGGTCACCCCGACGCTGTTCGCGAAGTATCCGACGGCGCAGGCGATGGCCGAGGCCGACCGCGAGGAGATGGAGGCGATCCTCAAACCGACCGGCTTCTTCCGCGCCAAGACGAACAGCGTGATGAAGCTCGGCCAGGTGCTCGTGGACGAGTACGACGGCGTCGTCCCGGGCAAGCTCGAGGAGCTGGTCAAACTCCCCGGCACCGGCCGCAAGACGGCGAACGTGGTCCTCGGCAACGCCTTCGACATCCCCGGGATCACCGTCGACACCCACTTCGGCCGGCTGGTCCGCCGGTTCGGCTGGACCGAGGAGGAGGACCCGGTCAAGGTCGAGCACCTCATCGGCGACCTCTTCCCGAAGAAGGACTGGACGATGCTGTCGCACCGGCTGATCTTCCACGGCCGCCGCCGCTGCCACGCCAAGAAGCCCGCCTGCGGCGCCTGCCCGATCGCGCAGTGGTGCCCGTCGTACGGCGCTGGTCCGACCGACTACGAGTCCGCCGCGAAGCTGGTGAAGGTCCCGGCCGCGTGAGGCGGGTGCTGGTGGCCGCCGTCCTCGCGACGGTGCTGGCGGGCTGCGGACCAACAGCCAGTACGACCGGAGCCGGTACGCCGGGAGCCGCGCCGACCGCGGTTCCGGGCGCCGACAAGCTGGTCGCGTGCCCGCCGACCGAGTCCCGGCCGCCGGTGAGCAACGGCCTGCCCGACATCACGCTGCCCTGTCTCGGCGGCGGGCCCGATATCCGCCTGGCCGATCTGCGCGGGCCGCTCGTGATCAACGTGTGGGCGCAATGGTGCGGTCCGTGCCGCGACGAAGCGCCGTACCTGGCTGCTTTGCAGAAGAAGGCGGCTGGGAAGATCCAGATGCTCGGCATCGACTACATCGACCCGCAGCCCGCGCAGGCCGTGCAGTTCGCGCTGAAGCACGAGCTGAACTACCCGCATGTGGTCGACTCCGAGAAGCTGGTGCGCAAGCCGTTCACGGTCGGCGGACCACCGGTGACGGTTTTCGTCGACAAGGACGGGAAATTCACGGTGCACCACGGCGTCCTGACTTCGCAGGAGCAGCTCGACCAACTGGTGAAGGACAAACTGGGGGTCGCCCTGTGACGTTCGACGCCCCATCATTCGAGCACAGTGACCTCCCGGATTGGCTGCACCCGTTGGCCAAAGCCTCCGTGGATGTCGACCCGAACGTGCTGTCCCGCTTCCTCCCGCCGGATGACCCCTCGGTGCGCAACTCCGCCGTACTGATCCTGCTTGCCGAGGGCAACGACGGCCCCGAGGTACTGCTGACCGAGCGGTCCTGGACGATGCGCAAACACGCCGGCCAGATCGCCTTCCCGGGTGGGGGCGTCGACCCTGAGGACGCAGGGGTGGTCGACACGGCGTTGCGCGAGGCCTGGGAGGAGACCGGCCTCGACCGGGCCGGCGTCGTACCGTTCGCGATCTGGCCGGCCCTCTGGGTTCCGGTCAGCAACTTCGGCGTGTCGCCGGTGCTCGCCTGGTGGCAGACGCCGTCGCCGGTGGCCGTGGTCGATCCGGCCGAGGTGGCCTCGGTGCTGACCGTTCCGGTGCAGACGCTGGCGGACCCGGCGCTCCGGGTCACCTGCCGGCACCCGTCGGGGTTCAGCGGGCCGGCGTTCCTCGTCGGTGACCTGTTCGTCTGGGGTTTCACCGCCGGGTTGCTCGACAAATTGCTGCTGCTCGGCGGCTGGGCGCGCGACTGGGACCCCTCGAACGTCGTACCTTTACCCGACCGCCTGGTGGAAGCGGCCTGGCGGAGTGAGGGCAGCCGGCCGGAAGACGTCCGGCGGATGACCGCCATCGAACACGACCTTGGCGGGAACGATCCGGAGGGCGTGGAGTGAGCAACCTCGACTGGGCGCTGGTGGTCGTCACCGTGCTGGTGGCGATCTCGGGGTACATCGAAGGGTTCGTGCTGGGTGCTTGTGCCACCCTCGGCCTGCTCGGCGGCGCGGCGGTCGGTGTCTGGGGTGTCCCGCGGGTGCTCGACAACTTTTCGCCGAGCGTGTCGGTGTCGTTCGCCGCGCTGGTGCTGGTGGTGATCCTGGCCTCGGTCGGCCGGACGGTCGGTGCTGTCGTCGGGTCGAAGCTGCGCAACAAGATCTCCTGGAGCCCGGTCAAGGCGGTCGACGCCCTCGGCGGTGCCGTGCTGGCCGCCGCCTCGGTCCTGATCGTTTCCTGGGTGCTCGGTGTCGCGGTGAGCGGCGCGCGGATCCCCAGTGTCACCTCGGCGGTCCGTGGTTCGACCGTGCTCGCCAAGGTCGACCAGTTCCTGCCCAGCGGCGCCGACAACGCGCTGCAGGCCTTCAACGACGTGGTGAACACCGATCTGTTCCCGCGCTTCCTCGATCCGTTCGTGCCGGAGCGGATCCGCGACACCCAGCCGCCGGACAGTGGCATCGCCCGGCAAGCCGCCGTACGGCAGGCCCACACCCGGATCGCCAAGGTCACCGGCGTGGCCAACTGCTCGCGCGGGCTGGAGGGCAGCGGTTTCGTCTACGCGCCCCAACGCGTGATGACGAACGCGCACGTCGTCGCCGGTGTCGGCTCGCCGGAGGTCGAGCTGAACGGCAAGTCCTACGAGGCCCGCGTCGTGCTGTTCGACCCTGAGGTCGACATCGCCGTGCTGTACGTGCCGAAGCTCGACCTCAAGCCGCTGCCGTTCGACTTCACCGCCAAGGCCGACGACCCCGCCGTCGTCCTCGGCTTCCCGGAGAACGGTCCCTTCGACTCCGAGCCGGCCCGCATCCGCTCCGAGGAGCGCCTGCGCGGCCCGGACATCTACGGCGACCGCACAGTCACCCGTCAGGCCTTCTCGATCTGGGCCTCGGTCCGCCCCGGCAACTCCGGCGGCCCGCTGATCTCCGCCAAGGGCACCGTGTACGGCGTGGTTTTCGCGGCCTCGGTCGAGGACAACCGCACCGGCTACGTCCTCACCGCCGACCAGGTCGCCGCCGACGCCCGCACCGGCGAAACGGCTACTCAGGAAGTCTCCACAAAAACCTGCACCTGAGGCGCAACAGATCCGCCCAGCCGCCGCGTTCGAGAGGTGTGACGGCAACCATGGACGGAACGGTGACCTACGACGAGCTGGTGCGCGCGACCCAGCCGCGGCTGGTCCGGCTCGGCCTGATGCTGACCGGGAGCCTGCACAGTTCCGAGGATCTCGTGCAGACCGTGTTCGCCCGCGCGCATCGCAAGTGGGACCGGATCAGCGGTCTCGACCATCCCGAGGCGTACCTGCGCACGATGGTGGTCAACGAATTCCTCAGCTGGCGGCGAATCCTCAAGAATCGTGAGCTTCCGATCGCAGAGCCGATCGAGAGACCGTCCGATGAGGACATCGGCACTCGCCAAGCCCTCAAGGACGCGCTCTGGCGGCTGCTGACCACGCTGCCGCGGCAGCAACGCGCCGTACTGGTGCTTCGGTACTACGAAGATCTGTCGGACGGCGAGATCGCCGACATCCTGGGTGTCGCTGCCGTCACAGTGCGGTCGAACGCTTCGCGAGCGCTGTCCAATCTGCGCGACCATCTCTCCACCGAGGAGGAAGACTGAGATGCCCAAGCTCACCGACGACCAGCTCGGCGACCTCCTCCGGGAGACGTTCGCCGACCATGTCGACGATCTACAAATCTTGCCTGAAGCAACCAAGCGCCGCCGGTTCGTGCCGGTGCTGGTCGCAGCCGCCGCCACTGTTGCGGTCCTCGGCGGCGGCAGCATCTATGCCACCCAACGGCCTGCGCACGAGGCGCCGCCGGTCGCCGGCTCGCCGATCGGGTCTGTGGCCGCGGCGGTGGCGGACGACGACGTACAGATCTGGAGTGTTGTCACCGCGCAGGTCGTCGAGCAGAAGGTGCCGCAGACACCCCGGGCGGCTGTGTTCTGGCCCGACGCGCAGATCTCCGATGGGCAACGCGGCGAGATTACCGAAACGCTCAGCCAGAGTGTCCAGGTGTCCTGGGTGTCGCCCAAGCCGCGCCACTCACCGCCGCTGACGCAGGAGTCGACGGCCTACAGCAGTTGCCTCAAGCTGAGTTCACCGATCGTCTTCCTCGGCAAGGTGATCGACAAGGGCAGCTACCGCGAGGTCCGCGTCGGCATCTCCGAGGCCTGTGACCGCAAGGAGTCCGCGCTCTACCGGCTGGAGAAGAAGAACGAGGTGTGGACGATCGTTAGCAGGTCCGCCGTGACGCAGACCATCAGCTAAGACCGTTGAGCCAGTCCAGGAGTTGGGTGTTGAACAGCTCCGGCGTCTCTTCGTGGGGGAAGTGACCCGCAGGGGTGATCACTTCGTGCCGCAGCGACGCCGTCACCAGGTGGGGCGGCGTCGTTGCGGTGGGGGAGAGCGCCGGGTCCTGCGCACCATGAATCTGCAACACCGGTACGGCGATCGGTGTCCGCATCTTCGCGGAGTACTTCCGGCCGTCCGGGCGCAACCGCGATCGCGCAAACCAGCGGTGGTATTCGAGCGCACAATGCGGTGCCGGCCAGACCTGCAGTGCAGCGCGATACCGCCGCGACGCCTCCGCATCCGGGAACGATCCGCCAGGTGCTGCCCAGTCGCGGAGCAACCGCTCGATGTGCACACCGTCCTGCGCCAGCAACCGCCGCTCGGGCAATACCGGCAGCTGGAACCACGCCGTACGGGCTAGTGCTTTGCGTTGCCCGGATCGCGCCAGCAGCAACGGATGTGGGGCCGACACCGCAGCCAGCGCGCGCACCTGACGCGGAGCCAGTACGGCGGCCGACCAGCCGATGAATCCACCCCAGCCATGGCCAACCACGACCGCATCGGTCGCACCGAGCGAGCGGATCACGCCCGAGACATCGGCGGCCGCGGTGTACGGGTCATAACCACGAGGTGTCTTGTCACTGGCGCCGTACCCGCGCAGGTCCATCGCGACCGCGCGATAGCCGGCAGCGGCGACGACCGGGAGCTGGTAGCGCCAGGCCCACCAGAACTCCGGGAACCCGTGCAGGAAGAGGACGAGCGGATCATCGGCCGCTCCGCACTCGGCGACGTGGAACCGTGCCCCGTTTGCCGCCACCAGCGAGTGCGACCAGGGCCCGTCGACCAGGAGGTCGACGACACCCGCCGGGCTCAGTCGCCCTTGCCGATCGCCTTGAGGACCTCGACCGATTCCTTGGAGGTCTCGATCGCGCGCTCCGGACCCTTCGCCTTGCCGAGCGCCCGCTTGCCGAGCAGCACCAGCACGGCCGCGACCAGCAGATAGACGACGGCGGCGCACACGAACGCCAGCGCCGGGTGCAGCCCGATCGCCACGAACGCGTAGCCGAGGGCGATCGACAGCAGGATGATCGCGAGCAGGCCGAGGAAGGCCGCACCGCCGAACATCCCGGCGCCGGTCCCGACCGAGACCGCGGTCTTCTTGAGCTCGGTCTTGGCCAGTTCGACCTCACTGCGGACCAGGTCCGACAGGTCCTTGCTGGCCTTGGCGACCAGTTGGCCGACCGTGGGCTCGTCGC
The DNA here is from genome assembly GCF_004349055.1 of Kribbella antibiotica. Lineage (GTDB taxonomy): Bacteria > Actinomycetota > Actinomycetes > Propionibacteriales > Kribbellaceae > Kribbella > Kribbella antibiotica. The sequence continues at coordinate 7,733 of NZ_SMKX01000182.1, forward strand.
TCATGGTGCTCCTTCCGTGCGACCGTGCTCCGACACTACCGGGTACCCAGGCGGACTCAGTCGGCATACACACGATTCCGACGGACGAGTAACACCGAAGCCGCGAGTGCCGCCAGCACCGACGCGATCAGTACGGCGGCCTTCGCGCGTTCGACCTGCGCGATGTCGCCCGCGAACGCCAGCTGCGCGATGAGCAGCGCGACCGTGAACCCGATTCCGGCGAGCACCGACACGGCGGCGACATCTCGCCACTCGAGGTCGGAGTTCAGCTCGGCGCGGGTGAAGCGCGCGGTCAGCCAGGACCCGCCGAACACCCCGATCGCCTTGCCGACGAGTAGCCCGGCAGCGATGCCGATCGCGACCGGGTCGGTGAGCAACTGCTTGAGCGCGCCGCCGCTCAACGTGACCCCGGCCGCGAACAACGCAAACACCGGTACGGCGACCGCGGCCGACCACGGGCGGAGTCGATGCTCGATCCGCTCGGCGGGCGCATGTTCTTCCCCGGGATCCGCAACCACACGGGTAACGAACCCGAGGGCGACACCGGCGATCGTGGCGTGGATCCCGGACTCGTGCATGAACCACCAGGCCGCGATCGCGATCGGGACGTAAAGGAACGCCGTACGGATTCGGTAGCGCTGGAGGACATACCAGACGGCGATCAAGGCTGTTGCCGCGAGCAACGGTAAGAGCCGGAATCCGTGGCTGAAGAAGACCGCGATCACCAGGATGGCGCCGAAGTCGTCGACGACTGCGAGCGTGAGCAGGAAGGCCCTGAGCGCACTCGGGAGAGACGAGCCGACAATCGCCAGCACAGCCAAGGCAAACGCGATATCCGTTGCCGTGGGCACCGCCCAGCCCTCGGGCTTGCCGTTCTTCAGGTTGATCGCCACGTAGATGATTGCCGGGAGCACCATTCCGCTGATCGCGGCGACGACCGGGACGACGGCCTCGCTGAATTTCGACAGCGATCCGACGACAAGCTCGCGTTTGAGCTCGACGCCGGCCAGGTAGAAGAACAACGTGAGGGCTCCGTCGGAGGCCCAGGACTCGACCGTCAGCGGGCCGAGCTGGAGATCTCTCAGGTGGTGATACGCGTCCTGCCAGGGTGAGTTGGCCCAGATCAGTGCCACGGCGGCGGCTGCGAGTAGCAGCAGTCCACCGGTCGTCTCGGCACGCAAGGTGTTCGCGACGAAGTCGCGCTCGCGGCCGAGAAGGTTGGGGAAGACGCGTCGGGTGCTCATGCGGGCCTTTCGGCTTTTGGGGTCGGTCGGCTCATCGCCGACCAGACTTCCCGGCACACCAGATATCAGTCTACGTGGGTCCAGACCTCCGGATCCGGGCCCTTCGGCACGATTCCGGTCGGGTTGATGGTGTTGTGTGTCACGTAGTAATGCCGTTTGATCTGGTCGAAGTCGACCGTCTCGCCGAATCCCTCGTGCTGGTAGAGCCGACGCGCATAGGCCCACAGGTTGGGGAACTCGGTCAGTTTGTTGCGGTTGGCCTTGAAATGACCGTGGTACACCGCATCGAACCGCACCAGCGTGGTGAACAGCCTGACGTCGACCTCCCGCAGCGTGTCGCCGAGCAGGTAGTCGCGTCCCTGCAGCCGCTCCTCGAGCGCGTCGAGCCGCGCGAACAGAGCGTCGTACGCCGCCTCGTAAGCCTCCTGCTCGGTCGCGAACCCGCAGCGGTAGACGCCGTTGTTCACGTCGCGGTAGATCTCCTCGATCAGCTGATCCATCTCAGCGCGGTCGTCGGGGATCAACTGCGGAGCGCCGGCCTGGTGATGGTCGACCCACTCGGTCGACAGGTCGAGCGTGATCTGCGGGTAGTCGTTGGTGACGACCAGCCCGGTCACGGTGTCGACGATCGCGGGCACAGTGACACGTCCGTCGTACGACGGGTCTGTCCGCAGGTAGGCCTCGGACAGGTACTGGATGCCGAGCACCGGATCCCGGTCGTCGGGGTCGAGCGTGAACCGCCAGCCCTGCTCATCGCGGATCGGGTCGACCACGGCCAGGCTGATCGCGTCGTCGAGGCCGAGCAGGCGCCGTACGATCACCGATCGGTGCGCCCAGGGGCAGGCGAGGCTGACCACCAGGCGGTACCGCCCTGGCTCGACCGGCCAACGGCCTTGGTCGTCCGGGCCTTCGCCGGGGGACGAGTCGGAAGCCCGGCTGATCCGGTCGGTGAACCGGTTCCCCTGGCGCTTCCACTCGCCGTTCGATCCATTCTCTGCTCCGAACTGTGCGCGACGCATAACGTTAAAACTACCGCTCACTCGTCACTGGCCGTGAGCCGGGCGCAGCGGTTACAGTCGGGCTGACAGTGGTCCACCGCGACAGCGCCGTCGCGGAGTCCAGCAAGTACCCGATCGAGCGGTCCGACGTTCGCGGTCAGCGCCCCCGGCAACTGGTTTGCCGGCCAGAATTCCAGGGATACTGAGCTCATGGCCCGCCCACGGAACAACCCCGGCGACCTCGCCGACCTCCCCACGGAGCTGCGGCCCGACCGGCCCAAGGGTGACCAGATTCGCGAGATCCTGGAGACCCTCACCCGCTCGCTGACCGTCGGCACCGTGCTCCCCTCGGAGCGTGTCCTGGCCGAGCGCTTCGGCGTCGCCCGGATGACCGTTCGCCAAGAGGTCGACCGCGTGGTCGCCGAAGGCCTGGCCGCCCGCCGCCCCGGCGGCGGCACCTTCGTCGCCGAACCGCGCCCGTCCCGGATGCTCGCGTCCTCGTTCTCCCAGGACATGGTCAACCGCGGCATCACCCCCGGCGCCCGAGTCCTGGAACACCGAGTAGGCGCGGCCGACGACGTACTGGCCCGTGAGCTCGAAGAGCCCCTCGGCACCCCCGTCCTGCACCTCGTCCGCCTCCGCACCGCCGACGGCGAGCCGATGGCCATCGAGCGCACCGCGCTGTCCCTGCGCCGCTACCCAGGCCTCGACGAGATAGACCTAGAGTCGAACTCCCTGTACGGCGTCCTGGCCGAACGCTTCGGCGTAGCCCTAGGCATGGTCTCCGCCTCCATCGTCGCCGCCCCGCCCGAAGGCGACGACGCCGAGCTCCTCGAGATCCCGCCCACCACTCCCTGCCTCATCATCACCTCAGCCCCCCGCACCGCCTCCGGCGACGTCATCGAATTCGGCCGCAGCACCTACCGCTCCGACCGCTACGACATCACCGTCGCCTACCGCGCGACCTAGTTTCCCCAGCACTCGGTCTTTTCGTCGCCCGGTCTGTCCTCTTGTCGGGGGCTTGTGGGCTGGGTGGTGGGCTTGAACAAGTAATTACCTATTCATGCCCACCGTTTCTTGTTCAAGCCCCGGTTGTTGGCGCGCCCGACCCCGCGTTCCGGTCCGTCGGGGCCGTTTGGGTGGAACGTTTTGTTCAGGGAGCGCACAGAAGTTTCCACTCGGCGCCGATCTTGCAGCCCAGCCGTAGCGAGTACCTCAGACGGCGGGCACGCGATCGCCGACCTCGCCAGTACCTCAGCCAGGCACCGGGCTCAGCCAAGCTCCTTCTGTAACGCGGCCGCCGCGGCGGCCAACCCCAAGCGACGTGTCCGGCCTGTCCGGTGCGGCGGACCGCCACCACTGACTAACTGGGCCGCCCACTGCCGAGCCACGCTCAGCAGATCCTCGTCAGGTGCCCACAGGGAGGGTTAGTGGGTGGCGCAGGTCCGCTCCGAAGCACTCGAACGTGAGCTTTGCGGAAAGGCTAGGCGTTCAGGCTGCGGAGGATGTTGGGCTTTTCCAGGCGGCTGACGATTTCGACCGTCAGGGCCTGCGCGAGCATGGCGCCGACCATGGTGGAGGTGGCGCCGGTTCGCTCGGGGGTGGTGTCGACGGCGATCAGGGCGTCGCCCGGTACGCCGCAGTTGTCGATGACTACGTCGGCGGTTTCGAAGAGGCGTTGACCGCCGGGGGCTCGGGAGGTGACCGAGGTCGTGTGCGCCATCGAGGTGAGGGCGATGACGTGGGCGCCGCGAGCCCGGACGCCCAACGCAAACTCCACCGGTACGGCGTTCCGTCCGGAATTGGAGGCGATGAGCACGACGTCACCCGCCGCGATGTCGTTGATCTCCAGCAGGACATCCGCCAACCCCGGCAGCCGTTCCAGCAGTGAGCTCTTCGTCAGCCCCTCGTGCAGCATCAGCCCGGGCTCGAGCACCGCACGCACGTCGGCCAGCCCGCCGGCTCGCCCGTACAGTTCCTCGGCGATCAGGTGGCTGTGGCCGGTCCCGAAGACCCAGAAGTGATGTCCGGAGTTCATCGCCTCGACGACCAGGGTGGCCGCCACCTGGATGGCGCCGGCCTGAGTTTCTGCTGCCTGGTGTGCGGTTGCTAGCGCTTGCCGCAGGTACTCCGAAGCCCCGGTCATGGCCGCGAACCTACCGCCGATCAGGGGCCGGCGGCGAGCATCCGAACTAGACCAATTGTCCGGCGGTGACCCCGATCGCCTCCCGGTGGAACCGCGGCCGATCCACCTCGTCCACGAGCGCGATCGCAAGGTCGTCGTACGAGATCAGCTCGTCAGCCGCCGCCGGGATCACCTGATAGCTGCCCACCCGGGCAGGCGCAGCGTGGTTGAAGTCGCCTGCCGGTGCCACCGAAACCCAGTCGAGTGCCGACGGCCGGAACACCTCAAGCGCCGCCTGGTGACTCAGATAGAAGGACCGGTATTCGTTCGGATACCCGTCCGTGTCCATCAACAGGGTCCCGTCCGCCACCGGCAGGATCGACGCCAACCCGACCCAGACCAGCCGATTGACCCCTGCTTTCGCCAACCCGGAGGAAAGCGCCCCAGCCGCCTGCGGGAAGAACACCGCCGGATCGGACCCACCGTCGTACACAGCAGCGATCACCGCATCATGCCCCGCCGCCAACTCAGCAAGACGACCAGCATCCGTCACATCCCCCGCCACCAACCCTGACCCACCAGAACGAGCGACCGCCGTCACCTCATGGCCCCGCCGGCGAGCCTCCGAAACGGCCGCTGACCCTGCGCGCCCGCGGGCGCCGATTACCAAGATTCTGCTCATGCCGCAGACGGTAGGCAGGGCTCTGGTTACCGCTTGGATACTCTGAAAGGTATGGAGGCGCTGCGAGCAGACATGTTCGAGGAGATCTGTCCCTCGACCCTGCTTCCGTTCCGGATCGGCCCTGACAAGTGGGCGGCATTGGTGATCCGCTGTCTCGAGGACGGCCCACGCCGGTTCTCCGAGCTCCGCGTCCCGCTGGCCCGCGTCACGCCGAAGGTCCTGACCCAGTCACTCCGCGCACTCGAGCGCGACGGTTTCGTCCGCCGTACCGAAGTAACCGCCCCAGTACGGCGTGTCACCTACGAGCTCACTGATCTCGGGCGCGGCCTGCTCGCCCAGTTGTATGTGCTCTGCAACTGGACCGCCGAGCACTGGGACGACCTCCTCGACGCCCGCGAGTCCTGACCACCCAGGTCAGACCACCCGTCGTACTGGTCGTTCTGTTCGGCGCAGCATGCCTACAGCTGGGCGATACCAAGGTTCCGCGCGCGGGTTTGCCTTGGTAGAAAGGGGGTCGGCGCTCCGACGCGCCGAAGCCACCAGGAGGAGTCGTCGACGTGCCGAACGAAGAGTCACCGCAGTCCGAAGCCCTGTCGAACCTGATGCACGAGGAGCGTCGGTTCGAGCCCCCGGCCGAGCTCGCCGCGAACGCGAACCTCAAGGCCGAGGACTACGCGCGCGCCGACGCCGACTTCGAGGGGTTCTGGGCCGAGCAGGCCAAGCGGATCACCTGGGCCGTCGAGCCGACCGAGACGCTGGACTGGAGCAATGCGCCGTTCGCCAAGTGGTACGCCGACGGCAAGCTGAACGCGGCGTACAACTGCGTCGACCGGCACGTGGAGAACGGGCTCGGCGACAAGGTCGCCTACTACTTCGAGGGTGAGCCTGGCGACACCCGCGAGATCACCTACGCGCAACTGAAGGACGAGGTCAGCAAGGCCGCCAACGCGCTGCTCGAGCTGAACGTCCAGGCCGGTGACATCGTCGCGATCTACATGCCGATGATTCCCGAGACGGTCGTCGCGATGCTCGCCTGCGCCCGGATCGGTGCACCGCACACGGTCATCTTCGGTGGCTTCTCTTCCGAGGCGCTGAAGGACCGCATCCTCGACTGCGACGCCCGCGTCGTGATCACCTCCGACGGCGGTTACCGCCGCGGCGCCCCGGCTGCGCTGAAGCCCGCGGTCGACGCTGCGCTGGTGGACTGCCCGGACGTGCGCAACGTGCTTGTCGTGAACCGCACCGGCCAGGAGACCGCCATGGTCGACGGCCGCGACCTGTGGTGGGAGGACTTCGTCGCCAAGCAGTCGACGGAGCACACCCCCGAGGCCTTCGATGCCGAGCACCCGCTGTACGTGATGTACACGTCCGGCAGCACCGGCAAGCCGAAGGGCATCCTGCACACAACCGGCGGCTACCTGGTCGGTACGGCGTACACGCAGTGGGGCGTTTTCGACCTCAAGCCGGAGACCGACGTCTACTGGACCGCCGCCGACATCGGCTGGGTCACCGGACACAGCTACATCGTGTACGGCGCCCTGGCCAACGCGACGACTTCCGTCCTGTACGAAGGCACCCCGGACACCCCGCACCAGGGCCGTTGGTGGGAGATCGTGCAGAAGTACAAGGTTTCGATCCTGTACTGCGCGCCGACCGCGATCCGCACGTTCATGAAGTGGGGCAAGGAGATTCCGGAGAAGTTCGACCTCTCCACCCTGCGCGTGATCGGGTCGGTCGGCGAGCCGATCAACCCCGAGGCCTACATCTGGTACCGCGAGAACATCGGCGGCAACAACGCTCCGGTTGTCGACACCTGGTGGCAGACCGAGACCGGTATGCACATGATCTCCCCGCTTCCCGGTGTGACCGCCGGCAAGCCGGGCGCCGCGATGAAGGCGATCCCGGGTGTCAGCGTGGACGTCGTCGACGACGCCGGCAAGCCGGTGCCGAACGGCTCCGGCGGCTACCTGATCATCGACAAGCCCTGGCCGGCCATGCTCCGCACCCTGTGGGGCGACGACGAGCGCTACAAGGACACGTACTGGTCGCGCTGGCCGGGCGTTTACTTCGCGGGCGACGGCGCCAAGAAGGACGAGGACGGCGACATCTGGCTCCTCGGCCGCGTCGACGACGTGATGAACGTGTCGGGCCACCGCCTGTCCACCACCGAGATCGAATCCGCCCTCGTCTCGCACCCCAAGGTCGCCGAAGCCGCCGTCGTCGGCGCCTCCGACCCGACCACCGGCCAGGCCATCGCCGCCTTCGTCATCCTCCGCACCGAAGCCGGCGACGGCGGCCCCGACGTCGTCCAGGAGCTCCGCAACCACGTCGCCAAGGAGATCGGCCCGATCGCCAAGCCCCGCCAGATCCTGGTCGTGGCCGAACTCCCCAAGACCCGCTCCGGCAAGATCATGCGCCGCCTGCTCCGCGACGTCGCCGAGAACCGCGAGGTAGGCGACGTCACCACCCTCGCCGACTCAACGGTCATGGACCTCATCAAAACCAACCTCGGCAAGTCCGACGAGGACTGAGCAACACCGCAACAGCAGACCCCGTACGCCGCAGGCCGGCGTACGGCGTCTGTTTGTGAAGTCGGCCCGACAACCAATCGAGCCATCGGATAGCGCTCGATTCGATGGCAAGCGTCCTTCTTATGATCGGATAACCGGATAGCCGATCATAAGAAGCTGGTTAGTTGCGGATACCCCTGCACCTGGGAGTGGCTAGGGTCAGACTGTGCTGGAGGCGAAGCAGACCGAGCAGAGGCGGGGCATGCCGCGATGACTGCGCTCCTTGCGATCATTCATGCTGGGTTGGCCGCTGCCTGGGTGGGTGGGATGGCGTACTCGTTGTTCGTCATTCAGCCCAAGCTCAAGCGGTACTTCGGTTCGGACGCGGCGGGGCGCGAGTCGCTTACCACGGTGATTGCCTCGGGCAATCGGTGGAAGGTGGTTGGGCTGATCGGGGCGATCGCGCTCAGCGGGGTCGGTCTGTTGGTGCTGAATGACCGACACTGGTGGATCCATCTGGTGAAGGGTCTGCTGTTGCTCGTGGCAACTGGGATCTTTTGGTACGTCTCGTGGAAACACTGGCCGGTACGGGTTTTCGCCACCGCGGCCGAGGTGCCTGCCTTGCAACGGCGGTTGATTGCGCTCGCCACCACGATGCTCGGGCTGGCCGGGCTTGCCTTCGCGCTCGGAGTGCTCGCGACGCACCTATGACGTTCACCACTGGGCCGTAGGCGAACGTCCTTCGATGTGCCAGGATCTAGCTTCCCGTGGAGGTGATCGCGTTGGAGCAGGAGACCCTGCAACTGCTGATGGGCATGCACCGGATCGTCCGGTACCTGCGCCGAAGCCGAAGTGCTGTCCTGCATCCGACCCAGTTCCTCGCCCTGATGCTGGTCGCTGACGAGCAACCCATCCGGATCGGCGAGATCGCCACGCGTGTCCCGTGCTCCCAGCCGACCGCCACCACCACGGTCGCGGCGCTGGAAGAGGCCGGCCTGGTCCGCCGTGAGCCCGATCCCGTCGACGGCCGCGCCACTGCCGTCGTACTGACTGATCTCGGTGCCACCACCGTCGCCGACTCCGGCCGTCAGGCCGCCGAAGAGCTCACCAAGCTCCTCGACCGCCTCGACCCCGACGAGCGCATCAAGGTCCTCGAAGCCGGCGAACTCCTAGACCGCATAGCCCGCGACCTCTAACCCCCACCCCGCCGTCCGGCCCGTCCCATTTGGTGGGCTGACCCATCACGTTGTGGGTGGGCCAGCCGCATGCAGTGGGCCCACCCACAACGTGATGGGTCAGCCCACCAA
>NZ_SMKX01000183.1 GCF_004349055.1 Kribbella antibiotica
CCCCCTACACGCCACCCTCAAAGCCACCGAAGTAACCACCTACCCGGTCTAGCCCTTCCCCCGCCCACCACGCGCACCTCCGCCCAGCGCCGCGCCGCGGCGCCGCATCTTTGAGCACCAACCTCAACCTTGAGAACCCACCAACCACGCAAAGCCCGTCGAAATGGTTGATGGCTTCTCAAAGTGCGACCTCGTGCCCAAAGAGCAGCCGGCCCACCTTTGAGGGCGTGGGGCGGCTCTGGGCGCGAGGGGCATCTTTGGGTACGCACCAACCATTTGGACGGGCCGCAGGTGGTTGGTGGGTGCCCAAGGTTGGGGTTGGTGCTCAAGGAGCAGCGGAGCCATCCGGCGGGCGCTGCTCAGCAGGAAAACCGGAGCTGACGCGTCACACGAACGTATGAACGGGGTGGGACGAGGGATGCCGGGCGAAGTTACGCGTCGTGACGTCACTGCCACGAATTGACATCTTGTTACGGCGGGATTCACGCTCAGAACGCGCAGCTACGTAACGAAGAGTGTTTACTTACCCACTCGTAGTGTGTGGATTCTTCACATCAGAGTGATGACATCGTGCACTACGCCAGGCCCTCTCCAGCCGCCCAAGATGGCGGAGCACCACGAGAGGGGGTTCATGAGTTATGCGTGATGGAACGCAAGAGAGTTACGAGTTCTACTGCTTGGCGGATCGGACGTTCTACGACACACCTACCAATCGTGGTGTGGAGCATCCGGACTTCGAGCCGGCCACCCGGCCGGTGCCCGAAGGATGGCAGCACGTCCCGGGCGACACCTGGATGCACTACGCACCCGAGGGCCTGCAGTTGCCCAAGCAGGGTTGGAAGATTCACGTCTCCGCCCGGCTCACGGATGTGCAGCGGACGCTCGAGGCCGTCTGGGCGTACTGCGTTCCTCGCGGCATCGCGTTCAAGTTCCTCCGCAACGAAGCCGTGCTGGTGATGGCGAACTCCAAGGCCGCACCGCGCGGATCCAGCGGCAAGCTGGTGACGATCTACCCGACCGACGAGGCGCAGCTGGAGCTGGTCCTCAAGGAGCTCGACGACGTCCTCGACGGCGTCCAGGGCCCTTACATCCTGAGCGACCTGCGCTACGGCGACAGCGCCCTCTTCGTCCGGTACGGCGCCTTCGTCAGCCGCTTCTGTCTGTCCCCGAGCGGTGAGCGCGTGCTCGCTCTCGAAGACGACCACGGCCGGCTCGTTCCGGACCAGCGCGGCCCGACGTTCAGCACGCCGCCCTGGGTGGCGCTGCCGGACTTCCTGCAGCCGCATCTCGAGGCCCGCAACGCGGTCTCCACCAACGATCTCGCGTACACGATCGAGAGTGTCATCCAGTTCTCCAACGGCGGCGGCGTGTATCTCGGCCACCACAAGGAGTCCGGTGACCGGGTCGTGCTGAAGGAAGGCCGTCCGTACGCCGGTCTCGACATCGCGGGCCGGGATGCAGTCACCCGGATCGCCCACGAGTACGAGATCCTGCAGCGCCTCGAAGGCCTGGACGTCGTCCCGAAGACCTATGAGCAGCTGGAGCTCGGCGAGCACCACTTCATGGTGCAGGAGCACATCGACTCGGTGTCGCTGCAGCGCGAGCTCGTCGGCCGCTATCCGCTGAGCAAGCCGGATGCGACCGAAGCCGACCGCGCAGAGTTCGCCGAGTGGGCGACCCGCGCTGTCGAGCGAGTCGGCCAGGCCGTCGCCCAGCTGCACGAGCGCGGCGTGGTGTTCTGCGACCTGCATCCGGACAACGTGCTGATCGATGTCGACGGACGGATGGTGCTGATCGACTTCGAGGTGGCAACGCTTGCTGCCGACAAGGCCCGCTCAACGCTGGCCCACCCCGGGTACGCCGCACCGGCGGATCGCCAGGGTGTCGACGTCGACCGTTACGCGCTGGCCTGTATCGAGCTCGGCGTCTATGCACCGCAGACGACGATCCTGCTGAATCTTCATCGAGGCAAGGCCTTCCAGCTCGCCGACATGATCACCGAGACCTTCCCGGTGCCGAGGGCAACGATCGACGAGGCTGTTCGCACCGTCGTCGGCCCGGACGTCACCGGCGACCCGGCGATGGCCGAGCTCGCGCTGCCCGGCAAGGCCGAGTGGACCGATGTCCGCGCCGCGCTGACCAAGGCGATCGTGGCCTCGGCAACGCCGGAGCGCACCGACCGGCTGTTCCCCGGCGACATCGCCCAGTTCTACGGCGGTGGCGGGATCGACCTCGCGAGCGGCGCCGCCGGTGTCCTCTACGCGCTGGCCAAGACCGGTGCCGGTCGCTTCGAGCAGTACGAGCAGTGGCTGATCGCCCAGAGCCTGACCACCGAAGCAGGCCCCGGCCTGTACGACGGTCTGCACGGTGTGGCCCACGTTCTCGACGCGCTCGATCATCGCCAGCACGCTCTCGACCTGGTCGAGCGCACGTTGACCGACGACTGGAGCACCCGCGAGCTCGGACTGCATTCGGGTCTGGCCGGGATCGGCCTCAACCTCTTGCACTTCGACACCGAGCCCGCGCTGCGGGCCAAGGCGGTCCGGGTGCTCGATCTGGTCGCAGACCGGCTCGGCGACGTGAACGACGTACCGGAGATCAGCGGCGGGCAATTCCCGCACGCCGGCCTGATGTACGGCTCGTCCGGCCCGGCGCTGCTCTTCATCTCAGCGTTCGAGCAGCTGGGTGACACCGGCCTGCTCGACCTGGCCGAGATCGCGATCCGGCAGGATCTGCGGCGGTGCTCGCTCTCACCCGAAGGCGACATGCTGCAGGTCAACCAGGGCTGGCGAACGCTGCCTTACCTGGAAGAGGGTTCGGCCGGGATTGCCCTGGCGCTTGCCCGCTACCTGAAGCATCGCCCGTCCGATGAGCTGACCGCGGTCCTCGCGCAGCTCGAGCGGGTGGCGCACTGCTCCTTCTACGTCCAGCCTGGCCTGTTCATGGGTCGCGCCGGTCTGCTTCTCACCGCAGCCTCACTCGGTGCGCAGCAGTCGACGGTCGACGACCTGGTGTACGGACTCGGCTGGCACGCGATGCCCTACGCAGGTGGCCTCGCGTTCCCCGGAAACCAGCTCCTTCGCCTGTCGATGGATCTGGCCACCGGATCGGCCGGCGTCCTGCTGGCCCTGGGATCGGCACTGCACTCGGTGCCCACATCCCTCCCGTTCCTCGGACCTCCCCAGTGGTCCGAGTCTTCATCCCTACTAGTTGATTCGAAGGAGGTGTAACAACATGGCACTTCTCGACCTTCAGGGCCTCGAAACCCCGGGCTACGGCGGCGGTCACCACCACGGTGGCTCCACGCTGACCATCCTGGGTTGCGCATCGCAGACGCCCAGCAACCTGAGCCTTCTGCTCTGCCACTGATCAGATCCTGGGTAACCAGGTTCCGATAGGCCCTGGGTGGGCGGCATACCCACCCAGGGCCGAACCTGTCTCCGGACCTGTTCCGCCTCGCCCGACGGAAGGACCTCCTTTGTCCGATTCCGTGCAGTCCTATCCATGCGCCGAGCGGCTACCGCTCGTGGAGCAGGTGCACGGCCACACCATCGCGGATCCCTACCGCTGGCTTGAGGACACCGAGTCCTCCGAGACCAAGCGCTGGATCGCGGCTCAGGACGAGCTCTGGCTGAACCACGCGGCCACTCTGTCCGGCCGGTTCCAGTTCCGTCACCGGGTGAAGGCCCTTTCGAACGTCGGCACTGTCTCCACCCCGTCCTGGCACGGCGGACGCTGTTTCACGCTCCGTCGCGACCCCGGACAGCAACACCCGGTCCTGTACGACGGCCGGCGCGCGATCCTCGATCCGATGGCTCTCGACCCGTCCGGGCGCACCACCCTGGACGCGTGGCAGCCTTCGCCCGACGGATCCCTGGTCGCCTACCAACTCTCGTGCGGCGGCACCGAGCAGTCCGTCCTGTATCTCCTGGACGTCGACAGCGGTGAGCTCGTCGGTGAGCCGATCGACGGTTGCCGCTATTCCCCGGTTGCCTGGCTGCCGGACGGAAAGTCCTTCTACTACGTGCGTTTCCGGCAGGTGCGACGCCGCCACCTGGACGTCCCCGACGACACGATCGTGCTGTCGACCGCGACGTCGTACGGGCTGGAGTTGAGCGCGGACGGCCGCTGGCTGACCATCTCCGCGGCCCATGGTGGCGCGAACGACCTGTGGCTGCAGGATCTCGACAGCGCCGAGTCACCACGCCCGATCCAGCAGAGCATCGACGCCCTGACTGTGATGTCGGTCGGCCCTGACGGCCGTCTGTATGTCGTCACGACCCAGGACGCTCCGACCGGTCGGATCTGCGTCGGCGACCCGCACAATCCGCTGATCTGGCACGACCTCATCACCCCGAAGGCGCCGCTCACCGGCCTCGCTATTCTGGACGATGCGCTGCTGCTTGCGAGCCCGACCGGCATCGCCGTCCACAATCTCGCGACCGGCGCCCACGTCAGCGATGTCGTGCTCCCGGGAGTCGGCTCGGTCGGTTCGCTGACCACACTCCCCGACGGCGGACCCCAAGCCTGGTTCAGCTACACGGACAGCGTGACCCCGTCAGCCGTCTACTGCTACGACCACACCACCGGCCAAGCGACGCTCTGGTCGCAGACGCCGGGCGTCGCTGTGCAGGCCGAGTCCCGCCAGCTCGTTGCGACCAGCCCAGATGGCACCGAGGTCAAGCTGCTGGTGGTCTCCAGGCCAGGCGACCGCGGTCCACGACCAACCCTTCTCTACGGGTACGGCGGCTTCGGGCAGACGCTCACTCCGACGTACTCGGCATTCGCCCTCGCTTGGGTCGAGGCCGGTGGTGTCTTCGTGACCGCAACCACGCGCGGCGGTGCGGAATCGCATCAGGCCGGCATCCTGGATCGCAAGCAGGACGTCTTCGACGACTTCATCGCAGCGGCCGAGCACCTGATCAGCACGGGTTGGACGACAGCCGATCAGCTCGCACTGTGCGGTGAATCCAATGGTGGCTTGATGGTCGCCGCAGCACTGACCCAGCGGCCGGAGCTCTTCGCGGCGGCGGTCTGCTCGGCACCGCTCACCGACATGCTGCGCTATGAGCTGTCCGGGCTGGGCGAGCGCTGGGTGGCGGAATTCGGATCCGCCAAGGATGCAACGCAATTCGAGCACTTGCTGGCCTACTCGCCGTACCATCGAGTCAGCGAGGGCGTGAAGTATCCGGCCGTGTTGTTCACCGTGTTCGGCAACGACACCCGGGTCGATCCGCTGCACTCCCGCAAGCTCTGCGCGACGCTGCAACACGCGACCGCGAGCGAAGGGCCAGTCATGTTCCGGCTCGATCCGGATGCCGGTCATGCCGGTGGCTCCGCCAGTCAGGGCATCGGGCTCGCCGCGGACATGCTGGCGTTCCTGGCTGATCGCACCGGCCTGCGAGTGTCGTCGTGATCACCTTCGGGTCCGTCGCGAGACGTGGCCGAGGTTGGCTACCGCTGATCGGGCTGAATTCACTCATCGGCAGCGCGGTGACGCTGGCCCTGCCGACGATCCTCGGCCGTTCGGTCGACGCGATCGTCGCCGGGGACGGCTACACCCGCTGGCTGATCGCCGCCTCGGCCGTCATCGCCCTCGGTATCGTGGCCAGCCTGGTCGATGCGTTCGCGGGTGCCGCCTGTGTCGCGGAAACGACTGCCTGGCTGCGGCATCGCCTGGTCCGGCAGGTTGTCCGGGGCGGGCCGGAGGGCAGCCGCGACTTCGAGACCGGTGACCTCGTCACGCGCGTCTCGGCCAACGCGAACGATGCCGCACAGGCCGGTCCGGCCGCGGTCACCGCAATTGCGGCGATCGCTCCACCGGTCGGCAGCCTGGTGTTCCTGGCGTTGATCGATCCCTGGCTCGCAGCCGCGTTCTTCGGGGGCGTGGTGCTGGTGATCCTTGTCCTGCTGGCCTTCGCGAAGCGGACGGCCGATGTGAGCCTGGCCTATCAGGAGACGCAGGGCCGCATTGCTGCCCGGCTGTCCGAGTCACTGACCGGCATCCGCACCATCGCAGCAGCCGGCACGACAGGCCGTGAGGAGCAACGCATCCTCGGTCTGCTGCCTGAGCTCCACAAACAAGGTGTTGTCACCTGGCGCATCCTGGCCCGGTCCGGCGCCCAGGCTGCGGTCGTCGGTCCGCTCGTGCTGGTTGCCGTGCTGGCCGTCGGTGGGGTGCAACTCGTCGGCGGCCACATCACCGCGGGTGAGCTGTTCGCCGCCTCCCAGTACGCCGTTCTCGGGGCTGGCCTTGGCACTTTGACCGGCGTGATCGGTGAGATCGCTCGGGCGAAGGCGGGTGTTCAGCGAGCTGCTGAGGTGGACGCGATCGTCACGGTGCCGCACGGTTCGCTCACGCTGCCGGTCGGTCCGGGTCACCTCACCTTCGACCACGTCACCGTCGTCGCGGATGGCAACGTCCTGCTGAACGACGTCAACCTGGATCTGCCGGGCGGCCTAACTGTCGCAGTCGTCGGGCCGAGCGGCGCCGGGAAGTCCGTTCTCGCCGCCGTCGCCGCGCGGTTGCGCGACCCCTCCACCGGGCACGTCTCGCTGGACGGCGTACCGCTGCAGGCCGTCAGCCGGCATGAGCTGCGCTATGCGGTCGGCTGCGCGTTCGAGCGGCCGCAACTGGTTGGCCGGACGATCGGCGAATCGATCGCGCCCGACGCCATCAGCCCGGTGCGGACGTTGGCCGCGGCTCGCGCCACGCATGCGCACGACTTCGTCAGCCGACTGCCGAACGGGTACTTCACTTCGTTGCGCAGGGCCCCTATGTCGGGCGGTGAGCGGCAGCGCCTCGGGTTGGCCCGGGCCTGGCCGGCCAGCCGGCTGCTGGTGCTGGACGACGCCACCTCGAGTCTCGACACCGCGACCGAGCGGCAGATAAGCCGGACCCTCACCGAAGACCGCAACCACCGCACCCGCCTGATCGTCACCCACCGCACCGCCACCGCAGCCCGCGCCGATCTCGTCATCTGGCTCGACCGCGGCCAGGTCCGTGCAGTAGCTCCCCACGCCGACCTCTGGAACGACACGTCGTACCGGGAGGTCTTCGGGTGACCCATCCCGCCACTTCCACCAGGCCCCTCCGCTTATCGCGGTGGGGCCTGAAGGTGTGGGCGGGATGAAGCGGGAGCTCAGGTACGGCGCGCTCTCGCTGCGGAAGCGGGCTTCGGTGAAGCTGGCGCTGTGGTCGGTGCCGGAAATTTTGCCGACCGCGATCTACGGGGTCGCGGTCGCTCGGGCCACCGACAACTTTCTCGCCGGGCAGGTCTGGCCGGGAGTCGCGTGGCTCGGCGGGCTGGTCGCAACGGCCGGCCTCGGCGCGGTCGGCGCACGGCAGGTCTATACGCGCCTCGGCGATCTGGTCGAGCCAGTCCGCGACGACCTGGTACGACGGGTTGTCGCGGGCGCCTTGCGGACCGGGGACGACAGTGCGGTGGCGCGGTTGAACCGACAGGTCGAGATCGTCCGCGACACGTTCGCCGGGCTCGTGCTGGTGATCAGAAGCTTCGCGGTCACCCTGTTCGGCGTGCTGGCTGGTCTGTTGTCACTCGCTCCTCTCGTGGCGGCGTTCGTCGTGCCACCGTTCCTGGTCGGGTTCGCGCTCTCCCTCGCCGTGCTCGGACTGGCCGCGGACCGGGTCCGCGCATCACTGCAAGCCGACGAGGACCTAGCCGCGTCAGCGGGGATGGTGTTCGGCGGGGTGCGTGACATCACCGCGACCGGCACGGAGGAGTACGCCGAATTCCTGGTCGGCGAGCCGATCGAGGCGCACGCATCGGCGGAGCGCGCGTTGGCCAAGGTGTCGGCGCTGCGCACTGTCTGCTTCGCGGTCGGTGGCTGGCTTCCGTTGCTCATCCTGCTCGCGGCCGGACCGTGGTTGATCGGGCGCGGCGTGAGCACCGGGACCCTGCTCGGCGGACTCACCTACGTTCTGATCGGGCTGCAACCGGCGCTCAGTCAGGTGATGGGCGCGCTGGGTGACAGCGGGCTTCGGTTCGTGATCACGCTCGGCCGGATCCTCGATGCCGGTCAGCCGACCGAGGCGGTCCGCCCGATCGACGTCACCAACGGACACCAGGTCCACACCGACAGGCTGACCTTCGCCTACGGCCCGGCCGCCGAGCCGGTGCTCGACAGACTCGACCTGACCATCCCCGAAGGCGACCACCTGGCCGTGGTCGGCCCGAGTGGGATCGGGAAGTCGACCTTGGCCGCACTGATCTGCGGGATGCTCACGCCGACCAGCGGCCAACTGCTGCTGGGCGGAGTGCCGCCAACCGAGCTCACCACCGACCGGCTGGCACAGACGCGCGTACTGATTCCGCAGGAGGCGTATGTCTTCAGCGGGACCGTCGAGGAGAACCTGACCTATCTACTCCCTGACGCCACGACCGAGGAGCTGAGCTCCGCGATCAAGCTGGTGGGTGCGACCGCGCTGGTTGAGCGGATCGGCGGGCTGAGCGCGGTCGTGAAACCGGCCGATCTCTCCGCCGGTGAGCGACAACTGCTCGCGCTCGTGCGGGCCTACCTTTCCCCGGCACCCCTCGTCGTACTGGATGAGGCGACCTGCTTCCTCGATGCGGAGGCCGAACGGCAGGCCGAGGAGGCGTTCGCCAAACGCGGCGGGACGCTGGTGGTGATCGCCCACCGGATCAGCTCCGCGCTGCGCGCCCGCCGCATCCTGGTCCTGGACGGGAACAAGGCTGCGCTCGGCACTCATCAAGCGCTGATGCGCAGCTCCAGCCTGTACCGCGACCTGCACGGCAGCTGGACCCCCGTCCTCACTCAGATCCAGCCGGCGTCTTGAGCTTTGTTGATGGCCTCGATGCGACTCCGGGAACCGGTCTTGGCCAGGATGCGGGACAGATAGTTGCGCACCGTCCCGGCACTCAGACTCAGCGTCCGCGCGACCTCCTGCGCGGTTGCGCCGGTGGTGACCTGCCGGAGCACCTCGCACTCGCGATCCGTGAGCGGGTTGTCACCTGCCTTGAGCGCAGCCACCGCGAGCCGAACATCGACGACCGGCAGCCCCTTCGCCACGTCGCGCACCGCCTGCACCAGCTGGTCCGTGGTCGCGTCGGTGGCAATGAGCCCGATCCGCGGAGCCTGCTTGACCAGCGCGAGGCTCGTCGCCGCGATCGCCTCGTGGTCGATCACCACCAGCACGCCCCGGCCGGTGAGCTTGCGGCACAGCTCCTCGACCCGGATCCGTCCTGGCAGCTGTGGATCGAGCAGCACGACATGCGGCCGTCGGCCAGCCACCTGGAGGACGTCTTCCGAGCGGTCAAGCTCGGCCACGACCTCCATGTCATTCTCTCTTGCCAGCACCGCGGCCAATGCACCCCGCACCATTGTGCCGCGGTGGCCGAGAGCTACTCGGATCACCGCATGCCCCCATCACATCCGTCGCCTCATCTGCCGGCCACCACCCCCATGACGGCGAAATCCAGCTGCCGGACGGCGGTGCCCGTGTTTCCATCAACGAGTGAACTCCGGAGATGACACGCGCGAATCCACGCGCTGCCCTGGCTGCCGCGCGGAACTGCCGGTGCAGGTGTGGGACCCGAACCCGAAGATCAACGCCAGCGCGGAGTGCCTCAAGGTCTCCGGAGACCTGCTCGGCTTCGAGATCGAGCACCAGCTCGGCCATCTGCACCAACTACGGATGGACGCCTACCACGCACAGCATGTGAGAGTCGGCACTCCGCGGATCGGCCCGGTCTTCGCGCTGAACGGCCTCTACATGTTTCTCGAACGCGGTTCCGGCAACATCGACGTCCGCACCGCCCACGGCATCATGGCGAACTCGTTCAACGACTGGCCCGAACTCACCCCACCTGCCGAGGTCGGCCGGCTCACGGCGTACGACGTACTGGCTGCCGGCGGGCCTGCGGAGGTCGAGCAGGCAATGCTGGCCTGGGCTGCCCAGGTGTGGGAGTCGTGGCCGGAGAGTGACCGGGATCTGGTCCGGAAACTCACGATCGACCTCGTTCCAGCGCGGTATTTTCAGCACTAAAAACCGATCGGTTTACAGCCTAGAAACCGTTCTTTTGTTGGGCTTTCGGTACGTCAAGGGACGGAAAAAATCGGGGCAGATCCCGATCTGGCCTTGCGTTCACGGCAGTCGTCACACAGGATGACTCACATCGCGTCGTGACCTGGACGTGATCATCCGGACTCCCTTTCGTTACCTGTCCGGGTGCCCCCTCCCCTGCCTGGGGGGCTGGTGTTTCCACCATGCCCAATGCTCACGAGGAGCGCCTGAACGATGTCCAAAGCCCGACATGCGCGCCCCCGGCAAAGTACTCGCCGGGTGGTCCGAACCCTCTCCGTCGCCGGTCTCGGCGTCGGGATCACCGCCGCAGCCACTGGCGCGGCGTTCGCGACCGACTACAAGGTGAAGGCCGGAGACACGCTCTCCGAGATCGCCCAAGCGAATGGCGCCGACTGGCACCAGCTGGCGAAGATCAACAATCTGAAAGACCCTGACCTGATCCTGATCGGTCAGACCCTGACGCTGGACGGTGTGAAGAAGGCCACCGCCCCGAAGCAGCGGGTGACGCCACAGCCACACTCCCCCAAGGCCAAGGTCGTCACGAAGAAGAAGGTCGTCTCGAAGCAGACCGTGCGCAAGCCGCGGACCAACCGTTCCGCCGAGCGCCCGTCGACGAGCAGCAACGTCAGCATGAGCACCGCCTGGCGCAAGGTCGCCAACTGCGAGTCCAGCGGCAACCCCCGCGCGGTCAGCCCGAACGGCAAGTACTTCGGTCTGTTCCAGTTCGACAAGCAGACCTGGCGCTCTGTAGGCGGTAGCGGCAGCCCGGCCCAGGCGTCAGCCGCCGAGCAGCTGATGCGCGCCAAGAAGCTCTACGCCTCGCGCGGCAACTCGCCGTGGCCGGTCTGCGGTCGATTCTTGCCTTAACAACGCAGTCTCCCCTGATTCAGACCCGCACTCTTAGGAGTGCGTGATGACGAGCATCTCGTCGGCGCCCGTCTGGAACTCGTAGGGAACCTTACGAATCTCCCAGCGGACGCCGTCGAGCTCGTCCAGCACCTCGGGCAGGAACGGCACAGCCTCGCCCGTGCCGGCCAGCACCAGCGGAAACACGCGAACCTCGGCGCTACTGACCCGGATCAGCTCGCGCAACGCGGCCAGATGCCAGTCCCGGCCGAAGGTTTCGGCCCAGGTGAAGAGCAGGTGCGAACACAGCGCCACCTCGAACCGCCCGTCCTCGAACGGCAACTCGGGCAGGCTGCCCGCGACATACCGATCCGGGGCCTCGCCGATGTCCTGCAGGAACCGGTCCGCCGCCTCGAGCCGCAGGTCATCCCGCTTCTGCAGCGTGCCGTACCACTTCCAGGTGAACCTGTCCGCGTTCGCATCCACCATGTCGTTGCCGACTGGGAGGCTGCGCCGGACGATGTCGACCAGCTCCGGCATCGTCAGGTCGTAGGCCGGGTCCACCGCCACCACGTCCACCCCGCGCGCAGCAGCCTCGGCCGTGAAGCTCGAGCCTCCCGCGGAACAGTCCAGCACGGACGCCGGTAGTTCGGTCAGGTCGAACATCGCTTCGTACTCGACGTACGAGCGAGAGGTCACCAGCAAGGCACTACCCTTCGACGGTTTTCCTGAGGCGGCGATCAAGGGCTGTGGCCCCGGCCGCCAGAGCCAGGAACAGTACCGCGACGAGCAGACAGTTCAGCAGAACGTGTCCATATCCGAGATCGGTCACGTTCACGAACGGATACGGATAGAAGCCGTCGATCGCGCCGCGGATCAGCGTGAACGCGAGCCAGAGCAGCGGATACACGATCGACCAGGCCGCAATCCGGACACTCGTCAAGCCGCGCGGCCCGAAGAACACCCACCCCAGTACGCCGAGGATCGGGGCCGCCGTGTGCAGCAGAAAGTTCGCTACCGCTGCCCCACCGGTCAAGTGATCCAGGCCGGCGAGCACTGCGTGGTAGACGATCCCGGTCACCGCGATGCAGAGCACGCCGTTGAGCCGCAGCACTTTGAACAGCGTGCTCGATCGGTTGAACAGCAGCGCGGTCACGCCGAGCAGCAGGTTGGACTGGATCGTGAAGAAGACGAAGACGTTCCAGCCCGGCGACACCACCAACTGGAGCACGATGCCGCCCAAGGCGACCGCTGCCGTGATCACAGACACCACTCGTCCGGTCGTCATAGCTGCAATCTACGACGACCGGACGGGTGAACCTGGGAGGTCAGGCGACTTGCTTCTGCTTCGGCGCCGAGTCCTCCTCGGAGTCGCCGTCGAAGCTGTAGCTGAAGGAGACGATCGCGTCGATCCCCAGCACGACGGTCCAGCCCCAGGCCGGGCCGAGGGCCGCGTCATACCCCTTCCCGGACAACAGACCGAGCGCGATCATGATGCCGACACCGACGACGTACGCGAGCAGATGCCGGAACCAGCCGGCGCGTTCGTGCCGGGCCTTCTCCCGGCTGCCTTTCCGCGGCTTCACCGGCCGCGGCCCGTCGGCGAACTTGTACGCCGCCCAGCCGTCGGCCCACTTGAGCGTCTGATGCCCGAAGCCGACGCTGACCCCGATGAAAATCGCGGCGAGCGAGTGCTTGGCCGACGGTTCGCCGCCGCGGTGGATGTCGATCACGCTCGCGACCAGCATCACCACATCGACCAGCGGCACCATCATCAGCAGGACCATCCCGGCCTTCGGCAGCCGGAACAGGTAGCGCGTCGTCATCCCGGCGGCGAGCAGAACCCAGAACCCGATCTCACACGCAGCGATCACAGCGAGCAGCACAGCGCGTCCCCCCTCAGCTTTTTAGTACGACCGTGTTATGAAACGACGATAACACAGGTGTGCTAAAAAGGGGCCATGCCGAAGATCGTCGACCACGACGCCCGCCGCGAAGAGATCGCCCAGGCCCTGTGGCGGGTGGTCCGCCGCGACGGGATCCGCGCCGCCTCGGTCCGCACCATCGCCGCCGAAGCCGGCTGGTCCGCCGGCGCTGTCCGTTACTACTTCCCCGACCAGGAAGGGCTGCTCAAGTTCGCGATGGACCTGGTCGCACGCCGCGTCGGCGAGCGGATCCATGCACTGACCGCGCGTGGCGGCACCAAGGGCAGCGCCACCGCCGTGGCCCTGCGCTACCTCGAAGAGGTGTTGCCGCTCGATGCCGAGCGGATGGCAGAGTTCGATGTCTGGCTCGCCTTCACCGCCCAGGCGCTGGCCGAATCGGGCGCCGGTGCACTGCAGGCCAACATCGAGTCGGTGAACGACGGCCTGCGCGATCTGTGCGCGGAGCTGGTCAACGCACTGTCCGCCGCCGATGCGCTACGCGACGGTCTGGACCTCAAGCTCGAAATAGAGCGTTTGCATGCCCTGGTCGACGGCCTCGCCCTACACGCGGCCGTGCAGCCCGGGCGCACCACACCAACCCGAGCCCGACGCCTGCTGCGCCTTCACATCGACTCTCTACTGACCCAAAAGCCCTTACAAACCAAGGATTTCTCGCCATCGGCACGATAAGTTCGCCATAAACCTGACTAAAACATTGCCCAAGGTGGCACCATCACCAGCATGGAGTCCGCGGGCGTCATCGTCGTCAGCGGAATCATGGCGTCCGGGAAGTCGGCGGTCGCTCAGCTCCTCGCCGAACGCTTCCAGTACGGCGTCAACATCCCCGGCAATCTGTTCCGCCGGATGATCGTCAGCGGGCATGTCTCGATGACCGAGGATCCGGCCGAGGCGCAGCGGCAGATGCAGCTCGGATTCCGGCTCGCCTGCCAGGCCGCCGACTCCTACACCGAGGCCGGCTTCACCGTCGTACTGCAGGATGTCGTGATCGGTGAGCTGCTCCGCGAGTTCCTCGACGGCATCCGCACCCGCCCGCGCTACCTCGTCGTACTGACTCCGCGGCCGGAGGTGATCTCCGGGCGGCTCGGCGGCTCACACCATTTGGTCGACGAGCTCGACTACGAGCTGCACGCATTCAGCCCGCGGCGCGGTCTGTGGCTGGACAACTCCGACCTGTCCACCGGCGAGACCGTCGACGCGATCCTCGGCCGGCTCGACGAGGCGCGCTTCGAGTAATGGCGGGCGTGGCTACCCGGGGGTAGTTTGGCTGGATGGCGACCTCGGTACGGCGGACCTCGTGCAACCTGTGTGAAGCGATCTGCGGCGTGCTGGTGACGGTCGAGGGCGGCCGGGTCACCGATGTTCGGGGCGACGAGTCGGATCCGCTGTCGCGCGGTCACATCTGCCCGAAAGCGGTCGCCCTGCGTGACCTGCAGGAGGATCCGGACCGGCTGACGACACCGGTACGACGTACTGCCGACGGCTGGCAGGAGATCGGCTGGGACGCGGCGTACAAGCTGATTGTCAGCAAGCTGACCGCGATCCAGCGGGAGCACGGACGGAATTCGGTCGGCGTCTATCTCGGCAACCCGAACGTGCACAGCCTGGGCGCACTCACGCACATGCCGACGATGGTTCGGCAGTTGCGAACGCGGAACAAGTTCAGTGCCACGTCGATCGACCAGCTGCCGCAGATGCTGTCGTCGTACCTGCTGTACGGACATCAGCTGATGATCGCGGTGCCGGACATCGACCGTACGTCGTACTTGCTGATGCTGGGCGCGAATCCGCTCGCCTCGAACGGCAGCATGATGACCGCGCCCGGTTTCGGGCGACGGATCAAGGAGGTGCGCAAGCGCGGCGGCAAGGTCGTCGTGATCGACCCTCGTCGTACCGAGACTGCGAATGTCGCCGACGAACACCATTTCGTGCGACCGGGAACTGATGCCGCGTTCCTGCTCGCGCTCATCCACCAGGTGATCGTCGATGGGCATGCGCGACCAGCGTCGTACGTCGATGGTCTGGCAGCTGTGGAAGCGGCGGTCGAGGAGTGGACGCCGGAGCGCGCTTCCAGGCTGACCGGGATCGATGCGGAGGCGATCCGGCGAATCGCGGCCGAGTACGCGACGGCTGGGCGGGCCGCGATCTACGGGCGGGTCGGGGTGTCGACGCAGCAGTTCGGTGTGCTGTGCCAGTGGGCGATCCAGGTGCTGAACATCATCACAGGCAACCTCGATCGGCCGGGCGGAACGATGTTTGCGCGACCCGCGGTGGACACCCTGCGCGGGTTGGGGCGTGGGCATATCGGCGTGTGGTCGAGCCGGATCCGCGGGCTGCCGGAGTTCGGCGGCGAGCTGCCGGTGTCGGTGATGGCCGAGGAGATCCTGACGCCGGGCGACGGGCAGATCCGCGCGATGGTGACGATCGCGGGCAACCCGGTGCTGTCGACACCGGACGGGCGCAAGCTCGACGAAGCGTTCGAGTCGCTGGACTTCATGGTCGCGGTCGATCCTTATATCAACGAGACCACGCGGCATGCGGATGTGATCCTTCCGCCGGCGCCACCGCTCGAGCGCGAACACTACGACGTGGTCTTCCATCAGCTCGCGGTGCGCAACACGGCTCGCTGGAATGACGCCGTACTGGCGAAGCCGTCGTCGGCTCGGCACGACTGGGAGATCTTCCGCGATCTCGGGATCGCTCTCGTACGACGTACGCGGCTCAGCCGGAAGCGGATCGCGACCGAGGCCCAGCTGCGCCTGCCACCGCGCCGGATCGTGGATGCGGGTCTGCGGATCGGCCCGTACAAGCTGTCGTTGCGTCGACTCCGCAAATCGCCGGGCGGAATCGACCTCGGACCGCTGCAGCCGGCCCTGCCCAAAGCCCTGTTCCACAAGAACAAACGCATCAATCTCGACCAGCCGATGATCCTCGCCGACCTCCCCCGGCTAGACGCGCTCCAGGCAACAGCCGACGGCGAACTCCTCCTGATCGGCCGCCGGCACCTGCGCAGCAACAACTCCTGGATGCACAACTCGGCCCGCCTGGTGAAGGGCAAACCCCGCCACCACCTCCTCATGCACCCCACCGACCTGGCCGACCGCTCGCTGACCACCGGCCAGCTCGTCACCATCACCTCGGCCGCCGGTTCACTCGCCGTAGAAGTTGCCTCCAGCAACGACATGATGCCCGGCGTCGTCTCCCTCCCCCACGGCTACGGCCATCAACGCCCAGGCGTCCAGCTCGGCGTCGCCTCGCAGCTCACGGGCGTCAGCCTCAACGACCTGACCGACAACCAGCTGACCGACCCCATCGCCGGCACCGCGGCAGTGAACGGCGTACCGGTCACCGTCACCGCCTCCTGAGGTCCCGGGGCCCGAGCTGCAGCATCGCCAGCCGCGCGCGGTACCCCACTCGTGCCCGAACTGAAGGGCGGCTGGCGATACGAGGGTTGCCCACCGAGATGTGGGGTTACCCGCTGAGATTCTCAGGGGGCAACCCCCCAGCTCAGGGGATATCCACCGAGCTGGAGGGTTGCCCGGCGCTGTGAGGGGTTGCGCGCTCAGATGGGGGGTTGCCCACTGAGATTCTCAGGGGGCAACCCCCTGACTGAACTGCTCCCCGGAAGTTGGACTGGGTTTCTCAGTTCCGATTCCGGGGAGCAGTTCATGCGTGTGGATAGTTCGCTGAGTGAGTCGCAGCGTGCTGCGGCGATAGTGTTGTTCGAGTCCGGGTTG
>NZ_SMKX01000184.1 GCF_004349055.1 Kribbella antibiotica
GGGCTGAGGAGGGCGGGGTGGAAGAGGCCACAAGCCAGCGCCAAAGCGGGTCGCGTCCGAACGTACGCCAACCAGGCTCACCTGGGCTTCGGGCGTAGGGAACGAGCGGCGGCGTACGGACGGCGGAGTGGTTCTGAGAAAGTTCACGTATGAAACTTTCTCTGCGCGTGATCCTCTGGGTGTACGTCGTGTTCAACCTTTTGCAGGCTGTGGTCCTCACCTTCGACCCGGAGCTCACCGACCGCGCCTACCTCGGCGGGTTGATGACGCCGACCCGGCAGTTCCAGTGGTACTCCGTGGCCGGCTATCACGTCGTGATCATCGCCGTCACGATCATCGCGATGACGCTGCCCCGGGCGGTCGACCGACGCAAGCTCATCCTCGTCAACGCGTTCATGTATCTGCTGTGGGACGCGACCTCGCAGCTCGCCTATTGGGGTCACAAGATCGGCATGGCCACCTCGGACCTCATCACCAACGCGGGTGTCAGCATCGTCACCGCCCTGATCCTCTTCGCCGTGGCTTACTTCGACCGCGACCCGGTGACACCCGCACCGAACTGACCGAGGCCGAAAGGCACGACCAGGAGACTGTGTCAGTTCTTCTGCGGGTGCATACCTGAGTGGTGGTGGGGCACCAGTCAGGCAGGTTGCCAACAGCCGCGCGCGGAAGGTGGTTGCCTAGGTCGCGTGCGTTGCGACATCAGCGCACGCGACCGCCTTCCTCCGTTGAGCTGGAGTGGAAGAGTGCTGCGCGGGCGGCGTTGGAGCCGCAGGCGCCGTGGACGCCGCCGCCGGGGTGGGCGGAGGCGGAGGCCAGATAGAGGGATTTGATGGCCGTCTCGGCGCGCCCGAGGCCCGGCATCGGCCGGAGGAACAGTTCCTGGCGCAGGCCCGACGTACCGCCGTTGACGGCACCGCCGACCAGGTTGGCGTTGCGGCGCTCGAGCTCAACTGGACTGAGGATGCGGCGCGCGGTGATCTGCTCGGTGAATCCGGGGGCGAATTGCTCGACCCGGGCCTGCATTCGGTCGGCCATCACTTCGGCCTCGGCGTCGTCCCAGCGGCCGGTCAGCTGTCCACCGGCGTCGCCCCGGGTCTGCTGCGGAACATGCGTGTAGGCCCAGGCTGACTCGGTGCCGGCCGGGGATCGGGAAGGGTCGGCTGTTGTCATATGTCCCATCAGCAGGAACGGCCGATCCGGGATCTGCCCGGCGGTCAACTGCTTCGACCAGCGGCGCAGATCCGCCACCGAGTCCGCGAGGTGCACTGTTCCCGGGGCCAGCTCGGGCTGCACTTGCCAGGGGATGGGTGAGTTCAGCGCCCAGTCGACCTTGATCGTGCCGGGGTCCCATCGGAACGCCCGCAAGCGCTGCTGCACGTGCCCCGGCAGATCCTCGCGGGGGATGAGTTCCCGGTACAGCGCCGGTGCAGACACATCCGCGAGCACAGCGCGACCGGCGGCGTACTCCGTCCCGTCAACAGTCCGTACGGCGACCGCCCGGCCGTCACGGATGACGATTCGGTCGACCCGCGCCTGGCAGACGACCGTGCCGCCGCGGGCAGCGAATCGGTCGGCCAGCGCTTGTGACAGCTTCCCGGCGCCGCCCCGCGGTACGGGGTAGCCGTGTTGCTGGGCGATCATCACCAGCAGCCACCCCATCAACCCAGAGCCCGGCGCTGTCGGGGCGATGTCCGCGTGCTGCGAGTTCGTTGCCATCAGCATCTTCGCGGCCTCGCCGGTGAACCGCCGGTTGCCAACCCATTGGGTCGGTCCAAGGAGGAGTTGCAGGCGCTTCAGACCCCGTGCTCCCAACAGCTCCCGCAGTACGCCGATCCCAGCGCGAACTGGCGGAAAGGGGCTGAGCAGGGCGTCGAGAACGGCCGGTCCGACGCGCTCCCAGTCGCCGTACAGGTCGAGCCAGGCCTGACCGTCGCCTGGCTGCAACGCATCGAGGGCCGCGGCGGTGTCGGCCGGCTCGGGGTGCACGAGAGCCCACCCGCCAGTGGACAACGGGTTGCCGACCGGAGACGGAGCGTTCGACCACTCAAGCCCGTAATCACTGAGGTTCAGCTTCCGGATCGTCGGCGACACCGCGGCCAGCGGGTAGAACGAACTGAACGTGTCATGCACGAAGGCCGGATCAACGTCGGTCGAGCTCCGGACCGCGCCGCCGACCGCATCGTTGGCCTCGAGCAGTGTGACGTCCCACCCGGCGTCGATCAGAAGGTTCGCCGCAACCAGCCCGTTCGGACCGGCCCCGACGACGACCGCATCAGTCACGAACTGTCCCCCCGGCGGTTGAGCAGCGTGTGGGTGCCATCACACAGTGGCGCGATAGCGGAGCGGCCACAGCGACAGAGTGCGATCGTACGGCGGTCGTGGGGGACGGGACGGCCGTCCTCGTCGAGGAGTTCGAAGTCGCCGCGGACCAGGATCGGGCCGTCGGGGTAGGCGCGGATCACGGTGGCGGGGTCCTCGGCGTTCGTCGTCATACCTGCCCAGTACCCACCGCCTATCCGGTTCTGCGCAGGCCGGTTTCTGCGTGGGGTACCGGTGCGCAGCTTGTTGAAACGAGGAGACAGACATGCAATTGCCACCCCCGCGAGGACCACTCAGCGGTTGGTTGATCAGTCGGCTCGCGGGCCGTCGTACCGATGAGGCCGTGGTCGGCGGATCGGATCACCCTTGTACGGACGGTGATCTGCAGCTCGCGCTGTGGGTCGCGTACGAGCTCCAGTATCGCGGCTTCGAGGACGCTGTCGTCGACGGTCAGTGGGACCCGGAGATCATTGCCTTCCGCACCCGGTTGGAGGAGCCGTGGACAGCCTGGCTGGAGGCGAACGGCCGGACGACGCCGAGCGGCGTACCGGTCGCGGAGCAGTTGCGGGCGTTGATCGACGCCGATGACGGGCCAAAACTCTCGGCCTATCTGCGGCGGCATGCGACCGTGGATTAATTCCGCCAGTTCGTCCTGAATCGCTCGATCTACCAGTTGAAGGAGGCCGATCCGCACAGCTTCGGCATCGCGCGGCTGGGCGGCGCGGCGAAGGCCGCGCTGGTGGAGATCGAGTCCGACGAGTACGGCGGCGGCCGGGTCGATCGCATGCATTCGGAGCTGTTCCGGACCACGATGCGCTGGCTCGACCTGAACGATGTCTATGGCCACTATGTGCCGGAGGTTCCGGCGGTCACGCTGGCGATCTCGAACGTGATGTCGCTGTTCGCGATGCATCAACGCTGGACGCCCGCGCTGCTCGGTCACCTGGCCGCGCTAGAGATGACCTCGACACTGCCGAACCGCCAGTACGCCGCCGGCGCAGCCCGCCTCGGCGCCACCGATGCGGAGGCGCGCTACTTCACCGAACATGTCGAGGCGGACGCCGTCCACGAGCAGATCGCCGCGCACGACCTCTGTGGTAGCTACGTGAGCGACCATCCGGACGCGATCGGCGATGTCCTGTTCGGAGCCAGCTGCTCACTCGTAGTGGACAACTTGTTCGCCGAATACCTGCTGACGAGCTGGCACGCGCCCGCGCGCACACTGCGCGCAGGCTAAAGCAGGGTGTGTACGCCGGGACGTGTGGGGGCACGGGGAGGTCATGCGACTGACGGAGACAGCCGATGTCTGGTGGAAGAACGCGGTGATCTATTGCCTCGATGTCGAGACCTTCTTCGACACCGACGGTGATGGGATCGGCGACCTGCGAGGTGTCGGGCAGCGGATCGACCACCTGGCTGATCTTGGGGTCACGTGTCTGTGGCTGATGCCGTTCTATCCGACGCCGGACCGCGACGACGGGTATGACATCACCGACTTCTACGGGGTGGATCCGCGGTTGGGCACGCATGGCGATCTGGTTGAGCTGATCACGCTGGCCCAGGACCGCGGGATCCGGGTGATCGCGGATCTGGTCGTCAACCACACGTCGGATCAGCACCCGTGGTTTCGGAGTGCGCGTGCGTCGCGAGAGTCGCCGTACCGGGGGTGGTATGTGTGGCGCGACGAGCCGCCGGCGAACCAGCACGAGGGCGTTGTCTTCCCCGATCAGGAGACGAGCCTGTGGGAGTACGACGACGCGGCGGGACAGTATTACCTGCACCAGTTCTACAAGCATCAGCCGGATCTCAACATCGCGAACGCCGAGGTGCGGGAGGAAATCCAGCGCATCATCGGGTTCTGGTCGCAGGTCGGCATCTCGGGCTTCCGGGTGGACGCCGTACCGTTCCTGCTGGACACGACCGGTGCCGTCGACGCGGGCAATCTGCCCGATCCGCATGACTATTTGCGCGACCTGCGGGCGTTCCTCGAGCGCCGGCGGAGTCAGTCGATGCTGCTCGGCGAGGTCAACCTGGAGTACCCCGACGTACGGCGCTTCTTCGGTGACGAGGACGGCGACGAACTCACGATGTGCTTCGACTTCATCGGGATGCAGCGGATGTATCTCTCGCTGGCGCGCAACGATCCGGCCGAACTGGTGAAGGCCCTGCGCGAGCGCCCGCCGGCCGCTGAGCAGGGCCAGTGGGGGACGTTCGTCCGCAACCACGACGAGCTGACACTGGACAAGCTCTCAGAAGCCGAGCGGCAGGAGGTCTTCGCCGCCTTCGGCCCGGACAAGGACATGCAGGTTTACGGCCGCGGACTACGCCGGCGGCTGCCGCCGATGCTCGGCAACGACCAGACCCGGCTGAAGATGGTCTATAGCCTGCTGTTCTCACTGCCCGGTACGCCGGTGCTCTTCTACGGCGACGAGATCGGCATGGGGGAGAACCTCGCGATCGAAGGACGCGGCGCGGTCCGCTCGCCGATGCAGTGGACCGATGGCCCGAACGGCGGTTTCTCCCCAGCCGCTCCGCCGCATCTCGCCGCGCCGGTCACTGAAGGCGAGTTCGGCCCCGAGCACGTCAACGTGGCCGCGCAACGCCGTGACCCGGATTCGTTGCTCAACTGGATCAAGCTGCTGGTACGGCGCTATCGCGAGTGCCCGGAACTGTCCTGGGGCGACTGCACGATCCTCGAGCACGACGCCACCGCGGTGCTCGCGCATCGATCGGCGTACGAGGACGGGGTGGTCGTCACCGCGCACAACTTCAGTGCAGACAATGTTGAGGTCACGCTCAAGGTAGCGGACCCGGAAGCAGGTCTTCGCGCCGTTGACCTTCTCCGCGACGGCACCACCGATCTCGCCGAGGATGGGACCCTGCCGCTGAAGCTAGGGCCTCACGCCAGCCGTTGGCTGCGCATCGTCCGCCCGGGCGACCGCTACCTCATCTGACCGGGTGCCGGGCGCTGATGAGAGCGCCCGGCAGCAGGGGGTTAGGGCGTGACAGGGACGTTGGTCAGGCCGGATTTGGCGTTCTGGACGGTGTTGGAGGAGTAGACGATGTTGGGGTCGGCGGTGCATTTGGAGACCGACGAGATGTTGATGGCGTAGTTGCCGGCGCCGCCGAGGTTGGAGGCGTTGTTGCGCCAGATGTTGCCGCAGCCGTTCGGGAACGACGGGGTGGTGGAGGTGTTGTGGGTCTCGTAGCCGTTCGCGAAGGTGCCGGGGGAGGAGAAGGTCCCGGTGTTGTTCTCGATGACGTACTTGAAGCCCTTGACGTCGATCCACGAGTCGGCCGAGTTCTCGCCGGAGATGCCGCGGCCGTTGAAGGTGTTGCCGCGGATGATCCCGCCGGTCGTTCCCTCCTTCACGTCGATCGGTTCGGCGGCGATGTTCGGGCCGATGTGGTTGTCGAGCACCTGCACGCGGTCGGACTTGTCGACGCCGCCGGTGTTGCCGTGACAGCTCCAGTTGGAGTTGGCCGAGCCGATGTACACGCCCTCGCCGTACCCCTTCTGCACCAGGCCCGCATCGGTGACGGTGGAGTTCTTGATGACGCCGTCGGCCGACGAGCGGCGGAAGTGGACGCCCTCCTCATCGGTGTGATGGACCGATACCCCGTCGATGGTGACGTGGTGCGAGTTGTCCAGCACGATCCCCTTCTTGGAGTCCTGCACGGTGAAGCCGGTCAGCTTCCAGTACGGCGCTCCGAACAGCCACAGCCCGTAGCCGGAATCCCAGCCGGCTGTCGGCGCCGGACACGACGGCGCGTCTCCGGTCGGCCCGTCATTGATCAGTACGGCGGACGCCGGCCCGGTCAGCGTGATCGGCGCCGACGCAGTTCCGGGCCGCTGAGTGACGAAGGAGCCGTGGTATTGCCCGGCCGCGAGGCGGATCGTCTGGCCCGGTTGGGCATTCGCCAGTGCCGTTTGCAGCTGGGCAGCTGTCGACACGTCGACCGCGGTGCCGCCACCACCTCCACCACCGCCGACGAGTGTGCCGTAGACCTCGAATTCGAACAGCGAGTACCCGTACGCCGTACCGCGCGCGGTGCCGTTGATTCGCACGTACCGGGCGGTTCCGGTCACCGGGATCTCGTCGGTTCCGCCGTTGCCGGTCGTCGTGGAGAAGGCGTTCGACCAGTTGGTGCCATTCGCCGAGACCTGGACCTGATACCCCTTGCCGTAGGCAGCCTCCCAGTTCAACTTCACCCGGGTCAGGTTCGCGGAAGCTCCGAGGTCGACCTGAATCCACTCGGCGTTGGAGCCTTCCTTGGACGCCCAGCGAGAGGTGGCAACGCCGTCAACGGCCTTCCCTGCGGCGAAGGTGCTGCTCTCGGATGACGACGCTGTCGCCGGCTTTCCGCGGGACAGCAGCGTCTCCGATCCGCCACCACCGGGCTGAGTCGTGGCGCTGACCGCGTTGCTTGCGCCCGACTGGTTGCCAGCAGCATCCTTCGCCCGGACGGTGTACGAGTACGTGGTGGCCGCGGCCAGACCCGTGTCGGTGTAGGTGGTGCCGGTGCTGGTTCCGACGATCACTCCATTGCGCAGTACGTCGTACCCGGTGACGCCGACGTTGTCCGTTGCTGCGTTCCAGGTCAGCGCCGCGCTGCTCGACGTTGTGGAGGCGACCTGCAGACCGGACGGCGTACTGGGCGCGGTGGTGTCGTCGGGATTCCCGCCGCCCGGGTTCCGCAGGAACAGCGAGCCCGAGGCGTCGGTGCGAGACGCGTTGACGCCGCCGTTCGGCTGGGTGTAGTCGGCTGTCTCTCGGCTGGCCCAGTCAGGGATGGTCACGCCGTTCACCGCGAGGTGCTGGAACTTCGTCGGGTCGGCCGAGCTACTACCGAACTGGTAGAGCCGCTGCCGGTCCGGATAGAAGCTCTGGTACGCGCCATTCGCGGTGGTCTGCTTGCTGAGCGCGTTGTTGTAGACGACGTTCTGCGGACCGCTGGAGCCGGACCACTTGACCGCCTTCGGGCCGGCGGCCCACCAGATCGGCCACCAGGTGGAATCGTCCGGTACGTCGCCACCCTCGTCACCGCAGTTGCTCTGACAGTTCTTCGACGAGTGCTCGAACGGGACCTTGACGGTGTTGTTCTCGAACAGGTTGCGCCGCTCCCAGCCACCGTGGACGTTCAGGTCGGAGTCGAAGTCGTTGCCGACGGCCACGTTGTCCGACGCGGACCACTGGAAGGTGAAGTGCCGCAGGTTCCGGGTGGTGTTGTAGGCGTAGAGCGAGTCCCAGACGCGGGAGCCGCGTAGGTAGCCGTTGCCCCCCTTGCCCTTGTTCCACGCGCCGTCCAGATGGGACTCCTGGACCTGGATGTTCTTCGCGCTCTCGGTGACGATCGGGTGCGAGCCGGTCATCTCGGTGCCGACCCGGCGGATCCAGGTGTTGACCGCCCACTTCAAGACGATGCCGTGCATCTCGTACTCGGGCGCCATGTTGCCGTAGTTGTGAACGGCGTCGGCCTTGTTCAGGTTGTAGGTCCCACCGGCCAGCTTCGGCAGACCGGCCATGTCCTGGGTGATGGTCAGATCCTCGATACCGACTCCGAGGATCGGCTTCAGCGGCGTCACCCGGCTCGGGTAGACGGTGCCGCCGATCGCCGCCGAGCCGTCCGCGGTGGAGTTCAGCGGGAGGTCGTACTCGAG
Source organism: Kribbella antibiotica (assembly GCF_004349055.1). Taxonomy (GTDB): domain Bacteria; phylum Actinomycetota; class Actinomycetes; order Propionibacteriales; family Kribbellaceae; genus Kribbella; species Kribbella antibiotica. The sequence continues at coordinate 7,985 of NZ_SMKX01000184.1, forward strand.
GGGTTTGTCGATCGTCAGGTTCCGCCCGGCAGCATCGACCGCGGTGATCTGGAAGATCTGCTGGCGCATGTGCAGATTCGTGTACTTCGTCGCGTCGGTGACGGTCTGCTGCTGGTAGAACTTCGCCGAGTTCGCCGCACCGACCCAGAGGTAGTTGCCGGCCGTGAAGAGCGCCATGTTCGCGTTGGTCGCCAGCTTGATCTGAGTGGTGCCGATGGCCGAACCTTCGCGCAGCGGCAAGCCGCTGGCCCAGTGCTGGTTGACGCTTCCTTCGAAGAGATCCTTCCGGTTCGCGGGCGCCGAGGCATAGTCGGCGGCGTACTTGGGCGCGACCTCACGGCTCTGGACCCGGAACAGACCGCGACCGGGCCAGATCCACCCGCTCGACCCGGCGCCGTGGGTCATCCCGTCCTTGTCCCAGTCACTGCCATCAGCGGTGAGCTTGTCGTACCGGGTGTTGGTGTCCGGCCGGAAGACCAGGACGGTCCGCCCCTCTCCGGCTCCCTTGATCAGCAGGTAGCTTGCGTCGAGGCCGAGTTGCCGAGAGACCGCGATGCGCCCCTCCGGCAAGGTGATCTGCGAGAGCTTGTTGTACCCGGCCGATGGCGTGCACTGCGTGCGGATCGCGTCGATGGCCGCCTGCAACCCGGTGGTCGCGTCACTGCCGTCGGCGCGTACGCCGTACTGGGAGGCGAGCTCTGCGGCGGTCACCTGGCAGTTCGCGTCGGGGTTGATGTCAGCAGGACCGGGCAGCGGTGCGCCGCCGCGGTAGCCGGCCTTGCTCCAGTCGGGCAGGCCGGCGATGGGCGCGCGGCGATTCGCGCTGGTCAGATCCGGAATCGCAGCAGCCTCAGCCGCAGGAACTGCCGGTACGGCGTCCGCCATGGTGACGGTGGTCAGCAGACCGGCGAGCAGCGCGAGCGCGCCGGTCGCGGCGAGCCGCTTTCGATGGGTGGGTAGTGGCATGACAGGGGCCTCCTGGCGGGGCGAGGGAAGCGCTTTCCCGAACATCAAATGACTGATAGGAAAGTTTCTTAACGATTGGGGGGGAGGCTAGACCGCCGAGGTGCGCCCCGGCAAGACCTCAGGAGCGGGTGGATTGCTAGCAGTCACTGATCATCGACTGCCCGGCATATTTCGGCGAAAGAATTCAGTCGCCCGGAAGAAAGTTTCCCAAACCCTATCGTCCGGTACCGGAGTGGACGTATCGTTTCGGTGCGCGCACATCACTTCACTACCGCCCCAGTGAACGGAAGTCCGCCCATGCCCACTATTACTGTCCGCGTTGTTTCCGTATTTCTCGGAATAGGCGCGCTGATGACACCCGCCGTACCGGCCGTTGCCGCGTCGTTGCCGACGGCCCACACGTGGAACGACGTGGTCGCCCAGGTCGGTGCGCCCACCTCCGCTGACAATCCCCTTCGTTGCTTCGGGCTCGAGGAACTGACCTACTGCCTCGGTTTCGGATTCGTCGACAAGTTGCCCACCGCTGCCCAACTGGGTAAGGACACGTCGGTCGCCGAGAATGCGACCGGTGCGCAGTCCCCGCAGCAGTTCGCGGCCGCACGCGCCGCAATGCCGAAGGAAACGCGGCTCAACGCCGAGCTCACCGAGCTGCGCTCCGCCTGGGACGGCCGAGCCAAAGCCCGGACCCTGGCCGGCGGCGGTGCCGGCGTGGCCCAGGTCGTGGCGGCACCGGACTCCAAATACATCATGGCCGGCTATGCGGTCGACCAGGAGAAGGGCTACTGGTGTGGCCCGGCGACGTTCCAGTCGATCGACTGGGCCGACGACGATCAGAAGGACACCCAGACGTCATGGGCCTCCGACCTCGGCACGACGACGTCCGGTACGTCGATCACCGCGATGGTCCAGCAGACGAACGCGAAGACCGACTGGGATGTTGCCGCCGGCGCCTATATCGTCCAGAGCGTTTCGAGCTGGACGGCGTCGACCTTCCTCAATGTCCACCAAAGTCACCTCGGTGACGGTTCGCCGGCGCCGATCATCGAGCACCCGCAACTGCTGAAGCGGTACTTCCCGTACCTTGCCTTCGATCACAGCGGTCATTTCCAGGTCGGCCGCGGCTACAACCAGACGACGAACACGATCGGCATCTTCGAGGTCTTCAACGAACGCCGGTTCAACAGCAACGGCAACATCACCGACGGCCCGAAGAACATTCCGGCCTCGGCCATGCTGAACGCCACGCTCGCCAACCAGTTCCAGAACATCGGTCTCTAGCTCGATGCGCCGGCCCGGAGTGGTCGCGGTGACGATGGCCGTGACCGCGATCCTCGGTGCCTGCTCGGGATCGCCTTCCGCCCAACCGGAAGGCGATCCCTCGGCCGCCGCACCCAAGACCTCACCCACGACTTCAGTCACGCCTTCGCTCACACCCGCGCCGTCACTCACCCCCGCGCCCAAACCTCCGGCCAAACCGGTCTGGAAGAGTTTTCTGCGCCAGCCGGTCGACGGTCAGCATGTGGTCACCCAGCAACGCCGCTATCTCGTGACCCGCGCCAGCGATCAGGTCGGTACGACGACCATTGCCGCCCGCGCCGGCGGACGAACCGTCGTACGGCATGTGCCGCCGGCCGGTTTCGTCGCGCAGTCACCCGTGGTGATCGACGACCGGTGGGCGCTGATCCAGGAGATCCGCTCGGACGGTCCGGACCGCAAGATCCGTGCCTACCGTTATGACTTAGGCAGTGGAACAAAGACGGACCTCAGCCAGACGGCGTTGCCCCCGATCGCGGAGCCGGAGATCGGCGCGTACGACGGAACGTTCGCCTACAGCACCACTGATCGCCAGAAGCGATCGTGTCTGGTGATCGCAACGCTCGACTCGCTCAAGGCTCGCACTGTTACCTGTGTCGACGATCCGGCCTACATCGCCGATCCGGTGGTGTCGGCGGATGCGGTGACCTTCAGCCAGATCGCCGACCCGCAGACCCCGAGCCGCTGCAAGCGCCTCTTCACCGTTCCGCTCGCCGGTGGTCAGCCGCGCGCCGTACCGGCTGTTGCCAAGTGCATCCAGTGGAGTGGCGCAACGTTGCGTGGGGCAACGATCTGGTCGGAGGTGAGTTCGACCGACCCTGATCAGTACCAGAGCAAGGCTTATCTGCGGGAAACCGCCGACGCGGCGCAACGCCCCCTCGGGAACATTGCGACGGACACCATCGTGCCGTGCGGGGAGTGGATCTACTGGCAGGTCAGAACCGTCCGTGACGGCGGCGAGCGGTTCCAGCTCGACCGTTGGCAGTCCGGTCGATCGCGCCCGGAGACGATCTATTCGGCGCCGGCGGACGCCGCCGTGACGGCGCCGACCTGCCAGGACGGCATCCCGGTGATCGAGGTCGCGCACCTCGGCGCCAAGCCGACGTACACCGAGGCCCTCCAATTGCGGTGAGCCCTTGACTGTTAGGAAACTTTATATACGGTGACTTCTTAATATAACTGGAGAAAGTTACCCGGAGGCATCATGATCCGCCCCAGATCACGCGTCCTGCTGTTCGCACTCCTCGCTCTCCTGGTCCCCTTCCTGGTCGCGCCGCCCGCGACAGCGGCCGGATCAGTGACCGCGACGTACGCCCTGACCGGTGAGTGGGACGGCAACTTCCAGGCCGCCTACACCGTCACGAACGGCACCGCGGCCACCATCAGCTCCTGGCGGGTCGAGTTCGATCTCGCGGCCGGAACCAACATCAGCAGCTCGTGGGACTCGGTCGTGACGCGCACCGGGAATCACATCGTCGCCGCGAACGCGAACTGGAACGCTCCGCTGGCCGCCGGGCAGTCCGCCACCTTCGGGTTCATTGCCAAGGGTCCCGCGCGCCCCGCGAACTGCCGGGTCAACGGCGGCCTTTGTGAGGGTGGAGCCGGTGACACGAGCGCGCCGACCGTGCCCGCCAACTTCCGGGTTACCGCGACCAGCACCAGTACGATTTCCCTTGCCTGGAACGTATCCACTGACAACATTGGCGTCACCGGGTACGACGTCTACTCCGGCAGCACGCAGCTGATCACCACCGACGCGACTACCGGTACGGTCGGGGGACTCAACCCGGGAACCGCCTACACGTTCACCGTGAAGGCTCGCGATGCCGCCGGGAACTCGTCACCGGCCAGCAACTCGGTCACCGCGACAACCGTTGCCGGTCCGGCGGGCTCGCTGGTGCCAGTGGCGCCGTACGTCGATATGGGTGCTTGGCCGACGCCGTCCCTGACTGCGATGGCCACCGCCGGGAACCTGCGCTCGTTCACACTCGGATTCGTCACCGGCTCTGGCGGTTGCAAGGCGAGCTGGTTCGGCGCCTACGACCCGCGGACCGGCTGGGGCAAGGACCAGATCGACGCGATTCGGGCCCGCGGCGGTGACGTCAAGATCTCCTTCGGCGGCGCGGCCGGCAGCGAACTGGCCCAGGTGTGCCCGACCGCCCAGGCGACCGCAACGGAGTACCAGGCCGTCGTCGACGCCTACCAACTGCGCTACCTCGACCTGGACATCGAAGGCGGCGCGGCCGCCGACCCGGCCTCGATCGCCCGTCGCTCCCAGGCCCTGTCGATCCTTCAAACGAACCGTCCCGCGCTGAAGATCTCGCTGACCCTCCCGGTCCTCCCGGAAGGCCTCGACGCGAATGGCTTCGCAGTCCTCAAGTCGGCCCGCGACAACGGCATCAAGCTCGACGTCGTGAACATCATGGCGATGGACTACAACCGCTCCGCCGGCAACTACGGCGACTTCGCCGTCCAGGCCGCGCAGAGCACCTTCACCCAGATCAAGTCACTCTGGCCGTCCCTCACCGACGCCCAAGCCTGGCTCAAGGTCGGCGTCACCCCCATGCTCGGCAAGAACGACGACGGCGGCACCTTCAACCAGGCCCACTCCACCCAGCTGGTGAACTTCGCTCGCAGCAAGCACCTGGGCATGCTCTCCTTCTGGGAAATGACCCGAGACCGCAACGCCTGCAACGGCACCCTCGTCAACTGCACCAACGTCCCACAGACGCCGTACGAGTTCAGCAAGCTCTTCGCCGGCTACACCGGCTGAGCGTCGCTAGGCGTGGCGGTCGAATCCGGCGATCCGCAGCAGCGGATCCACGGCGTCGATCGCCACAACGCGAGCACCGTCGTTCGCGGTGGACACGATCACCCCAACGACCTCGTCGAGATCGTTGAAGACTGGTTGGCCGACGGACGACGGCGGTACGCGGAGGCTTGTCCCGAAGGTCTGAGGTTCGGCGGCGGATTCGAAGCGGTCGATCAGCCCGACCGCGTCGATTGTCCGGACGGGATCGCCGATGCCGACCAGCTTGGCGTAGCCCAGCTGCACCGGTACGACGTCGATCCCTTCGGCCAGCTGGAGAACAGCGAGGCCGTCGCCTGTCGACTGAACCTGCGCTGTCTGCGTGCTGCCGCCTTCGAGTTCCACCAGGACAGACTTCGCATCGCCGAGGCAGGACGCCGTTGTGACCATCAATCGCTGGTGCACGAGGAATCCGACGCCCGGTGGGGCGGCCTGGATTCGCACGAATGCGGCCGGCCGGGGTCCGGACGCGGTACGGCGAAGGGCCCGATAGCCGTCGTGATCGCCGGTCTCGGCGAGGCAGTGCGCGTAGCGGCGCAGATCGGCGGCGGACACCGGCGGCTCGGGATGCGCGGCGAGCGCCTGACGGTGGTCGCCGGCCGCGTAGTGGTTGCGGAATCGCTGCAGCGGATCGGGCTCGTTCAGGGCTTGCCGCACCAACAGTGCGTTCCACCGGGCGACCTTGGTGACCAGCTCGCGTAGCTCGTCGGTACGGGCCGTGAGCTCGTCGGTACGGCGCCTAGTCTCCGCAAGCTCGGCGTCTGGCCGCTGCACGTGGTCCAGGGCGGCGACCGCCGACTCGCGCACAGCCTGTCGGGCACGCTCAAGCTCAAGCTCGGTACGGCCGGTGTCGTTGAAGATCTCGATCAGCAGGCGCTGGGTTTCGGCGTCCTCAGTGCCAGGTGCGGCGCGATGCGTATCCCGCCGATGGCAGAACTCCTGCCAGGCAGCGGCGCTGTCGTCGTCCATGGTGGACTCGGCAGCTTCGCGCAACCGCTCCCGCAGCTCTGCCTCGTCCTGCTGTCGTTGCTCGAGCTCGCGTTGCCGGTCGTAGCGACGAGTCAGGTCGGCGATCTCGGCCGGCGACAGCAGGGTCGTGTCGGCGATCCGGATCGAGTTGGTCTGTCCCGTGGCCTGGTCCCGTGCGGTGACGGCGAGCACGCAGTCGGCGTCGATCTCGAACGTCACCTCGATCTTCGGGACACCCGCCTCGGCCGGTGGGAGGCCGGTCAGCATGAACTGCCCGATCCTGGACTCCCGGTCGAGCGCGCCGTTGAAGATCTCGACCCGTACGACGGTCTGGTTGTCGGCGTAGGTACTGAAGACCTGCGAGTACGTCGCCGGGATCATCGTGTTCGCCGGAACGAGTTCGGACAGCAGTTCGTGGTCGTGCTCGTCGCGAACCCGGATCCCCAGGGACAGGGGATTGACGTCGATGAGCAGGACGTCGTCCAGCGACCCGGCCCGCATCGCGGCCAGCAACGCGGCGCCGCTGGCAACTGCGGTCCGGGGATCGGACACGACTGTTCGGGTCATCCCGAACGCGGATTCCACGGCCTCCCGGACCAGCGGCGACAGCATCGGCCGGCCGATCAGAACCAGGTGCTTCGGCGGCGTGCGCGTCGTCGTACGGAAGTCTGCGCAGACCTTGTGCAGCCTGGCCAGTGGCTTGGCGAGAATGATCGCCAGCTCGGTTCGGCTCAGCTCCAGCGTGAGGTCGTCGGCGCCGATGCCGCGCAGCTCGTAGCTCGCGTGGTCCTGGGCGGACAGGTCGATCTTGAGGCTCTCCGCGGCGATCTCCAACCGGCGCCGCAGGGCGCCGCGAGCCGGTACGTCGATCCCTTGCCGCCGCAGCCGAGTCACCAGCGCGTCGGTGATCGCTGCGTCGAGGTCCTTGCTGCCGAACTGCGCATCGCCGCTGATCTCCTGCGCCTCGTAGACGTTGTCTCCGACGTCCACAAGGCTGATGTCGAGTGTGCCGGCGCCCAGGTCGACAACCGCGACGGCATCGGTGAGGCGGCGCTCGCGAGCAGCGGTGATACAAGCGACCGTTGGTTCGTGGACGAGCCGGACGAGGGTGACCTCGGCGATCCGGCAGGCCGAGCGGGTGGCTGCCTTCTGATTGTTCGTGAAGTACGCCGGAATTGTCACGACGACTCGTGGCCGGGGGAGCCGCAGGTCGTGGTTCTGCTCAGCCCAGGTCAGCCACTCGTCGCGCACCATGCCGAGCTCGGCGCGAGCCAGCTCCGCGACGCGACCGCGGACCTGCCCGGCCAGGAAGGTCTCGACCAGCCCGCGGGCATGCCGGACCAGTCGCGCGGCCACCTCTTCGGGCCGGTAGGAGTGGTCGCGGATTTTGTACACGGTGCCGCGGCCCATCCGCCGTTTGGCCGCGTCGATGTGCCCGACAAGCCACGGCATCAGCGTCTCCTCACCGGTCAGGCCGATGAGTTCGTTGCCTTCCCGGTCCAGACTCATCGTCGACGCGAAGTGCACCTGCCCCTTCCACGGACAGAACACCGGCTGCCGCGTCTCGGTGTCGTAGATGGCTGCCGCGCAGGTCGTCGTACCGAGATCGAAGCCCCAGATGTCGCTGTAGCGCCGGTCCACCTCACCGCGCGCCCGCGCCACCCACGCCTGCGCCCGTTCTTCGAATCGCTGCCGCTCCTTGGCATCCAGCCGATCGAGCGCTTGGCCAACTTCAGTTGCCCGGGGCAACGGGATCAGTCCGTCCGCGGTCAGCTGGCGCAGGCTCTCCACAGCCCGCGACGCCGAGCCGCGCGCCGCGAGCGCCACGAGACAGCGGTTCACCAACTCGTCATAGTCACCGGTACGACGCAGGCATTGCGCCAACCTGGGGTCCTCCGGGGCCTCGCCGCCGAGCCACCGCGTCAGGCAGACGGCGGCCGCGGCGAACTCACCGGCTGCCATGAACAACGACACCGCCCGCTCTGGCTCGTCGATCCGCTCGTACAGGCGTGCCGCACCGGCGAGGTCACCGCCGGCCTCGCACGACTCTGCCCGGGCGGCCAGTGCGTCGGGAGTGTCGTCGTTCCGCAACACCCGAACCGACTCGCCGTACTGCCCGGCCTGACGGAAGAGCTGATGGGCGCGGAAGTACTCAGCAGCGTTCTCTGCCTGGCGCGCCGCTCCAGCTAGGTCGTCCCGGATTTTTTGTTGCAAGTCGTGCAGACCGAGCCGCCCGGCCACCGTGAAGAGGGCGGTCAGCACATGTCCGTCCGCGTGACTGACCAACTCAGCTAGCCACGGCTCGTCCGCCGTACTCAGCGGGTAGCGCTCCGGCGGGATCTTGGCGTCGTACCGACGAACGAGCTCCGCGGCCTTGGGCGTGTCGACCCGCAACGCCAACTGCAATGCATACCCATAGTCCCGCGCGGCCCTCGCCGTCGGCTGCGCCCCGAACTCGGCCGCCAGCCGCTGGACCGCCCGAGCCAGTCGCCGTTCCGCGCCGCCTGCC
>NZ_SMKX01000185.1 GCF_004349055.1 Kribbella antibiotica
CTCCCCAACCGAAACTGACCCACAGATCAGTCAGGAGAGCCCCAAATGGGGGTGCCGGGGCGGCGGCGGCCGGCTGGGGCGGCAGGGTGCTAGCGCGGGGGCATGCGGAGGGCGCCGTCCAACCTGATTACCTCGCCGTTGAGGAGTTGGTTGTCGAGGATGTGGCGGACGAGGGCGGCGTACTCGGCGGGGCGGCCGAGGCGGGAGGGGTGCGGGATGGCCTTGCCCAGCTCTTCGCGGGTTTCTTCGGGGAGGCCTGCGAGCATGGGGGTTTCCATGGTGCCGGGGGCGATGGTGACGACGCGGATTCCCTTGTCTGCAAGGTCTCTCGCGGCGGTGAGGGTGAGGCCGACGATGCCGCCCTTGCTGGCTGCGTACGCCGCTTGGCCGACCTGGCCGTCGTACGCGGCGATCGAGGCGGTCATCACGACGACGCCGCGGTCGCCGTCTTCGCCGGCGTCGAGCGCGATCATTCGCTCGGCGGCCAGGCGGAGGACGTTGAAGGTACCGATCAGGTTGACCTCGATGACCTGCCGGAAAGTTGCCAGCGGCAACGGACCCTTGCGGCCGACGACGCGACCCGGGGTGGCGATGCCGGCGCAGGTGACGACAACGCGCAGGTCGCCGAGGGTGGCGGCTGCGTCGAGAGCTGCGATGACAGCGACTTCGTCGGTGACGTCGGCCGGGGCGAAGACGACGCGGTCACCGAGCTCGTCGGCAACGGCCTTGCCGGCCGACGACGGGAGGTCGACGATGACGACCCCGAGTCCGTCCGCGGCCAAGCGCCGTACGGTCGCCTCTCCGAGCCCGGAACCACCGCCGGTGACCAGTGCGACATCGGACGGGCCAAACTTCATGAAGCGCTCCTCAGCAGGTCGCGGCTGATGACGAGCCGCTGGATCTGGTTGGTTCCTTCGAAGATCTGGGTCACCTTGGCTTCGCGCATGTAGCGCTCGGCGGGGAACTCTCGCGTGTAACCGTAGCCGCCGAGGACCTGGACGGCGTCGGTTGTCACCTTCATCGCGGCGTCGGTGCAGACCAGCTTGGCGATCGCGGCCTGCTGGGTGAACGGGCGGCCGAGGTCGCGGCGACGGGCGGCCTGCAGGTACGTCGCTCGGCCGGACTCGACGGCGGCGGCCATGTCGGCGAGCAGGAATTGCACGCCCTGGAACTCACCGATCGCCTGGCCGAACTGCTGCCGCTGCTTCGCGTACGACGCGGCGACCTCGAGCGCGGCTTGCGCCAGACCGATCGCGCAGGCGGCGATCCCCAGCCGGCCGGAATCCAGCGCAGACAGGGCGATCCGCATGCCGTCGCCCTCGGCGCCGATCAGGTTCGCGGCGGGGATCCGGACGCCGTCGTAGTTGACCAGGGTGGTCGCCGAGCCGGTCAGGCCCATCTTGCGTTCGGGTGCGCCGAAGCTGAGGCCCTCAGCCGGCGCGGGCACGTGGAAGGCGGAAATACCGTGCTTCGGGTCTGCCGACGTACGGGCGAAGGTCGTGTAGAAGTCGGCGTGGGAGCCGTGGGTGATCCAGGACTTGGTGCCGGTCAGGACGTAGGAGTCGCCGTCGCGGACTGCCTTGGTGGTCATCGCGCTGATGTCGGAACCGGCCTGCGGCTCGGAGAGCGCGTAGGCGCCGAGCAGGTCGCCGCCGACCATGTCGGGCAGCAGGCGCTGCTTCTGCTCGTCGGTCCCGAAGCGGGCCATCGCATAGCTGGCCATGGTGTGCACCGAGACGCCGACACCGACCGACATCCAGGCGGCGGCGATCTCCTCAAGCATCTGCAGGTAGACCTCGTACGGCTGCTCAGCGCCACCCCACTGCTCCGGGTAGGGCAGACCCAGCAGGCCGGCCTTGCCGAGCGTGCGGAACGCGTCCCGCGGGAACGACTCGGTCTCCTCGGCCTTGGCGGCGTACGGAGCGAGCTCGTGCTCGGCCAGGTCGCGGACAAGCGCGAGCAGGTCGGCGGATTCCTCGGTCGGCAAGAGGCGATCGACAGTCATCAGGCAGCCCTCCCCGGGTCTACCCAAACGATACCAGGAATGATACTAACGGCCATACTTCAGTATCGTTCTATGCTGTCTCGTTATGACGACAGTCGTGCCGGGGCGCCGCACGCGGAGGCAGAGCGAACTGCTCGACCGCCTCCTGTCCCTGTTCCTCGAACAAGGCTTCAGCCGGTTCACGCTGGACGACCTGGCCGCCGAACTGCGCTGCAGCAAAACGACCCTGTACGCGCTCGCGCCGAGCAAGGAACAGCTCGCCGTCGAGGTGGTCAAGCACTACTTCAAGAACGCCACCGCGCAGGTCGAGTCCGCGGTCGCGCGGCAGACCCGGCACGACCGGCGGATCGCGGCGTACCTGAACGCCGTTGCCGACGCGCTCCGACCGGCCAGCCGGACCTTCCTGGACGACGTCGCGACATTCGCGCCGGCCCGCTCGGTCTACGAGCGGAACACCCGGATCGCCGCCGACCGGGTCCGGACGCTGATCGAGGACGGGATCAACAGCAAGACCTTCCGGCAGGTCGACATCGCGTTCGCCGCCGAGATGATCGCGCACACGATGCAGGCCATTCAGCGCGGCGACATTGCTCGCCGTACGGGCTTGAGCGACGCGGAGGCGTACCGCGAACTGGCGTCCTTCGTGCTGCATTCACTGCGGCTGGACTAGGTTTCTCAAGGTGGAACTGACGCTGGGGCCGCTGCTGCGGTACGTCGACGAGACGCGGGCGACCATCTGGGTGGAGACCTCCTCGGCGTGTTCGGTGGAGGTACTGGGGCATACCGCGCAGACGTGGTCGGTGCATGGGCATCACTACGCGCTCGTACTGATCGAAGGGCTCGCGCCGGACAGCGCTACGCCGTACGACGTGCGCCTGGACGGCTCAGTGGTTTGGCCGTTGCCGGAGTCCTCGTTTGGGCCGAGTGTGATCCGGACGCCGCGATCCGATGGCTCGTTCCGGATGACCTTCGGGTCTTGTCGACGGTCTGCGCCGTTCACTGCCGAGGGGTTCAAGCAGTTCGGACCTGATGCGCTGGTGGCGCTGGCCAATGGGCTTGAAGAGTTGCCTGATGCGCTCCTGCTCCTCGGAGATCAGGTGTACGCCGATGAGCCGTCGGATGCAGTCCGGCAGCGGCTGCGGGAGGCGCACGGCGGACGGCAGGGCTCCGAGGTGGCCGACGAGATCGGGAACTTCGAGGAGTACACCTGGCTGTACGACGACGCCTGGCTCGAGCCGGCGGTGCGGTGGCTGTTCTCGACCGTGCCGCTGTGCATGCTGCTCGACGACCACGACCTGCGCGACGACTGGAACACCTCACTGACCTGGCGTCAGTGGGTGACCGCTCAGCCGTGGTGGCGGGACCGCGTGGTCGGGGCATACGCGTCGTACTGGGTCTATCAGCACCTGGGGAACCTCTCGCCCGAGCAGCTCGCCCAGGACGCGACGTACCGGGCCATGCTGACGCTCTCTGATGACGAGGAGCGGACGGCATACCTGGAGAGCTTTGCGTGGGCTGCGGACGACGACCCGGTCACCGCTCGCTGGAGCTTCTACCGAGACTTCGGTACGGCGGACCGCGGCGTACGGCTGGTTGCGATCGACTCGCGCTGTTCGCGGCATCTGGAGCCGAACGAGCGCGCCATGGTCGATGCGCACGAGTGGTCCTGGGTGCGTCACGCAGTGCTCGAGGCAGGTCGGCCGATTCACCATCTGCTGCTGGCATCCACGCTGCCGTTCCTCCTCGCGCCGGGACTGCACCATCTGGAGGGCTGGGACGAGGCGATCTCGTCTGGCGCGTGGGGACCGCGGGGCGCGCGTCTTGGCGAGCGGATCCGGCAGGGGATGGACCTGGAGCACTGGGCGTCGTTCCGGAAGTCCTTCGACGATGTGACCGCGCTGTTGACCGCAGTGGTGAGTGGCGAGGACCCACCGGCGTCGATTCTGATGCTGTCGGGTGATGTGCACTGCAGCTACATCGCCGAGGCCTCACTGGGCGCTGTAGATCACCCCGGTACGGCGATCCGGCAGCTGACGATGTCGCCGTTCCGCAACCCGGTGCCGCGGCATCTGCGGTGGGCGAACCATCTGCTGGATGCGCGATGGATGACGTGGCTGCTCCACCGCCTGGCACGGTCGGCCGGCGTACGGGATGTGGCGGCGGACTGGCGACTCACGCACGGGCCGTGGTTCGACAACGGTGCCATGACAGTGCGGTTGTCGGGTGAAAGCTGGGCGGTCGATGTGGACCACGCAGAGCTGCGTGGTGACCAGCAGTTGCTGGCTCGCACGCTGAGTTACCCGCAGTCGAGCGTTTGACGTCCTGATGCTGCCAGACCGCCTGTGAAGGCCCTTCGCCATGGGAGGTTGATCGCATGAGATCTTCGACCATCCGCCGGAGCGCAGTGGCCCTCGCCGCAACTGCGCTCGTCGCCGCCGCCGTTGTACCGGCCGCGCAGGCTGAGCCTGTGAAGCCGCCCCGGCTGTCCGCAGCCGCTATCTCCTCGGCTCTCGCCAAGGACGTGACCACGCCGGGTACTGCCTGGCAGACCGAACCAGATGGCACCGTGCTGGTGTCCTACGACTCCACAGTGACCGGGGCCAAGCTGTCCGAGCTCACTGCCGCAACACGCCGTCTCGGGGAGGGCGTGAAGCTGGAGAAGCTGTCCGGCAAGCTGCAGAAGTACGTCACCGGTGGTGAGGGGACGTGGGGCGGCGAGTACAAGTGCTCGGTCGGCTTCAACGTGTACGCCAAGGGGCGCTACTCGTTCCTGACCGCGGGACACTGCGGGAACGTCGCCAAGACCTGGTACGCCAACCCCGAGCACAGCGTCAAGATCGGGACGCTGCGCAGCTCCAGCTACCCGGGCAACGACTACGCACTGGTGGACTACCCGGTCGGCGTCAAGAAGCCGGGTGGCAGCGTCTACCTGTACAACGGGAAGTCGCAGGACATCACGCGGGCGACCACGCCGGCGTTCGGGACCTACGTGTACCGGGCCGGGGTGACCAGCGGGCTGCACAGCGGGACTGTGCGCGGGCTGAACGCGACCGTGAACTACGGCGACGGCCGGATCACCGGACTGATCCGGACCAGCGTCTGCGCCGAGCCGGGTGACTCCGGTGGTCCGCTGTTCAGTGGGCGCAGCGCGTATGGGCTGACCTCGGGCGGAACCGGTGACTGCAAGACACCGGGTGGCGTGACGTACTTCCAGCCGGTCACCGAGGTCCTCGCGGCGTACGGGGTCGTCGTTTACTGATTTTTTCCCCGGAGCGTGCGGAAAACCTTCTCACGCTCCGGGTTCGTTCGAATACTCTACGGTGATCACGGGTAGAACTCCTCACGGTTGAAGTCAAGGACGCACCCGCCCCGAGCGCGTCCTCATCGTGAGGAGGCTGAAACCGTGAACGTTTCCCGCCGCACCACCGCCATCCTGGCTGCCGCCGGGCTCGCCGCCGCTCTCCTGGCCGCCGGCCCAGCATCCGCCGCTCCCGCCGTACCGTCGCCCGCCGCCATCACCTCGGCCCTCAACTCCGAGGCCCGCATCCCCGGCACCGCCTGGCAGACCAACCCCGACGGCCGCATCATCGTGTCGTACGACGACACCGTGAGCGCGTCGAAGCTGTCGGCCCTGACCCGCGTCACCGACCGGTTCGGTTCCGCGGTCACCCTCGAGAAGATCCCCGGCAAGCTCACCAAGTACATCTCCGGTGGCGACGCCATCTACGGCGGCCAGTACCGCTGCTCGCTCGGCTTCAACGTCAAGGACGCCGCCGGTGCGTTCTACTTCGTCACCGCCGGCCACTGCGGCAACATCGCGTCCAGCTGGTACGCGAACTCCGCGAAGACCACGCTGCTTGGCAACGTCACCGGCTCCAGCTTCCCCGGGAACGACTACGCGATCGTCAAGTACAGCACGTCGTACACCAACCACCCCGGCAACGTGAACCTCTACAACGGTTCCACGCAGGACATCACGTCCGCCGCCAACGCCACCGTCGGCCAAGCCGTCAAGCGCTCCGGCTCCACCACCGGCCTCCGCTCCGGCTCAGTCACCGCCACCAACGCCACCGTCAACTACGCCGAAGGCACCGTCACCGGCCTCATCCGCACCAACGTCTGCGCCGAAGGCGGCGACTCCGGCGGCGCCCTCTTCGCCGGCACCGTAGCCCTGGGCCTCACCTCCGGCGGCTCCGGCAACTGCTCCTCCGGCGGCACCACCTTCTTCCAGCCCGTAGTAGAGGTCCTCAACCGCTACAGCGTCAACGTCTACTGACAAAAAGGTGAGCTGCGGCTAGGTGGGCGCCCACCTAGCCGTAGCATCATTTCCTACGCCACGAAGGTGTGCCAGACATCGACGAAGTACTCGCGGTCGTCGTCCTCCGTCGGCTCGTCGGTCACCTCAAGCTCTGACCAGGCAATGAAGCTCGCGGCGTTCAGAAGGTCGCCCACGACGTGCTCGAGCTGCGCCTGGCGCACCGTTGCCCCGAACAACAACTTGTCCGGCGGCAACGAAGTGATGGAGGACCGCAGCTGCCCAGCCTGCTCGTCATGCCAGACATAGAACACCGCAGGTGTCAGCAATCCCTCCGCGGCGAATCTGGTGCGCAAGGCAGCGACACACAACTTGTACGCACCAACGACCTCGGCGACCGTGAGCTTCGCACGCTCATCTTCCGAGCAGCTCAGGAGCCAGGTGTTATCGCGGGTCTCCTGGAGCGAGTCCGCCGGGTTGAGCCGATACTCCTCGGTCGCCAACTCCGCGATGAACTGAAGCAGGCTCACCGCCTCCGTTCCTTGTCGCGTTCGGCGATCAACAGATCCGAGAGGCTGGCGATGGTGGGGGCAAGCGTTGCCATCAGTTCGGGCATGCCAGGCTGCATCGGCGGTGTCGGGGCAGCGTCAGAGATCGGCAGGCCGGGGTTTCTTCCATCACCCAAGTACAGCACCCGCACGCAGCTGAGTCCGGCGAATTTCCGCAAGCTCCTGCTCGACCGCGCAGAGCACGCTGGCTCCACTCGACCTAGCGGCGGCACCCAGTGAACCCAGTGTGTCGAGTGGCGCGAGTGTGTAGCAGGTAAGGGCTTACCGGCAGCAAGGTCCGCACACTCGACGGTCTGCGCGGCGGGTGGGTTCACTGGCGGGCGCACGGCGCGCACCGAACCACCTGCGATTGCCCACTACACCAGGCATATGCCCACTTTTTCGGGCATATGCCTGGGTGGAAATCAGACCGCGCGGCGGCGGGAGATTTCGTAGAGGGCTACGCCGGTGGCGATGCCGGCGTTGAGGGATTCGGTGGCGGACGTCATCGGGATGGAGACGATGAGGTCGCAGTTCTCGCGGACCAGGCGGGCCAGGCCTTTGCCTTCGGAGCCTACGACCAGGACGATCGGCTCGGTGGCGGCTTCGAGGGCGGGGAGTTCTACGGCTCCGCCCATGTCGAGGCCGATGACCAGGAGGCCGGCTTCCTTGTAGGACTTGAGGGTCCGGTTGAGGTTGGTGACCCGGGCGACCGGGATGCGGGCGGCGGCGCCGGCCGACGTCTTCCACGCGGAGGCGGAGATCTGGGCGGCGCGGCGCTCGGGGACGACGACGCCGTGGGCGCCGAAGGCTGCTGCGGAGCGGGTGATCGCGCCTAGGTTGCGCGGGTCGGTGACGCCGTCGAGGGCGACGATCAGCGGGACCTCGTGGGCGTTGTGGGCCCGGTCCAGCAGGTCGTCGGGGTGTGCGTACTCGTACGGCGGGATCTGCAGCGCGACGCCTTGGTGGGCGCCGCCGGCGGTGACGCGGTCGAGCTCGGGGCGCGGGACCTCGAGGACCGGGAGGCCGATCTGGGCCGCGATCAGGAGTGCTTCGCGCAGGCGGGCGTCACGCTCGGTGCCTTCGGCAACGTGCAAGGCAGCAGCCGGTACGCCGGCGCGCAGTGCCTCGACGACCGGGTTGCGGCCGTAGACCCACTCGACAGTCGCGTCGGCGTCCTTGCGCGGCGTACGACGGCGCGTGTCGCGCTCCTCGGCCCGCTCTTTGGCCTTGGCCCGCTTGTGGGCTGGGTGCTTGGTGCGGTCGACCGCCTTCGGCGTCGGGCCCCGGCCCTCCAGACCCTGGCGGACGCGTCCGCCGGACCCGGCTGTCGGGTTTCCGCGCTTCTTCCGGATGGCGCCCTTACGCTGGCTACTGCCTGGCACGTCAGTTTCCTTCGATCGTGTTCGGCGCCGCGAGCGTCCAGCGCGACCCCTGGGGTGTGTCCTCGACAACAACGCCGAGCGCCTTCAGTCGGTCGCGGATCGCGTCCGACGCGGCGTAGTCCTTGCGTGCACGAGCGGCCTGTCGCTGCTCCAGCAGCGCCTTCACCAGCCCGTCGACGACCTCGGTGAGCTCGTCGCCAGCCCCGGCGCGGGACGCCCAGGGCTCTGCCAGCGGATCCAGTCCGAGCACGCCGAGCATGCCCCGAACCGCCGCCAGCGACTCCCGCAACGCGGCCGAGTCGCCGTCGGCGACCAGCTTGTTCCCGTCGCGGACAGTGTTGTGCAGTACGGCGACCGCAGCCGGCGTACCCAAGTCGTCGTCCATCGCCGTCACGAACTCCGACGGCAGTTCGGCAGCCGGCGAGACCCCGCCGGTCACCTCGGTCGCCCGGGTGACGAACCCGTCGATCCGCTGGAAGCTCTTCGCGGCTTCGTCGAGCGCCTCGAACGAGAACTCGACCACCGACCGGTAGTGCGACTGCACGAGGTAGTAGCGCAGCTCGATCGGCCGCACCCGCTCGACGACGTTCCGGACGACGGCGCTGTTGCCCATCGACTTCGACATCTTCTCGCCGGCCGTGGTGACGAGCGCGTTGTGCATCCACGTCCGGGCGAACTTCTGCCCGACCGCAGTCGACTGCGCCAGCTCGTTCTCGTGGTGCGGGAACCGCAGGTCCAGCCCGCCGCCGTGGATGTCGAACTCGTCGCCGAGGTACTTCCCGGCCATCGCCGAGCACTCCAGATGCCAGCCCGGGCGGCCGCGTCCCCACGGGGTCGGCCAGGAGGCCGTCCGCGGCGTGCCCTCGGTGTAGCCCTTCCAGAGCGCGAAGTCGCGGGGGTCGCGCTTGCCGCGCGGGTCCGCGTCGGCGGCGACCTCCATGTCGGCGATCTTCTGGTGCGAGAGCGCCCCGTACGCCGGCCACGACTTCACGTCGAAGTAGACGTCACCCGATCCGTCCGGAGCGACGTACGCGTGCCCGGCCTCGATCAGCTGGTCGATCATCTCCAGCATCTCCGGGATGTGCCCGGTGGCGCGCGGCTCGTACGTCGGCGGGCGGCAGCCCAGTACGTCGTACGACCAGTGCAGCTCGTGCTCGAACTCGTACGCGTGGGCCCACCACGGGACGTCCCGTTCGGCCGACTTGGCCAGGATCTTGTCGTCGATGTCGGTCACGTTCGCAATGACCGTGACCTCGTACCCCGAGCGCTCGAACCAGCGCCGCAGGACGTCGAAGACGACCTCCTTGTAGATGTGCCCGACATGCGGGGCACCCTGCACCGTCAGCCCACAGTGGTAGATCCCGACCTTGCCCGGATGGACCGGTACGAAATCCCTCACTGTTGCCGTCGCGGTGTCGTACAAGCGAAGTGTCACCGGTCAAGGGTAACGGGAAGTGGCACTTCTCCTTGACAGAATGTCCACAGCACCCCTCAGGAGGACCCTTGTCGAACCAGTACGGCCCACCCCCGCAGCAGTACGGCGGTCCGCCGCAGCAGTACGGCCCGCCGCAGCAGCAGTACTGGGGGCCGCCGCCGGGACCGCCGCAAGGACCGCCCATGGGGCCGCCGCCCGGCCAACCGCCGTACGGCGGCCCGCCGCTGGGTGGACCCCCGTACGGCGGACCTCCGTACGGCGGTCCTCCGCAGGGTGGACCGGGTTTCGGGTTCGGCGGTGGCGGCTATCCCCCGCCCAAGAAGAAGCGCAGCAAGGCGCCATTCATCGTCGTACCGGCGGTGCTGCTGTTTGCGGGCGTGGTCTCGCTCTACCTGTTCGCGCTGCACGCCAAGCAGGAGCGCCGGAACAGCTACTCCAGCCCGCAGCCGACGTACAGCTCGACGTACTCGCCGAGCTCGGATCCCAGTGACGAGCCGTCCTACAACCCGACCGGCACCCGCCCGACGAGTGCGCAACCGACGCAGGCTCGGCCGACCCAGCCGAGCCCCACGAAGAAGGTGCCGCCGCAACCCTCGGACAAAGATCTGACGGCGCGGAACAAGCTGTACAAGAGTGGCGTCCAGGCGTCGGTGAACTGTCGCGAGCCGAAGGCCCGGCCGTCCGGTATGCCCGGTGCCCGCCAGTACTACGCGGGCGTGGTCGCCTGCCTCAACCGGGCCTGGCCGGCGCAGGTGCGCAAATCCGGTGTCGCCTTCCAGGCGCCGAAGGTGATGGCTTTCTGGGGCTCCGTCAACACTCCGTGCAGCGGTAACGCACCGAGCTCGTTCTACTGCAGCGCGAACCACACCATCTACATGGATGCCAAGACCGACATCGAGCACTACCGGAAGTACCCGCAGGCGTACCAGCGGGTCTACCGGCGCGCGAACATGGCCGACACGGTCGCGCACGAGTACGGCCACCACATCCAGGCTCTGACCGGCATCCTGGCCGCCCAGAACCGGATCAGGTACGAGTCGAGCTACGCCACGTCGCTGGAGATGAGCCGGCGCAAGGAGATCCAGGCGACTTGCTTCGGACACGTCTTCCTGGGAGCGAACCGCCGGACCTACCCGGTCGCCGGCATGTTCAAGCAACAGCTGGACTGGCTCAGCGCGAACTCGGGCGACGAGTACGGCCCGGTCCGCGACCACGGCAGCAAGGCGATCCAGCCGTACTGGGCCAACCGCGGCTTCAAGTCGCGCAACCCTGCACTGTGCAACACCTTCGTCGCAGGGCCGCAGTTCGTCCGGTAAACAACTTGCAGGGGTCCCATAGCCTCGATTGGTGACCTACTCGTTGCCAATCGAGACTGACCGTCTGACCCTGCGCCGCTACGTTGAGACCGACTACGACGACCTGCTGAAGCTGCAGTCCAACCCTGAGGTCACGCGGTTCCTCCTGTATGACCCGAAGACGCCGGACGAGGTGACGGAATCCCTCGCCGGCCGGATGGCCGACGTACCGATGGACGGGCCGGACCAGGCCCTCACCCTCGCGGTGATCCTGCGCGCTACCGGTCAGCACCTCGGCGAGGTGACGCTGTTCGTGGAGAACTTCGCACACCAGGGCGGTGAGCTCGGGTTCGTCTTCCACCCGGAGTCGCACGGGCACGGGTACGCCGCAGAGGCGTCGCGCGAGCTGTTGCGGCTCGGGTTCGAGGAGCTCGAGATGCACCGGATCATCGGGCGTCTGGACGCCACCAACGACGCCTCGGCGAAGCTGCTGGAGCGGCTCGGGATGCGCCAGGAGGCGCGCTTCGTCCGGAACGAGTTCCTCAAGGGTCAATGGACCGACGAGGCCGTCTTCGCGATGCTGCAGGACGAGTGGAACGAACGTTTGTAAATAATTAACCGGTTCGCCCAGAAATTGCGGCACGCGTTCACCGCGACAGCGGCGGTCGCCGGGTCTACCGTCGAAAGATGACCGCCCCTCGTACCCTCACCGCCCTGATCGCCGGTGTGGTCGTGCTGAGCTCGGCAGTACTGCCGAGCGAGGCCGTGAAGGTAGCCCCACCGCGACAGATCGCCTTCCACACGTGGACGTCGAACGCCGACTTCCTCGCCGGTGCGCACTCCGGCACCACCGTCACCGACGGTTCGCTGACCTTCGGCCAGGCCACCGGCACTACGCCGTACGTCGATCCGTTCGGCGACGGGACCGCCAAGAGCTACGACCAGGCCAGCTGGGTCTCGCCACCGGTCAGTACCGGCTTCGGGGCGACCGAGCTGATCGCCTCCTGGAACGCGACCACCCCGCCCGGTACCTGGGTCGAAGTGTCGATGGCGGGCAAGACGAACCTCGGTGCGACCACCAAGTGGTACGTGCTCGGCCGCTGGACCGGCGGCGACAACACAGGTGCCGGCGACATCCACCGGACCTCCGTGCCGAGCCAGGGCGACACCAACGGCCGCGTGGCCGTCGACACCTTCGTAGCGGCCAAGAACCGCTGGGTGGATCGCTGGCAACTCAAGGTGACGCTCTACCGCCTCAGCGGGTCCGCTCAGGCACCACTGGTCCGCTCGGTCGGCGCAGTGTCCTCGCGACTGCCTTCCGACGCGACAGTTGCCGTGAGCCCCCTTGGCGGCGCGGAGGGCGTCGTGCTGGATGTGCCGACGTACTCGCAGGAGACGCATATCGGCCACTACCCGCAGTGGGACAACGGCGGTGAGGCATGGTGCTCAGCGACGTCGACCGCGATGGTGCTGGACTACTACAACGCCGGTCCGACTGCCGGCGAGACCAGCTGGGTCGATCCGGCCGATGCTGATCCGCAGGTCGACCACTCCGCCCGCCATGTCTTCGACTACGCGTACGACGGCGCTGGCAACTGGCCGTTCAACACCGCGTACGCCGGAACGCGCGGAATGGACGCCTTTGTCACCAGACTGCGCTCTCTGACCGAGGCGGAGCAGTTCATCAAGGCCGGTATCCCACTGGTCGCCTCACTGTCGTTCAAGAAGGGCGACCTGCCCGGTGCGGGCTACGGAACGAACGGACACCTCATGGTGATCGTCGGCTTCGCACCGAACGGCGATGTCGTCGTCAACGACCCCGCGTCACACCTGATCGCCAGCAACGACCAGGTGCGCACGACCTACAACCGAGCTGCCTTCGAGAACGCCTGGGTCCCGCACTCGGGTGGACTCGTCTACGTCATCCACCCGGCCGGTACGCCGCTCCCACCGCACGAGCCCCAGGCGAACTGGTAGAGGGCGTCTGGGGGCTCAGCGGGCGAACAGTGCGCCGGTGAGGTTGGTAGTGAGGTTCCGCAGCGAGTCCGGCAGGTTCTGCAGGTGCCAGCCACGCGGACCGCGGTACCAGGCGAACCCTTCGTCCTCATCGGCGTCGTCGTCCGTCGCCACCAGCGCGTCGATCCAGCGCTCCGAGCCACCGAGCACCACTGCGTACGGGAGAGCCCGTGCGCAGAGCTCGGCGTGCTGGTCGGCCGGAAGCTCGCTGATGTCCATCTCCGCCAGCTCACCGCGGATCGCAGCGATCTGGCCGAGCACCCGGCCGGCGGCCGGAGCCTTGGCCGGCATGTGCCGACCGATGAACAGCAGTCCGACACCAACAGCGGTGATCGCCAAGCCCACAAGGCCCCAGCTGCTCAGCACTGCCAGCAGAACAGTCAGTACGACGCCAGCAACCGTCGTACCGATGCCGATGGTCGCCCACAGCGAGCGGGTGCGGTCCGGGCGCTCGTTGAACCAGCCGCGCTTGACCACTCCGTCGTACAGGGCGTCCTGCACCTGGGCGAGGTTGGCGCGCACCTGGCGGCCGAGCTCGGAGACCAGCACCGAGTCGGAGTCGCCGAAGACGGCGCGGATCAGCACGTTCTCGTAGCGCTGCAGCTCCTCGGACGGAGCGTTCGACACCCGACGCAGCTCCCAGTCCGGACGCGCGTACTCGCTGCGGTGCTCGAGCTCGCTAATCGTGATGTGACCGCGGACAGCCAGGTCGATGATGGACGCGGTCACGTCGACCGGGTCGATCCGCTCGTCGATCAGCGTGCCGACCTCACCGGGCCGCAGATCCGACGGCGGCGTGAAGCCGATGCGCGCATCGGTTCCAAGGCTGAACAGCGAAGCCGGTACGACGCGTCGCGGGTCGACCTCGTCGCGGCCGCGAAGGCGGTAGAGCAGCAGCAGTGCCAGCGCACCCAGCACCAGCAGCCCGACCGCGGTCAGCAGCTGTGCAGTGTCGGTGGAGAACGAGCGCGAGAACGTCTTGCGGTACTCGACGATCGAGTTGGCCGCGATCTCCCCCGCGGGGAAGCCCACCGTCATCCGCACCGTGTTGCCCGGCGGCAGACTGGTCTGCTCGAACGTCGGGCCGGCCACCTCACCGGTCTGCGCCAGCGTGCAGGGGGTGTTGCTGTCGATCGCGCCGACGAAGCAGGCGATGTGGCTGGTCTCGGGGACGCTGTACTCGACGTGCACCGCCTGAATGGTCAGGTTGATGCCGCTCAGCGGAGCGAACTGCACCTCGGTGCCGTTCAGCGTCGTCGCCACTGCGCCCTTGACCGTGTAGGTGACGTCCAGCTGGGTGTCGCCGCTCAGGTCGCCGACTGCGATCGAGGTGACATCCCCCTCGACCTTCTGGTCGACCTTCTTGTCCGCGCCACCGGCCTTGACCTTGAGGTCGCCGACCTGCTGCACGTGGTCGATGTCGTCGGCCAGGTGCCGCCGGGTGAGCAGGAACCGGCTGAAGGTGCCGGTGACATTGCTCAGCTTCCAGGTCTCAGCGACCCGGAGCAGACCGTCCTCCTCGACCCGGACCTGCGCCGAGTAACTGGTCACGACCGGATCGGCCGAGCTATGGGTGGGTGCCGCGCCCGCCGGCACGCCGGTCAGGGCGGCAAGACCGAGAGCACACAGGGAAGTCCCGAGCAGACGTAGACGCATCGACCAATCACACCGTAAAGAGAGGGTCAGTTGACCCGGGCACCATACCGTGACGGCGGCCGGGCGATGTGTTCTATGCCGCTGGCAACGACCCGGCGGCTCCGCTACGGTCGGACGCGTGTCAGGCAACCAGTGGGGCCCACCGCCCGGCCAGTACCCTCAGCAGCCGCCACAGGGCCAATACCCGCCGCCGGGAGCACCCTGGCCGCAACAGCCGCCGTACAGCCCTCCTCAGTACGGCGTGCCGCAGTACGGCCCGCCGCCCGGGCAACCGCAGTTCGGCTGGGGCGCCGGTCCTGGTGGACCGCGGCCGCCACAGAAGAGGAGTGGTGGCGGCGCCAAGATCGCGCTGATCATCGTGGGCGTTGTCGTCGTCGGTGTGGTCGGGCTGTCCGGTCTCTCGGCACTGCTGAAGCACAACGGCAGTAGCGACGGGCCGTACACCAGCCGGCCGGAGCCGACAGACACGTCGACCTACAGTCCGACCTATAGCCCGACGTACTCGCCGACTGTGGACCGTCCGGATCCCACACCGACCGCCAGCCAGCCGGCGCCCACCACGAGCCGTCCGGCTCCGCGGCCGACCGCACCGCGATCCACCCAGCCGACCAAGAAGCCGGTGGTGGTCACGAACCTCGACGTCGTGGCCCGGAACCGCCTCTACAAGTCCGGTGCGATGCGATCGGTGAGCTGCAAGGAGTCCTCGGCCAGGCCGGCGACCGCTGCGGGGGCGACCACCAACTACCGGAACCTGTGGAACTGCCTGAACCGGTCGTGGCCATCGCTGGTCACCAAGTCCGGAGCGACATTCCGCGCACCGAGCGTGCGGACGTTCTCCGGCAACATCAGCACGCCGTGCGGCACCTGGTACGACTCCGGACCGCCGTTCTACTGCGGTGGCAACGAGACGATCTATATGAACCTCACCGAGGACGTCGGCAACTACAACCAGTATTCGCAGAGCTCCGCACGGGTCTGGGCCCGGATGTGGATGCTGCACCAGTTCGCCCACGAGTACGGACACCACGTGCAGCAGCTGACCGGTATCTTCTCCGCAGCGCACCGCATGCAGTACGACGCACCGTCGACCGCGAAGGAGCTGGAGATCAGCCGCCGGATCGAGCTGCAGGCGTCATGCTTCAGCGACATCTTCATCGGAGCGAACCGGAACAGCTACCCGATCTCCGGTCAGTCCGCGACCGAGTGGCGCTTCCTGATCGGACATGTCACCGACAAGGCCAACGACCACGGTGACGCCGGCAACCACAAGTACTGGGCGCTCCGCGGCTACAACACGCGTAACCCGAACTCGTGCAACACCTATGTCGCGTCACCCCGGAAAGTGCAGTAACTCACCGACGAGCCGCCGTAGCTGGCGCCAGGCCCCAGGATCACGCAGAGTATGACCCGGGGGCGAACGGCGAACGCCTGGGGGGCAAGGTTCGTGCGCGGCTTCGGCACCCCGAGAAGCGCCGGAAGCAGTATGTCGACGGCTACACCCAGCAAGGTCGTGAGGAGTTTTGATGTCGGACAGTGGGAACCCACCACGGGGGGACGAACCGGCGGACGGCGAGAACGCCGCTCCCGCGGAGCGCGGCGACGCGGCGTCTACCAAGTGGTGGACCGGGAGCGAGGCCAAGCGTGAGTTCCAGGACCCGTCCGGGTCCGAGGAGCAGGCCCCGGCGAACAACTGGTTCGGCGACGGCTGGAAGGCTCGCCGCCCCCAAGACCCCAGCAAACCC
>NZ_SMKX01000186.1 GCF_004349055.1 Kribbella antibiotica
GGGTGGTGTGGGGTGCGATGAGGGCATGCCGGGTGGCGGGGTTGCTGGTGGCCGCGTGCAGGAGGACTGGTCTTTAAGTGCTGACCAGTACGACGCCTGCGACGACTGCGGTGAGGCCGGCCAGGCGGGTTCGGGTGACTCGTTCGTGGAGGATGGCGAAGCCGAGCAGGGCACCGATGACGACGTTGAGGGTGCGGCCTACTGCCACGGTGGTGACGGAGGCGTAAGACAGGGCTAGCAGGACCAGCCCGTAGCTGGCCGGGGTGAGGATGGCTATCGGGAGCGCTCGGCGCCACTCCCCCAGCACCGCGCGACGACCGCGGACCAGGACCGACAGAACGACGGCTTGGGCGACGTTGCCGACGGCAAGGTAGGTGAACAGGTCGGCGTGCAGTGTGCCGATCGCGTAGGCATCCCACAACGTGTACGCCGCTGTGCAAGCGGCGACGAGGAGTCCGAGCGGAATGCCTCGGGCCAGCGGCTGATCGCGATGCAGGCGGTCCATCAACAGAACGCCGCCGAGCACCAGCAGGGCTCCGACAGAGGTCTGCCAGGTGAAGACGCCCGCGGCGAGAGTGATCAGGACCGGCGCGGTACCGCGGCTGACCGGATAGACGGTGGCGAAGTCAGCGGCGGCGTACGCCTTCTGCAGAGTGACGGCGTACAAGGTGTGCAGTGCCATGCTGACGAGCGCCGGCCCCCAAGCCACGGACGAGGAACGCAGAAGCAGAACAACGGACAGCGGGAGGGTGATGAGACCGCAGAGCCAGATGAAGGCGGGGCCTTTGGAGCCGACGGACTTCATCAGCAGATTCCACGTGGCATGGCAGCACGCGGAGGCGGTCAGCAACGCCAGGGCGATCATGTAGACAGTGTCTACATGATCGCCGTAGGCACTGTCTACTTAGACGACGGCTCCGCGGTCCGGCGCGGTGTCGTGATCGACCTGCTTGCGCTTCGGGCGCGGCGGCGGGGCCGGGTAGCGACGCTCGAGCTCGAGGAGCAGTGGCGCGGCGGTCAGGTTGGACGAGTAGGTACCGACCAGGATTCCGAGCAGCAGCGCCAGTGAGAAGTCACCCAGCGAGTCGCCGCCGAGCACCAGCAACGCCGACAGGATGAACAGCGTCGAGATTCCCGTGTTGACCGTTCGCGGCAGGACGTTGACGATCGCGGTGTCGATCACCGGCCCGAGATTCTCGGTGGAGCGGGCATTGCGGGTCTCGCGGATCCGGTCGAAGACGACGACCGAGTCGTTCACCGTGTAGCCGATGATGGTCAGGATCGCGGCCAGGAAGATGCCGTCGACCGGCTTGCCGGTCCACGCGAAGACACCGACCACGACCGCGACGTTCTGGACCAGGGCGAGCACAGCACCCGCACCGAAGGTCCAGCGGAACCGCGCCGCCAGGTACGCCAGCTGGGCGAGCAAGGCGATGCCGAGCGCGATCAGACCCTTGTTGCGCAGCTCTTCACCGAGCGACGGACCAATTGCCTCGTTGCGCACCAGCTCGGCCGTCCCACCACCGATGCGCGAGATGGATTCGCGAACCTTCTCCGCCTCGTCGTCCGAGATCGTCCCGGTCCGGATGGTGACGTTGTCGTTGTCCGTCGCCTGCACGATGGCCGTCGGATACCCCGCGTCGGCCACGGCGGCGCGCGCCTGGTCCGGCGAGATCGGCTGCGCGGTGCTGACCTCGAGCAGCCGGCCACCGGTGAACTCGATCCCGAGATTCAGACCCCGTACGACGACGCCTGCAACACCGAGCGCGATGACAACCACGCTGATCGTCAGCCAGCGCCGACTGTGATTCATGAGCGCCGGGCGCCGCGTCTCGAGCCAGACTCGCACTCGCCCATGTCCGTCGATCCCGCTCAGACCCGGGCGCTTCAGGACGAACTTGCGCGAGACGAAGAACTCGGCCAGCACTCGCGTGACCACGAGCGCGGACAGCAGCGAAGCCAGCACACCAATGCTCAGCGTGACACCGAATCCGCGCACCGGCCCGGCCGCCAGGAAGAACAGCAGACCGGCCGCGAGCAGGGTGGTGATGTTGGAGTCCGCGATCGCGGACAACGCGTTCTGGAACCCGCTGCGTAGCGATCGGCGCAGACCATCGGTCCGGCCGGCTATGTGATCTTCTCGGGCTCGCTCGAAGACCAGGACATTCGCATCGACCGCCATCCCGATCGCCAGCACGAAGCCGGCCAGACCGGGCAGCGTCAACGTCGCGCCGAGCACGGTCAGAGCGGCGTACGACATCCCGGCGTACCCGATGAGGCCGAGGACGGCCATCAACCCGACCAGCCGGTAGACGAAGATGATGAAGATCGCGGTCAGGCCGAGGCCGATGATCGCGGCTTCAGCGCTGGCCTGGATGGCGTCCTTGCCCAGCGACGGTCCGACCGAACGCTGGTCGATGATCTCGACCGGGACCGGCAGCGAGCCGCCCTCGATCAGGGCAGCCAGGTCCTTGGCTTCCTTCTCGGTGAAGGTGCCGCTGATCGTGCTGGTGCCACCGCCGATGCCGACCTTGCAGAGCTGACTGCCGCCGTTCGGGTCGACCTGCGGGGCGGTGATCACCTCGTTGTCGAGGACGATCGCGACCTGCCGCTTGGGCGTGCCCACCGGCTCACAGGCGGCCTTGCCGGTGACGTTGGCCCAGATCTTGCCGCCGTCACCCTGGAACTTCATCTGGACGAACCAGCCCTGGCCCGGCTGCTGCGGGTCGATCATCCCGTCGGCACCGCTGACGAGCTCACCGGTCATCACCGGCTTGGAGAGCTGCAGGACGCCGCCACCACCGGATTCGTTGGGCAGCCACACATCGCCCTTGGCCGGTTTGGCCGGCTTCTCGGCGGCCGCGTTCAGCACCTCGTGGAAGGTCAGCTGGGCGGTCTTGCCGACCACCTTCGCGGCTTCGCGCGGGTCCTGGACGCCGGGCAGCTCGACGATGATCCGGTTCTCACCCTGGCGGGTCACGTTCGGCTCGGCGACACCGAGGGCGTCGACGCGGCGGTGCAGCACCTGGGTCACCTTGTCGGTGATCTCGCTGTTGACCTTCACCCCCGGCGCGTCCTTCGCCTCGAGCACGATCTGCGTGCCACCGCGCAGATCGAGGCCGAGCTCGGGCTTCGCCGTCAGGACGACGAAGGTCGACAGTGCCAGGACGACGAGCGCCAGCAGGGCACGGACGAGGGACGACCGGTTCACTACAGCCTCCGGGGATGGGCACCCGCAGTACGGGTGTCGTGACGCACAGCAGTCACGGCAAGCGTGGAACGCACAGTGTACGGACACGTTTCAAGGGATGTCCGAACAATCTCACAAGCGACCGGGTCGCGACTAGGAACGGCTCGGGGGTGAACAAGCGGACACCTCACGGCAGCGCTGTGCCATGACATCAGCACACCGCAGAACTGATTGACGCGTCAGGTGAGCGCCGCCTAACTTCTCCCTCACCCCCGGATCCGTAGCCGCCTGCGGACCGAGGGTGATCACCCCTCCGCCCCGGTGGGTGATCTGAGTTCCCTGAGGAGGAACCCGTGCGTCGTACCGTCTCCTTGCTTCTCGCCGTGGGCCTGGCCCCCGCGCTCGCCCTCGCCACTGCCACCGCCGCCGGCGCGGCCGACCCGTCCCCGGACCGGATCATCGTCCAGCTCGCCAAGGCCGAGCCCGGCGTCTCGGCCATCAAGGACACCTACATCGTCGAGCTGAAGAAGGGCTTGAAGCTGAAGAGCAGCCTCGGCATCACGCCGCAGCGCCAATTCAGCACCGCAGTCAACGGTTTCAGCGCCAAGCTCACCCCCGCCCAGCTCAGCACGCTCCAGAAGAGCCCTGAGGTGGTGGCGATCTCGCAGGACGTGCGGATCGAGAACGCTGTCGACACCACCCAGCCCAACCCGACCTGGGGCCTGGACCGGATCGACCAGCGCAACCTGCCGCTGTCGGCGTCCTACACCTACACGCGCACCGGCACCGGTGTGCACGCCTACATCATCGACACCGGCATCACCCCGTCGCACGCGAACTTCGGCGGCCGCGCCACGTTCGACTTCAACGGCATCGACGCCAACAACACCGACTGCATGGGCCACGGCACCCATGTCGCCGGCACGATCGGATCCACGACGTACGGCGTGGCCAAGAACGTCCGGCTGCACGGTGTGAAGTGGCTGGACTGCAACGGCAGCGGTACGGCGTCCTCCGCGATCGCGGCCGTGGACTGGGTGACGCGGAACGCGGTCAAGCCCGCCGTGGCCAACGCCTCGTGGAACTTCAGCGCGAACACCACGCTGGAGAACTCGCTGCGCGCCATGATCAACTCCGGTGTCTTCCTGGCCGCGTCGGCGGGTAACACCGGCGCCAACTCCTGTGACCGGCTGCCGCGCAAGATCGAGACCGCGCTGGTAGTCGCAGCGTCGGAGCGGAACGACGCACGAGCGTCGTACTCGAGCACTGGCGCTTGTGTTGATGTCTACGCCCCCGGCACGGACATCATCTCCACGCTGCGCACCGGCGGCACCGGTCCGATGAGCGGCACCTCGATGGCGACGCCGCACGTCGCTGGTGTCGCTGCTCTCTACCTGCAGACGAACACCACGGCCAGCCCGGCCACGGTGAAGTCGTACATCGAGTCCGCCGCGACGCCGAACATCGTCAGCGGTGGCGCCACCGGCGGTACGGTCAACCGCCTGCTCTTCACGAACGGCCTGTAAAACAACAGCGATTGGCGCCCCCGAGGACTACTCGGGGGCGTCGATCCCGTTCTCGATCGCATAGCGGACCAGCTCGGCGCGGTTGTGCAGTTGCAGCTTGCGCAGCGTGTTCTGCACGTGGTTCTCCACAGTCCGGTGCGACAGCACTAGCCGGGTCGCGATCTGGCGGGCCGTCAGCCCGCGTGCGACCAGCCGGAGCACATCAGTCTCCCGCTCGGTCAGATGCGGTACCTCCGGACCAGCCCCGAGTCGCCGGTACTCCCCCAACAGCAGTCCGGCCAGCCCGGCGCTGAAAACCGCGTCCCCCTCAGCAGTACGTCGTACAGCGTCGTCGAACTCCTCCAGGGATGCCGACTTCACCAGATAGCCCGACGCACCGTTCTTCACCGCAGCCAGTACGTCGTTCTGTTCCGCACTGGCCGACAGGACGAGCACACGGGTATCGGGGAGTGCCGCGGTGATCTCCCGCGTCGCATCGACCCCGGAACCGTCACCCAACTGCAGGTCCATGACCACGACATCTGGTCGAGTGGCCAGCGCGATCTTCACCGCACTGGCGACATCCTGCGCTGTCGCACAGACGTCGTACCCGCGACTGCCGAGGTCCCGGGCCACGCCCTCACGCCACATCGGGTGGTCGTCGACGATCATCACTCTGGTCATCGGTTTACCTTCAGCTCCCACTCGGTTCCTTCGCCTGGCGCAGTGCGGACGGTGGCGGTGCCACCCAGGTCGGTGATGCGGCCGCGGATCGACTGGCTCACGCCGAGACGTCCGTCGACTCGGGCCTGCTCCAGCTCGGCAGGCGTCGTACCGGCGCCATCGTCGCGGATCGACACCAGCACGTGGTCGTCAAGGTCCTCGACCACCACCCATGTGCGGGCCTCGCCGCCGGCGTGCTTGCGCACGTTGCTGAGCGCCTCCTTGACCGCAGCGACCAGCTCGTCGGCTGTGGTGGACGGGAGCAGGACTGGCACGGCGGGGACGACCACATCGACCTTGGTGGTTGCCAGTGGCAACAACTGGCTGCACAGGTCGGTCAGACCGCCCGCAGCGGCAACGGGGCGTGCGGACATCAACGAGCGCAAAGCGACCTCTTGCTCAGCGGCCAGCTGGGCCAGCTCCACTGCCTCACCGCCGATCGAGTGGCCGCGGCGCTGCACCTGCGCGAGCACTTGGAGCACTCCGTCGTGGATCGACCGACTGAGCCGCAGGCGCTCGGCCGTGGCGCTCTCTGCCGCGATTGCTGCACGCAGTCGGACACCGGCTCGCCTCAGCGTAGAGGCGGCGTACCCGACGACCAGTCCGGAGATGAGCAGGAGCTGCACGTTACTGAGGGCCTTGGCCGCGTTGTCGACGCCACGCAGCGACAGCAACACCAGGCTGATGGTCACTGCGCCCAGGAGCCCACCATCGCGACCACGTGAGATTGCCAGCGCCAGAACCGGGCCGGCTGCCCAGACCGAGGTCAGCACGGACGCACCGCCGCGGATGTCGATCAGGGGCTGCGCGAGCAGCGTGGCGTACATGCAGCCGGCCGTGATGATCAGGTCGACGAAACCGACACGGGTGTTGCGGCGGCCCCAGCGCTGGCTGTAGCCGATCGAGGAGAGCACCGTCCAGACGCCCATGATCGCCAACTGCAGGATGGCGCCGGACGGGCGCGCGATTCCTTCCCAGCGGGTCCAGACGCCGAAGCAGGCGAACCCGAAGGTGATCACCCGGAAGACGACCAACGCTCGCCACAACGGCTGCAACAGGTCGTCCGGATCGCGTTCCACCGGCACAGTCTGTCAACAACCGGCCCGGTCGCGGATGAGTAAGACCACTCAGAGCGCAGGTTTCCCCGTGGGTTTCCCGGTTTTTTCCGCCATCCGCTTCCGAAGCCCGCGGATTTCGCCGTACTCTCGCGCAAAACACGCTCGGGGGAGCTCTGAACACGCCGCGTCACCACACGCGGCCGCGTCGAGGAAGCATGGAGGGGAATCGTGCGCAAGCTACCCGCTGGGCTGTTCAGCCTGGCTTTGGCGGCCACCGCCGGGATCGGATGGGCGCAGGCAGGTAATGCCGTGTCGCCGTCCACACAGAGTTCGGGACCGGTTGCCAGTGAAGTGGCACCCGGACCGGACGAGCTGCCCAACTCGCTCGAGGACAAGCGCCGCGACTTGCGCCAGGAGGCACTCACCAAGGTGCTGAACGGCTCGGCCAAGCCGGAGGTCCGCAACGGCAGCCAGGTCGTGAAGCTCGGCACCAAGGCCGCAGGCGCCAAGGGGGTCAAGAACAAGTCCGGCAAGGTCGACCAGTACGTCGAGCTGAGCCGCGAGAAGAGCGACAAGATCTTCGTCGTACTGGCCGAGTTCGGCAACGAGCGGCACCCGAACTTCCCCGACAAGGACACCAGCCCGAACTTCCCGGGCCCGGCAACCTGGGACGGACCGCTGCACAACGCGATCCCGGAGCCCGACCGCGCGGTCGACAACAGCACCGTCTGGCAGGCCGACTACAGCCAGAAGTACTTCCAGAACCTGTACTTCGGCAAGGGCAACTCGGTCAAGAAGTACTACGAGAAGCAGTCGTCCGGCCGGTACACCGTCGACGGCACCGTCACCGATTGGGTGAAGGTCAAGTACAACGAGGCCCGCTACGGCCGCTCCAACGGCGACCCGTGTGGAGGCAACAACTGCAACAACGTCTGGGCGCTGGTCACGGACTCGGTCAACCAGTGGGTTGCCGACCAGAAGGCCAAGGGCCGCACCACCGCGCAGATCA
The DNA here is from genome assembly GCF_004349055.1 of Kribbella antibiotica. Taxonomy (GTDB): domain Bacteria; phylum Actinomycetota; class Actinomycetes; order Propionibacteriales; family Kribbellaceae; genus Kribbella; species Kribbella antibiotica. Next base: position 7,486 of record NZ_SMKX01000186.1, read on the forward strand.
AGGCCGACCTGAAGTCGTTCGACGTCTGGGACCGCTACGACTTCGACGGTGACGGCAACTTCAACGAGCCCGACGGCTACATCGACCACTTCCAGATCGTGCACGCCGGTGGCGACCAGGCCGACGGTGACCCGTGGCAGGGTGAGGACGCCGTCTGGTCGCACCGCTGGTCGGTGCAGTACCCGGGTGGTCCGGCCACGAACCCCAACGGTGGTTCGCAGATCGGTGACACCGGTCTGTGGGTCTCGGACTACACGATCCAGCCGGAGAACGGCGGGATCAGCGTCTTCGCGCACGAGTTCGGCCACGACCTCGGCCTGCCGGACCACTACGACACCTCCGGCCCGGCGATCGAGAACAGCGTCAACTGGTGGACGATCATGGCGCAGAGCCGGGTCTCCAAGGCCACCGACGGCGGTATCGGCGAGCAGGCGGCCGACATGGGCGCCTGGGACAAGATGCAGCTGGGCTGGCTGGACTACGAGATCGTGGCCGCCGGTCAGAACCGCACGCTGGAGCTCGGACCGCACGAGTACAACTCCAAGAAGGCCCAGGGCCTGGTCGTGACGCTGCCGAAGAAGTCGGTCACGCACGAGCTGGTCGCACCGGCCGCCGGGGCGAAGTCCTGGTGGAGTGGTCAGGGCAACCAGTTCACGCACACGATGAACCGTCAGGTCGCCGTACCGGCCGGTGCGGCAGCAAGCCTCACCTTCCAGGCCAACTGGTCGATCGAGGACTGTGGCAACGTCGCCTGTGACTACGCCTACGTCGAGGTGAACGACGGCACCGGCTACAAGCCGATCGCCGGCAGCATCACCAACGCCGCCGAAGGCAACGGCATCGACGGCAAGAGCAACGGCTGGGTCCCGGCAACCTTCGACCTGTCGGCGTACGCCGGCAAGACGATCGGCCTGCAGTTCCGCTACACCACCGACCCGGCTGCCGCCGAACTGGGCTTCTTCGCCGACGAGATCAAGGTGACCTCGGGCGCCACGACGGTGCTCAACTCGGGTGGCGAGACCACACCGGACGGCTGGACGCTCAACGGCTTCAGCACGGTCGGAGCGTCGTACACGAGCCAGCACGACAACTACTACCTCGCGTCGCACATCAACTACGTCGACTACGACGCGAACCTGAAGACCGGCCCGTACAACTTCGGCTTCGCCAACACGGCGCCGGACAAGGTCGAGCACTTCCCCTACCAGGACGGCCTGCTGGTCTGGTACTGGGACACCTCGCAGGAGGACAACAACACCAACGAGCACCCCGGTGAGGGTCTGGTGCTGCCGGTCGACAGCCACCCGGTCCCGATCAACCGCCTCGACGGCCAGCTCTGGCGGCCGCGGGTCGGCGGGTACGACGCTCCGTTCGGCACCGAGAAGGCCGACAACGTCACCCTGCACATCAACGGCAACCCGAACTACATCCGCGGCCAGAACGGAGTCGCGACGTTCAACGACTCCAAGCCGTTCTGGTTCGCCGAGCAGCCGATGGCCGGTGTGAAGGTGCCGAACAACGGCGTCAACATCAAGGTCGTCTCGCGTACCGGGACCTCCATCAAGGTCCAGGTCTCCAAGCGCAAGTAGTCGCCTGACCTGAAGAACAGCACGTGGTCGTCGCCACACCTCGATCGGAGGAGTTGCGGCGACCACGTCGTTTTAGGCAGTTGGTTGAGCGGGGGCGAGGAGTTCGGCGAGGAGCGCTTGGACTCGGGTGTCGATCTCGTCGCGGATGGGGCGTACGGCGTCGATGCCTTGCCCGGCGGGGTCTTCGAGTTTCCAGTCGAGGTAGCGCTTGCCGGGGAAGTAGGGGCATTCGTCGCCGCAGCCCATGGTGATGACGACGTCGGAGGCTTTGACGGCGTCCTCGGTCAGTGGCTTGGGGAATTCCTTGGAGATGTCGAGGCCGAGCTCTGCCATCGCTTCGACGACTGCTGGGTTGAGCTGGTCGGCGGGCTGGGAACCGGCTGACCGTACGACGACGCGACCGGCACCGTGGTGGTCGAGGAGTGCTGCGGCCATCTGTGAGCGGCCGGCATTGTGGACGCAGACGAACAAGACCTCAGGGGTTTCGGACACGACAGGGACTCCTAGCTGGTGGTTGCTGGGTAGAAGCGGCGCTTGGCCCACAGGGACACGTAGACCAGCCCGACGAGGACAGGTACTTCAATGAGGGGGCCAACGACTCCGGCGAGGGCTTGGCCGGAGGTGACTCCGAAGGTGCCGATGGCAACAGCAATCGCGAGTTCGAAGTTGTTGCCGGCCGCGGTGAAGGCAAGGGTGGCGGTCTTCTCGTAACCGAGTCCGAGGCGATGGCCGAGCAGAAACGATCCACCGAACATCAGGATGAAGTAGGCCAGCAGTGGCAGAGCGATGCGTACGACGTCGAGTGGCTGGCTGGTGATCGCGTCGCCTTGGAGCGCGAAGAGCATGACGATCGTGAACAGCAAACCGTAGAGCGCGACGGGCCCGATCTTGGGCAGGAACGCGTTCTCGTACCAGTCCCGGCCCTTGGTCTTCTCGCCGATCGTGCGGGTGAGGTAGCCGGCCAGTAGTGGGATGCCGAGGAAGACCAGCACACTGATGGCGATGGCGCCGATGGAGAACTCGGCGCTGGTGGTCGCCAGGCCGAGCCAGCCCGGCAGGGTCTGCAGATAGAACCAGCCGAGGGCTGCGAAAGCGACGATCTGGAAGACGGAGTTGATCGCAACCAGTACGGCGGCCGCTTCGCGGTCTCCGCAGGACAGGTCGTTCCAGATCAGCACCATCGCGATACACCTGGCCAGCCCGACGATGATCAGCCCGGTGCGGTACTCCGGCAGGTCCGGAAGCAGCAGCCAGGCCAGGGCGAACATCAGCGCCGGACCGATGATCCAGTTCAGCACCAGCGACGAGATGAGTAGTTTGCGGTCGCCGGTGACGCGGGCGGTCTCGGTGTAGCGGACTTTGGCGAGCACCGGGTACATCATCAGCAAGAGGCCGATGGCGATCGGCAGGCTGACCGACCCGACCTTGACCGCGTCGAGTGCATCGTCGAGACCAGGGATGATCCGGCCGAGCAGCAGGCCGATGCCCATGGCAACGATGATCCAGACCGCGAGGTAGCGATCGAGGAACGAGAGTTGCTTGGTGACCGGCAAAGCCGTACTGCGGTCAACGGTGTCGGTCATGCAGTGTCTCCGGTCAGTTCGTTGAGCAGGGCCAGGACGCGGGAGTCGATGTCGTCGCGGATCCCGCGCACGACGTCGAGTGGCTGGTGGGCAGGATCGGCGATAGGCCAGTCGTAGTAGCGCTTGCCTGGCAGTACCGGGCACGCGTCGCCGCAACCCATGGTCACCACAACATCGGCAGCGCGAACGACGTCGTCTGTCAACGGCTTGGGGTAAGCCTCGGTGAGGTCCAGCCCGAGTTCGGCCAGCACCTGTGCAGCCGGGTCCTCGATACCGCCGGCGGGGTGGGAACCGGCCGAGCGGACGGTCACGCGGCCTGCGGCATGGTGTTGCAGCAAGGCCGCCGCCATCTGGGATCGGCCCGCGTTGGCCACACACAGGAACAGCACCTGCGGTGTCGGGCTGACGATCGCACCCTTGGCGTGGGCCAAGGCCGCGAGCCGGTCGGAGGCAAAGTGCTCGGCCAGAGCGGGCAGGTGCCGCTGGATTCTCGCGGTGCGGAACAAGGCGACGTACGACTCGTGGACGACGCGGTCGACGGTCTCGGGTCCGAAGACCCCGGCGTACTTGTCGGCCAATCGTTCAGCGGCGCGACCAAGCACCATGTCGGTATCGAGCAGGGCCAGTTCTTCAGCGGATGAAGGCATGACGAAATCTCCCGTCGGGCAGTTCAAGCGGGTTCCGGTGGCGACTGGTGCTAGCTGCTCAGGGATGCTTCCGGGACGGACAGCAGCCGCGAGATCCACTCCAGCCGGGCGGGAATGGGCCAGTAGTAGACCCAAGTACCGCGCCGCTCGCAGTCGACGAGACCGGACTCGCGCAGTACCCGGAGGTGATGGGAGATCGTCGGGCCGGACACGTTGAAGTGTGGCGTGATGTCGCAGACGCAGACTTCCTGACCGGCCGAAGCGATGATCGACATCAGTCGCAGCCGGATCGGATCGGCCAGTGCCTTGAAGGCAGCCGCGCCCTCAGTGGCTGCCGCCTCGTCCAGCGGGGCCACCGAGATCGGGGTGCAGCACCCGCCTCCGCGGTTCGCCGCCTCGTCCCGTTGTTTCGACATGCGTCTATCTTGACTTCTGTCTAAGCAAGATGCAAGGTGGGCATCGCTGATTAGATGAACTTCTACATAGTGGTGTTGGGAGAGCGATCGTGAGTGAGCAGAACGTGACGGCCCCGGAGGGACCGGTTGTGGTGATCGGTGCGGGTCCGGTGGGTCTGGCCGCCGCCGCACATCTGGCCGAGCGTGGAGTCGACTTCCTGGTGCTGGAATCAGGGCCCGGAGTCGCGGCGGCGATCGAGGAATGGCGACACGTGAAGCTATTCAGCCCGTGGCGCTACGACATCGACTCAGCGGCGCGGCGGCTCTTGGAGCAGGCTGGCGGCTGGAGTGAGCCGGACCTTGGCTCGCTGCCCACGGGTGGCGACCTGATCGATTCCTACCTGGAACCCTTGACCAAGACTCCGCAGCTGACCGACCGGATCCGGTACGGCGCCGATGTCGTCGCGATCACTCGGGCCGGATACGACCGTGTCCGCACGGACGGTCGCGAGAAGGTGCCGTTTCTGATCCGTCTCGCCGATGGCAGCGAACTGCTGGCGTCCGCGGTGATCGACGCAGCCGGGACCTGGCGGCGCCCGAACGTGCTCGGCGGCTCCGGTATCCCCGCCCGCGGTGAAGCGGTCGCCGCGGACCACATCGCCCACGCGCTGCCCGACGTACTGGGCCGGGACCGTGAGCGGTTCGCAGGACGCCGTACGGCGGTCCTGGGTGCGGGGCACTCGGCGTCGACGACCTTGCTGGAGCTGGGCGAGCTGGCCGGCGAGGTACCGGGGACGGAGGTGTTGTGGGTCGTGCGTGGCACTGACCAGGCACGCACGTACGGCGGCGGCGAGGCCGACGAACTCCCGGCCCGAGGCGCACTGGGCACGCGACTCAAGAAGCTGGTCCGGTCGGGTCACGTGACGCTAGTGAGCGGTTTCCGGACCGAGGAGCTGGCGCCGACCGCTGACGGCCGGGTGGAGCTTGTCTCCGGTGACCAGCGCATCGTCGTGGACACCGTCGTGAACTCGACGGGCTTCCGCCCCGACCACGACATGGTCGCCGAACTGCGTCTCGACCTTGACTCGATCATGGGTTCGACGCGTGCGCTCGCGCCGCTCATTGACCCGAACCGGCACTCGTGCGGCACCGTGCCGCCGCACGGCGTCGACGAACTCACCCACCCCGAACCGGGCTACTACGCGATCGGCGCGAAGTCCTACGGCCGCGCTCCGACCTTCCTGTTGGCGACCGGCTACGAGCAGGCCCGCTCGATCGTCGCCGCGCTTGCCGGTGACTGGGAGGCAGCCCGCGACGTCCAGCTGGACCTGCCTGAAACCGGCGTGTGCTCCTCGAACCTCGCGTTCCCCGAGGACGAGGCAACCGGCGGCGGCTGCTGCGGCCCAGCGCCCCAGGCCGAAGCGATCACGGCACCGGCCGGTCGAGGGCTCGCTACCGGGATCAGCGGCGGCCTTCTGACTGTGATCGACAGCAGCGCACCCAAGCAGTCGGGCTGCTGCAACTGATGTCCGCCGATGCCTCCACGACCAGACAATCTGTTGCTGGCCGTGGAGGCATTCGCCGTGAGGTCGTCGCGGCCCTCGCGATCACCACGACCATCGGGTACGGCGTTCTGTACTACGCCTTCAGCGCACTGCTCGAACCGATGCGCGCCGAGCTGCACATCTCCACCACCACAGCCACCGGCGCACTCACCACCTCCGCACTCACCGCCGCCGTACTGTCCATCCCTGTCGGTCGCTGGCTCGACCGGTACGGCGGGCACGCTCTAATGACCGCCGGGTCGATCCTCGCCGCAGTCTCCGTGCTGCTCTGGTCGCGGACCGACAGCGCAGCTCAGCTGTACGCCGTCTTCGTCGCGATCGGCCTCGCTTCGGCCATGGTTCTCTACCCGCCAGCCTTCGCAGTGATCGTTGCGACGACGGCGCCCGAGAAGCGAACGACTGCGTTGTTAAGCATCACCTTGGTTGCTGGGTTCGCCAGTTCGATCTTCATCCCCCTGACCGGCCAACTCATCCACGCCTACGGCTGGCGCCACACCCTCGTCATTCTGGCCTGCATCATCGCCGTCGCCACGATCCCGCTACACGCGTTCGCACTCCGGCATACCCGGCCAGCCGCCGCACCATCTGAGACAAGCCGACCCCGTCAGCCAGCTGGCCGCGTCCTCCGCGACCCCGGATTCTGGCTACTCGCAACCGCCTTCGTCCTGCACACCGGCGCCCTGGCCGTCATCGGCGTCCACCTGGTCACCTACCTGACGCGCCTTGGCCACAAGCCGACCGTTGCCGCCACGCTCGCCGGACTGCTCGGCCTGCTCTCGGTCACCGGCCGCATCACCGTCACCATCCTCCGGCGCCGGCTTCCGATGACCGCCATCAGCGCCGTCATCATCACCCTCCAAGGCACCGCCCTCGCGCTACTCCCCGCAGCAGGCCACAGCACTCTCGGAGCCGCCGCCTGCCTGACCGTCTTCGGACTCGGCTTCGGCGTCGCCTCCATCGCCAAACCCGCCATCATCCTGGACCGGTACGGCGACCACGGCTATGCCACCATCGCGGGAATCCTCGGCACACCCACGAGCATTGCCGGGGCAACCGCCCCACTCGCAGCCGCTGCCTTGGCCACCGTCTTCGGCTACACGCCACTCATCCTGACCGCAGCAGGCGGCTGCCTTCTCTCCGGCGCAGCCTTGGTCGTGACGCACCGGCTGCTTCACCCTGCGCCCATGACAATGACTGGGTAACCAACTCCCGGTGCGAAGGGCAGATGAGGTTTGGTGCCCCCGACATGACCAGGGCTGATGTTCTCGACTTCTCATCCGTTGGACGCAGTTGCGAGTCCTGCCTGGCGCGCTTGCTATCGCCTGAGCAGCAGGACGCCCGCGGGAACGGCCGGAACCTCTCGGTCTTGATCTGCGGCGGCGTCCCGCTCAAACTCGGCGAAACCACGGTCCAGCTCTTCGGCGGCGAGGTGCTCGAACGTGGAGAAGGCCCGCAGCTTCAGTCGGTCGTACATCGCCTGCATCGTCTGCACCTCCTGGATGTCGACCCAGCGCGGCTCACCCTCGGCCAGCAGACCGGCTCGGGCAACCAGCGACCGGAGCTCGTCGAGAGACAGGTACATCGCGGCATCGACCCGGCTCGCGTTCGGGAAGTAGCGGTACCAATACAGGTCAGGCATCCGGTCGCCGAACTGGGTGCGGAGGATGACCGTGCCGCCTGGGCGTAGCACTCGCCTGACCTCGCGAAGGCCCTGGAGCGGGTCAGACCAGTGATGGAGAGTAAGGAAGAGCCAAATCAGATCGCAGGACTCGTCAGGCAGCGGGACCGCCGCGGCGGAGCCTTCCCGGTAGCTCACTTCGGGATGGGCCGCGTGCTCGACCGCCTGTTGCAGCATCGCGGTCGACGGCTCAACGCCGTACACAGGACCGCCGAATGTCTCGGCCAGCGCCGGCGTGAAACGACCGATACCGCAACCGAGATCGAGAACCGTCAGTGGGCGGGCGGGAGGCACGAATCCGGCAGCGGTCCGCATCCAGCTGTCGAGGCTGCTCGCGGGGAGCGCGCGTCCTTGGGCATAAACCCGATGCAGCCGACCGTCGTAGTCCACCATCTCCCCGATCCTATCGACCGAAAGACCTGCTGGCGTTCGAGGCGGCCCTAGCCCCGGCCCGACCGCGGATCGCCAGCACTGACCAAGTCGTTCTCCGGACGGTCCGGCACGCTAAGCCGAGCACCGGCCAACTGCCCGGAGCCGGCTTGATCAGTGGCGCAGATCCGGCGTACCGACCAACGGGTAGTGGCCCCCCAGAATTCCGTCACCGAAGGCGTCAGCACGCGGCACGACTCACCATTGGACCAACCACTACCCGTCCGGCGGTACACCACCCGGCGCCACCGGACGCCCACGCCATCACAATCGACCAGCACCCGCGCTCGCAGGTGGGCAACCAGCCGCGAGCGCCAATTGTGAGGGGCCGGCGGACCCCCATCACCGTCCAACTCTGCGGGACTCGCCCGGCTCACGCTCAGCCCGCCGCGCCTAACGGCTCAAAAACGCACTTAGACGGTGGTGCAGGTCCGCCCCAGCCAACCAGAACCCGGCCCCATTAGTGCCTCAGCTCGCCCGCTCGAACAAGCGTCGTCGCAGGTCAGCGCCATGCATGGTCCTGAACGCGGCGAGGATGACCGAAGCCAGGGGTGGCCGGACAGTCGGCCGGCCGATTGGCTGGGGGTAGGGGTGGGGG
>NZ_SMKX01000187.1 GCF_004349055.1 Kribbella antibiotica
CTGGCCCACGGGGTTGTGGGTCAGCCCATCGCATGCGGTTGGCCCACCCGCAACGGGATGGGTCAGCCCACCAAATGGGGAAGAGTTGGGCGGGGACTGGTGAGGATTGTTCGGGTGTGGGTGGACGGGTTTGGAGGGATCTCGTAGCGTGGCGTGACTGGGGCGCTACGGGGATGAGGTCGGACGATGGCGGGTCGGGCGTGGCAGGAGCGGGTTGCGGGTGGGGTGTTGCGGGCGGCGGTAGGGCTGCCTGGGCCGGTACGACGGTTGGTCGCGGGGCGGCCGGTATCGGTCGATGGGCAGGAGCTGGATCCGGAGCTTCAGGTGGCTTTGCGGTTGATGGGGCTGGCTCCCGAGGCCAAGGACAAGACGCTTCGGCAGCGTCGTGCTGAGCTTGATCAGCAGGCACGGATTTTCGGCGGCACTCCGCTGCCGGTCGACACGATCAAGCCGGTGTTCATTCCCGGCGCCGCAGGCAAGATCGCGGCTCGCCTGTACCGACCGGCCGGCTACAAAACGTTGCTGGTCTACTACCACGGCGGTGGCTTCGTGGTCGGCGGTCTGGACAGCACCGACAGCCTCTGCCGGTTCCTCGCGGTGCACAGCGACACGGCGGTGCTCTCGATCGACTACCGGCTCGCGCCTGAGGCCCCGTTTCCGGCGGCCGTGGACGACGCGGTCACCGCGTTCCACTACGCCGTCAGCCATGCAGCTGAGCTGGGTGTCGATCCGGCCGCCATCGGCGTCGGTGGAGACAGCGCCGGCGGGAACCTCGCGGCGGTCGTTTCGCAACTGACCACAGCACAAGGCGGTACGGCGCCGGCGTTCCAGCTGTTGTTCTATCCCTGGCTCGACCTGTCCACGAAGCACCCGTCGTACAAGCTGTTTGGCGAAGGCTTCCTGCTCACCGAGGAACAGCTCGATTGGTACACCGCCCATTACCTGCGCGACCCCAGTGAATCAACGAACCCACGTGTCTCGCCGTTGCTGGCGGCCGATCTCCAAGGGCAGCCGCCCACCTACATCGCCGTCGCTGGTTTCGATCCGCTCCGCGACGAAGGCGAGCGGTACGCCGAGAGGTTGCGCGAAGCCGGCGTACCGGTCACCTTGCGCAGACACAGCGGTCTGATCCACGCGTTCGCCAGCGGCACGGGCGTCGGCGCGGCCTGTCGCGACGCGATGCTGGAAGCTGCAGCCGCCCTCCGAACACTTAAGACTTCAGATACCGCCCAGTGATGCTGGCCGCAACACCAGCAAGTCCAGGCGGAGTAGTAGCGGCGACGATCTGACCGCCCGCGTCACCCGCGCCCGGACCTAGGTCGATGACGTGGTCTGCGTTGGCGATCAGGTCGAGGTCGTGCTCGATGACGATCACCGTCGCGCCGGAGTCGATGAGCCGGTCGAGAACGCCAAGCAGGACTCGGATGTCGGCCGGATGCAGGCCGACGCTGGGCTCATCGAAGATGAAGAGCGTGTTGGACTGCGGTTTCTCGAGATCGGCGACGAGCTTGAGGCGCTGGGCCTCGCCACCGGACAGCGCCGGGGTTGCCTCGCCGAGCATCAGATACCCGAGCCCGATCTCGTCGAGCGTACGCAGCCGCGCCTGCACCTTCCGCAAACGCGGAAACACCCGGCGGGCCTCGTCGATGGTGAGCGCGAGGGCTTGCGGGATGGTGAGACCGTCGACCGTAATGGCATCAGCAGCCGGGCTGTAGCGGCTGCCGCCACACAGCGGGCAAGGGATATCGACGTCCGGAAGGAACTGCACGTCGAGCGAAATCTGCCCGGTCCCCTCACACTGCGGACAGCGAAGCGACCCAGTGTTGTAAGAGAAATCCGCCGCGGTCAGCTCAGGCGAGGCCGCACCATAAGCGCGTCGCAGATCATCCAAAATCCCGCTGTACGTCGCCACAGTCGAGCGCACGTTGCGTCCGATCGGAGCCGCATCGACCACGACCGTCCGCTCGATCCCGCCCGCGTCCAAATCCCGCACATGCGCAGGCGAGTCACCGAGCAGCGCAGCCGCCAAACTGTCGAGCACCAGCGTCGTCTTGCCCGAACCCGAAACCCCGGTCACCGCTGTCAACCGCCGCAGCGGGAACGATGCGTCCAGCGACTTCAACGTGAAGTACGGCGAAGTCTCCAACCGAATCCGACCATGCGCAAAGGTTTCCGAAGCAGGCACCCGCGGCCGAATCACCACCGGCTCGGCCCCACTCAAGAATCCACCGATCAACGAAGCAGGCGACGCCTCCAACGCAGAAACGGTGCCAGCAGCAACAATCTCGCCACCATGCGAACCAGCGCCCGGCCCGATCTCCACGAGCCAGTCCGCATGCCGCAGCACCCGGACGTCGTGATCCACGAGCACCACAGAGTTCCCAGTCGCGACCAGTCGCCGTACGACGTCGATCAGCGCGTCGATGTTGCTCGGATGCAGACCGACCGATGGCTCATCGAGCACATACAGCAGCCCGGTCGCACTACTCCGCAACGTCCGCGCAAGCTGCACCCGCTGCAGCTCGCCAGTCGACAACGTGCGTGAAGCTCGGTCGAGCGACAGATACCCAAGCCCCAACCCCAGCAAATGCTCAGCAGTCGGCGTAAACGCAGCAGCGATCTGAGCAGCCATCGTCGCGAGCTCCGCCGGAACCACCAACGACCGCACGAAATCCGTGGTCTCCGAGAGACTCCATGACGACAAAACATCAAGCGGTACGTCGTTCAGCAGCACCGACCGCGCCCGAGCATTCAGCCGCGAACCACCGCAGGCCGGACAGGTAGCCACCCGCACAAACCGATCGAGCCGCGCGACCGTCTTCTCGCTCTGCGCATTGTCCAGCGCGTCCTGGACGACCCGATTCGCGTTCCGGTACGCCGCATTGAGCTCGAAGGCATTGCCCTTCTTGCTCGTGACGATCACCGTGCGCTTCGTCTCGGCGCCGCGGAAAATCGTCTCCCGCTCAGCCGAAGTCAGCTCACGGAAGGGAACATCGGTCCGCACGCCCATCTGTGCAACCACCTGCGGCAGCAGGCCCGCACCGAACGACCCCCACGCCGCAACCGCGCCGTCGCTGATGGACAGCGACTCGTCCGGCACCAGCGTGCGCTGGTCGATCTGCCGGCTCTCCCCAGTCCCACCGCACGTCTCGCAAGCTCCATCGCTGTTGAAGGCGAAATCCTCAGCCCCCGGTACGGCGAACCGCTCGCCATCGACCGGACAAGTCAGCTGAGCGGTGGCCGCGATCTCGATCGTCGCCGCCACCCGGTGGCCAGACGGGCAAAGGTGCGCGCCCAACCGCGAGTACATCAGCCGCAGCGAGTTCAGCAGCTCAGTCGCCGTACCGAAAGTACTGCGCACACCCGGCACAGCCGGCCGCTGGTGCAGCGCAATCGCCGCGGGCACCCCGTCCACGGCGTCGACATCAGCCCGCGCAGCCTGCGACAACCGCCGCCGCGTATACGTCGACAAGGCCTCGAGATACCGGCGGGAGCCTTCGGCGTACAGGACGCCGAGCGCGAGCGAGGATTTCCCCGACCCGGAGACGCCGGTCAATCCGACCAGCCCGCGCAGCGGGATGTCGACGTCCACGTTCTTCAGGTTGTGGACCCGAGCCCCACGAACCGCGATTTCTTCGCCCCAGTGCATCCCATCACGCTAAGGCCAGCCGCCGACAAAAACTGGCGACGGCTGGCCCAGGGGATTAGCGCAGTTTGTCGACGATGTAGTCGATCGACTGGGTGAGCTTCTCGACGTCGTCCGGGTCGACCGCCGGGAACATGGCGACGCGGAGCTGGTTGCGGCCGAGCTTGCGGTACGGCTCGGTGTCGACGACACCGTTGGCGCGCAGCGTCTTGGCGACCGCGGCGGCGTCGATGGAGTCGTCGAGGTCGATGGTGCCGATGACCAGCGACCGGGCGTCGGCGTCGGTGACGTACGGCGTCGCGTACTCCGACTTCTCGGCCCAGTTGTAGAGGCGGTTGCTGGAGTCGGTCGTCCGGGCGACGGCCCAGTCCAGACCGCCCTGGCCGTTGATCCAGTCGGTCTGCTCGGCCATCAGGAACAGCGTGGCCAGCGACGGCGTGTTGTAGGTCTGGCCCTTGCTGGAGTTGTCGACCGCGGTGGCCAGGTCCAGGAACGCCGGGATCCAGCGGCCGGAGGCGGTGATCTCCTCGACCCGGGCGAGCGCCGCGGGGGAGAGGATCGCGATCCACAGGCCGCCGTCGGCGGCGAAGCACTTCTGCGGGGCGAAGTAGTAGACGTCGGTCTCGGTGATGTCGACCGGCAGGCCGCCGGCGCCCGAGGTGGCGTCGATTGCGACCAGTGCGTCGGCGTCGGCCCCCGCGACCCGCTTGATCGGCGCCATGACGCCGGTCGAGGTCTCGTTGTGCGGCCACGCGTACAGGTCGATCCCGGCCTCGGCCACGGCGACCGGACGGGTGCCCGGGTCGGACTTGATCACGGTCGGGTCGCCCAGGTGCGGGGCGAGCTTCGAGGCCTGGGCGAACTTCGAGGAGAACTCGCCGAAGCTCAGGTGCTGGCTCTTCTCCCGGATCAGCCCGAACGTCGCAACGTCCCAGAAAGCGGTCGAGCCACCGTTGCCGAGGACTACCTGGTAGCCCTCCGGCAGCGAGAACAGGTCGGAGACACCCTGCTGCACGCGAGCCACCAGGTTCTTCACCGGGGCCTGGCGGTGCGAGGTGCCGAGCAGCTTGGCGCCCTCGGTCGCGAGCGCGGCGACGGCCTCCGGGCGGACCTTGGACGGTCCGGCGCCGAAGCGGCCGTCGACGGGCTTGAGCTCAGCAGGAAGAATGATTTCGCTGGTCACCAGCGGTTCCCTTCGTCGTCTGGCAAGTTCTGCGCCGACGACGCTGTCAGCACGAACATCCTCCCACAGTGCCACCAGCAGGCCGTCCCGTGGGTCTCAAATTCACTCGTGTTTGCGATCGATCACCTGTGTTCCGGTCAGCACAGCCACCGGACCGTCCGGAGTGTCGGTCCACTCACCGCACGCCCCGCCGCCCTCAGCGACGTCCAGCGTCAGTGGCGCCCCGTCCATCCGCAGCGCTGGGTGGTAGTAGGAGGCGACCTTCTGAGCCTCGCCCTGGATGTAGTGACCGATCAGGGCCCGTCGGAACCGGTCCGTCGTCACGTTCGGTGCACTTCCATGCACCAGTGCGCCGTGGAAGAACAGCACGTCACCAGGCTCCATAGCGACCGGTACGGCGGCATCTGGCGCCGGAAGCGGCACTGTCACATCAGTGAAGCTCACTGTGGTGTCCGCCTTCTCAGTGCACAGGAGCGGCCACCGGTGGCTCCCCGGAACGACCTGCAGGCACCCGTTCGCCTCGTCGACCCGGTCCAGCGCCATCCAAGCCGCTACACACGTCCCCGGCTCGGCCTTCAGGTAGAAGTTGTCCTGGTGCAGCGCCTGCCCACGCGACCCCGGCGGCTTGAAGTAGATCATCGTCTGCACCGCGTACGGCGACCTGTCCAGCAGCCCGGTCAGCACCTGGTCGATGCGTGGGTCGATGAGCCACTGCAGCGAGTCGTCGTCCCACCGGTGCATCTGCGCCATTCGTGGGTACCGCCGCAACGGATCGCGGCTCCCAGACCGCACACCGGCTTCGTCGTTGTCGTAGGACCCGCGCTGCCGCAGCACCATGTAGTGCTCCCGCAGCCGCTCGACCTCATCAGCCCCGAACAGCCCACGCACCAGCGTGTAGCCGTCCCGCTCGAACTCCTGCTTGTACGTTTCGCTCACCATGAATCCAGTTTGCGGTTCACAATGGAGCCAGGCCACGGAAGATTCACGCGAGGAGTTGCACTTTTGTCGCAGCCACTGACACTGACCCGGCTCTCGGCACCGACCTTCTGGCGCTGCGAGCCGAACTGGTCGTGGGTGTCGGTCGAGCTGACGGACCATCTGCTGTGGTGCGTCCTGGACGGCCGTGGCCAGCTGGAGCTCGACGGCAACCATCAAGACCTCAGCCCCGGCGTCTGCGCAGTCTTCCAGCCAGGCGACGCGCCCCTGGCAACCCACGACCCGCACCGACGACTCCTCGTGTTCGGCATGCACTTCGAGACCAGCCAGTACGGCGTCGCTCCCCAACCGCGCTGGGGCGAGGTCATGGATCGTGAGCTGCTCAAGGCGCTCGCGCGGACGAGCGATTCGTCGTACCGGCGTGGTGACGCGCTCGGGCAACGCCAGGCAGAGCTATGCCTCGAGCAACTGATCGCACTGATCTGGGACGCCGTGCAGCAACCCAGCCGCCGAGTGACCGACGCAGCGGTCGACGAGGTGGCGCGGCAGCTCCGGCAGGACCCCGGCCGGGACTGGAGTGTGGCTGAGATGGCCGACCGGGCCGCACTGTCTCGGGCACAGTTCACGAGACGGTTCGTCAAGCAGTTCGGGATGTCACCGGCGCAGTACCTGATCCAGGCCCGCATCGACCGTGCACATCAACTGCTGACCGAGAGCGGGATGACGGTCACGCAGACCGCCACCGCTCTCGGCTACACAGACGTTCCTTACTTCAGTCGTCAGTACAAACAGCGCACCGGCCGCACCCCTAGCCAGGAGCACTAGGCCCCTAAAATCAGGCCCAGGACGAGTCCCAGCCCTCGATGGAGTCCGCCGAGCGCGTCCCCGGACCGGAGTAGATCGCTGACGGGCGGATCAACCGTCCGGTGCGCTTCTGCTCCAGCACGTGCGCACTCCAGCCAGCCGTCCGCGCACACGTGAACATCGACGTGAACATAGGCGGCGGCACCTCGGCGAAGTCCAGGACGATGGCTGCCCAGAACTCGACGTTGGTCTCCAGCACCCGGTCCGGCCGCCGCTCGCGCAGCTCGGCCAGTGCGGCCTGCTCCAGCGCCTGCGCCACCTCGTACCGCGGTGCGGCCAGCTCCTGCGCCGTACGACGCAGTACGCGCGCCCGCGGGTCCTCGGCCCGGTACACGCGGTGTCCGAAGCCCATCAGCCGCTCGCCGGCGTCGAGCAGACCCTTCACGTAGGCTCGCGCGTCACCAGACCGCTCGACCCCCTCGATCATGGTCAGCACCCGCGCCGGCGCACCGCCGTGCAGGGGACCGGACATCGCGCCCACAGCACCCGAAAGCGCCGCAGCGACGTCAGCACCGGTCGATGCGATCACCCGGGCGGTGAAGGTGGAGGCGTTCATGCCGTGCTCGGCTGCGGACGTCCAGTAGGCGTCGACCGCCTTCACATGCTTGGGATCGGGCTCACCACGCCAGCGGATCATGAAGCGCTCGGTGATGGTCTGAGCCTTGTCCACCTCACGCTGCGGCACCATCGGCTGCCCAGTGCCGCGCGCAGCCTGAGCCACATACGACAGCGCCATCACTGCGGCGCGAGACAGGTCCTCACGAGCCTGTACGTCGTCGATGTCGTACAGCGGGCGCAGTCCCCAGGCGGGGGCGAGCATGGCGAGCGCGGACTGGACATCGACCCGCACGTCACCGGTGTGCACCGGCAGCGGGAACGGCTCCGCAGGCGGCAGCCCCGGGGTGAACGCTCCGTCGACCAGCAGGCCCCAGACGTTCTCGAACGGCACCCGGCCGACCAGGTCCTCGATGTCCACGCCGCGGTAGCGCAGCGCCGACCCTTCCTTGTCCGGCTCGGCGATCTGCGTGTCGAACGCGATCACACCTTCCAGCCCGTGCTGCACCTCGGTCTTCGGATCTGACATACCACTCCCTCGTCCTCATATTTGGCGCCCAGGCAGCATAAGTCTCCGAACCTACTCGCGGATAACTTTCGTGGCCGGGATCGCATCGTGGAAAACGTGGAAATACTGGTCGCCTACGCCTTTCACCGGCCCGACTCCGCGGCGCGCGCTGCGGAGGGCGCAGCCCGTGTGCAGGCCTACTACGCCGACGCCGCCAAGCTGGCAGGCCACGACGGCAGCACGAACGGCCTGCACCTGTGGGGCCCCAGCGCGCACTGGGAGCAGCGGGGGACCGTAAGGGTCGCCAGTCTGCATGCACCTGTCGACTATGAGGTGGTTGAGGCAGTACGTCGTACACCGGAGGCCTTCACCGACCTGGCGCCGCCGCTCACCATGGTTGTGCTGGACGACGACCGGCTGGAGCTGTTCACCGACTCGGCCGGCCTGGGGCAACTCTTCCAAGTGCGGTTGCCCGATGGCTGGGTGTGGAGCAACCGCCCAGTCGCGGCGTTGCTGTTTGCAGGTGTCGCGGCCACCGCCTCACCGCGGGGCTGGGCGTTCGCTGCGGCTTGCGGCTGGTTCATGGGCGACAGTACGCCGTACGAGGGTGTACTGGCCGTTCCTGGAGCAACCCACATCGTGGCTGATGGCAAACGCCAGACCACCACCCGCATCGAGCCCAGCACGCTGTGGCTGACCGACGCGATCGAGGAGCCCGCCGACTACGTGCACCCCATCAGCCCGCTGCCCGAGGCGCTGCCGGAGCCGACTGGTCTCATCGACCGGGCACTCGCTCGGCACCGGCTCAGCGAGGGCTTGCCGCGTGATCCATGGAGCCATGTTGCCTACGGCTACTACTACCCAGCCGATCTGCCAAAGGCGGACGCCCTGCCCTTGCACGCGAAACTGCAGGTCTTCGGACGACACCTGGAGACCGCACTGGTCCCGGCGACCGGTCCGTCGGAGGCGGCTCGGACGGCCGTGGCTATCCAGATCGAGCACGTTCTGCGCGACGCGGTCCGCGGGGGGATCGAAGACGCCAAGATGCTCGACTACTTCTACCTGGTCGAACGCCTTCGCCGGGGGAGCGCGCCAGACACACCGCAGCCACAGCTGACGCCTCGGCACATCCGTGCTGCTCTCTCAGGTGCTGCGCCGAAAGAGGTAGTCACCCAGCCCGTACGGCGAGTGTCTCGCCCGAAGCGGCTGGGGGATTCGGCTGAGCGTGAGCTGATCGACCAGCTGCTCCTCTCGGTCGAGGGCTTCGACGCGGCAGCTCTCAGCACCCTGTGGGCAGCCTCAGTGGCGGGAGCGAGCTCAGCCGCAGCCGAGGCCACTCTGAAGCAGGCGCTCCGCCGGGCAACGTTCGACCTCTACCTGGCGGAAGTCAACGAGCACCTGCCTGAGCTGGTCCGCCCAATGACCGCACCGCCGCCCGCGCTGCCGACCCAGCCGCCCACTGCCAAGCCCCGCCGCAGCCGCCTGGTCCGCGCTTTCGCCAGAAAGCAGGCCCAGTAACCTCAGAGCTGTGGACCTTGCAGACATGCGGCAGACCTACGGCCTCGGTGAGTTGCTCGAGGACCAGCTGGATGCGGACCCGATCATCCAGTTCGGCACCTGGCTCGCCCAGGCGACCGAGGCCGGCATCGCCGAGCCGAACGCCATGGTGCTCGCGACCGCCGACGCCGACGGCCGCCCGTCCGCTCGCACAGTCCTGCTGAAGGGACTCGACGAGCGCGGCTTCGCCTTCTACACCAACCAGCAGTCCCGCAAGGCCGACGACCTGGCCGCGAACCCGCACTGCGCCCTGGTCTTCCCATGGCACGCCATGCAACGCCAGGTGCGGGTCGAGGGCACCGCCACCAAGCTGCCCGCCGAGGAGGTGGAGGCGTACTTCGCCTCCCGCCCCCGCGGGTCCCAGCTCGGCGCTTGGGCGTCCCAGCAGAGCCAGCCCGTCGAGTCCCGGGACGAGCTGGATCTGCAGTACGCGTCGTACGAGCGCCAGTGGCCGGAGGGCACTGAGATTGCCACGCCGTACTTCTGGGGTGGCTATCGGATCGAGCCGCAGGTGATCGAGTTCTGGCAAGGCCGAGTCGGTCGCCTGCACGACCGCCTGGCCTACCGCCGTACCAACTCCTCTTGGGAACTGGTCCGGCTCCAGCCCTGAGCAGGCGCTTCAGAAGACTCCCGGATCCCGTATTTGTCCCACCACCGCACCAGCGGCGCCGGAGCCCACCAGTTCGCCCGGCCGAGCAACCGCATCGTCGCCGGAACCAGCAGCGCCCGCACGATCGTCGCGTCGAGGGCGATCGCGATCACCAGCCCGACCCCGATCATCTTCACGAACACGATCCCCGAGGTCGAGAACGCCGCGACCACGATCACCAGCAGCAAGGCCGCGCTGGTGATGATCCCGCCGGTGCGCTGCAGCCCGAGCGCGACCGCCTGCGTGTTGTCCCCGGTCCGGTCGTACTCCTCGCGGATCCGGCTGAGCAGGAACACCTCGTAGTCCATCGACAACCCGAACAGGACCGCGAACAGCAGCACCGGATTGGTCGCATCCAGGAACCCGGCCGGCGTGAAGTCGAGGAGTCCGGACAGATGCCCGTCCTGGAAGATCCACACCATCGCGCCGAACGCGGCCGACAGCGACAACACGTTCATCAGCAACGCCTTGAGCGGCAACACGAAGGAGCCGAAGGCAAGGAACAGCAGCAGGAACGTGATGACCACAACAAAAACACCCATGTACGGCGCTCGCTCCGCCAGCACGTCGAGTAGGTCGATCAGCGTGGCTGTCTCGCCACCCACCTGCGTAGTGACACCTGACGGCGGTGTCACCGCCCGAACCGCGTGAACGACATCGCGCGCCGGCAACTCCTGTGCCGTGAAGTGGGTGTGGACGACAACCTCGGCGACCCCGTTCTTCACTCCACCGATCCGCACATCCTCGACCTCGGGGATCTGCTGCAGCTTCGCCAGATAGGGCTGCAAGGCCTCGGCCGGCGTCTGGCCGAGCCGCACCGCGACGAACACATCCGAGCCACCGGCTCCCGTGAAGTCGCGCTGCAGCGTCTCGGTCACGATCCGAGAAGTCGCATCCGAAGGTAGCGCCCGATGGTCGACCCCACCGAGTTGTGCTTGCAGGAAAGGGATTCCCAGCACGAGCAGCAGCGGCACGAGCACCAGCACATAACGAACCGGTCGCCGCATCACACTCTGCGCCAACCGATACCAAGCACCATGGTGATCGGCCGCCGTTGACCGCCGCCGCAGGAACGGCACCTGCAGGTTGTTCACCCGATGTCCAAGAACGGCCAGCAGCGCAGGCAATGCGGTCAGCGCAGCAACCATCGCGACCACGACCGCCGCGACCCCGCCGTACGCCATCGACCGCAGGAACATCACCGGGAACAGCGCCAGGCTGCTGATCGCAACCCCCACCGTCACGCCGGAGAACGCAACCGTCCGCCCGGCCGTGGCCATCGTCGCGGTCAGGGCGGTCTCGACATCATTGCCCTTGGCAAGCTCCTCACGGAACCGGGTCACGATGAACAACGCATAGTCGATCGCGAGCCCCAGCCCGATCATCGTGACGATGTTGATCGAGAAGATCGACACATCGGTGACCGCGGACAGCCCCCGCAGCAGCACGAACGCGCCGAGAATCGCCAGCGCACCAACGAAAAGCGGGAGCGATGCCGCGACCAGACCACCGAAGACGACCACGAGCAGCACCAGCACGATCGGCGTCGAGATCGTCTCGGCCTTCACGATGTCGTGCTCGGTCTGCGTGTTCACCTCGTCGAAGACCGCGACCTCACCGCCGACCTTCGTGTCCAGCCCAGCTGGCCCACTCCGCACCTGATCTGCGATCCGATGGAACGTGTCCAGCCGCTCCTCCGGAGTAGCGCCGGCCAGCGTCAGTACGGCGTACGTGCTGTGCTGGTCGTTCGATACGAGTACTGGCGACTTGCTGTTCCAGTACGTCGTCGCCTGCAGCACGTCCTTCGCTGGCAACTCGGCCAAGTCCTTCTCGACAGCCGTCCGGAACCCCGGGTCGGCCACCGTCTGATCGGCGCTGCGGTAGAGCACGATGATGTCGGTGCCGGTGCGGCCGACGTTCTGCTCGATGGTCGCGACGGCACGGGCGGCCTCGGTGTCCGGGGCGTCGAAACCGCCGTTCGCGAGCGAGCCGAACACGCCGGTGCCCCAGATCACCCCGACGACGATGAAGATTCCGGTCAGGGCGAGCACCAGGCGGCGCCGCCGATAGCTGAAGTGGCCGAGCGTCTCGAACACGGAACTCTCCCGAGGGGCGTAAAGTCAGGCGGAAAGATTGAGTGAACAGCGTTCACTGTTAACAGTGTTCACTCAAGGTTGGACCGTGTCAAGGAGTGTGTTGATGAACCGGCGTGACGAGCAGCGGGCGGCGACCCTGGCCGAGATCAAGGCGGCCGCGCGCCGGCTGCTGATCAGTGGCGGCGTCGCGGCGATCGGCCTGCGCGCCGTCGCCCGCGAGGTGAATCTCACTGCCCCCGCGCTGTACCGCTACTTCCCGAGCCACGAAGCGCTCCTCACCGAGCTCGTCGCCGACCTGTACGACGAACTCACGACCGCGCTCGTGGAGCTCGGCTGTGAGGGCGAGGGCGATCTCGGCGCCCAGCTCTACTTGCTCGCCAACGGACTGCGGGACTGGGCGCTGGCGCATCCGGCCGAGTTCGCCCTGCTCTTCGGTACGACGGTCCCTAGCCCTGATGCCGATGATCACAACGACACCCCTGGTCACCAGGCCGCGATGCGATTCGGGGCGCTGTTCAAGGAACTGGTCGCCGCGATCTGGCACGAGAAGCCGTTCCCGTATCCGGCCGATGATCAGCTCGGGACTGTGCTCACAGCGCAGCTCACCGACGAGGCTGCGCACTTCCATGGCATGCCGCCCGGCGCGATCTACCTCGGGCTGACGTACTGGACACGGCTCTACGGCCTGATCTGCATGGAGGTCTTCGGCCAGCTGCACTGGGTGCTGCCCGATGCGGCCGCCTACTTCGAGGCCCAGTTGTACGAGATCGGCCTGGCGATGGGCCTGGATTGCCCTCAGCCAGAATGAAGCTGTGCTGGTTCAAAACTGTGCTGGTTCAAACTGTGCTGGTTCAAAAAACTGTGCTGGTTCAAAAAAAGAGACCCGTGGGCGCTTCCAGGCTGCTGCCGGATGGCAACAGTCCAGGGCCAGGCGGACTACCTGGCTACCCACGGGTCCGGTGGCGGCGTTGGATTGGCCGACCACTTGCCCAAAAGCTAGTGGTGGGCGGTCAGCCCGCCGCCACCTCACGAGTCCGGTAAGAAATCATTCTTTGGACCACCTCCCTTCGCGTGTACCGAAAATCTACGTCGGCCTGCGCGCCCGTTCAACTGCTTTTCGCCGAGGGATGAACGACAATCTCCGGCATGGTCTTCAGACTCGGTCTCCCCGTCATCCTGCTGCTGGTCGGAACCGGCTGGTTCGCGTGGGCGTCGTACCGCCGGGCTGCCCAAGCTGAGCGGGCCCTGGCCGAGGTGAACGCCGAACATCGCGCGTTGCTGAACGAGGTCAGGTCTCTCGAGCGGGCCGTCGCGGCTGCGGAGCAGGGTTTGCGTACGCTCAGCTCGCATCCGTCGGTGCCGCGGGATGTCGCGGTGACCGCCGACCTGACCCTCGCCGACGTCCGGCGACTGGTGGAACGCAAGGAGCTCGAGAACTGATGGCAAAGCTGGGGACCACCACGGTGCAGTCGTCCATTAAGGGGCGAGGCGGCGCGAAGGGCAAGCTGATCGGCGGCGGCATCGTCGTCGTACTGCTGCTGATCGTGATCTTCAACATCTTCAACTTCGCGAGCACCGACGCGAACCGGATCGGCCTGCACTACGGCGGCGGCGTGATCGAGGATAAGAAGTTCAAGTCGGTCATCCCGCCGGGCTCGACGAACAAGCTGATCGGCCCTGGGGACACGGTCTACGACTACCCGATCGACCAGCGCTCGTACATCATCGGCGGCGCCGGTGCGGACACCGACAGCGCCGACGAGGTCACCGTCGTCAGCAAGGACAACGTCCGGCTCGGCGTCCGGGTCCAGGTCTACTTCACGCTGAACCGGGACAAGAACGTGCTGGCGTCCTTCCACGAGCGGATCGGCCTGAAGACCAACGCCTACACCGAGCGCGGCTGGAACGACATGCTCCAGTCCTACTTCCGCCCGCAGATCGACCGGGCGCTGTCCGCCGTCGCGACCAACTACGCCTGGGCCGAGCTGTACAACAACGAGGCGAAGAAGGCCGAGTTCCAGACCGCCGCGTCCAAGGAGTTCACCCGGCTGCTGCCGGCCGCGGTCGGTGGCGACTACTTCTGTGGCCCGTCGTACAACGGCGGCAACAACTGTGGCGAGCTGTCGTTCACGGTGCAGAAGCCGACCCCGCTCGACAAGGGCATCATCGACGGCCTCGAGGCCAAGCAGCGCGCCGAGCTGGCCAAGGCCACCCAGGAGCAGACCAACCAGCGCGTGAACGTCGAGCTGCAGTCGGTGCAGAAGCAGGTCGCGATGCTGGGCGCGCAGGGCTACCTGCTGAAGACCGCGATCGAATCGGGCAAGATCCAATTCATGGTCATCCCGCAGGGCACCAACGTCAGCATCCCGCCGGGTGCGGCGACGCTGCCGCCTGCAGGCCGTTGATCGTATGAGTGTGCTGCCGTCGCATCTTGAGCTTGTGCAGGGCGTTGTCCTGCCCAAGCCGGTCGGCGCGCACCCGGTTCTCGACTTCGTCAACACTCGCTCCGACTGGACCACGCGTGGCCCAGCCCGGACCGAGTGGCTGACGTCGTACGAGGCCTTCCTGATCTGGAACTCGTCCGTCGGTCTGCTGTCGCCGGCGGCGGTCTTCCGCCTGATCGAGCAGGCCGGCGGCCGCCCGACCGAGGCGGCCCGCCGGCTGACCGCAACGCTGGACTTCCGCATCGACCTGTACGACGTCCTGACCAGCCGCGCGGATGAGACCGACGGACCGTTCGAGGCGGTCGCCCGGGTGATCGAGCGGGCGTCGGGCCGTCGTCAGTTCGTTCGCGCCGAAGACGAGGCGGCGACCTGGGAGTTGCCGGAGGACTTGGCCCGGCCGCTCGACCAGTTGGCCCTGCTCGCGGCTGAGCTACTGACCGGCCCGGAGCGATCCCACGTGCGGACCTGCCCCGGCTGCGGCTGGCTCTTCCTGGATGCCCGCGGCCGCCGCCGCTGGTGCTCGATGGCGACCTGTGGCAACCGCGCGAAGGTCCGGGCCCACGCGGCCCGCACCCGCTAGTTGAACAAGGCTGGATCCACGAGAATCCATGTCGCCCGCGCACGCGCCAGAACCCGACCGTCAGAGTCGTAGAGCGTGCTGGCGGTCAGCGTCTTACGACCGTCCATCTCCAGCAGTTGGCCGAGAACCACGCAGTCCTCACCGGCCCGCGGCTGCGCGTCGATACAAGCGGTGATCTGGCCTAGCACCGACGGACGCCCCTCCAGGTCGATCGACCACCCACTCGGACAGTCCAGCGCCGACCACAAGAACACGTCGTCCACCAGGTCGGCCGCGGGCGTCCACGTGCACGCCGTCCGCCCATCACCCAGCGGCCCCGGCTTCAGCTGCAACCCGGTCGCGTTCTCCGGCCCACACACGAAGCACCCCGGAAACGGATGCTTCCCAAGCCCCCGGTACGCCGCCTCCGCCTTCCGCGCCTCCTCGAACGACACCGGCTCGACCACCGCATCCGTCAGCGACTCCGCCGAAACCGGTACGGCGCCGGCCACCAACTGCTCGCCCGCCAGCAACTGCGCTCCCGCGCTGCTCACCACGAGCTCGAGGTCGACCTCCATCGGCGGCGGCACTCGCAACGTCACCTGCGGTACCAGCCCATCCGCCAGCACCCCGGCGAGCGCCGTACCGACCAATCCCGCGACGTACCCGCCGTTCCCCGACCGAGCCGGCCCCTGGAACCGCCGTTCAATCCACACCGAAGTCATGAGCATCGACCCTAGCCGCACCCCGTCTTGAGCCCGCATCAGCCAAAATTCGCCCCCTCCGACGACTGACCCGTGCTCAAGGCCCACCGGACGCCCCAACACGACCGACCCC
>NZ_SMKX01000188.1 GCF_004349055.1 Kribbella antibiotica
GTTTTCGCGTGGGGCGGGCATGATGGAGGTCAGGTCCGGATGTGGCGGGCCCGACGAAGGGAACGGCAATGGGCTGGTTCATTTTTCTGGTGCTCGTGGTCGGGGCAGTGGCGGCGTTCAAGTACCGGGTGCCGCTGATTGCCAAGCTGACCGGTCAGCCGCAGCAGCGGATTCAGCGGGCGATCGACAAGCGCAAGCAGAAGTAGCGGCCGGGGCGGCTGACTGGGCAAGTCACCGCGGGCGACGAGATGACGAAGGCGGGCCTCGGAGGAGGTCCGCCTTTGGTTGTCTAGGCGTCGACCCGGCGGTTGAAGCGGTGGGCGAGGTCGGTGAAGAAGGCGCGGTAGAGCGGTTCGTCGGCGGTCTGGATCTCGACCCGGAACGGCAGCCTGCCGGGGGCGCTGGCGTAGAGTGGCTCGTCGAGGTCCTCGACGTTGAAGAGGTAGAGGATGCCGAGGCCCTTCTTCTGCTCTGCGAACCGGATCTTGGCCCACTTCACCGGGGTTCGGTAGCCGCCGAGCATGGGGTTCCGCTTGAAGATCTCCAGGATGCCGCTCTCGACGTGGATGTAGACGTTGTCGTGCTCGAAGACGATCGGCTCCATCGGCGGGGACCTCTCTGGAACGACGAAGGCCGACTCCTGATGGAGTCGGCCTCTGACTGCTGAAAGCTCCCGCGACTGGACTCGAACCAGTAACCTGCCGGTTAACAGCCGGCTGCTCTGCCAATTGAGCTACGCGGGATCGTATTTTTCTGTCCTCGATCCCCTGAGGACTTGAGTAGATTAGCAGGCCGGACGCGGTCTGCAAAAACGGGATTCCAACGGTGGGATTCCCCCTTCTGCGTCAGAGACCGAACTCCTCCCGGACGGCGGCCAAAGCGGCTTCGGCGGCGTCGACGATTCCGGGCTGGGCGGGCTCCAGGCCCTTGTCCAGCACGAAGTTCCAGGCGATCGGCGCCTCGGTGCTTGCGGGGTTGCGGCGGCCGACGATGCGAACGCCGCGCTTGCCGGCCAGCGGGACGTGACGCTGTACGACGATGCTCGCGTCGACGCGCTCGCGGAGCAGTTGGCCGAAGCGGCCGGGATCGGTGAGCTTGAGGTCGGTCGCGCGCAACGGCGTGCCGAAGGCGGTGGTCTCGTAGACGTGCAGGACCGAGGCCTCGGAATCCCAGCCGGCCCGCTCGATCTGCTCCCACCCGACACGTCGTACCGAGTCTTTTGTCGGTTTGGCGTCTGCTTCGGTGGGGGTGTCGGCCGGGAGGTAGACCGCGGCGCGGGTGCCCGCGACCCAGTTGCCGTCGGCGAGCTGGGCTGCGGCCAGGATGGACTCCTTGCGGCCGGTGGCCGATCCACCCACGGCGTCGGAAAGCTCACGGGGCCAGGTGCTGCGCCTGAATCTCACTCCTTCATCATCCCAGCCGCACCAAGCCTTCGTTGCTGGACCCCATCAGGCGGCGTACTCGCGGAGGTGGTGGGCGGCTCGGCGGCGGAGGTGACGGAGGGCTTCGCGTTCGAGGGTGCGGATCTGGTCTGGGGTGAGGTCCAGGTAATGGGCGGTCTCCTCGATGGTGGCGGGCGACAGGCCGTGGAGGCCGTAGCGGTGGCGGATGACTTGCTCGTGGAGCTCGTCGAGGAACTGGAGTTGGTAGGCGATGTCGCGGCGGAGGGCGGCTTGCAGGAGGAGCGGTTCGTCGTCGACGAGGGGGTCGGTGTCGGCGAGGTCGAGGGTTTCAGGGTGGACCTGCCAGGCCTTGGCGCGCTCGATGCGGGCGGGCGTGAGGGCGGTGGCGTCGCCGAGCTCGGTGGCTGTGGGCTCGCGGCCGAGCCGCTGCGTGAGCTCATGGCGAGTGGCCGCGACTCGGCACGCGTCCGCGTAGGCCTGAGCGGGCATCCGGACCAGGCGGGATCGGTCGGAGATGGCGCGGCCGAGGGCCTGGCGGATCCACCAGATCGCGTACGTCGAGAACCGGTGCCCGAGGCGGTAGTCGAACCGCTCGATCGCCCGGATCAGGCCGATATTGCCCTCCTGGATGAGGTCCAGAAGCGAAATGCCCTTACCGGAGTACCGGCGCGCGATCGTGACCACGAGACGCAGGTTGCACTCGATCATCCGCCGCCAGGCATGCCGCCCCAGCCGGACGATCTCGTGCAGATCGCCCGCGTCGGGTGGTGGTGGATCCGCGGTCAGGCGGTCGGCCGCCAGCACGCCGGCCTCGATCCAGTGCGAGTGTTCGTTCACCTCCTCGAGTGTGAGTAGTTCGTGCCGCCCGATCTCGCGCAGGTACGCCACCAGCGCGGTCACGTCAGCCGGTTCGCAGTCCAGATGCTCAGCCATCCGCTCCCTCTCTCCTGACAAGAGGATGCAGCGAAAGTCACCGCCTGTGACCGGCCGATTGCAGATCTGTGGATAACTTCGTTGATGTCGCAGGTAGATCAAGGCTGAAGTGGACGGTGAGCCCGTGCACCCCGGTGCTCAAAGGGTGGCTGGCGGGTACCTTGGGGCGGTGCGAATCGCTACTTGGAACGTGAATTCGGTGAAGCAGCGGATGCCTCGGTTGTTGGGGTGGCTGGATGAGCGGCAGCCGGATGTTGTTTGCCTGCAGGAGACCAAGTTGGCGGATGACGCGTTCACGACGCTGCTTGGTGGTGAACTGGCGAGCCGGGGGTACGAGACTGCCCTGTACGGCGAGGTGCAGTGGAACGGCGTTGCGATCCTGAGCAAGGTGGGGATCGAGGATGTCGTGACCGGGGTTGCCGGGGCGCCCGGGTTTCCGAACCCGGAGGCGCGGGCGGTGGCGGCGACCTGTGGAGGGATTCGGATCCATGGGCTGTACGTGCCTAATGGGCGCGAGCCGGATTCGGATCACTATCAGTACAAGCTGGCTTGGCTGAAGGCGCTGACGCAGGTGGTCGCGGATGGTCCGGCGGACCAGATCGTCTGCGGGGACATGAATATTGCGCCGACCGATGCGGACGTTTTCGATCCGGCGGCGTTTGCAGGGTCGACCCATGTGACGCCGGCCGAGCGCCAGGCGCTGGCCGACTTGATGGCGGCCAAAGGACTGCGCGATGTGGTGCGGGAGCGGTGGCCTGACGAGCAGGTGTTCAGCTACTGGGACTACCGGGCCGGTATGTTCCACCAGAACCTCGGGATGCGGATCGACCTGACGCTCGCAACGGAGAACGTCGCGAGCCGGGTGAAGGCGGCGTGGATCGACCGGCAGGCCCGCAAGGGGACTGGGCCGAGCGACCACGCGCCGGTGATCGTCGATCTCGACACCGCGCCCGACGGCGATATCGGGCCGATGATTCCGCCGCCGTCGGCGCCGCGGGCGAAGAAGCGTCCGACGACCCTGCCGCAGAATCGCTGATGCGACGCGTCATTGCGGCCGTTGTCGTGGCCGCCTCCGCCCTGACCGCTTGCAGCAGTAAGAACGACGATCCGCCCGCGCCGCAGACCGTCTACTGGGAGAAGGTCGATGTCGGCGCCGAGCCGGTGGCCCTGGCCGAGCATGACGGCCGGATTCTGGTGGGCGTCAAGCACAAGGGCGCCAAGGTCGTTCCAGGCGTTGTGCTGATCAACGGTTCCGAGCGCAAGACGCTCAGCATCAAGCCTTCGGCCGCGAGCCCGTACTCCTTCGAAGCGATCTGGTACTCGCTCGCCTGGGACGGCAAGCGCGTGCTTGGCCTCGGCGGTGCCAGCGGTGGAGCACACGGCAACGTGCGCTGGACGGTGTGGACCGGATCGGTCGATACCGGTCTGCAGGAGCATCCGCAGACGTTCGACACCTTCAACGGCCTGTCCGCCGGCCAGATGACCTCGGCCGTGCTGACTCCGGCAGGTCAGGCGCTGACCGGTTCGTGGGAAGGCATCGTGACCGGCCTCGACGCTTCGGTGTGGCTGCCGCAGGCCAACAACAAGTGGCTCCGGCAGGACCCGGCGAAGACGCCGCTACAGAACACGAAGAACCTGCTCGTCGGGACGACCTACGCAACCGCGTACGGCGACGGTCTGCTGCTGACCGGATCCCAGGTCCGCCTCGAACCCAACGTCGTTCAGCAGGGTGCTGCCGTGTGGCGGTCGGAGAAGCTGGCGCAGAACTTCACCCGCGTCGAACTCCCTGACCCCGGCAGCCGTAGCCAGGCGAACACAGCGACCTGTGCGGACACCTGCGTGATCTCCGGGTTCGTCGACAACAAACTCGCCATCTGGCGGTACGACGGCGCCAAGGCGCAGCAGTTGAGCGGCGTACCGGAGATCCCGGTCGGTGACAAGGACGTGCTGCCGCCACCGTTCACCGATGGCACACCCGACGGTAACGTCATCCAGATCATTGCCCAGGACAACAAAGTCAAGATCGTCCACGGCAGGGAAGGCCACTGGACAACCCTCGAGTCCAAAGGTGACATCCAGGGGCCGGTGACGGCTGCGGTCCGGGCCGGCGACGACCTGACGATCTACCTGATCGCCGGCGGCGCGCTCTGGAAGACCAGCCTCAGCTGAGCAAGCCCTTCAGGTACGCCGATTGGCCGATGTGCTGGGCATCGTCGTCGGCCACGCTGACCAGGCGGGCGCCCAGGGTGACCGGCGGATCCC
Source organism: Kribbella antibiotica (assembly GCF_004349055.1). GTDB lineage: Bacteria > Actinomycetota > Actinomycetes > Propionibacteriales > Kribbellaceae > Kribbella > Kribbella antibiotica. The sequence continues at coordinate 4,599 of NZ_SMKX01000188.1, forward strand.
AGCGGGTGTCGACGATCCGGTCGAAGTCTGGGTCGTCGAGCGTCTTCAGGAACTCCACCGTGCGCGCGTGCACAGCGTCGTAGTACCCGATCAGCAACTCGGCAGAGACTTGCACCTGCCCAACTTGCGAAGCCGTGTGCCCGTAGCCGGTCTCGGCCGCATCGAACGGCAGCCCGAGACGCTCGTGCCACCCGTCGGCCGTGTGTGTCTGCTCGTGCCCGGCGACCTCCGAGACGTGGTCGTCCTGCACCCGGGTCAGATGCCAGACGAGCCAGGCGATCGAATTCGCCGACTCGGACGGCCGCCCGGTGAGGACCTTCTCGTCCAGCCCTGTCAGGACCGCGTGCACCTGCTCCTGCACGCGGCTGAAACCATCAAGAAGTACTTCGTTCGCCTTCATGCCAACAACCCTAGACCCGGCCGCCGACAAAAAAACCTAGCTGGGCAGAACCCCGGACCAGATCACGCCGAGCGCGAGACAAGCCAGCGAGATCAACCCGAAGACGCCCACCCACATCACAGCCGGTACGCCGGTCAGTCGCCGAAGCTGGTCCGCATCCGAACTCCGCCCCTGTCCACCGCGCCGCGAGTGCTGCAGCTCGATGACCGCCCGCGGTGCGGACAGCAGCAGGAACCAGGTCAGCAGATGCGCGAACGACGACTGCACAGCGGGCGTGCCCCACCAGGTGATGCCGAAGACCAGAGCGCCGAACACGAGCACCGACCAGAGCCCGTACAGGTTCCGGATCTGCAGCAGCAGGATCACCAACGCAACCAGCAGTCCCCAGAGCAACGCAACGGCGTACCCGCGGCTCAGTGTGAACGCAGCGGCAAGCCCAAAGAGCGCCGGGCCTGGATAACCGGCCAGCAGGACGGCGATCATCCCGGCACCGGTCGGTTTACCGCGTGAGACGGTCACTCCGGAAGTGTCGGAGTGCAGTCGGATCCCCGCCAGTTGCCGGCCGACCAGCGCGGCGATCAGACCGTGCGCACCCTCGTGCGCGATCGTCACCACGTTGCGGGTGAGTTTCCACAGCGGTCGCCAAGCAATCAGCAGCAGCGCAACCACCGCCGTCCCGATCACTACGCGGATCGACGGCTCGGGCTGTGCTGACGTGATGCTGTCCCAGAACTCACTCACCCGCCCATCCTTGCAGTACTACGGAAATGCCACGTGCACGGTCACCCGTTCGCGCAGTTGCTCGTTCATCAGCCACAGCTCGTTCGTCGCCGGCCAGTACGACAAGTTCTCGGTGTTCTTAGGTGCTTTCGTCCACACAGTCGTCGATGCGCCACCGGTACCGCGGTGCAGACAGCTCGGGTAGTCGACCCCGTCCCCGATGTTGTCGGCGTACTCAGGGCACACCCCGGGGATCACAAAGCTGTTGTTGTACGACACCGCTCCCTGCATGCCCCACACCGGCGAGTTGAACGCCTCCACGGCGCGCACCACCCCGTCGGCACCAGCGGCAGGCAGACCGGTCGCCTTGTTGAGCGGCCAGCGCACGATGCGGCCACCACCTCGCGTGGTGTGTTCAGCTGCGACAAACGAGCCAGTCCCGGCGTGGTCGAGCGCCAGGCTGGCAAAACACGGCCGTACGCCGGTAGTCGACGCGCACCCACCTCCGGCGTACCAGTAGGCCCCCACCTGCGGCAGCGCGAACGCGTGCCACAGTGCGTGGTACTTGCCGTCAGCACCGAGTCCCACCTCGCCAGTGCTGGTATCAGTCCGCCAGATGTGACGCAGATCGAACACCCGCAGTACGGCGCCTCCTGTCGCGACCACCAGCATGTTGCCGGACCAGAACAGCCCATGGCCGTGTCCGGCGACCGCCTGGAAGTTCCCATCCGCAGTGGGCTCCACCAGCAGCACATGCCGGTACTTGTTCGTCGCCACATCCAGGAAGGACACGCGGATCGCAGTGTCCCCACTGTTGTGCCAGCTGGCGACCACGACCCGCCTGGCTCCACCACCGGGGACAGCGTCGCCAGAGCCGGACAGGCCCTGCGGGATCCAGACGTTCTCGTCGTCGTCCTCACCGTCCTGCCAGCAGAACCCCTGCGGGTTCAGCGCGGCAGTCAGGTAGGTCCCATGGCACAGTGCGCGCCCAGTCCGGTTGGACGCAGCGAGCACTTGGGTGACACCGACCGGGGCAAGCGCCGGCTTGGTCTCCAGCTGCGCCACCCGCCCGCCGTACGTCGCGAAAGTGTCGCCGGAGACGAGCTGGAACCCGCTCGCGTCGATGCGTGGGAAGGTGGCGGCGGCCTCAGCGGCAGGTGTCGGGAGCACACCAATCAGCAGGGCGGCGGTTACTAACATTCGACTGATCCGCATGGATAGATAATCCTTGACGTAGACCACTGTCGCACTCCGAACAGGGCGAGTCGTTGACAGCGTTCCGGCGGAGGCGGACCTTGGGGGGATCGACCCAGGGGGGAAGATGGCCGCCGCATTATCCGAATTCCTGGCCGCAGCGGGGACGTTGACGCTGGAGCAACGCAAGATCGTGGTCGACCAGGCCTTGCTGCTGCTCGGCCAGAACTACGTGCACCTGCCGCTGAAGGTCGCCATGCATGCGGTCAATCCGCTGCAGCGGCTGCGTGTTCTGCGCGGCCGGATGGATCGCCAGACCACGGAGACGATGGAGGCGGAGTGGCTCTTCCATCGGCAGCTGTCGAGCATCTTCCACTCGGTCCGCGATTTGCACACCAACTACTTGCTGCCTGCGCCGTTCGCCGGGAAGATCGCGTTCCTGCCCTTCATGATCGAGAAGTGCGCTGAGGGCTACCTGATCACCCGCACCATCGAGGGCTATGGCGCGGAGCAGTTCGGCCCCGGCGCCCAGGTGACGCATTGGAACGGTACGGCGATCGCCCGCGCTGTTGCCCTGAACGGCGCACAGTTTGCCGGGAGCAACGAGCCCGCCAACCTGGCGAGAGGCCTGGAATCGCTCACCCTGCGACCGCTGGTGATCCAGGCGCCGCCGGATGAGGACTGGGTCGTGCTCAGCTACCTCGGTCTGGACGGCTCGAAGCAGGAGCTCCGCGAGCAGTGGCAGGTCACCACCAACCTGCCGCCGATGACCGACCTCGATGCGATCAACGCGACCTCCGCCTTGATGGGCGTCGACTTGGACTCCGATGAGAAGGCCCGCGCGAAGAAGGCGCTCTACGTCCGCGAAGTTGTCGCGCTCGAACGCGGCCGCAGCTCAGCCGAGCTGTCGATGCCGACCGCGGTCGGTGGCGCCGACGTACCGACGACGATGCCCGGCGTCTTCCGGGCCCGGACAGTCGGTACGCCGTCGGGCACGTTCGGCCATCTACGGATCTTCACGTTCAGCGTGCAGGATCCGGTCGCGTTCCGGGACGAGTTCGTTCGGCTGGCCGCGACGTTGCCGCAGGCCGGCTTGATCGTCGACGTTCGGGACAACGGCGGTGGGCACATCCACGCGGCCGAGTTCACCTTGCAGACGCTGACCCCACAGCGCATCGAGCCCGAGCCGGTGCAGTTCCTCAGTACGCCGCTCAATCTGCGTATCTGCCGGCGGCATCGGGACAACCCGGCCGGTATCGACCTCGGACCGTGGTTCGAGTCGCTGGAGTTGGCCACCGAGACCGGCGCGGAGTACTCGGCCGCGAAGTCGATCACGCCGGAAGAAGGCGCGAACGATATCGGGCAGACCTATCACGGCCCGGTCGTGCTGATCACCGATGCCCGCGTCTACTCGGCGACCGACATCTTCACCGCCGGGTTCGCCGACCACGCCATCGGCACGATCCTCGGCGTCGACGAGAACACCGGCGCGGGCGGCGCGAACGTCTGGACGCACGCCCTGCTCGCGGCCCTTCTCAACGAACCACCGCCGGCCGACCCCACTTCGCCGTACGAGTCCTTGCCGAACGGCGCCAACCTGCGCGTCGCGATCCGCCGTACGCTCCGCATCGGTGAGCTGGCCGGCACGCCGGTCGAGGACCTCGGCATCCAGCCGTCCGAACTGCACACGATGACCCGAGCCGACCTACTCGACGGCAACGTCGACCTACTCGCACGCGCCGGCGCCCTCTTGGCCGCCGCCCCGAAGCGCCAGCTCCAGGTCGCCACCACCTTCACCGGTACGACGCTCAGCGTCACCCTGAAGGTGGTCGGCATCGACCGCGTCGACCTCTACCTCGACGACCGCCCGATCAGCTCCGAAGACCTCACCGGCCCATCCCTGACCATCACGATCCTTGATGCCGCCCGCGGCCAACGCCTCCGCGCCGAGGGGTACGAAACTGGCAGCTTGGTGGCATCCCGCCGTACGACGATCTGATTGCCCCTAGTGGCCCGTGTTCGAAGTTCCGCAACGTATGCGGCGCCCAGGCACGCACCTCGCGGCACCGGAGAAACAGCCACGATAAAGAGCATCGAGGCTGCTTCTCCGGCACCACGATGCACGCACCTGAACACCGCCTACTGTCACGGAACTTCGAACACGGGCCACTAGAGTCTGTTGCGTGAAAACACGGGGTGTGGCTGCTGCGATCTGCGCAGCCCTTTTGCTGGCGGGATGCACTAAGACGGCCGTGGTCGAGGATCCGGCGGCGGCCGCTGCCTCGGAGGCGGCCAAAGCCCGCGAGTCGGTGCCGACGACTGTTCCGTCGTCCACGCCACCGCAGCCAGTCACCGCTCCGCCGCAACCGGCGTCCCTGACCAAGCACAAGATTTACGGCGCTGGCCGGATGACCGCACGGTGTCCGGAACCGAAGATCGAGCCGAGTTCGCTCGCCACTGTCCGCGCCTACTACGCGGCCTCCGTGACCTGCTTGAACAAAGCCTGGGAGCCGACGATTCGCTCGGCAGGCTTCGCCTTCACGCCGCCGAAGCTGATTGTTGTGATCGGGCAGTCGCCGGACTCGCCCTGCGATGTCAGCGACAGCTATGGCTACTACTGCGGTGACACGATCTACCTCGACGCACAATCCGACTTGGATCGGTACCGGGAGGATCCGGAGTGGGCTTTCGGCTGGGCGGCGTTCCTGATCGCGCACGAGTACGGGCACCACATCCAGGCGATCACCGGGATCTCAAAGGCGTTCGGCGAGCGTGCGCTGAAGCTCAACGGGGTCGACCTGGCGCTGGAGGAGAGCCGCCGGTTCGAGCTGCAGGCCTCCTGTTTCGCCGGTGTGTACTTCGGCGCGAACCGTGACTTCCGGCCGGGCTGGGCGGAGCTCTTCGCCGAGGTTGTCGAGTCGACCGGTGACCCGAGGTACGACCATGGCAACGCGAAGAACCATGCGCGCTGGGCGAATGCGGGCTTCCGCACCGCGAACCCGAGTGCTTGCAACACCTTCGCAGCACCCTCCGCTCAGGTGAGCTGATTGCTGGGGCCCGGCGCCACCCGAGGGGTGGCACCGGGCCCCAGAGTCAGCTGGCCGAGTGTCGGCTCGCGGTGGCGAGCTCTTCGTCGGCGCGCACCAGGTAAGGCTCACGCTCGAGAACCAGCCGGGCCGCGGCGGCGCCGATGTCGAACCACAGCCCGATCAGCTCGAGGCGTCCTTCGGCCTCGGCCTTGCGGACACAGGCAAAGCTGCGCAGGTTCGACAACTGTACGGCGACATTCGCGACCGACAGTTTGTCGGCCGGTGACAGCTTCACCCCGGTCGCCGGGTCGACGATGTCGGGCATCCCGACAGCACGCCGTACCGATGGTTCGAGGTGGCGGAGCCAGTTCTGCAGGCCGCTGCCGGCCGGCGCGTTTGCCTCCAGCGAGGCCGCGGCCGCACCACAGTGCGAGTGACCGCAGACCACGATCGACCGGACCCCGAGCACCTCGACCGCATACTCGATGGCGGCGTCGACAGAGTTGCTGCCGGAACCGTCCGGTGGCACGAGATTGCCGACGTTCCGCACGCAGAACTGGTCGCCGGGACCGGTGGTGGTGATCATGTTCGGCACGATCCGCGAGTCGGCGCAGGTGATGAACAGCTGCGTCGGACGCTGCCCGTCGGCCGCGAGTTTGGCGAGCATCGGCCGGATCTGATCGGCCGATTCCTCGAACGCGCGGATGCCGTCGAGCATCGAAGCGCGCTGGTCGGGCGCTGCGATCACCTGGGGTTTCCAGGGCAGCAGCCGTCGCGCGGGGGTGGAGCGCAGGGCAGCCCGGAAGGCCATCCGGTTCAACTCGACCGAACCGCCGCGGTCGATGTGGCCGCGCCGCCAGTCGTCGATGGCCTCGTACGCCGCGTGGTCGAGATGGTCGACCGATAGATCAACGCGGACCCGGGCACCGGTCGGGATCGACCGCAGCGTCCGGATCAAGGAAGAGACGCCCAGGAAGACGAGGGTGCCGCGGATCAGCACGGTCCATTCCCCGTTCTCCTCGGTGGCCGTGACAGTTGCCCTCGACAACCGGTACAGCACCCGGACAAGCGCCAGCGCCAGGCCGATCAGCACCCCTTCGGCCAGTCCCAGTACGGCGACGCCTGCGGCGGTGACGACGTACACGAGAAGTTCGTCGTGACGGCGCAACGTGCGGATGTGGGCGAGCTGGACGAGCCGCAAGCCGGTGACCAGCAGGACACCGGCCAGCGCCGCCATCGGGATCAGCTCGAGCATCGCGCCGGCCGCGAGAACGAACGCCGCGATCCAGATTCCGTGCAGGATCGCCGAGGCCCGCGACTTCGCGCCGGCGGCGACGTTGGTCGAACTGCGCACGATCACGCCTGTCACCGGCATCCCACCGAGAGCGCCGGAGATCGCATTGGCGGCACCTTGCCCGATCAGTTCCCGATCGAGATTGCTGCGTTTGCCGTTGTGAAGCTTGTCAACGGCAACGGCCGAGAGCAACGACTCGACGCTCGCGACCAGCGCAACGGTCAGCACCGCTGCGGCAATCGCCCAGGGTGTGCCGTGCGGGAAGGCCGGGAGGATCAACTCCTGCAGCGGTCTGTCGGGCAAGTTCACCCGAGTGACCTCGGGCATCCAGACCGCGGCGAGCGCCGTCACGACGACCACTGCGACCAGCGGCGCCGGAACGACTTTGACTTTGGGAATCCGAGGCCAGACCAGCATGAGCGCGACGGTCAGCACGCCGACCAGCACCGAGTGCGGATGGTGCGCGACCAGGCGACCGGGCAAGGCCACGAGGTTGGCGATCAGCGAACTCTGCGCCTGACCACCGAGCACTACATGAAGTTGCTGCACGGCGATGGTGACGCCGATTCCCGCGAGCATGCCGTGCACGACAGCGGGGGACAGAGACAGTGCGAGCCGCCCGATCCGGGTGACTCCCAACAGGATTTGGACCAGACCGGCAGCGCAGGTGATGCCGGCCGTGGCGGCCCACCCGAACTGGCCGACGAGGCCCGCGACAACAACGGTCAGGCCCGCGGCGGGGCCGCTGACCTGGAGTGGTGAGCCGCCGAGTGCACCGGCGACCACACCGCCGACGACCGCGGCCACGAGGCCCGCGATCAGGGGAGCGCCCGATGCTGCGGCGATCCCCAGGGAGAGCGGTATTGCGATCAGGAAGACCACCAGCGAGGCCGGTAGGTCATGGTGAAGGATGGACCTCAGGGAAGTGATTCTTGAGGTCGGTGGTGAATGAGAAGTGGACATGGTCGGCACGGGTCCCTCCGGCGTCTGGTGCTCACGGCATCTGGCGTCGAAACAAAGAGTGTCGATCTAGTCACTCACTGTACTGGGCCGGACAAGGCCACCCAAGCGAAAATGCTAATTCGTTGCTAACAGCACCGAGAGAGGGAAAACAGTGGATCTGCAACTGTCCGGAAAAGTGGCCGTCGTCACTGGAGCGAGCAAAGGGATCGGCTTGGCGTGTGCCGAGGCCCTGGCCTGGGAAGGCGCCACGGTCTTCGGCATCTCGCGTAACCCGGTCAATCTCGGCGCAGCTCGCGACGAGCTCGCGGCGAAGGGGCTCGAGTTCATCCCGGAGCTCGCCGACCTGACCGACGCCGACGCAACCGCCGAGGTGTTCGCGAAGATCGGCGTACCGGACATCCTGATCAACTGCGCGGGGGCGGCCCGGCAGATTCCGGTGAGCGAGCTGAGCAGTAAGACGTTGCACGATGCGATGGAGGCGAAGTACTTCACCTACATGCATGCAACCGAGGCCGTCATCCGTGGGATGGCCGAGCGCGGCAGTGGATCGGTCGTGAACGTCGTCGGTTCGGGCGGCAAGAGCGCGAACCCGCTGCACATCGGCGGCGGGGCGGCGAACGCGGCGCTGATGCTCGCGTCGGTCGGCTATGCCAAGGCCTACGCCGCCCAGGGTGTCCGGGTGAATGTGATCAACCCGGGGCTGACCCTGACCGGCCGCGTCGACGACAGGCTGGACGCCGCGACCCGCGCCAGCGGCCGGCCGCGGGACGAGCTGCTGACCGAGATGGTGGCCGACATCCCGCTGGGACGCCCGGCCGACCCGGCCGAGGTCGCCAACGTCGCGATCTTCCTCGCGTCGGCCAAAGCCAGCTATGTCACCGGAGCCGTCATCACGATGGACGGCGGCTCCGCGTCGAGCATCTGAGTCAGGCCGAGAACGAGGTGACCGGCCGCTCAGCCGGTACGCCGTCGATCGTCAGGTCGACGTGTTCGTTGAGGAAGGCAACGAGCCCGGTGATCGGCAGCAGCGGTGCGGTCGGGAAGTCGTACGACCAGGCCAGGTCGCGGTCGTCGATCGACCAGTAGCCGGTCGTGCGGCCCTTGTAGGGGCAGGCGGTCCGGGTCCCGCTCGGAGTGAGGTGCTCGAAGCTCACCGCGCTGCGCGGGAAGTAGTACCGCGGCGGCAATCCGGTCTCGAAGACGATCACGGTCGACGAAGATTCGGCGAGAACCACGCCGTCCCGGGAGGCCTGCACGTGCCGATCGGACCGGATCGCGTCACACCGCGAGTACGGGTTCCGAGGATGGACGAAGACCTCTTCGTCCTCCTCGAACCACGCGTCGAACGCATCCCAGTCGAAGCGCAGCAGGTCGTCGTACTGGCTGATGGCTTCAGCCCGTACGGCGTCGGCGACGTCCGCGACCGGGATGTAGTACTGCGGGTATTGCGGCTTCTCCCAGCGGTAGACCGCGTTCTGGGTGTCGAGGACGACTTCGCCGTTGCGGATCGCCCGGATCCGGCGGGGGACTGGTGCCGTACCGCCGGCCGGGACGAAGGACAGGGGATAGTCAGTCATCCCCCTAGTAAAGAGCTAGACGGTGATCCAGTCGATGTCGGCGATGTAGCCGGACGGGTTGCTGACCTTGATCGAGTTCGAGCCGGCGGTGAGCTTCACCGGCAGGTACACCACCTGCGGCGTTCCCCAGTCGTTGTCGCCGAGGCCGTGGTAGTTCACCCAGTAGCTGTCACCGTCGTTGATCGTGAGCATGCTCTGCCGGCTGGTGTCGCCGTCGGTGTAGGCGATCTTCACCAGGTACGTGCCCGTCGTCGGCACGGTGATTCCGTTCAGCGTGACCGAGGCGTCGTACCCGATGTTGCCGACCTTCTTCCCGCCCGAGCACAAGGTGCAGCCGTTGGCGCTGGCGTTGCCGGTCAACGCGCTGTTCGCGGCTTCCGCCTCGTAGCGAACCGGTCCGCCGTTCTTCGCGGTCAACATGGTGATCGGTGCGCTGGCATCCGACGTACGGCCGCCGTTCACGCCCTTCACAGTGAATGTGTACGGCGTCTGCGGCTGCAGCCCGTTGACCACAACACTCGTGGCCGAGCTCGTCGCCACCTGCTTGCCGTTGGCAAATACCTTGTACGACGACGCTCCCGTACTCGGCCGCCAGGTGAGCGAGGTCGTCGTACGGCTGACATCGGTCGCGGTCAGGTCGGCCGGGATGCTGACCGGCGGGCGATTGTTCGGGGTGATCTTGTAGAGCTTCGAGCCGTGGGCTGGGAGAGCGGCGCTGACTGAGCCTTCGACGTTGCGGGTGTTCTTGTCGGCCCAGATGTCGCGGACGGTCGCCTTGCCGTTGATACCGAGCTGACCGAAGTCGCCGGTGACGGTGGCCGGTGTCTCGGCCAAGTTGAACAGGCCGACCGTGACGCTGCCGTCGGCGTTCTTGGCGTACCAGGTCTGCTGCAGCTGGTCCTGGTTCAGCGGACGGGCCGGGTTGCCGGACTGGTTGATCGCGATGACCTCGCGGTTGGTCAGCAGCTTGAGACCGTAGGCATCGAGCTTGGTCATGTCGTCACCGACGAACAGCGGCGCCGCGTTGATTGCCCAGAACGACATGTAGCTCTGCCGCTCGGCCTCGTTCAGGCCGTCCATCTCGCCGACGCCGACGTTGATCGCGTCCAGGTTGTTCCAGTGCCCGGGGCCCGCGTCGTCGATCCACTGCGGCAGGTCCCACCAGCGCTGCTTCACCGAACCGTCCCAGCGGACGATCGTGTCGCAGTAGCACTCCACGTCGGTGTCGATGCGCCAGCCGTTCGAGTTCTGCTTCCAGGTTTCGGCGTACCGGTGGCTGAGCGACCACGACAACGTGTACTGCATCGGGCGGCCGGCGTTCTGCACCGAGCGCCACCACGCCTCGACGTCCTCGGTGTTGTTGTGGTTGGGGTCGTCCGGGGCGCCCTTCCAGGAGCCGGGACCGACGCCGTCCATCTTGATGAAATCGACGCCCCAGCTTGCGAAAAGCTTCGTGATCGAGTCCGCGTACTTCTGTGCACACGGGCTCTCGTAGTTGATCTTGTACGCCGCGTCCCAGCCGTTCGTCTTGCGCAGGTCGGGGTACACGATGTCGCGGGTGAAGCAGCCGGGCGCGTTGTGGATCGGGGTGTTGCCCTCGCGGTAGACGTCGATACCGAGGCCGACCACGGTGTAGATGCCGAACTTCAGCCCGAGCTTGTGGATGTCGTCGCCGACCGCCTTCATGCCGCGCGGGAACCGCTTCGCACTGGCGACCGGTCGGCCGAACTCATCGCCGCCGTCCTGCCAGCCGGCGTCGATGTTGATGTACTCGTAGCCGAACTGCTTGAGCTTGGTGGCCATCGCATTGGCCTGGGTCAGGATGTTCTTCTCGCTGATGAAGCTACCGGGACCGTCCGGGTTCACGCCCGGGTAGTTGGTCGACTGCAGGCTCCAGGAGCTCCAGCCGAGGTACGGCTTGGCTGCGACCTGCGGGTATTTCGCCGGAACGGGGCGGGCCTGTGCTGTGAGGGGC
>NZ_SMKX01000189.1 GCF_004349055.1 Kribbella antibiotica
CCGCAACCCCGCCCCACCCAGTCCACGGTCACCCTGATCACGGGCGACCAGGTCCGGGTCACCACGCTCCCCGGCAATCAGGTCCGCACCGCCTTCATCCCCGGCCCGGGCGGTGCGTCGGAAGCAGCCCTCACGAGCACCATGAACGGGCACACCTACGTCATCCCGAACGCCGCCGCGGCCGATGTCACCGCCGGCCGCCTCGACCGGACCCTGTTCGACGTCACCACCCTGATCACCGAGGGCGCCACCAACAACACCCCGGTGATCATCAAGTACGCCGGCGCCGCGAAGGCCCGCTCGGCAGTCCCCGGTACGACGGGAGGCCGCGTACTCGCCAGTCTCGGCGCCCGCGCGACCCGCGTCTCCCAAGCTCAGACGTTCTGGCGGTCGCTCGCACCGGGCAAGGCCGCTCGGGTCGCCTCGACCGTCACCCGGATCACCCTGGACCGGCGGGTCAAAGCGAGTCTCGACCAAAGCGTCGCGCAGATCGGCGGCCCGGCCGCCTGGCAGCGCGGATTCACCGGCAAGGGCGTCAAGATCGCCGTACTGGACACGGGAATCGACCCGACGCATCCCGATGTCGCCGGCCGCATCGCGGCGGCCGAGGACTTCAGCGGCTCCGAAGACGCCATCGACCACCACGGCCACGGCACGCACGTTGCGAGCATCGCGGCCGGCAACGGCGCTGCGTCGAACGGCAAGTACAAGGGCGTTGCACCGGACGCCACCCTGCTCAACGGCAAGGTCCTCGACAACGACGGCAACGGCTACGACTCCGGCATCATCGCCGGGATGGAGTGGGCCACCGCCCAGGGCGCCTCGGTCGTCAACCTCAGCCTCGGCGGCGGTCCGAGCGACGGCACCGACGAGCTCTCCGAGGCCGTCAACCGGATCAGCAAGGCGACCGGCGCGCTCTTCGTCATTGCCGCCGGCAACTGCTATCCGCCGTCACCAGGCTCCGTCAGTTCGCCGGCCGCCGCTGACGAAGCACTTGCTATCGGCAACCTTCAGCGCGACGGCCTGCCCAGCAACACTTCCTGCCAAGGTCCGCGGAAGGGCGATGGCGCACTGAAGCCCGAGCTCTCCGCACCGGGCACCGACATCGTCGCCGCCCGCGCCGCCGGAACCAGCCGCGGCGAACCGGTCGATGACAACTACACCACCCTCTCCGGTACGTCGATGGCCAGCCCGCACGTCGCCGGTACGGCGGCCCTGCTCGCTCAGGCCCATCCGGACTGGAAGGCAGATGCGCTCAAGGCGCGGTTGATCTCGACCGCGGATCCGCAGCCCGGCAGCGGTCTCGACCTGCAAGGCGCCGGTCGAGTCGACGCCGACCAGGCCACGGCCGCCGATGTCACGGTCGACACCGGCGAACTGGAGCTGGGCAAACTCACCTGGCCGTACCCGCAGACCGATGTCATCACCCGCGACCTGACCTACCGCAACCCGACTGGCACCCCAGTCACCCTGAAGCTGGCGGTCGATCTCGCCGCAACGAAGCTGAGCGCGGACCAGATCGTCGTACCGGCAAATGGCTCAGCGAAGGTCACCGTCACCACCGATCGCGCCAAGGCCGCCGGTAAGTTCACGGGCCGGATCACTGCCACTGCGGACGGTGCCGACCCGCTCGTCACGGCCATCGGTTGGTACGCCGAACCGGAGGTCTACGACCTGACCGTCACCGGGATCTCCCACGACGGCACACCGGCCAACGGCGACCTGGCCGTGAACCGTCTCGACGGCCCGCAGCCGGAGCTCGGCGACTCGCACAGCGTCCCGCTCGTCAACGGCACCGCGAAGGTCCGGCTCGCACCTGGCAAGTACGACGTCTCGACGATTCTGATCAGTTCGGCGACCGACGACGCACCCGGCCGGTTCGACCTGGTGCTGAGCGACGAGTTCGCGATCAGCAAGGCCACTGCGATCACCCTCGACGGGCGCAAGACCCAGACCCTCGACGTGGGTGCGCAGGGGCAGCCCGCCAACGCCGCACCCCGCGAAGTCAGCCTGACGCATCTCCGCGACGTCCCGAACTGGCGTCGTACCGACGGAGCCAGCCAGACCGGCGCCCGCCGGATCCTCGCGGCGACCAGGACCGCGGCGAAGCCGACCGGTAGCACCGAGATCGCTGTCGGCAAGCGGCTCGAACTGCCGCCGTACCAGGCGCAGATCGTCGGCGGTGCAGCCTTCACCGCACTCGACTTCTACTTCGGGCCACGGTTCACCGGCAAGAAGGAGCTGAAGGTCTTCGACGGCGGAGCCGGTACGCCGACCGAGCTGGCCGGCGCCAAGGGCAAACTCGCTCTGATCCGCTCCGACCAGACCGAGACGAACGGCGATCTCACCGCACGCGCCGAAGCTGCCGGGGCCGCTGCGGTCATGCTCTATGACCCGAGCAAGGCCGGCGACGGCGCAATGTTCTCCTTCTGGGCCTACGGCGAGACCGGCGATGCGAAAATCCCCGCGATGCGGATCTCCCGGACGAACGCCCAGCAGCTGCTCGGGCACCCGACCACGGTCCGGGTCACCGGCACGGCCGCGACGCCGTACGTCTACGACTTGGTGGTCCCTTGGGCGAACAGGCTGCCCGCTGACACCGAGCTCACGGTCAAGCGCGATCAGCTCGCAACGGTCGACGAGACGTTCGGCAGCCAGACCGGTCTACCGACCGGCGAGACCCGCAGCGGCCTCACTCCGGCGGGAGCAGATCTGAACGGCTTCATCCCGCCGTACTTCGCGACCCCTGGCAAGCGGACGTCGTACGTGCTGGCCAACGAGGTCAAGTGGATCGGCCAGATCATCGTCGATGGTGAGGCCGGGGACCCGAACGTGATCGGGGTGCCCCGCGTGTACCGGCCCGGTACCAAGACAGTCGAACGCTGGCTGACCCCGGTCATCAACAGCGGCCTCCCCGACGCCGACGTCGGCCCGATCTCCCGGGTCGGTCGCCACTCCGGCGGGCTGGAGATGACGATCAGCACGGTCAGCCACGGTCCGAGCCAGTACTCGCCCTGGTTCTCCACCACCGGCGACACCTCGATCGTTGCCCACCGCAACGGAGTGGAGATCTTCTCCGACAACTCCGCCCCCGGCGGCTTCGTCGAGGTCCCACCGGACGCCGCCGAGTACACGCTCGGCCTGACGAACAGCCCCGACCCGACACTGTTCCGCTACTCCACCACGGTCGAGTCACACTGGAAATTCCGCTCGAAGGGCGGCGAGGAGGAGCAGATGCCCCTGGTACTCGCCGATCTCGACATACCGCAGGCCGACTGGAACAACCAGGTCAAAATTGGTCTACCTGTCACGATCGACCTCGGCCTGCGGCACCAGTTCGGGTCCGGCAGTACGGCCAGGTTCACCAAGCCGAAACTGGAGATCTCCTACGACGGCAAGCGCTGGACGAAGCTGTCGCTCACGGGGTCGGGCGCCAAGTACAGCGCGACCGTCACCCACCCGGCGTCGGCGAGCGGCAAATCGCCCGCGCTCCGACTCACCGCAAAAGATGCCGACGGAAACAGCCTGCACCAGACGATCACGGCGGCGTACGGCCTGAAATAGACCATGCAACCGGGTAGTGACCACACCCCGTAGTACACGGCATGAGCCACCGATCGATCTCTGCCCTGGTGGCCGCGGCAGTCGCCCTGACTGTCGCGGCCGCTCCGTCCGCCACCGCCGCCCCACCCAAACCCGCCAAGGCCGAGAGCCGGGCGACCACCATCACTCTGATCACCGGCGACCGCCTCGACGTCACCAGCCGCCCGGGGCAGCCGGACCACGTCACCGCGCAGCCCGGGTCGTCGTCCAGTTTGGTCGTCAACTACTCGGCCGGGCACACCATCGCCGTACCATCGAGCGCCGCTGCTGATGTCCGGTCCGGCCGGCTGGACATCTCGCTGTTCGACATCACCACGCTGCTCGCCGAGCGCCGCGACGACGCCCAGTCGAAGACCTTGCCGGTGATCGTCGAATACACCGGCGCCGCAGCAAAGACTCCAGCCGGTACGACATCCAGCCGCGCCCTGACCAGTATTCGGGGGCGGGCCGCGACCGTGGACAAGTCGAAGGCTCGCGACTTCTGGCGCTCGCTGACCCCTGGGAATGCGCGGGTCGCTTCGACGATCCGCCGGGTCACACTCGACCGCCGAGTCCAGGCCAGCACGGACTGGAGCGTGCCGCAGATCGGCGTACCGGCTGCTTGGCAGCGGGGCTTCACCGGAAAGGGCGTGAAGGTCGCGATCCTCGACACCGGGATCGACGGCAACCATCCCGACCTGAAGGGCCGGATCACGGCCGAGCAGAACTTCTCCGAATCGGCCGACAGCGCGGACCACTTCGGCCATGGCACCCACGTGGCCGGGATCGCCGCCGGCAACGGTACGGCGTCCACCGGCAAGTACACCGGGGTCGCGCGCGACGCCACGCTGCTCAACGGCAAGGTACTCGGCGACGACGGGTTCGGGCTGGACTCCTCGATCATCGCGGGGATGGAATGGGCTGTGCAGCAAGGCGCCAAGGTCGTGAATCTGAGCCTCGGCGGCCGTCCGACCGACGGCACCGACGAGCTGTCGACGGCCTTGAACAACCTCAGCCGTTCGAGTGGGGTTCTGTTTGTCGTTGCTGCTGGCAACTGTCGCACCTCGCAGCCCGCGCAGGTCTCGTCTCCGGCGGCAGCAGACGAGGCGCTGGCGGTCGGCAACCTGGTCCGCGACGGCTCGCTCGCCCCCAGCTCCTGCCGCGGCCCACGCAGCGGTGACGGCGCCCTCAAACCGGAAATCTCCGCACCGGGCACAGATATCGTCGCCGCCCGCGCTTCGGGCACCGACATGGGCAATCCGGTCGATGACAACTACACCTCAGCAACCGGTACGTCGATGGCCACGCCGCACGTGGCCGGAGTCGCGGCGCTGGTCGCGCAGGCCAATCCTTCCTGGAAGGCAGGGCAGCTCAAGGCTCGACTGATCTCTACCGCAGACCCGCAACAAGCAGGTGTGTCCGAAGAAGGCGCAGGCCGAGTTGACGCCGATCAGGCGACCGCGGCCGACGTCAGCGTGGACAGCGCAGAGCTGGAGTTGGGCACACTGACTTGGCCGCATCCGACGAAGGACCCAGTCACTCGCGAGCTGACCTATCGCAACCCGACCAAATCCCCGGTGACGTTGCAGCTGGCCGCCACGATGACTCCGGCCGCCGCAACTCCTCGGCTGAGCGCGACCTCGCTGACCGTCCCAGCCGAGGGCGAGGCCTCGGTCACCGTCACCGCAGACCGGGCCGCTGCCGGCACCGGCGCGTTCTCCGGCCGGATCACTGCGACTGCGGCCGACGCTGATCCGATCGTCACCACCTTCGGCTGGTACGCCGAGGCGGAGGTGTATCCGCTGACCATCAAGGGCATCGGCGGCGACGGGAAGCCCGCCACCGCCGAGTTCAACCTCGCCCGGGTGGACGGCTCGCCGGTGCCGATCCCGCCGTCCGATCTCTTCGTGCGCAACGGCACCGCAACGCTGCGGCTCCCACCCGGTCGATACGTCGTGACCAGCGTCTTCGAACAGGCCGCGACCGACGCCCGCAACGCAGAGCTGACGCTGTTGTCGTCAGACGAGCTGGACCTCAAGGCACCGCTCACGGTCACTCTCGACGCTCGCAAGGCGCAGCCTGTCCAACAATCCGTTCAGGGCAAGCCAGAACTGACTCCCCGCGGACGTGCCGTCTCCTACAGCCTCCGGAACAACGCGGGCCTGATGGCCGGCGGATTCGAACTCACCCTCACGAGTAGCGCCCCGCTCGGATTGTCGGCGGTACCGGGTGGGGCCGTGTCGGTCGGCAGCTCGGAGTTCGCCATGACCGCGCGGCTGGAAGTCCCGCCGTACCGGGCCAAGGTTGTCGGTGGCTCGCAACTTGAGGTGCGCGATGTCTTCTGGGCGCCCCGATTCACGGGCACGAAGGTGCTGACACCTGCCGACGCAGGTACGGCGGCATCCGGCGAACCGATCGATGTCCGCGGGAAGCTGGCGGTGATCGCCGTACCGGAGGGCACCGAGCGGCAGTTGCACGAGATCGTCAAGGTCGTAGCGGACGCCGGTGCTGCGGCCGCGATGCTGTACAACCCGGATCTCCCCAGCCTGGAGGCGATGTCCCTGTGGTGGGCTTCTGACGAGACGCCGGGAAACCTGCCGGTGATGCGGGGCAGCCGGGCCACGGCGAAGAGTGTCCTGGATCAGAAGCGGCCGGTGGAACTCACCGGAGTCGCCGCGCCGCCGTACCTGTATGACCTGATGGAGGCGACGCCACGGCGGATCCCGGCGAAGACTGCAGTCACTGTGACTCCGAAGCAGCTCGCCACAGTCCAGGAGACCTTCGGCGTCCACTCCACCGAGGGCGGCCGCTATCAGGAACAGCGGCTCGGCCGTGCGCCGGGTGGGGCGCTGCTCGGAGCGAACTACCTGCTCACGCAGCTCTCGACGCCGGCAACGCGAACGTCGTACGTGCAGGCGAACTCGATCGCCTGGAGCAGCGAAGTGATGAGCACGGCCGGTCACCAGGAGTCGTCGCCACGCACGTTCCGGCCCGGTGAAAAGACGTCGTACCGGTGGATGGCGCCGATCCTGGTCAGCGGTCTGCAGGAAGGGTTCGGCTGGAACGGCGACGCCGTGGACTGGGACGAGGAAGGCCGGCTGGCCGTGCGGATCAATCCGCTCGTTCATCGTCAGGAATACACAGCCGGGCTGTTCAACGGTGAGGATGCCTCGCTCGTCCTCGAACGGAACGGCGTCGAGGTCGCAACTGCCAACGACACCTCGGTCTGGGTGCCGGACCTGTCCACCGAGCCGGCGAAGTTCAAGCTGTCGCTGACCACTCGGCGTGCTGCCGAGAGCGCCCGGAAGTACTCGACCGAGATCCGGTCGAACTGGACGTGGACCTCGAAGGGCGGCAGCGCGGAGGTCATGCCGCTGATCACCGCCGACCTCGATCTCCCGACCGCGGATGTCTTCGGCCGCGTGCCGGCGGGGCAAGCGGTGCCGCTGACATTCGGTCTGCGGCATCAGACCCGCTCGGCCCGAAGCCCGATCACCGCCGCGAGCCTGGAGATCTCCTCCGACGGGACCACGTGGACGAAGGTCCCGCTGACGCGGACCGGCGACGGGCAGTACACCGCGAAGGTCACCGCCACCCGATCCCCCTCGCTGCGAGTGACCGGAACTGATGCCTTGGGCAACAGCCTGCAGCAGACGATCGTCGATGCCTATGGCGTGAAGTAGTCAGTTCAGTACGGCGGTTGCCTCGATCTCGACCAGGTGTTCCGGGACGTCCAGCGCGACGACCCCGATCAACGTGGCCGGCGGGGCAGCCGCCGTACCGATCTTCGCGGTGCCTCTTGCGATGCCTTCAAGGAGCGCCGGCATCTTGTCGGGCGTCCAGTCGACCGCATAGACCGTCAGCCGTGCCACGTCGTCGAAGGAACCACCCGCTGCTGTCACTGCGGCATTCACGTTCACGTAGCACTGCTCAACCTGGGCAGCCAGATCCTTGTCCACATCCCAAGCCACCTGCCCGGCAATGAACACCAACTTGCTCCCCGTCGCCACCGCGACCTGGTGATAGACGTCGACCGCCGGCAGCGCGTCCGGGTTGAGCATCGTGATTCCCATGAAATTCTCCTCACACTCTCTTGTGGTTACTCAGGAACCATAAGAGAGTGTGGAGCACGGCGGAAGAACGCACTTTTCAGTGACAGGGGCACCAGATGGGAACCACGACGGACCAGACCGACCTCGCCCAGGCGGATTCGCTCGCCCGCGAGATCTTCTCCGACGTAGCCAACAAGTGGGCCTTCCTGATCATCGAAACCCTCGGCGACGGCACGCTCCGCTTCAGCGAACTCCGCAACCAGGTCGGCGGCATCAGCCACAAGATGCTCACCCAGAACCTCCGCATGCTCGAACGCAACGGCCTGGTGCAGCGCACCGTCTATCCGACCGTGCCACCCAAGGTCGAGTACACCCTCACCGAAGCCGGCCAAGGCCTGCGGGCGACCGTCGACAGCATGTGCGCGTGGACCCACAAGTACTTCGACCACATCGAGACCGCCCGCGAGACCTTCGACCGCTGATTCAGCGCTGGTAGGCGCCGGAGTCCCAGCTGGTGAGTCCGATGAGCGACTTGCCGGCCAGGTCTTCGTCATAGCCGGGGTTCTCGGCGCGGCCGATCGCGGGGCTGCCGGCTTTGAGGCGTAGGTCCGTCGCGCTCGTGTAGAGCGGGTCGGCTTTGACCGAGCGGGCACCGAGCGTGAATTGGTACACCGCTCCCTGGTAGACACCGCGGTCCTCGTCGGCGGCATCGGCCGGGTTGTGGGTGTCGAAGGAGTCGTCGTACCCGACCTTCTTGCCGACCTTGACGGTGTTGTTGCGCAGCTTGAGGATGCCCGGTCCGCACCCCTGGTCGCAGCTCCAGCCGTCGCCGTTCGGGAGGTTGACGGAGTTGTTGATCGCCAGCGTCCGGCGTACCGGGCCGATGTGGCTTTGTGCGCCGCGGGTGATCAGGAACGTGCCGGACGGTTTGGTCGAGGTGACCGAGTTGTACGCGAACACATTGTCGTCCGCGGTCTCACCCGATTCGTGGCCGAGCTCGGTGAAGGTGTCGTTGTCGGCGGTCTGGTTGTACTCGACGAAGTTCCGGTCGCCGTTGAAGATCTCGACCGCGGCACCGTCGTACCCGTAGTCGTGGCTGGTGTGGAAGCTGCGGCTGATGGTGTTGTGCCGGATCTTGTTGTCGTCGCCGTGCACGAGCAGACCGAACGCCCCGGAGTCGTCGTCGGGATGGGTGTCGTCGTCGACGCTCATCTTGTTGTTGTCGACGATCGTGCTCCAGCGGACCTCGTTCCAGTCCGAGCCGTCGGTGATCGAGACTCCGGCGACGTTGTTGTCGGCCTGCACGGTGTCAAGCACGATGCTGTCGCCGAACAGTTCGAAGCCGGCCCAGTTGCAGCCGCTGGCCCGTAGATCGCCGATGAAGACGTCCGATCCGGTGATGTTCACACAGGTCAGCACCGGCCCGCCGATCTTCGGCAGGGCGCCGGAGCCGTAGGCGCCGACGGTGATTCCGTCGCTCGAGACGTTGAGGGTGCCTGTCCAGGACGCTCCGCGTTTGAAGAGGACCTGCTCGCCGGGACGGAACGCCCTCCCGTTCACCTTCGCAAGGCTCTTCCACGCCGTCGCGGCGCTGGTCCCGAGAGCGGAGTCGTTCCCCGCAACCGAGTCGATGTAGTAGGTGGCCGGCTCGGCAGCAGGGACGACCAGGACGGAAGTGATCAGGGCGGCGGCGAGTGTGAGCACGTCGGCAATTTCAGGCGACTACCTGAGCACCGTCAATGAGTCGCTGTGGCCAGTTCTCACCGTTGTCCACTTCTCACCGGCCGGCGGTCACCAGCCCTGCGTCGTACGCCAAAATGACGGCCTGCACCCGATCCCGCAGGCCGAGTTTCGCCAGCATGCGGCTGACGTGGGTCTTCACGGTGTGCTCGGTCAGATGCAGCTCCTCGGCCACCTCGGCATTTGAGTTGCCCTTGGCAACCAACACCAGGACCTCGCGTTCCCGGGCAGTCAGTACTTCGAGGCTCGCGGCGACCGCCGGATCCAGCCGGGTGTCGGCGAACCGATCAATCAATCGACGAGTCACCGGCGGCGCCAGCAAGGCATCCCCACCGGCGATCACCCGGACCGCATTGATCAGCTCATCCCGCGACGACCGCTTCAGCAGGAATCCACTCGCCCCAGCCCGCAGAGCGTCGTACACGTATTCATCGAGATCGAACGTCGTCAGGATCAACACTCGCGGCCCGCCGGCCAACCGCCGAGTCGCCTCGATCCCATCCATGACAGGCATCCGGACATCCATCAGGACCACCGACAGATCGAGGATCGCGCCGGCCTTGTGGACCGCGTCCGCGCCGTCGACCGCCTGCGCGACGACCTCGATATCCGGCTGCCCGTCCAGGATCATCGCGATCCCGTCCCGGACCAGGTCCTGGTCATCGACAACCATCACCTTGATCGGCCGATCGTTCACCGCCGACCACCCACCGGAATCCACGCCTCCACAGTCGTTCCGGCCCCCGGCGTACTGCGGATGTCCAACGACCCACCCTCGATCCGGACCCGCTCGCGCATCCCGGCCAGCCCATGCCGGTTCCCGCGCCGCGCAGCAGCAACGTCGAACCCGACACCGTCGTCGGTCACTTCGACCCGCACGCCCGTCTCCTCGCTCCGCACGGCGACCCGGACTCCGGTCGCCTTCGCGTGTTTGATCACGTTGGTGAGCGCCTCCTGCACAAGCCGGTACGCCGTCAGCTGCTGACCTTCTGGCGGCGTCTCGAGATCACCCTGCAGGTCGAGCTCGATCGGCAGGTGGTCTTTCGACACGTCGGCAACCAACTGTGACAGATCGGCGAGTCCCGGCTGGGGAGCGAGCTGTGGATCGGCGATCCCGTCCTCGTCGCGCAGCGTCGACAGCAACCGGTCGAGCTCGCTCAACGCCCGCCGCCCGGCATCCCCGATCCGCTGGAACCCAGCCAGTACGTCGACCTCGCCGCGCCGGACGAGATCCGGCCCGGTCTCCGCCTGGATCACCATCAGGTTCACCGCATGCGCGACGACATCGTGGAGATCGCGCGCGATGATCGAGCGCTCGGTGAGGACAACCTGCTCGGCCTCGAGCTCCTCCGCCACCTGCTCCAGCTCGGCCTCACGCTGGTCCGCTACGCGATTCCGCCGATATTGCCGGACTGCAATAGCCGCCAGGATCGGCACCAGGAGCACGAGCGAGAGCGTGAACGGCCAGTCGTGCTCGGCGATGGCGTCGTACGTCTCGTTGTGCAGCACGCCGTTGTACGAGTGGTGCCAACCGTCGCTCTTGATCCGCGGGAAGAGCAGTTGCAGATACCTGACCCGCATCACCCGAGTGATCAACGGGAACAGCGCCAGCACACCGATTGCCACCGGCAACGTCCAGCGCAGGCTCCGAGCACGCTTCGGCGAGACGACGAGCCAGTACAGCGCGAGACCGAATGCGCCGTACAGGCTGAAGGTCGGGCCAAACGACTGCCAGTTGGCGATCAGACTCGCGACTGCCAGCAGGCCGACCGGGATCGCCGGCCAACGCCTGAGCGCGAGGGACAGTCCGGCGATCACGACGCCGTACGGCATCCAGTTCGGGGCACTCCACCAGCCGCCGCGGAGCAGGTCGTGCCCGACCTCGTTCAGGATCAGACCCGCGGTAGCGAACGCCAACGGGACCATCCGGACCCACTGATCGTCGGTGCTGCGCAGGAAGGCCCAGAGCTCGGCCCGGCGTTGCTGCACGGGCACCGCTTGCGTCCGATGCCGGATCACCAGGAACACCACTGCCAGTGCCACGGTCGCGGCTGCCAACCACCACGGCCATTGGCGCCGCTCGAGCGTGTACCAGTCGTCCCACGCGATTCCGTCGTGCGCATTGAAGAGTTCGGTTCGGTCGCGCAAGGAGTTGGGGAACGAGTACATGAACGTCATCAGGTTGTCGTCGCGCAGGCGGTCCAGCAGGATCAGGCCCCCAGCCGGGACCGCGGCGACAGCGATCGTGGTCGGCACCCGGCAACTGCCGGCCAAGGACCACAGGGCCAGAACAGCGCCGCCGTACAGGAGCCAGGGCGGTTGGCCGACGAAACCTGCCAGGTAACCCGCGAACAGCAAGCCGATGAACGCTACCTCCGGCACGAACCGGCGGATCACGATCAGCAAGGGGAGCGCCATCACGAGCAACCGCGCCCACCACGGCGCGAACGGCCAGCCGACGGTGTCCGGGTCAGCCGCGTGGATCTGCAGGCTGACGAGGGCGGCGACGGCGATGACCGCGTCCACCCAGAGGGCGCGCCGCTCGGTCCAGAGGTCCAACACCTGCCCATTGTTGCGCTGGGACGCCCCGAAAACCGTCACTCTCAGGTATGACACCCGGACAGGGCGCGTCATCCGTTCCGTTGACCACAGTGGGGCCTTGATGGCGATGTGCGCCCTCTACCCCCGATATCATGCTCGAAACCATGACGATCACTCCCGTTCGACCCGCGCCCTCCGTGGCTGTCGGCAATGGCGTTGCCGCTCGGGTCGCACGCCGCCCGATCCTCGCGCTGAGCCTGACCGCGGCGGCTTTTGTGGTGCTCTGCGTGGCGCTTTGGCCGCCGACGAAGGAGCAATACGACCTGCGCGTGTACGTCGCCGCTGCGCAGGCCGTCCTGAATGGTAAGGACATTTACACCGCCCACGAGGGCATCTACGGCCTGCTCGGGTACACGTACCCGCCGTTCGCCGCGCTCCTGATGGCGCCGCTCGGCTTGCTGGGCACCGGAGCCGGCCGAGTGCTGATGAGCTCGCTCAACGCGCTCGTGCTGCTGCTCATCGGCTCGATGACGGTCCGGCAGCTCCGGCCGCGCTGGTCCACGAAGCACGTGCTCGCGATCGGGTTCGTCCTGGGTGCGGCCGGGCTCGCGCTGGAGCCGGTGCGGACGACGTTCCACTACGGCCAGATCAACCTGATGCTGATGGCGATCCTGCTGATCGACCTGCTCGGCTACCTGCCGAAGCGGTTCCGCGGCGTGCTGATCGGCGTCGCGACCGGGATCAAGCTGACGCCCGGCATCTTCATCATCTACTTGCTCGTGACGCGCAGGTACCGCGAGGCGCTGACCGCCTCGGCAGCGGCTGCCGCGACGATCGCGATCGGCTTCATCGCGATGCCGGACGCGGCCTGGCGCTTCTGGGGCACCTACATTCTGGATCCGACTCGCCCCGGCTCGAGCACGCTGTTCGCCAACCAGGCGTGGCGCGGGGTCATCGACCGGCTGTCCGGCGGCGCGCAGGGCATCAGCCCGCTGTGGATCTTCGCCGTCCTCGCCACCTTGGTCGTCGGCTTCCTGACCGTACGGCGCGCCTACGACCGCGGTTTCGTCCTGGAATCGATCCTGCTGACCGCAGCCATCGGCGTACTGGTCTCACCGATCTCCTGGACGGCGCACTGGGTCTGGGCGCTCCCGGCGGCCGCCCTGCTCTGGACCCGCGTGGTTGCGGCCCACCGAGCCGGCGGAACGCGGTCCCGTTCGTTCCAGCTCCAGACCGGTCTCGCCGTACTGACGACGCTGAGCTTCGGGCTCGGCCTGCCGTGGATCGGCCCGCGCATGGACGACCGGGAACTGCACCAGCACGGCTTCGAGATCTTCCTCGGCAACGCCTACGCGATCGTCGGAGCGATCCTGGTGCTCGCGGCGGCCTACGCCTTCGCGTTCCGGCGGCGTCACTCTCAAGTCTGACCCCGACCTCACTCTGCCGTACCGATTCACCGCCGAAACCTCACACCTGAAGGCGACTCGCGGCAAGGCCTGATCTCCTTACCGTCGAGTTATGGTGAATGGCCTTGTTTTACAGCGAGTTCGGCGCTCCAGATCGACAGTGGCACTGGTGCTGGCGGCAACAATGTTGCCAGTACTGTGCCTTCTTCACTGGCATCCGTGGAGCGCCCGGATGGACGACCTCGGGGTGTACTACGCGGCGGCCCGCGGCCTGGTCAACGGCGAGGACATCTACACCGCACACCTCAGCTACTACCCCGATATCGGGCTCGGCTTCACCTATCCGCCGTTCGCTGCGCTGGTGTTCTCGCCGTTCGCGATCGGCCTGCCCTTCGCCCGCACACTGATCACCTTGGTCTCAGCGCTGTCGCTGCTGGTGATCGGGTGGGCGACCGCCAAGAAGCTGCACTGGCCGCCGCTGGCCGGCGTACTGTTCGCGTTTGCTGCTTTGCTCCTTGAGCCGGTGCAGTCGACCTTCCGGCTCGGCCAGATCAACCTGGTCCTGCTGGCCCTGCTGATGGTCGATCTGCTCGGTCTGATCCCGCGGCGGTTCCGCGGTGTCCTGGTCGGCGTTGCCACCGGCATCAAACTGACGCCGGGGATCTTCATCGTCTTCCTGCTGATCACCAAGCGATACCGCGAGGCCCTGGTGGCGAGCGCGACAACGGCGCTCACTATGGCGGTCGCCTATCTGGTGGCGCCGGGCACGACGGTCGACTTCTGGACGAAGTACATCTTCGACCCGAGCCGCGTGGGTCCGCCGCACTACATCAGCAACCAGTCGATCCGGGGCGCGATCGCCCGGATCACCGAGAACTCGCCCATGACAGGCCCCCTGTGGTTGATCCCGGCAATGATCTTCGGAGCCGTCGGGCTGTTTGCCGCGCGCTGCCTGCACGATCGCGGCCTGCGCTTCGAGGCCGTCGTGGTGACCGCGTTCACCGGACTGGCGGTCTCCCCGATCTCCTGGACGAACCACTGGGTCTGGGTCATCCCGGCAGCGGCACTCGCGTGGCAGCACCGCAGCAAGCTCCGCTCGCTGCGAACGGCGCTCTCCGCCTGCTGGCTCGCGGTCTTCTTGCTCGCGCTACCGCGCTGGCTGCCGTTCGCAGGTGATCGGGAATTCGACTACACCGCCCCACAGACGCTGGTCGCGGACTCCTACCTGCTCTGTGCGGTGTTGCTGGTGCTGGTCGGCTACCGGCTCAGCCGCCGAACTCCGAGGCACGCAGCCGATACACCTGGAGGTTGAGGTCGTAGTACTTGTCCGTCTCGCCGACCCACTCCATACCGAGCCGGCGGGCGGCGCCGATCGCGCGTTTGTTGTTCGGGCGCGCGACGGCGAACAGTTCGTCGACGTCGCCGGTCTTGAACGCCCAACCCATCAACGCTTTGCTGGCCTCGGTCGCGAACCCGTTGCCCCAGGCCGACGGCCGCAACTGCCAGCCGATCTCGAGATCTTCCTCGTACGGCGGCAGCAGCCGGATCAGCAACCCGCCGATCACCTCGTTGTCGTCGCGGCGCACGACAGCCCAGCGCCCGGCCGGTACGACGAAGTTCGGCTGAGCCTCGATCCAGGCGGTCAGGATCATGCTCATGGTGGCCACATCGGTCACCTGGTCGATCGCGGGCGACAGCCACTGCGCCACGTCGGCAGATCCGTAGATCTCCAGCGCGGCCTCGGCGTCGTCTTCTTCCCAGTCCCGGATCAGCAGCCGGTCTGTCTGCAGGCTCAGCGTCACCTAGCCAGCGTACGTCGGACTTCAGCTGGATAGTGGCCCGAGTCTGAAGTTGCTTGACAGTAGGCGGTGGTCAGGTGCGTGCATCGTGGTGCCGGAGAAGCTGCCTCGATGCTCTTTATCGTGGCTGTTTCTCCGGTGCCGCGAGGTGCGTGCCTGGGCGCCGCCTACGTCAAGGAACTTTAGACTCGGGCCACTAGGTGGACAGGAAATGAAGAGACCGCAGGGTGGCCCAATGACGGACCACCCCGCGGGGGCCGAAGAACACCCGGGGGAGGGTGGGAC
>NZ_SMKX01000018.1 GCF_004349055.1 Kribbella antibiotica
CCCCCCACCTACGCCCCGATCAGCCCTTGCCGCCGGGGCTCGAACGCCTGACATTCTCCGGTAGTCGGCCGACAAGTTTTGGCGGCTGAGGGGACCGCGGACACCCGGTTGGGTATCCGCGGCCCCCAGTAGGTGTGGGTGGTTCAGCGGGTCAGGCCTTGGACCAGCGCTGGTTGGGGTTGTTGGTGCAGGTCTGGACGGATGCGGGCGAGCCGTTGGCGGTGTTGCTGGCGGTCAGGCACAGGCCGCCTTGACCGGTGATGGTGCCGTTGTCGTTGAGGTTCCACTGCTGGTTGGCGCCGCCGGTGCAGTCCCAGATCCGGGACGCGCTACCCGGTACGGCGTTGGCTGGCGCCTCGAGGCATTTGCCCAGCACCTGCAGGGATTGAGCGTTGCGGGTGAACTGCTGGTTGGCGTTGGTGTGGCAGTCCCAGACGACCGTCGCGGTGCCGTTGGCCGAGTTCGCGCCGGTGACGTCCAGGCAGCGGCCGGCGGACTCGCTGCGCAGGCGGAAGCTGGTCGGCGTCGGGGTGGTGTCGCCGGTGAAGAACTTCCACACCTCGCCCTTGACCCAACTGCGGGCACCGCTCTCACACCCCGCGCAACCGTCGACCGGCCCCTGCTGGTGGCCGCCGTCGAAAGCAGCCCAGACCACCGGATACCCAGCGCGGCATCCCGAGTAGGTGGTCGTGATGTGCGTGCGGCTGCCCGACGCCGGTTCGCGCGGACTCTGCGCCGTACAGCCGTTGTTGCGGACGAACCTGTCCCGCAGCCCGCGACCGCCGCCGATGTTGTCCGAGATGCCGTGGATTCCCATGTAGGCAAAGGGTTGCGTGCCGCCACTGCACCCGCTGATACCACCAGGGGCAGCGATTGCGGCGACCGCGCGGAAGGTCGTTGCTCTGGCGCAGGCGAGGGCGTAGCTCATCGCGCCGCCGTAGCTGAAGCCGAGGGCGAAGCGCTGGGTCGAGTCGACGCAGAGGTCGCTCTCGA
The DNA here is from genome assembly GCF_004349055.1 of Kribbella antibiotica. Taxonomy (GTDB): domain Bacteria; phylum Actinomycetota; class Actinomycetes; order Propionibacteriales; family Kribbellaceae; genus Kribbella; species Kribbella antibiotica. Next base: position 994 of record NZ_SMKX01000018.1, read on the forward strand.
TCCGCCGGATCATGTCGTCGGTGAAGGTGACGTCCTCACCACCGGAGTTGCCCCAACCGTTGTTGAGGCCTTGCGGCGCGACGAAGATCGCGGTGTTGTTCGCCAGCGCCTTAAGGCCGTAGTGGGCGTAGACCTCGCCGTCGCTGCCACCGCCGGCGACCTGCTGCATCGTGCCGCCCAGCCAGTGGAATCCGAAGACCAGCCGGTACTGCGTGTTGTTGTTGTAGTTGTCGGGGACGCTCAGGATGAAGCTGCGGTTCTTGCCGTTGCTCTGGATGGTGTAGGTGCCGCTCCGCAGCGTCGGCGCCTTGCCACAACCGGGAGACCCTGCAAGCGGAACAGCGTCCGAGGACGCCGGCGCTGGCTTGGCTTCGGCCACCCCCGCGCCGGACAGGACCAGCGCGGCGACCGCGAACGGTGCCAGCCAGCGGCGGAGAAGATGTTGTTTCATGAAGTGCTCCTGTTCTCTGCGTCGTCGTTCACGTTCGGCTACGAACCGACACTGGTGAAGAAGTTCCACACCGCTGGGGCGGTCCAGGTCCGCCAACCCTCGCCACCACCGTCGATGGGACCAGGGCCGTGGCCGCCGTCGAAGGCTGCCCAGACCACCGGATACCCGGCTCGGCATCCCGAGTAGTTCGTGATGATGTGCGTGCGGCTGCCCGACGCCGGTTCGCGCGGGCTTTGCGCCGTACAGCCGTTGTTCCGGACGAACTTGTCGCGCAAGGACCGCCCGTTGGAGATGTTCAGCACCGAGTCGTTGATGCCGTGAATTCCCATGTAGGCAATCGGCTGGCTGCCGCCGCTGCATCCGCTCAGTTGCGCGCCGGAGTAGACCGCGACCGCGCGGAAGGTCGTCGCCCGGGCGCAGGCGAGGGCGTAGCTCATACCGCCGCCGTAGCTGAAGCCGAGAGCGAAACGCTTGGCCGTATCGACGCAGAGGTCGCTTTCGATCCGGCGCATGATGTCGTCGGTCAGCGTCACGTCCTCGCCACCGGAGTTGGCCCAGCCGTTGCCGATGCCCTGCGGTGCAACGAAGATCGCGCTGTTGTTCGCCAGCCGCCGCTGTCCGTAGTACGACCAGTTGTAGCCGTCGGTTCCGCCCGAGTCGACGTCACCGGCGGTGCCGCCGCGCCAGTGGTATCCGAAGATCAACCGGTACTGCGTATTGCGGTTGTAGTTGTCGGGCAGCCTGAGGATGAACGTTCGGTTCTTGCCGCTGCTCTGGATGGTTTTCGTGCCACTGGTGAGCGTCGGCGCCTTGCCACAGCCCGCGGACGCGGCCAGCGGAGCAGCCGCTGCGGGTGCCGGCTGGGCTTCGGCAGGCCCAGTACCGCCGAAGATCAGCGCTGCGGCGATGATCGGGGTCCACCATCGTGCACGGCGATGCGTCATGGTCATAGCGGGCTCCTCATGGTCGGGTCCAGCGTTGGTTGGTGCCGCCGTGGCAGGTCCAGACGATCAACTGGGTGCCGTCGGCCGTACTGGCGCCATTGGCGTCGAGGCATTTGCCCGACTGGCTGTTGAGCAGCGCTCCGTTGGCGGCGGCCGTCCACTTCTGGGCGGCGCTGCCGTTGCAGGTCGATAACTGCACCGGTACGCCGTTCGTCGTACCGGCGGCGGTCATGCATTTGCCGAGGGCGCGAAAGGTGTCACCGGCGGCAGCGGTCCATTGCTGGTTGGCGCCGTTGGTGCAGGTCCAGAGCTGGATTTTGGTGCCGTCCGCGGTGCTGCCGCCGCTCACATCCGCGCACTTACCGCCCGGACCGGTGATCGGCCCAGGGACCGGACCGGCGCCGCCAAGCTCCTTGATCCGGACGTTGCGGAACGACACATCGTCGCCGGTCCCGTGGTTCTGAAGGGCGATGTGGCCCGAGGTCAGCGACCGCACCGGGTCGGTGTTGGTGAAATCGTTGATCTTCACGCCGTTCAGGAACACCTGCAGCCGCTCGCCCTCGACGAGCAGTTCGTAGGTGTTCCACTCCCCCGGCGAGTTGAGTGCGGCGTCGCGAGCCGCGAGGTCGGCGCCCTTGACGCCGTAGATCGACCCGGTCGTCTTGTCCGGGGTGTCGGTGGCGTCGATCTGCACCTCGTACCCCTGGGTGAGGGCGGCGTTCGGGTCGCTGCCCGCCGGGAATCCGATCACCACACCGGAGTTGTCGTCGCCCGGCATCCGCCAGTCGAGCTTCAGCGAGTACGAGCGGAACTCCTTGGCGCCGTACCAGAGCATGCCCATCCCACCGGAGGAGGTCAGCGTGGCGTCACTGTTGGCGAAACTACCCGGGCCGGCCTGCGACCAGCCAGTGGTGGATCCGTTGTACAGCGTCGTGTAGCCGGTCTCGGGCCGGCAATCCGCCTTCGTCCGGTTGGCGGCGTACCGGATGCCACCGAGGACCTGCGACCGGAAAGCTGGTTCGGCATAGCTGGCTTGGGTGTGACCGTTGCCGGTGTAGAAGGACCGACCGGCTTGGACGTTCTTGCACCAGGTGATCGGATGGTCGCCGCCCATGGACCCACCCGAGTACGTCGATTCGTCCAGCGTGGCAAGCACTTTGGCCGACGAGCGGGGGTTGGTGCGGAAGTTGTACCACTCGTCGGTGCGAGTCCACGTCTGGCCGAGGTGCGCGGTCGCCGCGTGTGCTCGGCTCTCGACGCGCTCGGTCGCCTGCTGGATCGCAGGATGCGAGGCGAAGTACGCGCCGACCAGCTCGCCGTAGAACGGCCAGTCGTGTTCGGTGTCCGCGGCCGAATGGATACCGACGTAACCACCGCCGCCCCGGATGTAGGACTCGAACGCAGTTTGCTGGGTGGCGTTGAGCACGTCGCCGGTGTTGTTGAGGAAGACCACCGCCTCGTACCGCGCCAGGTTCGACGTACTGAAGGCGTTCGCGTCCTCGGTCGCGGTGACTGTGAACCCGTTGGCCGAACCGAGCTCGCGGATCAGCTGGATGCCTTGTGGGATGGAGTCGTGCCGGAACCCGGCGGTCTTGGAGAACACCAGAACGTCGTACGGCGGATCAGCCGCGGCGGTCGTCGTGCCGAAGGTGAATGCGTCCACGTCGAACAGGTAGCCCGTACCGCTGCCTGCGAACGTCAGGTAGAGCGTGCTGGTTCCGGCCGGGATGTTGGACAGCGAAGCGGAGACGTTGGTGAACGTTTCCCAGCCACCGGTGTTCGGAACGGTCGCAGTCCCCAGTACGGTGCCGGTCGGCGAACCGGTCCGCACCGACAGCGTGCCGCCCGAGCCGGCTGATGAAACCCTGGCGGTGAAGCGGGTCGCACCGGCGAGTGCATAGGGCTGGAAGGCGATCCAGTCACCGTTGTGGATGTCACCGACCGTCTTGCCACCCTCCGCAGTCGCCTTGTCGTACGACCTCGTACCGGACTGGCTGTTGTAGTGCTCCGCCTGGCGATGACGCGGCTGCAGGACGTGCTGGGTGTGGGTGGTGACCGCCGGCTGCCCGTTCGCGCCCTTGTCGGTGTATTCGGCGTCGAACACGGCGTACAGGTTCGCTGCTGTGTCGTGCTCACCGTCCTCAGGAATAGGCAGGTTGCCCGAGCAGCCGTTCTGCGACGTGATGAGGTGCGCATGGCTGTCATGTCCGAGTAGGTAGCTCAGCTTGACCCGGCTGCAGTCGATCGTGCCGTCCTCCGGGTCGGAGACGGTGATCGTGAACGGCTTGGTATCGCCGAAGCTGAACAGGCTGCCGTTCGCCGGGATATTCAGCGTGACCGTCGGCGCGGTGTTGCCGACAGAGATGATCACGCTCGCGTTGCCGGAGCGACCGGCCGGATCCGTCACGGTCAGCGTGGCCGTGAACTGGCCGTTGGCGGTGTAGGTGTGGCTCGGATTCGCCGCCGTGGAGGTGCTTCCGTCGCCGAAGTTCCAGGCGTAGCTCAGCGCGCCGCCCTCGGGGTCCGTGGAACCGGCCGACGAGAACGTCACGGCCAGCGGCGCGGCGCCGGAGGTGCGATTGGCGGCGGCTCGCGCGACCGGTGCCTGGTTGCCGGCCGGGTTGTACTCGATGCGGTAGAGCGCCGAGCTCGCGTCGCCGCTCCCCCAGCCGGTGCCGTAGTCGAGAACGTACAGCGCGCCGTCCGGACCGAAGGTCGAATCCATGACCTGCGTACCGCGCCAGGGGAACGGATTGATCTGTCCGGCCGAACCGTCGGAGTTCACGTCGATGACCTTGAGCCAGCGCCGGCCGAACTCCCCGGCGAAGACGTGGCCGTCCAGGGCCGGCGGGAACTTGACCGTCGACGGATTGGCCGCGTCGTACCGGTAGACCGGCGCGCTCATCGGGGACTCCGACCCGCAGCCGAAGGCCGCGAGCGAGCAGTTGTCGTACTTGATCCACGCCGCGCGCGCAGCGGGCAGGTTGGTCAGGCCGGTGTTGCGTGGCGAGTTGTTGACCGGCGCGGCACAGTTGAACCGCGCCCCGGACGGCCCGGACGGGAACGTGTATTTCACATAGGTCTCGTTGGTGGTGTTCGTGCCGGTGCAGTACGGCCAGCCGTAGTTCCCGGCCGACGTGATCCGGTTGAACTCGACCTGGCCGCCAGGGCCGCGGCTGGCGCTCGTCGTACCGGCGTCGGGTCCGTAGTCGCCGAGGTAGACCACGCCGGTGCCCTTGTCGACGTTCATCCGGAACGGGTTGCGGAAGCCCATCGCGTAGATCTCCGGGCGGGTGCGCGCGGTGCCCGGCGGGAACAGGTTGCCGGCCGGGACCGAGTACGACCCGTTCGCGTTGACCTTGATCCGCAGCACCTTGCCGCGGAGGTCGTTGGTGTTGCCCGCGCTGCGTTGCGCATCGAACGCGGGATTGCGGTTGGTGCGCTCGTCGAGCGGCGCGTAGCCGTCCGAGGCGAACGGATTCGAGTCGTCGCCGGTGGACAGGTAGAGGTTGCCTGCGGCATCGAAGTCGATGTCGCCACCGACGTGGCAGCACATCCCTCGGCTGGTCGCCACGTCCAGTACGGTGACCTGGCTGGCCGTGTTCAGAGTGAAGTCGGCGTTCAGGGTGAAGCGCGACAGCCGGTTCACACCGTTCCAGACCGAGAAGTCCGTGCCGTTCTCCGGGGCGTCACCGCCCGGTGTGGACAGCGGCGGCGCGTAGTAGATGTAGATGAACCGGTTGGCGGCGAAGTTCGGGTCCGCCGCGATCCCCTGCAGGCCTTCCTCGTCGTGCGAGTAGACCTGCAGGTTGCCGATCACGTTGGTCGAGCCAGTTGCCGTCGTACGGCGCAGTGTTCCGTTGCGAGCGGTGTGCAGGACCGACCGGTCCGGCAGCACCGCCAGCGACATCGGTTCGCCCAACTCGGCCACCCCGCGGGCCAGTTCGACCTGCTGGAAGTCGGCGGGGTTGACGGCATGCGCGGCGGCCTCGGGCGCCGCGCCGATCACGTTCGCCGTCGCAGCGGCGACTATCAGAATGGCGGCGGCGAACGCCGCTCTCAGATTGATTCTCATCGCAGGTCACACCCTTGATCTGAGTCGGGCGGGAAGGGTTGATCAGCAGGAGTTCGTCTGGGCGAGCAGGCCCATTCGCCAGGGCAGCTTCAGGTAGTCACCACCGGCACCGGGATCCTGTCCCTGGTAGACGAACTGCAGCCGGCACGGATCGATGGTCAGCGTCTGATCGTTGCTTGCCCGGACCAGTTCGCCGTGGCTGATGTCCTGCGTCCAGGCACCGTTGGGGAAGGTGACGTTGTTGCGGCCGGCAAAGGGTTGGCTCTCGGTCGCAGCCAGCGGAGTCCAGTTGCCGGTGAGGCTGGTGGAGGTGAAGGACCGGAAGTACCGCCGTCCGGTGCCTCCGATCGCCTCCTGCATCAGCAGGAACTGGTTGGACCCGGCCACCTTGTACACGTTGGTCGCTTCGAACAGCGCGAATTTGGAGTCCGACAGCACGATCTGGGTGTTGCCGAACCCGTTCGGGAAGTTGGCCAGGGTGGTCTGGGCCCGATAGATGTGGCCGTTGTCGTCGCTGAAGAACAGGAAGCAGTTCGCGGTGTCACAGATGACCCAGAAGTCGATCCAGGTCCCGTCGCCCTTGTTCTGGCGCACGATGTCGGGCTCCTGGGCGATGAACGTCCGCGGTGCCGACCACGACCGCGGATCGGCCGGGTTGGTGCTCGTCGAGTACGTCGGCGGCGCGGTCTGGTAGACCAGGTACCACAGGTTCTTCGGCGCGAAGTGGAACAACTGCGGAGCCGCCCGATAGCCCGGACCGATCGCCGAAGCCGTGTCCAGGTAGGTGTGCGGAGCCGCCGCGGCCTGCGACCAGTCGCTGAAGTTGAAGTTCACCAGACCCCAACCGTTCGACCCCGCGGTGGTCGCGTAGACCAGCCACTGGTTGTTGTGCCGGACGACCGAGAAGTCCTTGATGGAGTAGCGGTTCGGGTGTTGCGCGTCGGCCTTGGGACCCGCCAGCACACCGCTGGACGACCAGCGGAAAGTGGACGGCAACGCACCACTACTGGTGACGCGAGCCAGCGACCACTGCTGGTTGGTACCGCCGCCGTCGGCACGCTGGACAAGTCTCGCCCCGTCTGCCGTGGATCCACTCGGGATCTCGAGTGCCTTGTTGCTGTTGCGGTTGATCAGCCGCACGTGGCCGTCGGACGAGTCAGCCAGCCGGAACTGCTGATTCGTTCCACTGTGGTCGCTCCACTGCACGATCTCGGCCCCGTCGGCGACCGAGGAGTTGGAGACGTCGAGCGCCTTGCCGGAGTGCCGTGCGCGCAGCCGGTAATAGCCGCCGCCGGAATCCACGAACTGGAACTGCTGGTTGGTGCCGTCGTGGCGCGCCCATTGCTGGGCCGCGGCGCCGTCGGCAGTGCCTGCCCCCGAAATGTCCACTGCTTTGCCACTCGCCCGGTTCACCAGGACGTACCAGGCGTTCGGATCCACGGTGGCTGCGTGGGCGGGAATCGCGCTGACGGCTGCCACCAGGCCGGCCACCAGGCCGGCCACCAGCGTTAGCGCCATTGCGAGCGCCATCGCTTTTATTCGCTGCATGTCAGTCTCCTCCTAGAGCCGCTGGAGCTGGAAGCGCTGGTTGGCGTTGCCATTGGCTGTCCACTGCGAGATGCGGGCGCCATCAGCGGTGGACGCCTCCCACACATCGAGTGCCAGGCCGCTCTGCCGGTTGACCAGACCCACGACGCCGTTGCCGTGGTCGGTGACCTGCCACTGCTGAGCAGTGGCATTCGTGTCCGGCTGCTGCGAGACCACCGCACCCGTGCTCGAGCTCGCCACCTGCAGAACCAGGCCGCTGTGTCGAGCCCGGATCCGGTAGTAGCCACTGCCGGAGTCGAGGAAGTCGAACTGCTGGTTGAGACCGCTGGTGGACGACCACTGCTGCAGTACGGCGCCGGCCGCGGTGGACGACCCGGCGATTTCGGCGGCCTTTCCGCTTTGCTGCGCGACCAGCCGGTAGTTGACACCGACCTGGATCGGGCTGCCGGTGGGTGTGCCGTTCAGCACCGTGAGGACGGCGTCGTACGCCTGCTTCTTGTTGCCGCTCCGGTCGAACAGCAACGGGTTGTCGTTGCCGCGCCAGGAGTCGCTGTCCCGCACGCCCCAGGTGGTGATCCCCTTGCAGCGCGGAACGTTCAGGCAGGCCCGAACGGTGTTGGCGTACGCGTTCGGTGCTGCCTGCGAGATGTCGAGCTCGGTCAGCTGCACGTCGACGCCGAGTGCGGCGAGGCTGGACAGCGTGGTCTGGAAGTTGCTGGGCGCACCACCGTTTCCGAAATGGGACTGCAGGCCCACACAGTCGATCGGCACACCGCGGGCCTTGAAGTCGCGGACCATCCGGTAGACGCCTTGGGTCTTGGCGGCGTTCCAGTCCTCGATGTTGTAGTCGTTGTAGCAGAGCTTGGCGCCGGGATCCGCGGCGCGAGCAGTCCGGAACGCCTCCTCGATGAACCCGGTACCGAGCACGTCGCGGAAGACCGAAGACCGGAGTTGACCGCTGTTGCCGTCGGCGAACGCCTCGTTCACCACATCCCAGGAATGAATCTGGCCGCGGTAGTGGCCCGCCACCTGCGTGATGTGGTTGTTCATCACGCCGCGCAGGGTGTTCGCATCGCGGATGGAGCTCACCCAGCCGGGCAGCTGCCCGTGCCAGACCAGCGTGTGGCCGCGCAGCAGTTTGCCCTGCGCCCTTGCGTGGTTGGCGATCCGGTCGCCGTTGCCGAACGTGAAGTTGTTGCGTGACGGCTCGGTGCTGTCCCACTTCATCTCGTTCTCGGCCGTGATCGACCCGAACTCGCGATTGAGGATCGTCGTGTACTGCGTATCGCCGAGCTTGCCGGCCGCAACCGCGGCGCCGAAGTACCGGCCGGACTGCGCGGCCGCAGCTCCGAGCGTGCTGGCAGCGTCGACGGTCGCGGACGCGTTGGGGACCAGCGCCAGCGTGCTGGCGGTCGCAAGTGCGCCGACCGCGAGGCCGAGCAGTGGACGGCGCCACCATCGGGCGACCATCACATCGGTCCGGGGGATCTGCGGTTTCATACTTCCTCCTTGGTCACTAAGGGCATACGGTGCTGACGGGAGCGCTCCCAAGCTCGCGTGGGCAGTGCAATGCAAGGCGGGGCTAGGACGGCAGCGGCGGGCGGGATCAGACCTGCGCTGTAAGCGAGCGCCTGGCGGCGGCGTCGAGCGGGCCGGTGGCAGCGATGGGCGGTTGAACCATGGGGACTCCCGGGGCGGTGGGTGTCGATCCGATCGGTCAGTTGCAGACCGTACGGGACGCATCACAGACAGCGCAATGCTTCAGTCTTACTGGCCTGGATACTTAAATGATTCAGTCTCATTGCGCCGAATGTTCGGGTCTGAACGTTCGTGCTTGCCTCTGATCAACGGATGGACAGGTCCCCGCTGACGGCAGATATTTCTTGCACATATCGCAACCCTCGAACCGCTCAGAAGGGGCGAGTACATGATCCGAAAAATGCTGAATCTCCTGGTGGTGTCAGCACTCGGGCTGACCGGCGTGGTCGTCACCACGGCGCCGGCCAGTGCTGCCACCAACCAGTTCCACGGCATGAACTGGGCTGTCCTGGGTGACAACTTCAACAAGAATCCGCTCGTCCTCCACGGCCTCAGCCAAAGTGACAGCAACGCGACCGTCCGCGCCAAGGCCAACGCCCTGTACGACGACATGGCGGCGGTCGGGGTCAACACCGTCCGGCTGCCGGTCAACACCCACACCGTAGGCACCGCCTGGTGGGAGGCCTACCGAGGGGCCATCGACGCGGCGACCGCGCGCGGCTTCAAGGTCATCCTGGCCTACTGGGAGGATGCTGCCGCTTCGGGCGGCAAGGTCACGAACTACACCGCCTGGAACACGATGTGGTCGCGAGTGACGAGCACCTACGGTTCCAACGCAGGAGTCTACTTCGAGCCGATGAACGAGCCGCACGGCTACAGCTCGACGGAATGGCGAAATGTCGCCGCCGAGTGGCTCAGGTACCACTACTCGGCCGTGCCCAGCCGGGTGCTGATCGGCGGTACCGGCTTCAGCCAGGATCTGCGGGACATCTGCAATGACAGCCGCTTCAACGGCACGCTGGTGTCCTTTCACACCTACGCCTTCTTCGCCGGCTCGATGACGTACGACGCTTGGCGCAGCTACATCCAGACCCGGCTGGGTAACTGCGGTTCGCGCGCGGTGATGACCGAATACGGCTCGCCGATGTCGAACGGCCTCAACTACGCCAACGCATCCAGCACCGACAACTTCGTGCGCTACCTGCGGGCCGCCACCCAGGTCATGCGGGACAACCAGATGGGTGGTACCTACTGGCCCGCGCTCGGTGGCAAACGCACCGACGGCGGCAGCTTCGACTGGTACTCGATGTTCGCCCTGAGCGGTAGCGGCACCAATCTCAATCTGGCTGTCCGCAACGCCTCCGGCCGCGACCGGATCAGGTACGGCTGGGGTTTGTAGACAGACAGCACGACATCAGAGCAAGGGCAGGTCGGCGAGAGCCGGTCTGCCCTTTCGGTTTCGCCCCGAACCAGGAGGTCGTCATGTATGACCAGCTCACTCCCGCCGACCGGATTCTCTTCCAGCACTACGGACACGGCCGCATCGACCGGCCGGCGTTCGGCCGTATCCACCACGCAATCGAGGCGCAGGCGCGCAACCATCCGCGGCTGACCGCGGTCGAACACCTCGGCGTCCGGCTGACGTACCAGGAACTCGACCAGCAGGCAGATCACCTCGCCAACCGGCTCGCCGTACTGGGAGTCCGGGCGGGTGACCGGGTCGGACTGTTCCTCACCCGCTCACCGCAGATGGTCGTCGGGATCCTCGCCATCCTGAAGGCCGGCGCCGCCTATGTTCCGCAGGACATCCGGATCACTCCCCCGCATCATCTGCGCCACGTCGTCAGCACGGCCGGCATCCGGGTCATCCTCACCACCAGCCAGTACGACGTACCGGCTGAGCTCGGCGAGATCGTCGCAATCGACACGGTCGCGGCCGAGGCCGAGGCCGACCCACCGCGAGCCGAGCAGGACGGCGAAGCAGCCGTGGTGATCTTCACCTCCGGCACCACCGGAGCGCCCAACGGCGTCCAGGTCACCCACGCCAACCTGTGCAACGTCCTGCTCACCGAGCCGGGATCCTTGGGCATCCGGCCCGGTGACCGGGTCGGGCAGTTGCTGAACATCGCGTTCGACATGGCCGCCTGGGAGATCCTCGGCACCCTCGCTCACGGCGGCACCTTGGTTGTCCGAGGCAACGACCTGGCCACGGTCGCAGCAAGTCTGAACGTCGTCATCGCCACGCCGAGCATCCTGGCCGGCCTGGACCCGGCCGCCTGCCCGGCGGTCCGTACCGTCGCCGTCGCGGGTGAACGATGCCCGGAGAATCTGGCCGTGGCGTGGTCGCGACGAGCAGCGTTTCACAACTGCTGTGGCCCGACCGAGGTCACCATCGTCAACACCGTGCAGCGCTACGACGGCGTACTGACCATCGGCCGGCCGGTCCCCAACACGACGGTCTACATCCTGGACGACGACCTGCGCCCCTGCCCGATCGGAGAGATCGGCGAGATGTGGGCCGGCGGCGCCTGTGTCACCGACGGGTATGTGGGTAACGAGGCGCTGACCGCCGAACGGTACCGGCCGGATCCGTTCCTCGGTGGCGCCCACAGGATGTTCCGAACCCGCGACCTGGCCCGGTGGACTCCGGACGGTCAGCTCGAACATCACGGCCGGACCGACGACCAGGTGAAGCTGCGGGGATTCCGCGTCGAGCTCGACGCAGTCACCTCGGCACTCGAGCAGACTCCGGGCTGCGCTCGCGCCGCCGCCGTACTGCACGACGACCGGCTGGTCGGTTTCGTCAGCCCGGCGACCGTGCAGCCGGAGGTGGCCCGGCGAGTCGTCGGGCAACTGTTGCCCTACTACTATTCGCCGACCCTGATCGTGGCGGTCGACAAGCTGCCGGTGACCGACCGCGGCAAGATCGATCGGCGTGCGCTGATGTCTCGGCTGGACACTGTCGCATGACTACTGAGCTCAGTCTCCCGGCCCCAGGACGGTCGTTGCGAGCACAGGTCAAGCGCCGTCCGTTCACCCATCACAACCGGCTCGCCGCCGCCGTCGTACTGATCAATGTCGCGTCGATCCCGATCGCCGATCCGTCGACGATGGTGCTGGCCAACTTCACTCTCGCGGTGCTGATCCGCCAGCAGTACGTGATCAATCTGCTGTTCTGGCTGGCGACCAGCGTGCCCACCCACTGGCCGCTGCGGATCCGGTGGACGATGGGCAAGATCTACCACTTCGGCGGTCTGCACGTCGGTGGATCGTTGTGCGCCACCGCATGGTTCCTCTTCACCGCCCCCTCCCTCGTCCTGACCTGGGTCATCCTGGCGCTGCTGCTCACGATGATCGTGCTGGCACTGCCGTCACTACGGGCCTGGCAGCACAACTGGTTCGAACGAGCGCACCGTTTCGGCGGCTGGTCCGTCCTCGCGCTGTTCGCACTGCACGCAGTGGAGACCGCCAGTACGGCGAGCCTCTGGGTACTCGCGGTCGTCGCTTTCAGCGTGCTGCTGCCCTGGCTGCGGTTGCGGCGAGTGCCGGTCCGGATCGAGCGGCCGTCGCGGCACGTCGCGCTGGTGCGGTTCGGGTACGGCGTGACGCCGTTCGCCGGATCATCCACCGCGGTGAGCCGGAATCCCTTGCTGGAGTGGCATTCCTTCGCCAATGTGCCGACGCCCGGACAGCCCGGGTTCCGGCTGACGATCTCGCGCGCGGGTGACTGGACGGGCGCCCTCATCGACGACGCTCCGCCGTACCTGTGGGTCAAAGGCATCCCGACCGCCGGGGTCGGCAACATCGACAAGCTCTTCCGCAAGGTCGTCTGGGTCGCGACCGGAAGCGGCATCGGCCCGTGCCTGCCGCATCTGCTCGCCGGTGATACGCCGTCACTGCTCGTCTGGTCGACCAGGCACCCACGCCAGACGTACGGCGACGCGCTGGTCGACGAAATCCTCGGCGCCCAGCCGGATGCGGTCATCTGGGACACCGACGCCGCAGGCAAACCGGACCTGCTCGCGCTGACCTACCTGGCCTATGTGCAGTCCGGTGCCGAGGCCGTCATCTGCATCTCGAACAAGTTGACCACCTGGCAGATCGTCGAGGAACTGGAGATGCGCGGCGTTCCGGCCTTCGGTGCGATCTGGGATTCGTGAGGAGCTGAGGTTGGCGCCGGACCACCGACAGCGGCGGTCCGGCGCCAATCTGCCACAGCGATCGTCAGGACAGTGCCCACTGCTGGTTGGCGCCGCCATGGCAGGTCCATAGTTGGATCTTGGCGCCGTTGGCCGTGCCTGCGCCGCTGACGTCGAGACAACTCCCGGATTGCACACCAGTGATGGTGCCGTTGCTGTTGCCGCGCCATTGCTGGCCGGTCGCGCCGCTACAGGCCGAGATGACCACCGGGGTGCCATTCGCGGTCTGGTTGTTCTGCGCCGTCATGCACCGCCGGTCGCCTCCGGTGTAGACGGTCAGCTCGTTCGACGCGGTGCGGGTCCAGGTCTGGTTGGGCCTGCCGTTGCAGTCCCAGATCTGCAGCTGCGTCCCCGGTGTGGTGCTGGCTCCGTTGACGTCCAGACACCTGCCCGCGGACACCGCCCGCACCGCACCGGTGGGCGAAGGCGGTACGTCGGACGTCAGGCCGAAGAAGGCGAGGGCCATAGCGGCCATGCCGGGCCTCGGCAGGTCGTGCCCGACGCCTTGCAGGCTAACGCCCTCGACCGGTGCGGTGCTCCCAGTACCGCCGTACCGAGTGCGGGTCCAGTTGACTTGTGGGCTGTCGGTGTACGTCGGGGTCTGGGTCAGGCCGTGCACGTTGGTCCACTGCTTGATCGCCTCCCCGTAGTTGGGATAGCGCAGCACGTCGTCCGCGGTGCCGTGCCAGAGCTGGATGCGAGGTCGTGGTCCGGTGTAGCCGGGGTACGCGGCGCGGGCCAGATCGCCCCACTGCTGTGAGGTCTTGATGACGTTGCCGCCTGCACAAGCACCGTTCCACGTGTTGGGCGGCGTGGTGGCGAAGCAAGTCGCCGGTACGCCGCTGAACGCCGCACCGGCCTTGAATACGTCGGGATAGTCGGCCAGCAGAACGTTGGTCATCATGGCGCCGGACGACGCCCCGGTGACGAACACCCGATCCCGGTCGCCCGAGCGGTTGGCCACCACCCAGTCGACCATCGACTTGATGCCCACCGGATCACTGCCACCGTCGCGACGCAACGCCTGCTGTGAGTAGACGTCGAAGCAGTTGCCGCTGCGGGTGGCCGTCGGGTAGATCACGATGAACCCGTACCGGTCGGCCAGCCGGGCGAACTCCGTGTTGTTGAAGAAGCTCTGTCCGGAGCCACCGCAGTGATGCACGGCCATCAGAATCGCCGGCTTGGCGGGCCTTTGGTCCGGGACGTAGACATGCATCCGCAGACCGCTCGGGTTGGCGCCGAAATTCGTCACCTCGGCCAAGGACGCCGCCGCGGCGGGCGTGGCCACGTGAACGAGAGCTCCGACGAGAACAAAGAGGGCCGCAAGGCAGCTCAGGATTGCGCGCCTGAGTTTCATGACAAAGTCCACTGCTGGTTGGCGCCGCCATGGCAGGCCCACAGGTGGATCTTGGCGCCGTTGGCGGTGCCGGCGCCGCTGACGTCCAGGCAGCTCCTGGACTGCACACCGGTGATGGTTCCGTTGGCGTTGAACTGCCACTGCTGGTTGGCTCCACCGGTGCACTGCGAGATCACGATCGCGGTGCCGTTGGCGGTCTGGTTGTTGAGGGCCGTCGCACACCGCAGGTTGCCGCCGCTGTAGACGGTCAGCTGACCCGTCGGCGTACGGGTCCAGACCTTGTTGGTCCCGCCGTCGCACGCCCAGATCTGCACCTGTGTCCCTGGGGTGGTGGTGTTGCCCGGTACGTCCAGGCACTTGCCCGCAGCCAGTGCGAAAAGCTCACCGGTGCTCGGACGCAGAGCGGGTTCGATCCCAGCCTGCGCTATCACCTGCTGAGCGGCGGTGGGCCACGCACCGCTCACCTGCACGTTGTCTCTGAGGACATTGTTGTGCGGCGATCCGGTGGCGACATTGATCGAGCCGGTGTTGTACCAGTTGCCGGCGAAGACGTTGTCGTTGGTGTTGTTGGTGGAGCTCGCGTTGGTGAAGGCGAGTACGCCGCTGTCGATCACCACGTTGTTCGACACCGAGACGTAGCGCGAACCCTCGTCCATATAGAGGCCGACCGTACTGCGGTTGTCATAGACGAGGTTGTGGTCGAACGAGCCGCCGGGGTTGGCGGACAGGTTGTAGAGGCTGCCGCCGTCGTGCAGTGACTTCTTGGTGCCGTGGACGACGTTGTACTTCACGACGGTCTCGCGCAGCGTCGTCGGCGTCGTGTAGACCTGCTGGTAGTCGTACAGACCGCGGTTGCGGTAGTCCTGGCTGCCGCCCGGGTCGTTCGCGCCCCAACCCCAGCCGATGTCGATCCCGTCGTACGCGAGGTTGGAGACCTCGTTGTGCTCGATCACGACGCGGGTCGCGTACGTCGACAGGATGCCCGCCATGTCCTTGTAGTCCTTCGCGACATCCGTCACCAGGTTGTTCTTGACCAGGATGTCGCGGTTGAGCATTGCGGGGTTGGACGGGTGGTGCGCGTCCGGCCGGACACCGCCGATCAGGATGCCGCCACCGGACAGATTCGTGAAGGTGTTCTGGGTAACGGTGATGTTCGAGGCGCCGAGACCGACCCCCGACTGGTTCGCGTTCGCGTCGTTGCCGATCCCGAGACCGATCTGGCCGAGGTGGCGGAAGGTGTTGTTGGTCAGGGTGATCCCCGTCGCCGCGGAGACCTGGACGGCGGCCGGGACCTGGCCCCAGCCGTTACGAGTCGCTTCGAACTGCCGGCAGCCCGACTGGCACGAGGTCAGGAAGTCGCCGGGCATCTGGTAGGCGGCCGGGATGAAGGCGCCGCTCTGCTGGTTCGCGTACCCGACATTGGTGCTCGGCTGAAGCCAGGTGGTGTGCTCAAAGACCATGTCCCGCATCGTGATGTCGCGGACCGGGTTCGCCAGGGTCCCGCTCACCTGCACCAACGACGTCAAGCGCGGAAGCACGATGTCGCGTCCCACCGGGGACTGGCCAGGCGCCGTTCGGTAGAAGAGCTTGCTGGCTTGTTTGTCGAGGTACCACTGTCCGGCGGTCCGCAGGAAGGAGTACGCGTTGTGCAGCGTCAGACCACCGCCGGCGAACGGCCTGGCGAGGGTGTCGTAGCCCCAGTTGTTGTTGTTCCAGGCGGGCTGCTGCATGGTGATCGTCGTACCGCTGATGCTCTGGACGGGCGAGTATCGGTCGGTGAACGAGTTGAGGCTCTCCAGCTCGATCCGGTTCTGCTGCGGCAGCGTGGCGAGGTAGTTCAGTGCGGAGTTCAGGATCGTCATGCCGCTGTTGGTGAACCGGACATCGTTGCGCGAGATGGAAATCGATGCCCGCGGCGCCAGCGTCCCGTCCACGTACAGCTGCCGCGAGTCGAGACCCTGCGGGACCGATGCGACCCAGATGTTCTGGCCTGCGTCCTGCTGCGTCCAGCCGGTCACCGGCAGACCGCCGGAAACGCTTGGGGTCGCGCCGGGGCTGGCCTGCCAGGTGACAGTGTGCCCGTTGCGTCCGGAGTCGGCGCTGGTGAGCTTCAACGGTTCGGACAACCGGTGGACTCCGCCTGCGAGCTCGATGATCACGTCAGCCTGGCCGGACTTGGCCCGCGCCAGTTCCTGAGCCTTAGCTAGCGTGCCGACCGGGCTGCCGGCGGTACCCGCGTTGAAGTCGTTGCCGTTGGGAGCAACGACGATCCGCACGACGTCGGCGGCTTGTGCCTGCGGTATGACGATCGCAGTTGGCGCTATCAGCGCCGCCAGCAACAAACTGGTCCTTCGATACATGGAGGTTCACCTTTCCGAGGGGCGGTTGGTACTCGGTGATCCCGTCGTTCAGCTGCCGAAGGGCATCCGGTACGACGGAGGCTGGGATCGCAGGTCGAGCCGCAAGGTCAGGCGAACCCTGGTCGACGGCGGCAGTTCGACGCCGAGCCAGGGGCCATCGCCCTGGATGAGCTGCGAGGTCACCGCAGGTTGCTGGTGTCCGTAGTCGTAGAGGTCGCCGAGCCAGCTCGAGTCCGTGCAGGCGGTGTACTGCACCGACCGGATGGAGTGCTCCGCGAACGCTCCGGCCTGCAGGACAAGGGAACGCGCAGCTTCGGGATCGAGGTTGATCAGTTCGATCGTGGTCGCCTCGGGGTCGATCGAGGAGACCAGCGCTGCTACCGAAGGCGGCAAACCGGGCCGATGGGCGTGAGCGTCGTAGTACCGGATCCGTGCTTGCTGCAGGCCGCCGTTGTAGATGACCTGCGGTCCGCCCCACGTGAGCTGCACCAGCGCCTCGGTGACCACGGGGTTCGATTGCTGCCAGAGGTGGATGTCGGCCTCGGCGACGTCTTCGTGGCGATACCGCTCCATCCGGGCCAGGCGGTGCCGGACCTGAGCCTGTGCGGCGGCCAGGATCTGCTCCGGGTACGTCGGGTTGTCGCCGGCGAGGAAGGCGAGCCAGGGCTCTTCGTGCCCGGCTTCTTCCTTGGTACGGAACGGCCGTACGACGCGCCAGTCGTGGCCGCTGGAAGTTCGCAGCGTTTCGAGGCGCTCTCGGTCAACGGCGCCGGCGGAGTGATGCCACAGAGCGGCCGGAACCGCCAACATCATCGGGTTGTAGTCGAACCAGCCGCGATCGTCGTACCGGAACGGCACGTGCCAGGTGGGGGTGTCGACATCCTCGGCCAGCTGGACAGTCCAGCGGGATCGGAGACTCGAGTCGGCCTCGGTGAACGCGATGGTCTTCCCGCGGCGAATCACCTCGTCGAGGGCGGGCCGGACCAGGTCGAGGAAGGACTCGTCACCGGTTGCCGCGACCGCAGCCAGCGCCGCGACGGTTGCGGCCTGGCCGACGCTGTACCAGCCGTGCGGCCAGGACCAGCCGTAGTGGCCGCCGTACCAGCGTCCCTCCAGAAGTCCGCCGACAGTCCCGTCCGGAGCGACGTTGTCGGGGATGATGCCGCCGTTCCCGACAGCTCGCTCGCGCCAGGCGCCGACGTACTCGGCGATCCAGCTGCGGTATCGCTGCTCCCCGGTGAGCAGCAACGCGTTGAGCACTAGACCGGAGGCCGCCAGATTGACCGCGGTGTCCCCCACCGCCATCCGCCGCCGCATCTCGGCACCGAGCCGCGGATCCTGGTCCCGGTCCGGTTCGCCCGAGCCGGGCGGCAGCGCCCACTCCAGCGGAAAGCCATACAGCTGGGCTTCCTGGGGTAGCCAAGGGTAGGACTTATCGTCGAACAGACCTTCCCGCTGCGGATCGCTGCCGTTGTGCGGCCGGCGGATGATTCTGCGGTCGGGGTCGTAGTTGCCGTGCGCAGGATCGACGTAGAGCTCCGCGAACCGCAGCGCCCGGTCCGCCCAGCGATCAGGCGCCGCCATACACAGGAAGTAGAAGAGCAACAGGCTCTCGCCCTGGTGGAACCAGTCGTAACCGCGCTCGTATTCGCCGTGCAGCAGGCCGAGTTCGGTGAGCTGCTGAGTCACGCCCATCCAATGCCGTTCGGAGGCGGGGAGCAGGTCATCAGCCCCGCCGAGCAGATAGAGCTGCGGCCAGTTGAAGAACGTCTCGTAGAAGTCGTCGACGCCGTCGCGCGAGGTGAGCTGGTCCCGGTAGTTCAGCCGGCCGTCGGGCCCGGTGAAGTCGCACTCGAAACGGCGCCAGGCCTGGTCCAGCAGATCGAACAGCCCGCGTTGGGCAATCGCCCAGTACGGCGGCTCAAGCAAGGGCACCGAGGCGGTGATGGTGGGATACATCCGACGCCCTCCCGAATGTGTCGTACTCATTCGAGCCATGACAGCCTGCGAATCACGCGCAGTCAAGTGGATGAGACTGACTGATCTGGGCGCGCGCTGTATTCTCGGGAGCGGCGACGGTCGCCGCGGGGATGGAGGCAGCAGGTGGACAGCGTGTCCGTTTCGGCCGGCGCATACCGGCCGGGGTACGAGCTCGTGGCCGAGCAGATCCTGCAACTCATCGCGGAGCTCGGCCTACACCCCGGTGACCGAATGCCCACCGAGAACGAGCTGGCCACTCAACTGGGCTCCAGCCGCACCATGGTGCGGGAAGCGGTCAAGATTCTCTCCGCGATCGGCCGCGTCCGGGCTCACAAGGGCCGCGGGCTCTACGTCGCGGACGACGACGGAATGCTGGGCTCGGGCCGGTGGGGCGGCTTCTTCCATCCGACCGACCTCGATCACGTCTACATGCTGTTCGAGTTCCGCCGCGTCCAGGAGACCGCGGCCAGCCGGCTCGCAGCGACCCATGCGACCCCCGCTGAGCTACGAGCCATCGAGGCCGCCGGCGAAACGTGCCGGCAGGGCTATCTGACCGAACAGGTCGCCGTGTTCGATCGCGGCGACGACGACTTCCACCTCGGAATCGCCACCGCGTCGCACAACCACTTCCTGGTCGCCTCAGTCCGCGAGGCCCGCCGCCTGCAACGACAATCCAGCGTCATCGGCCTGCACGGCACTGTCGGCGGTCACGCCACCGAGGCCGTCGAGGAGCACGCCGCCATCTACCAGGCGATCCGCGACGGCGACCCGGACGCAGCAGCCCACGCCACCGCCGTCCACCTGGACAACACCCTCGAAGACTACCGCCGACAGATCCAGCGCCGAGTCTTCGGCTGACAGCACCACCCTTCGATCCCGGAGTCCGGTTGCGCAGCCTTCAACAGCACCCGATCCCACACAGTTGCCTCCAGCAACCGTTTTGCGGATGGCTCCGGTGCCGGGCCGAGTCAGCGGCCGGTCGGCAGGAGCCTGTCGACGCCGAACTCGAGACGTTCGGCGAAGTCTTGACTCGCGAGCGCTGACGCGACGCGCCGGAGCGCCGGGCGATCGCCGACCTCGAGGTCGGCGGTCGATCGGTCTGGCAGCGCCTGCTCCTCTTGCACCAGTCCGAGGGTGAAGTAGACGATGCTCCAGCAGGTCCAGGCCGCCTCCTGCTCAGGCACGCCGCCGTCGAGGATCGCTCCGACCAGCGCCTCGGCAAAGTCGAGAGTTGCCGGTTCGGCGGCGTAGGTGCCGGCGACGAGCGCGGCCCCGTCCCGGTGCGCCAGCAAGGCTGATCGGTAGCGCCGCACCAACTCTGCCGCCCGCTCCCGCCAGGCAACCGGAAGATCCGCGAGCAACACCTCGGCGACGATCGCGTCCGCCATCAAGTCGATCAGGCGCGCCTTGGTCTTGACGTGCCACAGCACGGTATTCATCCGGATCCCCAGGCGGTCGGCGATCGCGCGCATCGACACCGCGGCCAGGCCGTCGGCGTCCAGCACCTCGAGTGCGGTCCGCACCACATCTTCTTGACTCTTGGTCATTGACCTAGTGTAGTTCAGAGCGAAGCATTGGTCAGTGACCTAGGAGGAATCATGGTGGATGTAGTTGTCGTCGGAGCCGGACCGGTCGGCCTGTGGCTTGCCGCAGAGCTGCGGCTCGGTGGGGCATCGGTCACCGTGCTGGAGGCACGACGCGAACGGGACCCGCACTCGAAAGCGCTCACGATCCATCCCCGCGTCCTCGAAATCCTCGACTGCCGCGGCTCCGCGGACCCGTTCCTGGCCGAAGGACTGCGAATCCCCAGTGGGCATTTCGCCGCACTGCCGGACCGGCTTGATTTCTCGGTCCTGGAGACGCCGTACCCCTTCACCTTGGCCCTTCTCCAAGCCCGCACCGAGGAACTCTTCGAGGCCCGCGCCCTGGAGCTCGGTGCCGTCGTACGGCGCGGCTGCCAGGTTGCCGGACTCACCGACGACGGCGTCGAACTGACCGATGGAAGCGTGGTCACCGGCCGCTTCGTCGTCGGCTGCGACGGAGCACGCAGCACCATCCGGACAGCTGCCGGAATCGCCTTCCCCGGGACCGACACGAGCACGTGGGGCTGGCTGGGCGACGTCGTACTGGATGCACCACCCGCGAACGGCATCGCGAGTTTCGCCGGCCTCGACGGCGGTCTGATGATCGTCCCGCTACCAGGCGGCGTGCACCGGCTGGTCGGTGGAGACCCACAGACGGACCAGCCTCAGTGGCCAGGAGAACTCACCCTCGACGAACTACGCGCGACAGTACGCCGAATCGCAGGCACCGATTTCGGCATGCGCGACCCGATCTGGCTGTCCCGCTTCGGCAATGCGAGCCGGCAAGCCGCCACCTACCGCGCAGGCAATGTGCTCCTGGCCGGTGACGCAGCCCACCGGCATTTCCCCGCCGGCGGCGTCGGCATGAACGTCGGCATCCAAGACGCGCACAACCTCGGCTGGAAACTGGCAGCGGTCGTCACCGGCCGAGCCGACGACGCCCTGCTCGACACCTACCACGCCGAGCGCCATCCGATCGGCGCAGAACTCCTCGACCACACTGGCGCCCAGACCTCCCTCTTCAACGCCTACACCTCAGACCTCCAAGCCATGCGAGCCGTCCTGAGCAATTTGATCGCCACTGTCCCGGATCTGTCGCGCGAACTAGCCGAGCGGCTCTCCGGACTCAGCGTCACCTACGCAACCGGCAAACGGGTCCCCAACCACACCTTGCCAAGCGGCGAAACACTCTTCGACAGCCTGCGCACCGGCCGTCACGTCCCAACCGAAGCAGGCCTAGTCCGCCCAGACGGCCACCTCGCCTAGCCGACCGCATGCAAGTAACCGCGTGTGCAGCACAGCCAGAATGACCAGCGGCCCGGTTCTCGAGGAACCGGGCCGCCGTGGTACTGCAGGTGGGCTACTTCTCGTAGTGGTAGCGGGCCGCCAGGACTACCAGGTAGTCACCGTCGACCAGAAAGACGAGTCGATGTTCAGCCACCTCGGGCAGGTGGGAGAGAGAGGCCAGGACGATGAAGAACCGGGTGAAGTCGGTGATCTCATGCTCGGCGGGCTTACGCAGCCGCTGGAGCATCTCAGCCCGTCCGACCGCGGTCAGGCTGAGCACGTAGCGGGCCGCCCCCGCGGCCGGGTCGGCGTACCGCTCGATCAAACCCGCCTTGGCCAGGCGATTGATCGCCGGATACAGGCTGCCCTCACTGACCGGCCGCGCATAGCCGACCAGCTGCGAGATGCGGCGGCGCAACTCGTGTCCAGGCAGGGGTCCACCGAGTCAGTGAGGAACCGTTTCGTCGAGTTCATCAACACGGGCACCGCGGACCTCACCCGCGAGGTCATCTCTCCGGACGCGGTGTTCCACGCGCCGAGCCACCATCCCCGACCTGAAGAAGATCCTGGCAAAGACGAAGCAGGGCTGACCACTCCGACGTCCTCGTCGTGGAACAGATCCAGGGTGCCGACACCGATCCAGGCGGACGGCAACCCGGAGAGATCCTCGCGGCTGGCCACGGCGAAGTACGGTACGACAATCGACTTGCCCTAGGCACGTCGTTCGACTGGCGTAACGAGTTCGGCGAGCAGTGGGAGGTTTCAGGTTCCATGGAAGTGCGCTATTCGCGGCATGTCGCTGCGCTCCTTCCGGCCACAGTGGTGGCCGCCCGCAGGCGCCTGCCTGCGACGTCGCCTGGGCTGCAAGCCACCTCCCAACAGAACGTCGGAAGGACGACCCCGTGACCCGACCGGACACCCAGCAACTGCGGGTCGCCCTTGAGGCCCTGGTCACCGACCGCGTGACTCCCGGCTATGCAGCAATGCTCCGGACGGGCGGGGAAACCGTCGAGCTGTTTGGCGGCACGCTCGACGACGAGGCCGGCTCCGCAGCCCCCGACCGAGACACGGTCTACGACATCGCCTCCCTCACCAAGGTCGTCGCGACCTGGGGGGTGATGGGACGGCTGGTCGCCGACGGGTCGGTGCGACTCCAGGACCCGGTCTCACGCTTCTTCCCCAACGTCCGCCCGGGGTGGGCCAAGCACACTCTGGCCGACCTCCTGCTCCACCGGACGCAGCTACCGACGGCCACGTGGCTCTCGCAGTACGGCGAGGAGCCGGGAGCGATCCGCACTGGGGTGCTCTCGGCCGAGCCGGTGGACCGTCCGTCCGTGCCGGCTCAGTACCTCAACCGGGGTTACATCGTGCTCGGCTGGGTGGTCGAGAACGTCGTCGGTGAGCCGTTCGACCAAGTCGTCGCGCGCGAGTGGTGGGGTCCGCTGGGGCTCGGAGACACCCACTTCAACCCGCTCGACGCGGGCGTCCCCACACGGCGGATCGCTCCCACAGAGCACATAGGCGGCGAGGTCGGCCGACTGCGTGGCGTCGTCCACGACGAGAACGCCCGGTGGCTCGGTGGAGTCGCCGGCCACGCTGGAGCCTTCAGTACCTTGAGCGACCTGAGCCGGTACGCCGGTCTCGTCGTGGGCGACGATGCCTCGTTGCGGCTCGCGCCCGACTTCCTGCGTCTCTCGCAGACGCCGGTCGCGGAATGGACCGACGACAGCTACCGCGCGCTCGGCTGGTGGGTCTCCCGAGACGGTCGCCTGGTCCGCCACGACGGATTCACCGGCACCACAATCTGCCTCGCACCGCACACCGGAGACGTTGGTGTACTACTCACCAACGCCGTCTACTTCGGTCGACGCAACCCTCGGATGTCGGCGGTACGTGGCCTGCTTTCGGCGATCATCAGTGGAGGGCACCACCCGTGACCCACGCAGCCGCAGACCCACCTTCCTGCTAGGTCGCGGCGCGTGCATGCGCGCCACCCCGCCGACCCAACCCACGGCGGTGGTCAGCCGCCCACCGGGCCACCACCGCCGGCCCGGTGGGTAAGGCCATCCGCGCCACAGCGGCCTGCACGGGTGGGCTGCATACCTGTATTGGTTAGCGGCGGCGGCGCCAGGGGCCGGTGATGGCGTAGGTGATGCCGGGGTTGTAGACGTTGAAGAACATGGTGCGGCCGTCGGTGGAGAAGCCAGTGCCCATCATGGACTGCTCCACAGCCGCCTCGTACGCGACCTCGCCAACCTCTATGAACCGAGGCACGCAGGAAGGAGGGCAACACCTCTGGGCACACCTGGCGGACGCGAGTAGTCCATCAGAGGCAGCGCGGAGCTTCCCGTCGGCCGCGGTATCAAAATAGCGAGAAGACCCCAGCCACAAGGCTGGGATCTTTGTTCAGTAGCGCGACATGACCTTCTCAGGCAGCAACTGCGCCGACTCTCTGAGCAAGCTTCCCCAGCTCACCGCTGGTGAGTTCGCGCTGCGCCCGTCGTAACAGATGCCCTACCAACTCCTTGACGATGGCCCGCGTGCGAACCTGCTGCGGCGAACAGAGCTCGGCGCGAAGCAGGGCGGAGATGGCAGCGGAGTAGTTTCCTAGCGCGGCCAGGGCACGCGCCAGCTCCATGAAGTACCGCGACCGCCTGTCATTGGTGACGATCGACTCGGGATTGAGCGTCTTCGCCAACTCGACAACCTCGCGAGAGTTATGCAGCTCGTTGGCTATGGACATCTGCCAGACGATCACGTTCTCGCGACCAAAGCTCAGCTCATAGGCCGAGCCATCCCCAGCGCGCCGGACAGTTTCTACGGCCTCGCGAATGTGCGCTCCAGGGTCCTTGCCTAGGGCAGCGGACGTGAGCGCAGCTTGGAGATGAAGCATGCCGTAGAGCTCAAGTTCAGAGGGCGACGTCAGCTCGGATTGCAGTCGGTCGGCTCCACCGGCCGAGTAGCTCAACGAGGCTGTCACGGCGCCGGCCGTGCCCAGCATGACTTGAGACCGGGCGAACTCGGCGGCGGCCAAACCGCCCGGATCCCCCACCGTTTGCGCCGCCTCGGCTGTTGCCCTCGCCGCGTTCCAGGCCAGGGATGTATAACCAAGGCCCTTGGTGGCCAGGGCAGTCACGAAGGTTGCCCGGGTCAGCTCCTCGTGAGCCCGCCGCTGCGTTAGCTCATCGCCGTCCAACGTGTGCCGATAGAGGTCATTAATCAGGTTGGGCAGTATCCCGCCGAGCGTGGCGTAGTCATTGCTCATCCGGATCTTGAGGGCCCTCTGCGCGTCGATAGCCAGACGCTCGATGGGCGCCGGATCGCCCGCTTGATCGATGTGCCCCTGGCTCATGAGCGCCGCCTCGATGCGGGGCACCGCAGCGTGGAAAGCCGCGACATCCGGATTAGCCTTGTCGTCGGCCTGGCCGGTGAGGTCGCAGACCGTGACCTGAAGTGCCTCGGCAAGGCCATACAGCACAGCCCGGTCGGTAACCGGCCGCAGGCCGCGCTCGTACTGTGCGATAGCACCTTGGGTCTTGCCGACCTTCGCACCGAGTTGCTTCTGCGTCAGGCCGCGTAGGGCGCGGTACGACTTCACCTGCTGCCCGATGAATCGCTCGTCGTCGATCTCGCGCATACCTCCAAGGTACCCGCGTTCGATCGAGTCCGTGAGGGTTGCATTACGGCTGGTAACCCTTTGCCCCCCACAGACGGTTAATCGTCGTTACGGTCTGTGTCATGGCGCTGAACAGGGACGAACAACTTCGGGCCAGCCACTCGCTGACCGAGCAAGAGATTGCCGAGCTGGCGGACCGGTGCCCCATGCCCCAGCGGAAGTTGTTCGAGGGCTGGCTTCGGGGTGAGCGCCAGCTCGACGGCGACCTGATCGACACGGGAGACAGCGGTGCAGGAGACGACCACCAAGGGGGGATCTGAATGGCGAGTGCGGCTGTGGTTCAACGGGTACGCCATCGCGGACTCAACCGTAGACCGGGACCTCGCGCTCAGGCTGGTGCTGCATTACTGGACCCGTTTCGCCAAGTTGCGCGTGACCGTGGTGCCGACCCTCCCGCCCGAGCAGTGATCGAGCAAAAGTGGTGGCGTGTGAAGGTCATGCGCGGTAGCCGGATGGTTGATTGGCGGGACGCGCCAACTGATCACGCCAACGCGTACGCCGTCGCTTTCGGGTTGCTCTACCCCCATGACCTGATCCGCGCAGAGGAGATCTCGCGGCACGAGGCGGCTTACCCACGTAATCGACCGTACGACCCCCACGACTACGCGCGCCGCATGATCTGACGGAACCGGTACCGCTCCTCACTTCCTCACGGGCGAAGGTACCGGTTCCGTCACCACAGACGGAGCCCTCGATGTGACCCCCGTGATCGAGGGCTCCTCAAGACCAGCGGTGGGCGGCCACAGGGCGACTCGTCGCCCACCGCTGTTCCCAACTACCGACGAAGGAGCATCCGTGAAGACCCTGGCGACGACGGTCGGCATGTTTGATCTGACGCCGTTCCGCCGTGGCGAACTGTTCCGCCGTTCGGATGTGTCGGGTGTGAGCGGGACGGGCGTCGTTGCGCAGGTGGTCTTGTTCGGCAATGGCCTGGTCGCGGTTGGGTGGCTCGGCGACAAGCCGTGTGTCCAGGTCTGGCCATGCCTGGACTGGGGTCTCGGTATCCACGGCCACGAAGGCGCGACGGAGATTCGCTGGCTCGCTTCGGACTGGGCGGACTCCTCGCCGACCTGCCGGGATGCCTCTATGTCAATCACCCGAACGCGATCGCCGATGCCGAGTACAAACCCGCCCAACTCTCGGCAGCTTCAGCAGCCGGCCTGACGGTGCCGCCGACGATCATCACGAACGACCCCGGCGAGGCGCTGGCCTTTGCACGGGGCGTGGGACGGATCGTCTACAAGCCGCTCTACCTCGGCATGCACGAGCGCGACGGCGAGCCCGCGAGCATCTGGGTCAAGGAGGTCTTCCCAGCGGAGCTGGACGAGTCCATCGCTGGAACCATTCACCTGTTCCAGGCACGCTGCGACAAGGTGGCGGACCTGCGCGTGACAGTCATCGGTGACCATGTGTTCTGCGTCAGAATCGAGTCCAAGGACCCTGAACTGCTGGACTGGCGGTACGACTACGACACGCTGTCCTACTCGGTGGTTGAGCCGCCACTCGAACTGATCGAGGGCATGCGTACCTATCTGAAGCGATTCGATCTCGTCTTCGGCTGCTTCGACTTCGCCGTTACCCGAGAAGGTGCCCCCATCTTCCTGGAATGCAACCCCAACGGGCAGTGGGGATGGCTGGAAGACGAAACTGGACTCCCGATGACTGCCGCCCTCGCCGATCTACTCGAAAGAGGTACACGATGACCGTCGAACCGGACGACGGCTCGACAAAAGCACTCCGGCTGCGGCTAGCCGACGCACTCGGAAAGTCAGGAGACCTGCGCACCCAGGCATGGCGTGCGGCAGTCGAGACCGTACCCCGGGAAACGTTCATCCCAGGCTTCTTCGAGGCGATCGACGATCCGCGGGAAACGATGTGGCGCCCGGTCACCCCCGACTTGGTCAGTACGCGTGAGCGACTTGAACTGACATACACCAACGAGACCTGGGTGACACAACTCAACCACGAGATCAGCGCCTTCGACACCGACGCGCCAATCCCCGGCGTCCCAACCTCATCGTCCACGCTACCGGGGCTGGTGGTGCGGATGCTGGAGGAGCTTCACGTCGGCAATGACGATCGGGTACTCGAAATCGGGACAGGTACCGGGTACTCGACCGGACTGATGTGCGCCCGGCTCGGTCAGGAATTCGTGACCTCGGTCGAGGTAGATCCCGCTGTCGCCGGCCGCGCCAAACAGGGACTCGCGGCGGCCGGGTTCGCCCCCGACCTAGTCGTTGGTGACGGCCTTGTCGGGCATCAGCCCGGAGCACTGTACGACCGAGTGATTGCCACCTGCTCAGTCCGGCACATTCCCGATGCATGGATCGCCCAGACGCGGCCCGGAGGTCTGATCCTGACAACCATGCTCGGCTGGCTCGGAGCATCGTCCGGGCTGGTCCGGCTGGAAGTAACTGGCGGCGGAAAGGCTGAAGGCGTATTCCTCGGGGGTACGGACTCGTTCATGCCAGCCAGGCCCCACGCCGCGCCGCCGATCAGCGACGACCTGTCCTCCTGGATCGATGATGTCGACACCACCGAGCGCTATACCGATGTCGGCCCTGAGATCCTAGACCCCTGGGACGCAATAACGCCGATCTTCATCGCCCAACTGGCAGCCCCTGCGGCGCAGCTACTCAGCTACAGCCTGGACGACGGACCGATGCTTGATCACGTGGTGGACGCTAGCCAACGGGCCGTCGCCATCCTCTATGCGCCACCCAACGGCTCCGCTGTCGTTCGGCAGGCCGGGCCGGTCAACCTGTGGGACCAGATCGAGATGGCAGTCCTAGAGTGGCTAGCCGCCGGCTCCCCGGCGCTCGATCAGTTCCGGATCAGCATCACACCAGAAGCCCAGATGGTTTGGTACGGCGACCCAAATGGACCGCTGTCATGGAACTTGCCGACGATCAGGTGAGCAAGTAAATACGGCGTAGGTTAGCTACTGCGAGCTGGGAAGGTCGGTACCGAATGATGTGCAAGTACGGCGTGATAATCGGTGTCGTCGGTGTCTCGCGGGCTGACGTGCACGGTGACTGCGTCAAGTTTCGGTAGTTCGTGCAGCAGCCGGTGCTGAGTTTCGTTGGCGATGTTGTGTGCTTGGACGAGGCTCAGGCCGGGATCAACCACAATGCTGACCTCGCCGCGGATCCGGTGCCCTGACCAGCGCAGGCGAACCTCTTCGATGCTCTCGACACCTGTTGTGGTGTTGATGGTCTGCTCGGCGGCATCGAGGAGCGCCGGGTCGATGGCGTCCATCAATCGCCGGTAGATGTCGGTCGCGGCGCCCTTGAGCACAACCAGAATCGCAACCGTGATCACCAAGCCGACGATTGGGTCTGCCAGCGGGAATCCCGCCAGCACTCCAAGCGCGCCGACCACAACGGCCAGCGAAGTGAAGCCATCAGTGCGGGCGTGCAGGCCGTCGGCCACTAGTGCCGCGGATCCGATCTGCCGGCCGACGCGGATTCGGTAGAGAGCGACTAGTTCGTTGCCCGCGAACCCGATCACCCCAGCCACGATCAGTACGCCGAGATGTTCAAGCGGGCGTGGATCGAGCAAGCGACGTACCGACTCGTAGCCGGCAACGACGGCCGACAAGGCGATCATGGCCACGATGAAGACACCGGCTAGGTCCTCGGCTCGGCCAAAGCCATAGGTGTAGCGGCGATTAGCAGGACGACGGGACAGTGCGAAGGCGATCCACAAGGGCACGGCGGTCAGCGCATCGGAGAAGTTGTGGATGGTGTCGGCCAGCAGCGCCACCGACCCGGTGAACACCACCAGAGCTGCCTGCGCGATCGCCGTCACGCCAAGACCAGCGAGGCTGATCTTGACCGCCCGAATCCCTTCCCTGCTGGCCTCCAGCGCCGAGTCGATCGAGTCGGCGGCATCGTGGCTGTGCGGCTTGAACACCGAGCGCACCCACCCCCGCAGGCCGCCAGCTTCACCGTGCTCATGCTCATGCCCGTGCCCATGTCCATGGCCGTGCCCATGATCGGTGTTGTTGTCCATGCCTCTTGCTCCATCCGCAGTGGCGTCGATACGCACGGTCATGATACCTGCATAGTCACGCAGGTACGCAAGTAGGCAGGTAGTTGTAAAGTCGGTCACATGCACGTGTCGATCGATGATTTCGAGATGCCCAACGAGGAGCAGGTACACCTTGCGGCGGAGTCGTTCAGGTTGCTGGGCGATCCGACTCGAATCAAGGTGCTGTGGGCGCTTTTGCAGGGTGAGTCGTCGGTAGCGTGCCTCGCTGAACTGGCCGGTGTCGCACCCACCGCTGTCAGCCAGCACCTCGCCAAGCTCCGCCTGGCCGGACTGGTGAGGGGCCGCCGCGAAGGCACATTCGTGTACTACTCAGCCGCCAACCACCACGTGAAAAGCCTCCTGAATCAGGCTCTGTTCCATGCCGATCATGTCGATCGCGGCCTCGTCGACGAGAACACTTCGACGTAGATCGGTCAGAACAGTACGCCCGAGGGGAAGCTTGCCAGGAGCAACGGAAGTCCGATCAGGATCGATGTTGCCGCGCCCAAGGCGATCAGCGCGGGCGAGGACCGTTCGGGCGGCGGGCCGAGCAGCCGCTCGACGCGAGCCAGCGCCTGCCCGCCAGTGGCACCGAGAGTACCGCTGGGCGAGGCCCGGCCCAGTAACGCGATCGCACCGGCAAGACTGCTGCCGTCGACCAGCCGCCGCGCTCTGTCGTCAGCCAGTAGCTCGACCAGATTCCTGGTCTCTTCGCGGAGCTGATCGAGAACCTTGACGGCGGGAAACGCTCCAGCGAGCAAAGTCGCCCAGCCGACCAGAAGATGATGACGCCCGGCCAAGTGTGCACGCTCGTGCGCGAGCACCGCCGCCAACTGACGTGGCTGAAGGAGCTTGATCGCATGGTCGGTCACGACGATGCGCCGGGTGCCGGCAATGCAATAAGCAGCGGCCACGGTCGCCGGTACGACGGTCGCGTCGAGTTCGGGATCGTGGCGGCCGAGCACGGCCAGCAACTCCATCTGCCGGTCACGTGTCTTCCGATGCCCGCGAAGAATCCGGAGTCCGGTTTTGGTCATCCGGGTTGCGGCGAAGGCGATCAAAACCAACCCGATCGCGAGACCTGCAAGCGTCTCGACCACGGGTATCCCGTGATCATGGTGCTCGGATCGGACGAATGGCAGATACCGGGCAGCTGACACCAGCTTGACCGCCGCAAGCCCGAGCGCAAGGCCAGCTGAACCGATCGAGGCGTGCCACAGCGCGAGGGCCAGCCCCGGCGACCGGGGTGATAGAGCGGGCCTGGACAGTACATGTGGCGCTACGGTCGCGACAGTCGCGGCGTACCCGGTCAGCAGAAGCACGTGTGTGGCGACGTTCATGAGTCGTGGTCGTCCGCTCGCCGACGGTCCAGCAGCGCATCCCGCACCGCACTCGCCTCCTGGTCGGTCATGCTGTCCACGAACCGCAGCAAAGTGGCGAC
Organism: Kribbella antibiotica; assembly: GCF_004349055.1. Lineage (GTDB taxonomy): Bacteria > Actinomycetota > Actinomycetes > Propionibacteriales > Kribbellaceae > Kribbella > Kribbella antibiotica. Next base: position 31,466 of record NZ_SMKX01000018.1, read on the forward strand.
CTCGTCGCCACTTCCGGCGAGGACCTGGCGCATCAGCTCGGCGCTGTAGTCCCGCCGTGAGGACACCGGCTGGTACCGGTAGGCCTTGCCGTCCAGTTCTCTGGTCAGCCAGCCCTTGCGGTACAGGTTGTCCATGACCGTCATGACTGTCGTGTAGGCGAGTTGCCGCTCCGATGCGAGAGTGTCGAGCATTTCGCGAACGGTGGCGGGTCTGTCCGCGTTCCACAGGCGATCCATCACGAGCGATTCCAGATCACCGAATGTCCGCACGACGTCTCCCTATAGCAATGCTCGTCACGACTGCTCACGCCGACGGAAGACGAGAAGCTCCGTTCGTCCGCCACTCAGTGGCACGAAATGGCTGCCCCGCAGCTCCAGCCCCCGGTTGCCGGCGAAATCGAGAAGCCAGTCGCGCGGCGTCAGGGAGTAGATCGTCGCACGCGAGGGCTCGGCGAGCCAGGTCTTCGTCACCGCATCGTCCAGGCAGGCATCGGTGATCACGTCGAACGCGACGACACCACCTGGCCGGACCACACGCGCCATCTCGACGATGTACTCGAAGGCGACGATGAACGGTATGTAGCAGAACAGCTTGTGTGAGTGAACCAGGTCGACCGACGCAGAATCGGTCGAACCAAGCGAGTGACCGTCGGCGTCCCTCACGACAAGCTCGGGACGGATCTGCCGAAGGTAATTCAGCCAGTCCGGCGCCGTCTCGTAGACCTCATATGCGTTTGGGTGCAGCGCATCCATCACCCTCGTCAGGTAGCGGCCTGACCCCGGGCCGATCTCACACACCCGCCCGATATCGCCGCTCAGCTCCCCGAGCCGCAGCATCGCGGCGACGGTCTCCCCCGTCGAGCCCGGCTCCGCACTGAAGTCATCCAGATAGTCACCGACGGACACACCCGCTCGCTTCGCCGCCGCCAACGTCTTTCGTGCGGGCAGGAACGGGCTGATGCCCGGATCGCTGCTGTACCCCCGAACAAGCTGCATACCCGTCGGGCGCAGCACCCGATTGACCCCCGCACGCGCAGTTCCTAGCAAAGACATACCGCCCCCTGATCCAGCGGCCACCGGTGGCCGCACCCCGCCCGTCGCAAGTCCCCACCAGGACGAACCCTTACCTACTATGCAGGATAGTACTAACCGGCATAGTTGTGGCAAGGTGTTCCGCGGTCCGACCCCGGCGCGACAGCACAGGAGCCTTCAGTGATCTCTCTCGCCGACCCGACCGCGCCACCTGTCACGCCGCCGGAAGGCCACCACGGCCACGGGCACGCGCACACCGGCGTACCCGTGCAGCAATCGTTCGGCGATGTCGCAGGCTGGAGCGACCTGGCCACCTGGCGCCCCAGCCTCGGCTGGCTCCTCTTCATTGCCGTCCTGGCCGGCGGCTACTTCCTGGCCGTCCTCGCCCTCCGTCAGCGGCAAGTCCGCTGGCCCATCGGCCGTACCATCGCCTGGTACGCCGGACTCCTCGGCCTACTCGCCATCACCTGCACAGGCCTGGCCGAACTCGGCATGATGCTGTTCAGCATCCACATGATCCAGCACATGCTGCTGTCCATGATCGTCCCGATCGGCCTCATTCTCGGCGCCCCCATCACCCTCGCCCTACGCGCCCTACCCGCCGCGCCAGGCCGGTCTGGCATGGCGCGCCGAATCCTTCTCGCCGTCCTCCACTCCCGCTTGGTCCGCGTCATCGCGCACCCGATCGTCACCGTGACGCTGTTCGTCGTGAGCCTCTACGCCCTCTATTTCACCAGCCTGCTAGACAAAGCCATGGCCACCCACGTCGGCCACCAGCTCATGCTGATCCACTTCCTCGCGATCGGCATTCTCTTCTTCGGCCCCATCCTGGCCGTCGACCCTTGGCCCCACCGCGCAAGCCCCGGAATACGTCTGGCCGAACTCCTCGCCGCCGTACCCTTCCACGCCTTCTTCGGCGTCATCCTCATGCAAACCACCACGCCGCTGTCACCGCGCTTCGCCGAAATGACCCGCCAACTCGGCCTCGACCCCAGCACCGACCAGCTCCTCGGCGGAAGCATCGCCTGGGGCAGCGGCGAACTCCCCGTTGTCATCGTCACCGCCGTCGTATTCCGCCAATGGATCGTGACCGACGCCCGAGCCGCCAAACGCCTCGACCGCCAAGCCGACCGCGACAACGACGCCGAACTGACCGCCTACAACGCCTATCTCGACCGCCTCCGCCAACACGCCAGCCGCGGATAAGCTACGCGGAGGCAGCCCCGGAACGAGCCAACTCTGAATATTCTTGCAGCCGACTGCATGCCCCAGAGTTACCGGTGATGGGGGTTATTGGTGGTGCACCGGCCTGATGGCTGATGAAGCCGAGGGCGGCTGAGACGGCGTGAAAGCCCAGGTCAGCTGAGGGTTGGTGTACTCAGATGACCTGGGCTGGTATTCGCGACTTCTAATCCGTTGATCGCAGGTACGAGCTTGGCGCAGCTCTTCGTCAAGCGAACACCGCGTCGGCGGTCAGCTGCCCACCAGGGCCAGCAGCCGCCGGCCCGGGTGGGTAAGGCCACCCGCGCCACAGCGGCCTGCACGGGTGGGCTTGCCTCCTCAGCCGAGTTAGCGGCGGCGGCGCCAGGGGCCGGTGATGGCGTAGGTGATGCCGGGGTTGTAGACGTTGAAGAACATGGTGCGGCCGTCGGCGGAGAAGCCGGCGCCCGTCAGCTCGCCGTACTCGGGGTCTTCGGGGGTGCCGGTGTTGACCGTGTTCTTGGCGAACTTGAAGACCTTGCCGTCTTCGGTGGTGCCGAGGATGTGCTGGTCGCCGATGCCGTCTTCGCACATCATCAGACCGCCGTACGGCGACATGGTGATGTTGTCGGGGGCATCGAACTCGGGGTTGTCCGAGCCGGGCTTGTCGCGCTTGAAGATGACCTCGAGGCGGAGCGTGCCCTTGCGGGGGTCGTAGCGCCAGACCTGGCCGTCGTGGTCGATCTTCGGGCCTAGCTCGGTGCGGGCGAAGGAGGAGACGAAGTAGACGCAGCGGTCGCGGGTGCCCCACCAGCAGCCTTCGAGTTTGTAGCCGCCGGTGATGGGCTTCTTGTACGCCTGGGCGCGGACCGACTCGGTCTTGGCGAGCGGGTCGGGGACCTTGACCCACTGGACGCCGTGGAAGATCGTGCCGGCTTCCTGGACGGTCGACATGTCGAGGAGGCCGGGGATGTGCATGGCCTGGAGTTCGCCGCCGTGGCGCAGGGAGCCCCAGCCGCCGCGGGGGCGGTTCGGGAGGAAGCGGTAGAAGCCGCCGAGGGGCGCGACGAAGGCGTCTTCGGTCTCGTAGACGATTCCGGTTGCCGGGTCGATCGCGACGGCCTCGTGCTGGAAGCGGCCCATCTCCTTCAAAGGAAAGGGATTGTTGTTGCGGCGGTCGTCGTACGGGTCGACCTCGAAGATGAAGCCGTGGTCCTTGGTGTAGCCGCTCTGACCGGCCTTGAGCTCGGTCTCTTCGCAGGTCAGCCAGGTGCGCCACGGGGTGATGCCGCCGGAACAGTTGATCGCCGTACCGCCGAGGCTGACGTACTCCTTGGTCGTTCGGTGGTGCCGGTTCACGACCAGGCTGCTGGTGCCGCCGGCAGCGCCCGGGTCGTACGTCCGCTCCGGCGGTGCGACGACCTTGATCGTCGAGGTCGGGCTGCACTCGTGGTTGCGGACGAGGCGCGAGCCGCCGTCGCGGTCCGGGAAGGTACCCATGCCGTCGAAGCGGCTCGGGACCTTCAGCCCGTCCGGGCGGACTGTGCCTTCACGCGACAGGATGTCGTAGCGGAAGCCGCGCGGCAGGTCGAGCATGCCGTCCGGGTCCGGGATCAGCGGACCGTAGCCGATCTTCGGCCCGGACGTACCGAGCGCCGGCTGCGCGGTGAACAGCGCTTCGACGGATCCCGCCACAGTGACCGCGGCTCCGGCCGCTGCGGCGGTACCGACGAACTGACGCCTGGACAAAGACGAGGACATTGGCGGCCTCCCGCTAGATAGACAGGTCGCCAGTGAACGTACGGTAAAGCTAGGACAAACATCAAGAGAACAAGATCACTACCTGAAAGTACAAACTTGCTTAGGGTGACCTCACCGCGGCGACGCCATCACTGGTAGCAGGGCTTGGTGAACTCGTGCTTTTCCGCCGTCTTTCCGGTGAAGAAGTCCTTCTCCACCTTCACTCCGGTCGGGGCGGACGGGTCCACCTTGGAGATGATGCTCTGCCGGAACACCCGCTCGGCCGGCGTCCCACTGAACTTGCCGGCCGCTGGCGGCAGCATCCCCTCATAGTCGACGGTCTCCAGCGACTTGACCGCGGCCAGCAGGCCGGCCCGGGTCAGGTCCTTGGCGTCAGCGGCCTTCTGCAGGGCTGCCTTCATCGGGTAGGCCCAGACCCAGCCGGCCGTGTAGCCGTCGTTCGGCGCCGCTTTGAAGGTCGCCTCGTCCAATGCTCCGGCGAGTGCTTTGTGGCCGGCCGTATCAGTCCCGTACGGCGCCCATGGTCCGGACTGCCGGTAGAGCGCAGTCAGCGCCGGTGCCGCCGGACTCTTCAGCAGCGCGGGATTCCAGCTCGGGCTGGTGCCGATGAACTGTCCCTTGAACCCGTTCTGGGCAGCGCCGCCGACAATGGTCGCGGCCTCGGTCGGGCCCGTGCTCAGGATGACGAGATCGGGTTTGGCGGCGAGCAGCTTCTGGATCGCGGCTCCCTGGTTCTCCTGCCCCGGCGCGGTCGGGATGTCGGTGAACGTCATCCCGTTGGCCGTGGCCGCGATGTTCGTCCCGGCCGCCGCGTCGTCGCCGTAGTCCCCCGGGAAGTGCACCGCGGCGACGCTCTTGGACTTCAGCGTCTCGGCGGCGAAGTCGACCGAGTTCATCGACTCGAAGCAGTAGTTCGTGCCCGACTCCAGGATCACGTCCTCGAACGCCCAGGCCGAGGTCCACGACGCCGGTACGGCGACCACGTTGCTCGACTTGAGATCGCCGAGGATGGCCGCGGTCGTCGGCGAACCCAGGGTCTGGGTCAAGCCCAGGACGTCGGGCTTGATCTCGGCGTACACCTCGTTGTGGATCTGCGGGTTGTACTTGTTGTCCTTGACGTACTTGGTCGCGTCGATCTCGAAGCCGCCGATCCCGCCGGCCTCGTTGACCCGCTTCCAGAAGGCCTTCTGGCTCTCGGTGATCGGGACGCCGAGCGCCTTGAACGGCCCCTCGGTCAGGTCCGAGATCGAGCCGAGGTAGATGCAGCCCTTGGCCTTGTCGACCGCGGCCGGGCACGGCTCCTTGGTGACCCCGACGTCGAACTTGACGCCCGTTCCACCTTCCTGGGTCTGTGGGGCGTCGTTGCGGCACCCCGCCAGCACGACCATCGACGCAGCCAGCGCGATGGTGATTCCTCTCCGAACGCTCATCGAAACTCCTTCAGTGCGAGAAGGGCCAGGACTTCCAGTAGGTGCGGAACCGGATCCAGATCCCGAACAGCCCCCGCGGCTCGAAGATGAGAAAACCGATGATCAACAGGCCGTAGAGAATCGTCTCGACCTGGAAGACCGTGATGCCGCCGGAGCCCGAACTGGTGCTGATGAACGGCAGCACGGCCGGGAGCTCGCGGGTGATCCGCGGCAGCAGCGTGATGAACAGGGCACCGAGCACCGAACCCGAGATGGTGCCGACACCGCCGATCAGGATCATCGCGATGTACTGCACCGACATCCCGAGGTTGAACGACCCGGGCTCGACGAAGCCGATCATCACGTACAGCAAGGCACCCGCGACGCCGGCGTAGAACGACGACACCGCGAAAGCGATCATCTTGTACCGCGTCACATCGACGCCGATCACCTCGGCGGCCAGATCGCGATCCCGGACGGCGGCCAGCGCGCGTCCGGTCCGGGACCGGACGAGATTGCGGGCCAGGACGCCGAAGATCACCAGCAGCACGAGCATCAGCAGGTAGAGCTTCTGTGCCTTCGTGAACATCGCGCCGTCGACCGCGAACTGAAAGCCGAACAACTCCGGTACGGCGGCCGGCCGCCCGACCCCGACTCCGCCGGTGAGCTCCCGCCAGTGCTTGAACAGGTGCTCGCCGATGAACACCAGCCCAAGTGTCACCACAGCCAAGTACAGTCCCCGCAACCGGGCGGCCAACGGCGCGATGATCAGCCCGGCCAACCCCGCGACCAGGCCGGCCGCGAGCAACCAGATCGGCAGCGAGGTGATCCCGAACCCGATCAACCGGGTGCTGTCGGGGTCACCCGAGATCGCTGCCGCGGTGTAGGCCCCGATCACCAGGAAGAACGCGTGCCCCAGCGACACCTGACCGCCGTACCCGGTGACGATGTTCAGGCCGATCGCGCCGATCGCCGCGACACAAGCAGTCGCCAGTACGACGAGCAGGTCGTCGGTGAGCACGAATGGCAAGGACACCGCCCCAACTGCCAGCGCAAGGGTCCAGCCGCGCTTCGCAGGAGTGTTGAGCAAGGCCATGTCCTGCTGGTAGGACAGGTAGAGCAGCGGTCGGCTCATATTCTCTCGACCTCCCTGGTGCCGAAGAGGCCGTACGGTCTGACCAGCAGGACGACCAGCATCAGCAGGTAGGGCACGACCAGGAAGAAGTCCCCGCCGAACACCGGATGCAGGTCACCGCCGTAGCTGCCGACCAGCGCCTCGACGACACCGATCGACAAGCCGGCGACCACCGCCCCACCGAGTGAGTCCAGCCCGCCGAGAATGATCACGGGCAGCGCCTTGAGCGCGGTCAGCCAGAGGTTCTGTTCGAGTCCGATCCCGGTCGACAAGAACACCCCGGCCAATCCAGCCAGTGCCGCTGCGAGCGCCCAGGACAGCGAGAACACCCGTCCGACCGATACGCCCTGGGCCAACGCGACCTCCTGGTCCGACGACGCCGCCCGCATCGCCAGACCGGTCCGCGACCAGCGGTAGAACGCGAACAGAGCGGCCACCACGATCAGTGTCGTCACCAGCGTGGCCAGGTGCCGCTCGTCGATCTTCACGCCCAGTACGCCGATCTGTCCGAGCCCCCACGGGTCGCCCATCTGGCGGATGTCCAGGCCGATGAACGAGTTCACGACGGTCCGGAGCACGATGTCGACGCCGAGGGTGATGATCGCGATCACGAACACCGGCTTGCCGATCATCGGCCGCAGGGCGACCCGCTCCACGCCGGCGCCGAGCAGCGCGGTCAGCAGCAGCGCGATCACGACGGCGGGGAAGAAACTCATCGAACCGACGAGATAGCTGACCAGCAACGCACCGGCCATCATGAAGGCCGGCTGGGCGAAGCTGATCACCCGCATGGACTTGTAGACGATCACGAAACCCAAGGCCAGCAAGGCGTAGATCGATCCGCTGCCGAGCCCACGGATCACCGTCGCGACGAAATCGTTCACCGTGCACCCCCGGCGTACATGGATTCGATCAGCTCGTCGAACGACCGCATGACCGCGTTGCGCTTCAGCTTCTGGGTCGCGGTCAGTTCGCCGTCCTCGTGGTCCAGCAGCTTGGGCAGCAGCCGGAACGACCGCACCTGCTCGACGGTGGCCAGCCGGGTGTTGACCTCGTCCACGATCCCTTGCACCAGCGTGATCACCTCGGCCTTCGCGGACAGGTCGGCGTACGTCGAGTAGGGCAGCCGCCGTTGCTGTGCCCAGTGGCCGACGGTGTCGGGCTCGATGCCGATCAGCGCGGCGATGAACCGGCGCCGGTCACCGACCACCAGGACTTCCTTGATGTACGGCGAGGCTTTCAGCGCGTTCTCGATCTCCGACGGGGAGATGTTCTTGCCGCCCGCGGTGATGATGATGTCCTTCATCCGGTCGGTGATCCGCAGGTGGGTTCCGTCGACCCACTCCCCCACGTCGCCGGTGCGCAACCACCCGTCCGGGCCCAGTACGGCGGCAGTCGCGGCCGGGTCCCGCCAGTAGCCCGCGAATGTTCCGGCGTGCCGGGTCTGGATCTCGCCGGTGATCTCGTCGATCCGCACCTCGACGCCGGCATGCGCCTCGCCGACCGTGCCGACCTTGACGCGGCCCGGGCGGTTCGCGGTCGCCACAGCGGTGTTCTCGGTCATGCCGTACACCTCGTGCATCGGCAGACCGAGTCCCATGAAGAACCGCAGCACCTCGGGCGCAACCGGCGCGGCACCACAGGCGGCGTACCGGACCTTGCGCAGCCCGACGCGATCCTTCAGCGCCCGGTAGCAGAACAACCAGCCGACGGCGTAGACCGCGCGCGAAGCCGGGGTGTGCCGGCCTCCGTTGGCGGTCAGGACGGCGCCGATCCACTCCGCGCGACGGAGCCAGAACCCGCCGATCCGGCGCTTCACCGGGTCGGCGGACTCGATCCTGATCTGCACGCCGGCCGCAATCTTCTCCCAGATCCGCGGCACCCCGAACAGGACTGTCGGCTGGACCTCGTGCAGGTTGGCGGCCACGGTCTCGATCGATTCGGCGAAGTGCACGCAGACTCCGGCACCGGCCCCGAACCAGCAGCTGAAGATCCGCTCGGCGACGTGGCACAACGGCAAATAGGACAGGACGCTGTCGCGGGACGAGGGTGGCGGCGCTGTGAATCCGCCGCGCTCGACCAGCTCCTGGATCGCGAAGTCAACGTTCGCTGCCGTGAGCATCGCGCCCTTGGGTGGGCCGGTGGTGCCGGAGGTGTAGACCAGCGTCACCACGTCTTCTGCTGCGGCAGCATCCATCCGCTGGGTCACGGCATCCGGATGCTCGGCGCGATGCTGCTTGCCCAGGGCAAGGAAGTCGGGCCAGGCGAGCAGTCGTGGGTCGTCGTAGGCGTTCCGGATCCCGCGCGGCTCGACGTACACGATGTGGGTGAGGTCGGGCAGGTCATCGATCGCGAGCGCTTTGTCGACCTGCTCCTGATCCTCCGCGATCAGGACCTTCGCGCCGCAGTGGCGCAACAGGTAGCCGACCTCGGCGACCGGGTTCGTCGGGTAAAGACCGACGGTGGCCGCGCGGACGGCGACCGTCCCGACATCGGCATACAGCCACTCGCGCCGGTTCTCGGAGTGGATCGCGACCCGGTCGCCAGGTTCGATGCCGAGGGCAAGCAAGGCATGTCCGGTCAGCTCGGCCTGCTCCCAGTACGCCGCCCAGCCGACCTGCTGCCAGATGCCCAGATCCTTTTCCCGCAAGGCGATCGCGGCCGGCGTGGCGACGGCGCGTTCCCGGACTCTCATGGCAATCGTCCTCATGACTCCACCCGGTGCTCTTCGCCGAGGTAGGCGCGGATGACGTCAGGGTCGGTCGCGACCTCCGTCGGCGTACCGGTACGGATCGGGCGGCCGAAGTCGATCACCATGATCCGGTCGGCCAGGTCCATCACCAGGCCCATGTCGTGCTCGACCATCACCATCGGCAGCCCGAGGTCATCGCGGATGTCGAGGATGAACCGGGCCATGTCCTCGGTCTCCTCCTGGTTCATCCCGGCGACCGGCTCGTCGAGCAGCAGCAACTTCGGTTCGGCGGCCAATGCGCGGCCGAGTTCGACCCGCTTCTGAACGCCGTACGGCAGCAGGCCGACCGGGTGCCGCCGCCATTGCGCCAGCTCGAGGAAATCGACGATCTCCTCGACGGCGTGCCGATTGGCCAGCTCGCTACGGCGGGCCTTGCCGATCCAGCCGAACGCCGCGAGGACGCCGTACGGGTGATGGTGGTGCCGGCCGAGCATCAAGTTGTCGAGCACGGTGAGGTTGGAAAACAGCTCGATGTTCTGAAAGGTGCGCGCGACCCCGAGACGGGCGATTTGGTGCGGCCGGCGGCCGAGCAGGCTCACACCGTCGAATCGCACCGTGCCACGCTGCGGTCGATACACACCCGACAGCACGTTGAAGATCGAGGTCTTCCCCGCGCCGTTGGGACCGATCACCGCGAACAGTTCGCCCGGATCCACGCTGAAGCTCACGCCGTCCAGCGCCCGTACGCCGTCGAAGCTGAGCATCACATCGTCGAACGTGAGGATGCTCATGACAGCCACCGCTTCCGGCGGCGATAGTGCTTCACATCGCGGAATGACTTCGCCGCCCCCTCCGCACCGAGGCCCAGGTAGAACTCCCGTACGTCGCCGTCCGCGAGGAGATCGGCGGCCGGCTTGTCCATCACGATCGAGCCGTTCTCCAGCACATACCCGTGCTGCGCGATCGAGAGCGCCATCGCCGCGTTCTGCTCAACCAGCAGCACGGTCGTGCCCTGCTGGTTGATCTGGACGATCACATCCCGGATCTGCTGCACGATCATCGGCGCCAAGCCGAGACTCGGCTCGTCGAGCAGCAGGTATCTCGGGTCGGACATCAACGCACGCCCGATCGCGAGCATCTGTTGCTCCCCACCCGACAGGTATCCGGCAGGCCGATGCCGCCGTCCCGCGAGGACCGGGAACAGCTCGTACGTGCGATCGAGGTTCTTCCGGATCGAGCGCGGCGTGACGTGACCGCCGATCCGCAGGTTCTCCTCGACGGTGAGATCGGCGAGAATCCGCCGGCCCTCCAGGACCTGTTTGATGCCCAGGGCAGCGATCCGGCTGGCGCCGTAGCCGTGGATCGGCTCACCGTCGAGAGTGATCGACCCGCGTCGTACCGCACCGTCGTGCACGTCCAGCAGGCCGGACAGCGCGCGCAACAGAGTGGACTTGCCGGCGCCGTTGGCCCCCAGCAGGGCAACGATCTGCCCTTGCGGGACCTCGAGGCCGACGCCCCGCAGCACCAGCATCACATCGTCGTAGACGACCTCGAGATTCTTCGCTGCCAGCACCCGGCCTCCCGGATCCCCAGTGTTCCCATCACCTTGGCGAGTGAGTGTGGCACCGCCATTGGGTACTGAGAAGGGCTGGCAGCCCGGAAAGCGGACACGCTCCCCAAACCGTGACCGACCGGTCAGGGGTGAAACCAGTTAGACCACTGGTACTACAGGGAGCGGACCCAGTTCTCCAGGACTGTCGCGCCTGCGTCGCCGGACTTCTCCGGGTGGAACTGGGTGGCGGTCAGCGGGCCGTTCTCGACCGCGGCCACAAAGGCATCACCGCCGTACGTCGTCCGGGTGACCAGCGGCGTGACCGACTCGCGGGTGTCGTTGAGCTCCCAGGTGCGGACGCCGTACGAGTGGACGAAGTAGAAGCGTTCCTTGTCGACACCCTCGAACAACCGCGTGCCGGCCGGTACGTCGATGGTGTTCCAGCCCATGTGCGGAACCGGCTGACCCTCGGTCGGCTGGAGGCGCTCGACTGTGCCTGGCCACTGGTCGCAACCGTCGGTCTCGACGCCGTGCTCGATACCGCGGGCGAACAGGATTTGCATGCCGACGCAGATGCCGAGGACCGGGCGGCTGCCGGTCAGGCGGCGGTCGATGATCGCGTCGCCGCGGACTGCCTTCAGGCCGGCCATACAGGCGGCGAAGGCGCCGACGCCGGGGACCAGGAGGCCGTCGGCGTTCAGCGCTTCGTCGTAGTCCGAGGTGACGGTGACATCGGCGCCAACCCGTTGCAGGGCTCGCTCCCCGGACCGGATGTTGCCCGATCCGTAGTCGAAGAGGACGACCTTCTTGCTCACAGGGCGCCCTTGGTGGACGGGATCCCCGGCTGCCGCGGGTCGAGCTCGGCGGCGGCGCGCAACGCGCGGGCGAAGGCCTTGAACTGTGCCTCGACGATGTGGTGCGGGTCGCGGCCGGACAGCACCCGGATGTGGATGCAGATCGCGGCGTTGAACGCGAGCGTCTCGAAGACGTGCTGGGTCAGCGAACCGGCGTAGTCGCCACCGATGATCGCGTAGACCTGACCGTCGGGCTCGCCGGTGTGCACGCAGTACGGGCGGCCGGACAGGTCGACCGTGCAGTGCACGAGCGCCTCGTCGAGCGGCACGGTCGCGTCGCCGAAGCGCCGGATGCCCTTCTTGTCGCCCAGCGCCTCTTTCAGCGCCTGGCCGATACCGATCGCGGTGTCCTCGACCGTGTGGTGCGCGTCGATCTCGAGGTCGCCGACCGTGTTCACGTGCAGGTCGAGCAGCGCGTGCTTGGCCAGCGCGTTGAGCATGTGGTCGTAGAAGCCGACCCCGGTCGAGATGTCGGCCCGGCCAGTCCCGTCCAGGTCGAGCTCGATCAGGACCTTGGACTCGCTCGTCTCGCGATCGATCCGTGCAGTGCGGGTCATGACAACCTTCCCGTGTCTGTCTTGAGGATGCGCTCCAGTGAAGCGCGGAACGCGGCCATCTCCTCGCCCGTGCCGATCGAGACCCGCAGCCAGCCGTCCGGGCCGGTCTCGCGGATCAGGATGCCGTCGTCGAGCAGCGTCTGCCAGACCGCGTGCCGGTCGGCGAAGGTGCCGAAGAGGACGAAGTTCGCGTCCGAGTCGACCGCGCGCAGACCAAGGCTGCGCAGCCAGTCGACCGTTTCGTCGCGCTCGATGCGCAACTGCTCGACCCGGCCGAGCAGCTCGTCGGAGTGCCGCAACGCGGCCCGGGCGACCGCCTGGGTCACGGCGGACAGGTGATAAGGCAGCCGGACGATCCTCAACGCGTCGACCAATTGGTTGCTCGCGGCAAGGTATCCGACCCGGCCGCCGGCCAGGGCGAACGCCTTCGACATCGTCCGCGCGACGGCAAGATTCGGGTACGACGGCAACAACGAGAGCGCGCTCGGAGTCCCGGTCCGGCGGAATTCGCCGTACGCCTCGTCGACGACCAGTACGGCGCCGGTCGCGGCCGTGCGAGCCGCCAATGCCTCGACGACCTGGATCGGGAGCGCCGTACCGGTGGGGTTGTTCGGTGAGGCGAGCAGCACGATCGACGGGCGGTGTCGCGAGATCGCGGCGAGCGCCTTGGACTGGTCGAGCGTGAAGTCCTCGGAGCGGCGGCCCGTAACCCAAGCAGTGTTGGTGTTTCGGGCGTACTCCGGGTACATCGAGTAGGTCGGCGCGAAGGACAGCGCCGTCCGGCCCGGGCCGCCGAAGGCCTGCAGGATGTGCAGCATGACCTCGTTGGAACCGTTCGCCGCCCAGATCTGCTCGGGCGCCAGCTGCGCTCCGGACTCACGGCCGAGGTAGGCGGCGAGGTCGGCCCGCAGGTCGAGAAATTCGCGGTCCGGGTAACGGTTGAGGCCGCGTGCGGCGTCGGTCACCGAGGCCGCGATATCCGCGACGACCGCCTCACTCGGGCTGTACGGGTTCTCGTTGACGTTCAGCAGGATCGGTACGTCGAGCTGCGGGGCGCCGTACGGCTCAAAGCTTTTGAGCTCCTCGCGGATCGGTAATCCGTCAAAGCGACTCATCAAATAGCTCCGGGGAAGCGGACGGAGACGGCTGCGCCGTGGGCGGGCAGGTCTTCGGCGTTGGCGAGGGCAACTACGTGGCCGGCGACCTCTTCGAGGGCGTCGCGCGAGTAGTTGATGACGTGCATGGCCTTCAGGAAGCTGCGCACGGACAGGCCGGACGAGTGGCACGCGCAGCCCGCGGTCGGGAGAACGTGGTTCGATCCGGCGCAGTAGTCGCCGAGCGAAACCGGCGACCAGCCGCCGACGAAAATCGCGCCTGCGTTGGTGATCCGGGCCGCGCGCTCCTCGGCGTCGACGGTCTGGATCTCCAGGTGCTCGGCCGCATACGCATCCACGAGCGCAGTGCCCTGGTCGAGATCATCCACCAGTACGACGGCCGACTGCTGACCGTTGAGTGCCTCGAGCACGCGCTCGCGGTGCTTGGTCTGCGCGACCTGGATCGGCAGCTCAGCCTCGACTGCCGCGGCCAGGGCCTCGCTCGGAGTGACCAGGACCGACGCGGCCATCGGGTCGTGCTCGGCCTGGCTGATCAGATCCGCGGCGACGTGCTGCGCGTTGGCGGAGTCGTCGGCGAGGATCGCGATCTCGGTCGGGCCGGCCTCGGAATCGATGCCGACCTCACTCTGGAGGAACCGCTTCGCGGCAACGACGTAGATGTTGCCGGGGCCGGTGACCAGGTTGACCTTGCGGCAACCGTCGAAGCCATACGCGAAGCCGGCGATCGCCTGCGCGCCGCCCATCGCGTAGACCTCGGTGATGCCGAGCATCTCGCACACGGCGAGCACAGTCGGGTGCGGCAGGCCACCGAACTCCTTCTGCGGCGGCGATGCCACTGCCAGCGAAGGCACACCGGCAACCTGCGCCGGGACGACGTTCATGACAACGCTGGATGCCAGCGGGGCGCGCCCGCCCGGGACGTACAGTCCGACGCGCTGCACCGGAACGAAGCGCTGGACGACTCGGCCGCCCGGTGCCGGCTCGGAGGCGATATCGGCGGTCTTCTCGTCCTCGCTGACCTCGCGGACCCGACGGATCGACTCCTCGAACGCCGCCCGCACGGTCGGGTCCAGCTCCGCCAGCGCGGTCTTCAGCGCCACCGCCGGAACCCGGATGTCCTCCACCCGCACATGGTCGAACTTCTCGCCGTACTCCCGGATGGCCTCGAGTCCACGATGGCGGACGTCCAGACACAGGGGTCGGACGACGTCGAGAGCCTTCTCGACGTCGAACACGGCTCGGGGGACGAGGGCGTTCACTTCGGCTTGGAGGTCGGAGACCTCACCGGCCGCCACTCGGCCCCGCAGGTCGACGCGGCGAATCATGGGCCCAGTCTAGTGCTGACGCGTCGTGCCTCCGACCGCATATCCAGTGTTCGAGCGTCACGCCCCGTCACGCCACGTACTGAGATGAGTTGTCCACTAGGGCATGCCTGGCGGTCCCGCGCCGTAGCGAGCATGTGCTCGGTGCGGTAGCTCGGCGTGCTGGGGCGAAGGCCTCGATGCTTTTCCATCGTGGCCTTTGCACCAGCGCGGCGAGGTGCCGTGCCGAGTGCAGCGCAGTAGGCGTGGGACCGCCAGGCATGGCCTAGGCTCCTTATATGGACTCCCGCCTGCCGCTGCTCACTGTCGACACGGTGATCTTTCCTGGGCTGGTGCTCCCGATCCCGGTCACCGACGTCCAGGGGCGCGCGGTGATCCGCGACCTGGTCGAGAACGGTGGCGAGATGGCCTGCGGCGCCCTCGCCGTCCGCGACGGCTACGAGCTCGGCGAACGTGTCTTCCGCTCTCTCTACGGCACCGGCTGCTCGGCCACGATCTCCGAGATCCGCCTGGACGCCGACGACGACGGCCCGGTCGAGATCACGCTGACCGGCAATCGCCGCTTCAAGGTCGCCGAACTCGACGGCGGCGGCGACTACCTGGTCGCCGACGTCGAATGGCTCGACGAAGAGCTCGGCGAGGACCCCCTCGGCGCCGCCACGATCGCGGTCGGCCGCTTCCGCAAGTACGCCGAAGCCGTCTCCGCCATCAGCCGCCCCGGCCTCCACCTAGGCGACCTCCCCGACGACCCCAGCACCCTGTCCTACCTGATGTCCGCCGCCATGACGCTCCTAACGCCGGACCGCCAAAAACTCCTCGAAGCCACCGACACCACCAACCGTCTCACCCAGCTGGTCGGCTTCCTGGACTCGGAGCTCTCCGCCATCACCGCGCTCCCCTCCCTCCCCGCCACCGACCTCAGCTGGTCCAGCATGTCGCCGAACTGAGCCGCGACCGCTACCGAAGTGAATCCCGGGGCGGTATGGTTTTGGTATGAGCAAGCAGATTACGGTGCGGCTGCCGGATGAACTCGTGGAGTTCATGGACCAACTGGTGGCGACGGACAAGGCGACGAGCCGGGCTTCGGTGGTGGCTCGGGCGATGGAGCGTGAGCGGCGGCGGGAGCTGGCGACGCGCGATCTGGCGATTCTGGCGGAGTACGGCGAAGATCCCGAGCTCGAGGGATTGGCGTCGGCCGTGTCCGGGACCGCGTTGAACGACCTCGACTGAGATGCGGCCGCTGCACATCGCCCGGCTGGACAAGCCGCGGCCGGTGGTCGTGCTCACGCGCGAGCTGATTCGCCCGCGGTTGACCAATGTCACCGTTGCGCCGATCACCAGCACCATCCGTGGGCTCTCCACCGAGGTGCTCGTCGGCCCGCAGAACGGGCTCGACCACGCGAGCGCCATCTCCTGCGACAACATCCAGACGATCCCGAAGTCTCACCTCGGCCGCCTGATCGGCTACCTGCACCCCGACCAGGAACCAGCCCTGGCCGAGGCCATCAGTCTCGCCTTCGATCTGGAGATCTAGGGACTTGGAGATTTAGCCGAGCTTGCTGACATCCCGTACGGCGCCCTTGTCGGCGCTCGTCGCCATGGCGGCGTACGCGCGGAGCGCCTGCGACACCTTCCGCTCGCGGTTCTTCGGGGCGTAGACACCGCCCAGCGCCGTACGGCGGACTTCCAGCTCGGCGTCGTCGACCAGCAGCTCGATGGAGCGGTTCGGGATGTCGATGCGGATCTGGTCGCCGTCCTGGACGAGCGCGATCGTGCCACCCGAGGCGGCTTCCGGAGAAGCGTGCCCGATCGACAGGCCCGACGTACCGCCGGAGAACCGGCCGTCGGTCACCAGGGCGCAGACCTTGCCCAGGCCGCGGCCCTTCAGGAACGACGTCGGGTAGAGCATCTCCTGCATCCCCGGCCCACCCTTGGGACCTTCGTAGCGGATCACCACGACGTCACCCGGCTGGATCTGCTTGGCCAGGATCTTCTCGACCGCTTCGTCCTGCGACTCGCACACCACCGCGGGGCCCTGGAAGGTCCAGATCGACTCGTCCACACCGGCGGTCTTCACGACACAGCCGTCGACGGCCAGGTTGCCCTTCAGTACGGCGAGTCCGCCGTCCTTGGAGTAGGCGTGCTCCAGGTCGCGGATGCAGCCACCGGCCGCGTCCGTGTCCAGCGTCTCCCAACGCTCCGACTGCGAGAACGCGGTCGCGGACCGCTTGCAGCCCGGCGCCGCGTGCCACAGCTCAACGGCCTCGGCCGACGGCGAGCCGCTGCGCACATCCCAGTTCTTCAGCCAGTCACCGATCGATGCGCTGTGCACGGTGTGGATGTCTTCGTTCAGCAGGCCGGCCCGGTAGAGCTCGCCCAGGATCGCCGGGATGCCACCAGCGCGGTGCACATCCTCCATGTAGTACGTGCCGCCAGGAGCAACGTTCGGCGCGACCTTCGCCAGGCACGGCACCTTGCGCGACACCGCGTTGATGTCGTCCAGGTCGAAGTCGACCTCGGCCTCCTGCGCCGCGGCCAGCAGGTGCAGGATCGTGTTCGTCGATCCGCCCATCGCGATGTCCAGCGCCATCGCGTTCTCGAATGCGAGGCGCGAGGCGACGGTCCGCGGCAGCACGGTCTCGTCGTCGGTTTCGTAGTACCGCTTGGTGATCTCGACGACCGTGCGGCCCGCGTTCTCGTACAGCGCCTTGCGGGCGGTGTGCGTGGCCAGCACCGAACCGTTGCCGGGCAGCGCCAGACCGATCGCCTCGACCAGGCAGTTCATCGAGTTCGCGGTGAACATGCCCGAACACGACCCGCAGGTCGGGCAGGCGTTCTCCTCGATCCGCTGGATGTCCTCGTCGGAGACGTTCTCGTTGACGGCCTCGGACATCGCGTCGATCAGGTCGAGCTTGCGCACGGTCCCGTCGACCAGCGTCGCCCGGCCGGCCTCCATCGGGCCACCGGAGACGAACACGGTCGGGATGTTCAGCCGGAGCGCGGCCATCAGCATGCCCGGGGTGATCTTGTCGCAGTTCGAGATGCAGACCAGCGCGTCCGCGCAGTGCGCCTCGACCATGTACTCGACCGAGTCGGCGATCAGGTCCCGCGAAGGCAGGCTGTAGAGCATGCCGCCGTGCCCCATCGCGATCCCGTCGTCGACGGCGATCGTGTTGAACTCGCGCGCGATGCCGCCGGCCTGCTTGATCGCCTCGGAGACGATCCGCCCGACCGGGGCGAGGTGCGTGTGGCCGGGGACGAACTCGGTGAAGCTGTTCGCCACCGCGATAATCGGCTTCCCGAAGTCCCCACGGTCTACGCCGGAGGCCATCATGAGGGCGCGGGCGCCCGCCATGTTGCGGCCGTGGGTGACGGTACGGGACCTCAGATCAGGCACGAGAATCTCCAAGTTCTAGAGCTGGACGAACTCAGTCCATGGTGCCACTCGTCGTCCGAATGCCGAAACGCCGGTCCCGTATGACGGATTCCTGACGCTCCTGAGCGGGGTGAACCGGTGCCGCTATCGTGTTGTTCATGGACGACTCCGAGCTGGTGCGGGCGGCGCAGGCGGGCGACATCAGTGCGCTCGGCACGCTGCTGGCCGGGCACCGCGCCCGGATGGCGGCAGTTGCGATCGCGGTCGTTGGCGCAGGAGCGGATGCGGACGACGCAGTGCAGGAGGCGATGACGGTCGCGCTCGCCCGGATCGGCGACGTACGCGATCCGGCTGCAGTCGGCCCGTGGCTGCGTCAGGTGGTCCGCAACGCTTGCCTCACGTACCTGCGCGCCCGGCAACCACTCCCTCTCGACGAGCAACTGCACGCCGTACTGCCGTCGACCGAGCCCGACCCAGCCGAGCTGCTGGAGCGCCATGCCACACGGGACTGGGTCTGGCGTGCGCTGGAGGACCTGTCGCCACCGCTGCGGCTCGTGATGATGCTGCGGCACTTCAGTGGCGTGACGGCGTACCAGGACATCGCTGACGCCTGCGGCATCCCAGTGGGCACAGTGCGCAGCCGCCTGGCCAAGGCGCGCGGTCAGCTGAGCGCCAGCCTGCTGGCCACGGCCGACGACTGCCATAGCGACGTGAGCGCACTAGCCGCCGTACGGCGCAGTGAGGTCGAGGAGACGTTGGCTGCGGCGGAGCGGGGAACGCTGGCTGAGGTGCTGGCGGCGCACTGGTCGCCCGGCGCGACTTACACCTGGTCAGGCGGGCAGGGCGACGCCAACTCTTTCCTGCGCGGCATGTACGGCGACATCGCCGACGGCGTCCGTGGCCGGATCACCAATGTGCTTGCCAGCCAGGACGTCACGGTCAGCGAGATCAACCTGATCAACCCGCCCGAGGACCCGCTGCACTGCCCGCCGACCGTGGTCTGGGTGCAGCACCTGCGAGACAGCCAGGTGTGTGACCTGCGGCTGTTCCACCAGCCCCGGCTGGAGAACGCCCTTTCTGCGTGACGCAGACCACAAGCAATCCCGCGAACTCCTGACCTGCTCACGCATCCTGTTGGTGTGAGCAACCAAGACGATCAACTCGCACGCTTCGCTCTTGCCGGAGAGGCCCGGGACGTGGTCAAGGCTTGGGTCGACGGCGCCCAGGTCCTGTCCCTCGTGACCGCGCTCCGCGACAAGGGCTGGACGACGTACCTCACCGAACCGCGGACGCTCGAGGCGCTGACCGACTTCTCCGGTCTGCCGCCGCAGCGCGTGGCTGACCTCGTCGGCGCGCTTGAGGCGAACGGCGTCGTGACGTACGGCGACACAGTCCAGCTGACCGATGCGTTCGCAGCACTCGTGGCTGACGACGCCTACATCAGTCTGGACGATGCGCTCGACCAGGCGGAGCTGCTGACTCGCATGGTGCGGACTGCGGCCGAGGAGCCTGGTGCGCTGCCGCTGTCTGATGCGGACGCGCTGGTCACCGCGCGTGCCACCGGCGGGAAGGGCACGCCGATCACGGCGGCGCTCTACGACAAGCTCTTTCTGCCGCAGATCCCGGAGCTGGCAGAGCTGATCCACACCGATCGCTTCCTCGACGTCGGCTGCGGTGTCGCCGGTGCGACCACGACGCTGGCCGGACTGTTCCCCGACCTTCGCGGTACGGCGATCGAGCTGATCCCCACCGTGGCTGCCGAGACACAGCGCCGGATCGACGTACTGGGCGTGGGCGATCGAGTCGACCTCAAGGTGATGGATGCGCGGGACTTCGACGAGAAGGACGTGTACGGCTCGGCCTTCTGGGCGCAGCCGTTCTTCCCGGCCTCGACCCGGCAGGCCACGCTCGAGATGATCCTGCGCGCCCTACGGCCGGGCGGAATCCTGTTCGTCCAGGAGATGGAACCACTGCCCGATGACGCTGGGCGACCGTCGTACACGCTGCGTCGGCTGGTCGCTCAGGGTTGGGGCGTGCCGTTCGGCAGGACCGCCGAGGAGCTGACCGCGGAAGCAGTGGAGGTCGGGTTCGAGCTGGTCCGGATCGCGCAGACCGACTTCGGACGCATGGTTCTTGTCCGTAGGCCCCTCTAGATTGGTGGCATGGCAGGGTTCACGCACGTTCATCGTGAAGTGCACCCCGCTCTGCGCCCGTTTGTCGGCGATCTGAGCGGCTATGCGTACGACGGTGAGCCGCCGGCGCTGCATCGCGGCCTACCGTCGCAGTATCTGACGCTGGTGATCACGATGGACGAGCCGCTCGGGATCACCTGGCCGGGTGAACCCGCCGGCAAGTACGACGCCGGCGTTGGTGGGCTGCATTCGCGTGCGGTCCATGTCGGCGGGTCGCCGAGCCGATCCGGCGTTCAGATGGCGCTGACACCGGCCGGGTCGCGGGCGCTGCTCGGATTGCCGCCTGGTGAGCTGGCGTGGCGGGTGGTCGAGCTGGACGAATTCATTGGGCCCTCGGCGCGCATGCTGGTAGAGCAGATGCGCGAGGCCGGGAGCTGGGCGGCGCGGTTCGATCTGCTGGAAGACGCGTTGCTGCGGCGATGGGCCGCTCCCCCGGCGTGCGCCCGTACTTCGATGACGCCGCGGGCGGAAGTTGATTGGGCCTGGCGGCGGTTGCGCGAGACGCATGGTGGGCTTGGCGTGCAGGAGCTGGCGACCGAGGTCGGGTGGAGCCGGCGGCATCTCACCGATCGGTTCACCGCCGAGTTCGGGCTGGCGCCGAAGGTGGCAGGCCGGGTGCTGCGCTTCGAGCAGGCGGTCGCGCGGTTGCGCCGAGAGCCCGGAGTGCGGCTTGCGGAGCTGGCGGCCGAGCTCGGGTACGCCGATCAGGCGCATCTGACGCGGGAGTGGCAGGCGATTGCCGGATGCTCGCCGCGGCAATGGATCGCGGAAGAGCTCCCAAACGTTCAAGACCTGTCGGCCCTGGAGGTTGCACAGTCAGGGGTATGACATCTCTGACGAAGACAGTCGGCGTCTGGCCGACCCTGGTGTATCTCGACGGCCAGGCTGCTCTGAAATTCCTGACTGATGGACTCGGCTTCCAGCTCGTCGCGTCGTACGCCGGTACGGCGGAAGGCTCGGTGGCACACTCCGAACTGCTGTGGCCGGCTGGTGGTGGCGTGATGGTGAGCTCGACCGATGCGCAGTCCGAGCCGAACGAGTTCACGTTGCTCGCCGACCAGGCCCAGTCGGTCTATCTCGTGCACGACGACCCGGACACGTTGATCGGACGAGCGATCGGGGCGGGAGCGATCGTCGTACGGGGTCTGCAGGACAGCGACTACGGATCGCGAGGGTTCACGGTGCGCGATCCGGAGGGGAATCTGTGGAGTATCGGAACGTATGCGGGCGAGTAAGGGGTTTCCGGCGATTCGGGCTCGGCGAGCTGCCTAGAATCGCGGGGTGACAGAAACGACTGACGCTCTGCCCACCGAAGCTTTGGAAGTGTTGCGCCGTACCTTCGGGTACGACGCCTTCCGTGGCGAGCAGGGCGACATCATCGACACGGTGATCGGCGGCGGCGACGCGCTGGTGCTGATGCCGACCGGTGGCGGGAAGTCGCTGTGTTACCAGATTCCTTCCCTCGTGCGGTCGGGTGTCGGCGTCGTGATCTCACCGCTGATCGCGCTGATGCAGGACCAGGTCGACGCCTTGACCGCGCTCGGTGTCCGGGCCGGGTTCCTGAACTCGACGCAGGACTTCGAGCAGCGGCGGGAGGTCGAGCAGGCGTTCCTGTCCGGTGAGCTGGATCTGCTCTACCTCGCGCCCGAGCGGCTGCGGGTCGAGGCGACGACCCGGTTGCTCGACCAGGGCAAGATCGCGCTGTTCGCGATCGACGAGGCGCACTGTGTGTCCCAGTGGGGCCACGACTTCCGGCCCGACTACCTGATGCTGTCGGAGCTGCACGAGCGCTGGCCCGACGTGCCGCGGATCGCGCTGACCGCCACGGCGACCGAGGCGACCCATCAGGAGATCGCGACCCGGCTGAACCTGACGGATGCCAAGCACTTCGTCGCGAGCTTCGACCGGCCGAACATCCACTACCGGATCGTGCCGAAGGACAACCCTCAGCGACAGTTGCTCGACCTGCTGCGGACCGAACATCCTGGCGACGCGGGCATCGTCTATTGCCTGTCCCGCAACAGTGTTGAGAAGACCGCGGCCTTCCTGACCCAGAACGGGATCGAGGCCGTTCCGTACCACGCCGGTCTCGACAGCCGGGTCCGCTCGCGCAATCAATCGCGGTTCCTGCGCGAGGACGGGCTGGTCGTGGTTGCGACCATCGCGTTCGGGATGGGGATCGACAAGCCGGATGTCCGGTTCGTCGCCCATCTGGATCTGCCGAAGTCGGTCGAGGGCTACTACCAGGAGACCGGCCGCGCCGGTCGTGACGGCCTGCCGTCGACCGCCTGGCTCGCGTACGGCCTGCAGGATGTCGTCCAGCAGCGCAAGATGATCGACACCTCCGAAGGCGACCTCGCCCACCGCCGCCGCCTGAGCGCGCACCTCGACGCGATGCTCGCGCTGTGCGAGACCGTGTCCTGCCGGCGTTCCCAACTGCTCGCGTACTTCGGTCAGCACGGCGACGCCTGCGGCAACTGCGACACGTGCAACACGCCGCCGGAGTCGTGGGACGGCACGATCCCTGCCCAGAAGCTGCTCTCGACCATCTACCGCCTGCAGCACGAGCGGAACCAGAAGTTCGGCGCCGGCCAGGTGATCGACATCCTGCTCGGCAAAGAAACCGAGAAGGTCAGACAGTTCCGCCACGAACAACTCTCCGTCTTCGGCATCGGCACCGAGCTGAAGGACACCGAGTGGCGCGGCGTCATCCGCCAGCTGCTCGCCCAACGCTTCCTCACCGTCGAAGGCGACTACGGCACCCTCGTCCTCACCGACGACAGCGCCGAGGTCCTCGGCCGCCGCCGCGAAGTGATGATGCGCCGCGAGCCCGAGCGCACCAAGTCGAAGTCCCGCTCCAGCAGCGGCAAGAAGTCCCCCGCCGCCGACCTCCCGGCCGAGCTGGTCCCGGTCTTCGAACGCCTCCGCAGCTGGCGCGCCGCCGTCGCCAAGGAACAAGGCGTCCCCGCCTACGTCATCTTCCACGACGCCACCCTCCGCCAGATCGCCATCGACCTGCCGACCAGCCTGTCCGCCCTCGGCACCATCAGCGGCATCGGCGAAAACAAACTCGCCAAGTACGGCGACGGAGTCCTGGAGGCCCTCGCCGAGGAATAGGTGTCGATTCGGCGTGCTCCCCGCCGCCACCCACATCCGCTACCGGGTCCTCAGGTGAGGGGTCCAATCGATGGTGTCCGCGAGGGCGGCGAAGTCCTGGATCGCGCGGGAACGCCGAGACGCGAGCCAGGCCAGGCAAACCTTGTTGGGGCCGATGTCGTTCACCGGTACGGCGCTCACGTCCGGCCGCTGGTAGTAGGCCGCGACCGAGACCGGCAGGATCGAGATGCCGCGACCACTCGCGACGTGTTCGAGCTTTTCCTCCACGCTGTTCGCCGCGGGCACCGGCCGGGGCCGGCCGGACCGTAGTTCGAGCGCGATGTCGCGCCACTCCGGCACCTGGTCGGGGTGCTGCAGCAGGTGCTCGTCGGCGAGATCAGCGATATCGAGCGAGGTCTTGTCCGCAAGCCGGTGATCGGCGGGCAGCACGGCCACCCGTGGTTCGTCGAACAGGGGCCGGACGCTCAGCCCACGCTGCTCGATCGGCAGCCGGACCACGCTCACGTCGGCACGGCCGTCGTACAGGACCTGGATCTGATCGACCCAGGTCGTCCGGAGCACCTCGACCTCGGTTTCGGGCCGGAGCGCCTCGAACGCCCGCACGGCCGGGGTCACGGTCAGGCCCGGCATGAAGCCGATCGTGAAGGTCTTGGGGCCGCGGGCCGTCTGCGCGACACGGCGACGGAGGGCCTCGGCTGAGCTGAGCAGCGGCCTCGCGTCGTCGAGGAGTTGGCGGCCGGCTGGAGTGAGCTCGGTTGAGCGTTTGGTGCGGGCGAACAGTTGGGCGCCGAGCTCATGCTCGAGAGCCCGGATCTGCCGCGACAGCACGGGCTGCGCGATATGCAGACGCTCGGCCGCGCGCCCGAAATGCAGCTCCTCGGCGACCGCGACGAAGTACCGCAGCTTGCGGAGATCCACGTCCGTCATACCTTCAGGGTATTACAGACGCCCGAACAGGTCTTGGACCGCGACCACCCCGCGGGCGCATCGTGGCAGGGAACCCCAACCACGAAAGGCTCATCATGACTTTGCAGGACCAGCGCGTCGTCCTCCTCGGCGGTACGTCGGGCATCGGGCTGGCCACCGCCCGCCTCGCCGCCGACCACGGCGCCACCGTGATCGTTGCCTCCAGCAACCCTTCGTCGGTCAAGAGAGCACTGGCCGAGCTGCCGGCGACCGCCTCCGGTACGGCGGTCGACCTGACCGATCCGGCAGCCGTCACCGACTTCTTCGCCGGGCTCGACCCGTTCGACCACCTCGTCTACACCGCCGGTGAAGCCCTGAGCCTGCTCGAGGTCCGCTCGCTGGACCTCGCCCGCGCCCGGCAAGCCTTCGAACTCCGGTACTTCGGCGCCCTGCAAGCCGTTCACGCAAGTGTCAGCAAGATCCGCCCGGGCGGATCCATCGTCCTCACCAGCGGTACAGCGGCCGATCGCCCCGCCGCGGGCTGGTCGGTCGCGGCCAGCATCTGCGGTGCCGCCGACTCACTCGTTCGCTCTCTCGCCGTCGAATTGGCGCCGCTGCGCGTGAACGCAGTCAAGCCTGGCATCGTCCGCACGCCCTTGTGGCCCGACGGATTCGACTACGACGCCGCCGCCGAATCCGTCCCGGTCGGCCGGATCGGCGAGCCCGAGGACATCGCCGAGGCCTACGTCTTCCTGATGAACCAGCACTACGCCACCGGCTCCATCGTCACTGTCGGCGGCGGCAACGTGCTCGTCTAGTCCTGTACGACGTACAACGTGTTGCCGTCGAGGTCGCGGAAGCTGAACATCGGCGGCACCCCGGGCCAGGACAGCAGCTCGCTCGTGCTCACCTGCTCGTCGACCAGGTGCTGATGAGCGACCGCGGCATCCGGCGTACCGAGACGGATGCCTGTATCGACAGACCCAGCCCCAGGCGTGAGCGCAAGATTCGCCCCGCCATCGGGAGCCGCGACGACGATCCAGCGGCCGCCGAGCTGCGGCAGGGGTGCATCCACCACCAGCGTGAAGCCGAGGGTCTTGGTGTAGAACTCCAGCGCCCGGTCCTGGTCGGTGACGGGGATGCCGACGGTGTGCGCGCTCGTGAAGTGGTTCATGGTCTCTCCTGTGGGGTGAAAGGTGCTGTCACCACAGAGGTAGAAGCCGGCCGGGAGATTTCGACATCATGCCCACAAGAAAACCCCGGACGACCGCAGGTGCGGCCGTCCGGGGCTTGCAGTCAGTGTTACTTGGCGACGACGCGGAGCGTGAACTCGCTCTCGAAGTTGCCGGTGTTGCGGGCTGCGACGCCCGCGGAGCGGAGCGCCTTGACGTCGGCGTTGGACTTCTCACCCAGCGACTCCATGACGCCGTTCACTGCGTCGAAGTCGACGTACGCGAGCATCGTGGCGCCCTGCACGTTCGGCAGTGCGGCCTTGAAGCCCTCGGACTGACCGAGGTTGCCGCCCTGCAGGACCTTGCCGGCGTACTCCTTGTCGGTGGCAACGACGAGGGTGTCCCCGTCCTTGGCCGTCTGAAGCTGCACCGGAACCGGCGACTGCTTGAGCAGCGTGGTCACCTTCGCGAGCACGGCCTCGGCCTTGGCCGGGTCGGTCTCGAGCCGGGCGGCGATCTTCGGGCCCGCCGAGGCGTCCTTGTCGGCGACAACCGACAGGTTCTTGCCGAACAGCGCCTTCAGATCATCCGGCAGCTTCAGGCCGCTGCTCTCGGCGAACGTCTGCACGAGGTCGTTGATCTCAGGGGTCTGCTGCAAGGTCTTCCAGACCTGGTCGATCGACGAGTCGACACCGGAGACACTGATCGCCGCGGCCGTCGTATCCGGCAGCTTGGTGAACAGCTCGCTCGCGTCGGACGCCTTGGCGACAAGCTCGGTGTCGGTCTTGGTGATGCCCTTGAGCTCGACGTACTGCGCGTCGAAACGGAGCGCGGCGGCCATCGTGCCGCTACCCACCGGGTTCACCTTGGCCGGACCGATTTCGCCGGCCAGCTTGGCGATCCCGCTCAGGTCCGCCCACAGCGTGGCGAAGCCAGGCTCGCCGAGCTTCTCCAGGTCGGCCTGGTACTTGGCGTTGTCGGCCAGCGAACCGGCCTTCGTCGCCGCCACCGCGGCGTCGACCTCGGCCTGGGTCTCACTGACCAGCAGGTAGCCGTCGGTGAAGGCACGGCCGAGCTTCTCGCCCGGCTTGCTGCCCTTGTCGAGCGTCGCGATGGCCGCCTTCTCGTCGGTGGCCTCCACCGCGAAGACGACGGTCGGCTCCTTCTTGGCCTCGGCCTTCGGGAGCACCGCGACGCCGATCCGGTCGCCCATCCACGGCTTGACGTCCTTGTCGTAGTCGACGTCCTTCAGGTCGCCACTCTTGTCCTCGGACTTCACTGCCTCGAAGAGCTTCTGGCGCAGGTCGTCCTTGTCGCCGGTCAGCTTGAGCTTGTCCTTGGCGGACGGGAACTTCATCAGGAACCGGAGCGCGGCGAGCTTCTGGCCCGCCGACGGGTTCAGGTCCACGCGCAGGTAGCCGATCGCCGTACCGGGCAGCACAGTATCCGGCTGCTTGCCGCCGTTGAGCTTGCCGTAGGCAAAGATTCCGCCGCCGGCCACGACGACCACCATGGCCAGGGCCGCGATGATCGGGATGAGCTTGCCGCGCTTCTTCGCCGGCGGCTCCGGCTGCCACTGGCCACCCATCTGCACCTGCTCATAGGGAGCATTCGGCGGCGGGAACTGGCCCTGCGGCTGCTGCTGATAGGGCTGCTGGCCCTGGTACGGCTGCTGGCCCTGGTACGGCGGCTGCTGCGGCGGCCCCCCGGCACCTGGGTATTGCGGACCACCCTGACCCGGGAACTGCGGGCCGGGCGGAGTGTTCTGGTCAGACATCAACTTCCCCCTCGTACGGACCGATGGCCTCACCCACCGGACCAGGACACCCTAGTGCACCGGGGGGTTGCCCTCTGACGCAACAGGTTCCGAACCGGTTGCAACCGGTTCGGCCCGCCAGGTCGTGGCCGCAATCACCGCAGCGGCCAGCGCAGCACCTACCAACCAGGCCGCCGCCGGCGTCCAGGTGTGCAGCTCGAGTGGCGCCGCGACCAGGTCGCCAGGCTTCGCAGCCTCCAGCCGCTCGGTCAGCGGATCGTGCCCGAGCAGCATCCCGACACCCCAGGAAACGCCGGACCCCAGGCAAGCCCCCAGTACGACGACTGCCACCGACCACGGGCCGTAGTTCCGCAACCACCAGAACAGCGCGCCACCCAGCAGGAACGCAGCTACGAACCCGATCGCGGTGAACGTGCCGTCCGGCCCGAACACCCGGGTCATCTGCTCTTCGCCCAGCGCCCCGCCCTGCTCATCCACCGTGTACTGCGCCAGCGGCGAGAACTGCTGCCAGGCCCAGCCGCCCACCACACCGGCGACCAGAAACACCACCACAGTCACCAGAATCGCCTTGGCCCACGGCATCACCGGCTCGGGCGCCGGCGGCGTACCGAAAGGATTCATTTGCGGCTGCGCCAGCCATGGCGAAGGCTGCCCGTAGACAGGCCTCGGGGGTAGGGAGTCACTCACCTCGACAGTGTGCCGCATAACCCCTACCCGGCCAGGCAGGAGGGGCCGAGCAGCGCTTTCAGGTCGGCCATCAGGGATGACGTGGGAGTGACGCGGAAGCGGTCACCGATCCGCATGACGGTGGTTTTCTGCCGCGCCTCCAGGCGGAGCTGCACCTCGGTCATCCCGGGGTGGGCGTGCAGGATGTCGCGGAGCTGGTCGACCACCGGCTTGGTGCAGCGGGTGACAGGCATCGTGATGACGACAGGGCCGCTGGGACCTTCGGTGAGGTCGGGGACGACGACCTCGTCGCCGCTCAGCTCGACGCGGTCCTCGCGGCGGCGGATGCGACCCTTCATCAAGATGATCGCGTCGTTGCTGAGCAGGTGCGCATGCAGCTGGTACGCCGAGGAGAACATCATCACCTCGATCGAACCTTCGAGGTCCTCGATGGTGACGATCGCGTAGATGTCACCGCGCTTGTTCACCTTGCGCTGGACCGCGGTGACCAGGCCGCCGATCGTGACCCGAGTCCCATCCGGCCGGTCCTCGTCGGACAAAAGCTGCCCGATCGTGCAATCCGTGCCGTTGGTGAGGACGTGCTCGACGCCGAACAGCGGATGGTCGGAGACGTACAGACCGAGCATGTCGCGCTCGTGGGCGAGCTTGGTCGCCTTGTCCCACTCCTCGATCTCGGGCACCCGCACCGACAACCGGCTGTTCACTTCGCCGTCTGCGCCGGCCGGCTCGTCGTCGCCCATCGAGAACAGGTCGAACTGGCCGTGCGCCTCGTTCCGCTTGAGATCGATCGCCTCGTCGACGGCCTGCTCGTGGACCGCGACCACCGCGCGCCGGGCGTGGTTCATCGAGTCGAACGAACCGGCCTTGCCCAGTGATTCGATGACGCGCTTGTTGCAGACCGGCAGCGAGACCTTGTCGATGAAGTCGACGAAGTCGCTGAACCGGCCCTTCTCCTCGCGGGCCGCGACGATCTCGGCCACCACGTTGACACCGACGTTGCGGATCCCGGACAGGCCGAACCGGATGTCGGTCCCGACCGGGGTGAAGTTCGAGTCGGACTCGTTCACGTCCGGCGGGAGCACCTTGATCCCCATCCGGCGGCACTCGTTCAGGTAGATGGCCATCTTGTCCTTGTCGTCCTTCACGGACGTCAGCACGGCAGCCATGTACTCGGCCGGGTAGTTCGCCTTCAGATAGGCGGTCCAGTACGAGACCAGCCCGTACGCCGCGGAGTGCGCCTTGTTGAACGCGTAGTCGGAGAACGGCAGCAGGATGTCCCACAGCGCCTTGATCGACTCCGGGGAGTACCCGTTCGACTTCATGCCCTCGGCGAAGCCGACGTACTCGGCGTCCAGCACCTCGCGCTTCTTCTTGCCCATCGCCCGGCGGAGCAGGTCCGCCTTGCCCAGCGAGTAGCCGGCCAGGCGCTGGGCGATCTCCATCACCTGCTCCTGATACACGATCAGGCCGTAGGTGACGCCGAGCACCGGCTCGAGGGCTTCCTCGAGCGAGTCGTGCGGATAGCTGATCGCCTGCTGGTTGTTCTTGCGCAGCGCGTAGTTCGTGTGGCTGTTCGCGCCCATCGGGCCCGGCCGGTAGAGCGCCGTACTCGCGGAGATGTCCTCGAAGTTGTCCGGCTTCATCAGCCGCAGCAGCGCCCGCATCGGGCCACCGTCGAACTGGAAGACGCCCAGCGTGTCACCGCGGGCCAGCAGGTCGTACGTCGGCTGGTCGTCCAGCGACTTGCTCAGCGCGTCGAGGTCGATCGTGATGCCGTGCGCGGCCTGGATGTTCTTGACCGCGTCGTCCATGATCGTCAGGTTGCGCAGACCCAGGAAGTCCATCTTGACCAGGCCGAGCGTCTCGCAGCTCGGGTAGTCGAACTGGGTGATGATCTGGCCGTCCTGGTCGCGGCGCATGATCGGGATCAGCTCGATCAGCGGCTCGCTGGACATGATCACGCCGGCCGCGTGCACACCCCACTGGCGCTTCAGGTTCTCCAGGCCGCGGGCGGTGTCGACGATCTTGCGGACGTCCTGGTCGGACTCGTAGAGCTGACGGAACTCGCCGGCCTCGGAGTAGCGCTTGTGGCTTGAGTCGAAGATGCCGGACAGCGGCACGTCCTTGCCCATCACCGCGGGCGGCATCGCCTTGGTGATCCGGTCACCCATCGCGAACGGGTAGTCGAGCACCCGGCCCGCGTCCTTGATCGCCTGCTTGGCCTTGATCGTTCCGTAGGTGACGATCATCGCGACCCGGTCGTCGCCGTACTTCTCGGTGACGTAGCGGATCACCTCGGGGCGGCGGCGGTCGTCGAAGTCGATGTCGAAGTCGGGCATCGACATACGTTCCGGGTTCAGGAAGCGCTCGAAGAACAGACCGTGCAGCAGCGGGTCCAGGTCGGTGATCTTCATCGCGTACGCGCACATCGAACCGGCACCGGAACCACGGCCCGGGCCGACCCGGATGCCGTTGGCCTTGGCCCAGTTGATGAAGTCGGCGACGACGAGGAAGTAGCCGGCGTACCCCTTGGAGGTGATGACCTCGAGCTCGTAGTCGGTCCGCTTGCGGACCGGGTCCGGGATGCCTTCGGGGTAGCGGTAGTGCAGCCCGGTCTCCACCTCGGCGATGAACCAGGACTCCTCGTTGTGCCCCTCCGGGCAGGGGAAGCGCGGCATGAACCGGCCCTCCCCCTCGGTGAAGCTGACGTCGCACTGCTCGGCGATCAGCAGCGTGTTGTCACACGCCTCCGGGAAGTCCTTCCAGACCTCGCGCATCTCGGCCGCGGTCTTCACGTAGAACTCGTTGGCGTCGAACTTGAACCGGTTCGGATCCGAGAGCGTCGAGCCGGACTGCACACACAGCAGCGCCGCGTGCGCGGTGGCGTCCTCGGCCTTGGTGTAGTGCAGGTCGTTGGTCGCGACCAGCGGCAGGCCGAGTTCCTTGGCCAGCCGCAGCAGGTCACCCTGGATGTCCCGCTCGATGCCGAGGCCGTGGTCCATCAGCTCGCAGTAGTAGTTCTCCTTGCCGAAGATGTCGCGGAACTCCGACGCGGCCTCGATCGCCTTGTCGTACTGCCCGAGCCGCAACCGCGTCTGCACCTCGCCCGACGGGCATCCGGTGGTCGCGATCAGGCCCTTGCCGTAGGTCTGCAGCAGCTCGCGGTCCATCCGGGGCTTGAAGTAGTAGCCCTCGAGACTGGCCAGCGAGCTCATCTTGAACAGGTTGTGCATCCCGGACGTGTTCTTCGCGAGCAGCGTCATGTGGGTGTACGCACCCGAACCGGAGACGTCGTTGCGGCCCGAGTTCGCGTCGCCCCACTTGACCCGTTTGCGCTCGGTCCGGTGCGTGTGCGGCGTCAGGTACGCCTCGACACCGATGATCGGCTTCACGTCGTACTTCTTCGCGGTCTTCCAGAACTCGTAGGCCCCGAAGACGAACCCGTGGTCGGTGGTCGCGATCGCCGGCTGGCCCATCTCCTGGGCCGCTTTGAACAGCTCGTCGATCCTTGCCGCGCCATCCAGCATCGAGTACTCGGTGTGCACGTGTAGGTGCACGAAACTGTCGCTGGAACCCATATCGGCGCGGACCTCCCAGGGCGTGATTGAGCAAGACTGGAGCAGCCTAATCCGCGCCACCGACAGTTTTGAATCGGCACCCCGGGACGGACGAAGACGCCCGGTATGCGGTCAGTCGGTGAGGCGGTCGAGGGCCTGGTCCAGGTCCTCGGGGTACTGCGAGGTGAACTCGACGTACTGGCCGCTGCCGGGGTGGTCGAAGCCGAGGCGCATGGCGTGCAGCCACTGGCGCTTCAGCTGGAGCTTCTCGGCGAGCACCGGGTCCGCGCCGTACGTGAGGTCGCCGCAGCACGGGTGACCGATCGCGGACATGTGGACGCGGATCTGGTGCGTGCGGCCGGTCTCGAGGGTGATCTCGAGCAGCGTCGCGTAGCGGAAGGCTTCGAGCGTCTCGTAGTGCGTGACGCTGGGCTTGCCGCCGGCGATGACACCGAACTTGTAGTCGTGGTTCGGGTGCCGGTCGATCGGGGCGTCCACGGTGCCGGTGAACGGGTCCGGGTGACCCTGCACGAGCGCGTGGTAGATCTTCTTGACCGTCCGCTCCTTGAAGGCGCGCTTGAGGACGGTGTACGAGTACTCCGTCTTGGCGACGACCATCAGGCCGGAGGTGCCGACGTCGAGGCGGTGCACGATGCCCTTGCGCTCGGCGGCACCGCTGGTGGAGATGTTGAACCCGGCGCCGGCCAGGTGACCGATCACGGTCGGGCCGGTCCAGCCCGGTGACGGGTGCGCGGCGACCCCGACCGGCTTGTCGACCACGATGATCTCGTCGTCGTCGTGGACGATCCGCAGGTTGTCGACGGTCTCCGGTACGACGGTCACGTCGGAAGGCGGTGGCGGCAGCTCGACGTCGAGCATCACCCCGGCCGAGACCCGGGAGGACTTGAGCGCCGAGACGCCGTCCATCTGGACCAGGCCGGACTCGATCATCTCGACGGCCTTGGTGCGCGAGACGCCGAACAGGCGGGACAGCGCAGCGTCGAGACGCTCACCGGCCAGGCCGTCGGGGACCATGACGGTACGGGAGCTCATTTCTTCAGCTCCTTGGTGCCGTCGAGGCGGATCCCGCGCAAGGTCTGGATGACCAGCAGGATCGCGGCGGACGTGACGGCCATGTCCGCGATGTTGAAGATCGCCCAGTGCGGCGTCTGCAGGAAGTCGACGACATGCCCGTGGAACGGCGAGGGCTCGCGGAAGATCCGGTCCGTGATGTTGCCGACCGCGCCGCCGAACAGCAGGCCGAAGGCGATCGCCCAGCCGACCGACCCGAGCTTGCGCGACAGATAGATCACACCGAGCGCCACGGCGATCTGGATCACACTGATCACCGGCGTGTACCCGGCGCCGAGGCTGAACGCGGCACCCGGGTTCCGGATCAGGTTGAACTTCAGCAACCCGCCGATCACGTTCACCGGCTCGCCCGGTGTCAGATGCGCCAGTGCGAGCGCCTTCGTCAGCTGGTCGAGCCCGAGCACCACGATCCCGGCGACGCCGAACATCGCCATCCACTTCCAGGAGCGCGGTGCGGCCTCAGCCGGAGACGACGGAGAACCGGCCGACTCGAGGTCGGCCGGTTCTGATGCCTGGGGTTCGTCGTCGTTCAGCGACGTTCTTCGCGTTCTTTGCATGAGAGGCACAGTGTCGCACGCGGGAATGCCTGCAACCGACCCTTGCCGATGGCCTTGCCGCAGGACTCACAGGCGCCGTAGGTGCCGTCGGCGATCCGGGACAGGGCGAACTCGACCTGGTTGAGCATGTCGCGCGCGTTGTTGGCCACCGTCGCCTCGTGATAGCGCTCGAGGGTGGTGGAACCGACGTCGGCCTGGTCGTTGCCCGCACCGTCGCTGCCGTCGCGGAACAGGCCGACGATCTCCTGCTCGGCGTCCTTGATCTCCTGCCGCAGGTGCACGACGTCGGCCTCCATGCCGGCCCGGAGCTCGGCTACTTCAGCCGCCGTCCACGGGGACTCCCCGTCCTTCACCAAGAGGGTCTCAGCCTTGGGTGCAGGGGACTTGGCCGGCGCAGTTGCCGGGGTCCTGTTCTCGTTGGTCTTCATGGCCACCCTCTTCGTCGTCGCTTGCTGGGCAGGGGCTGTGCCTAGGTCATGGGAAGTCTTCGCAGCCGGCCGCTTCTTGGCCGGTACCTTCTTGGGAGCCGTAGCCATGAACAGCTACCCCCTGCCTTCGTCGGGAGACTGAAGCGGACTGGCGCAGACAGTAGGCCAGCTCGGCAGGCCTGACCAGTCCGACGCGCAGACCGTGGACATACGGTAGTCGCTTCTTCAAGTTCACTCGATGTTCCGCGCGTCACAGCCGTATCTCAGCCGCTACCCTCAGTGACATCTGCGTGAACATCACGCTGCATTCTCACGGTTGTACCCCCGATCGGCACCCCATTAACGATTCGTAGTTGCCTGGTACGACGCCGTACACTGGCAACCGCGAGCAGCAAGGCGTTGATGGGGCCATCACCCCGGAGCCGCCGGAAGAACAGTCCGTTGGCGACCTATTAGAACCGGCAGCAGCGCGCGAAGGAAGTGGGTGACTCCCCCAATTACCCCTGGGGAAGCCGCCAAGGAGGGTGGTACCGCGCGGTGCCCGGCCGATCCGGTCAGGGGCACTCCGTCCCTCGTCGAGCAGTCAACGGCGACGAAGGATTGAGACATGGCGACCCCGAACACTCCCTGGCGGCAGGTGCCCGCCCAGGTCGACTTCCCCGCTCTCGAGCGCGAGGTCCTGACCCACTGGGACGAGCAAGACACCTTCGCCAAGAGCCTTGCGCAGTCCGCCGGCGGCGCGCCCTGGACGTTCTTCGAGGGCCCCCCGACCGCGAACGGGATGCCCGGCACGCACCACATCGAGGCGCGCGTCTTCAAGGACCTGTTCCCGCGCTACCGGACCATGAAGGGCTTCTCGGTCGAGCGCAAGGCCGGCTGGGACTGCCACGGCCTGCCGGTCGAGGTCGCGGTCGAGAAGGAGCTCGGCTTCAACGGCAAGAAGGACATCGAGGCCTTCGGGATCGCCGAGTTCAACGCCAAGTGCCGCGAGTCCGTGCTGCGGCACGTCGACGCCTTCGCCGAGCTGACCACCCGGATGGGCTACTGGGTCGACATGGAGCACCCCTACAAGACGATGGACCCGGAGTACGTCCAGTCCGTCTGGTGGTCGCTCAAGCAGATCCACGACAAGGGCCAGCTCGTCGAGGACTACCGCATCACGCCGTACTGCCCGCGCTGTGGCACCGGCCTGTCCGACCATGAGCTCGCCCAGGGCTACGAGACGGTCGTCGACCCTTCGGTCTACGTCCGCTTCCCGCTCACGTCGGGGCCCCTCGCCGGTCAGGCGTCGCTGCTGGTCTGGACGACGACCCCGTGGACGCTGGTCTCCAACACCGCCGTCGCCGTGCACCCCGACGTCCCGTACGTCGTCGCCACCGACGGGACCGAGTCTCTCGTGGTGGCCGAGCCGCTGCTCGACCGTCTCGGCGAGGGCTGGACGGTGACCGGCCAGTACGTCGGCCGTGACATGGAGCGCTGGAACTACCAGCGCCCGTTCGACCTGGTGGAATTCCCCGAGCCGGCGCACTACGTCGTACTGGCTGAGTATGTGACCACTGAGGACGGCACCGGTCTGGTGCACCAGTCCCCCGCGTTCGGTGCGGACGACCTCATCGTCTGCCGTGCGTACGGTCTGCCGGTTGTGAAGCCGGTCGAGGCCGACGGCACGTTCTCCGCGGACATCCCGCTGGTGGGCGGCCAGTTCTTCAAGAAGGCCGACGCGGACCTGGTCAAGGACCTGGACGCGCGCGGTGTGCTGTTCAAGCACGTCCCCTACGAGCACCCGTACCCGCACTGCTGGCGCTGCCACACGCCGGTCATGTACTACGCACTCCCCTCCTGGTACATCCGCACCACGCAGGTGAAGGACGCACTGCTCCGGGAGAACGAGAAGACCAACTGGTTCCCGGAGTCGGTCAAGTGGGGCCGGTACGGCGACTGGCTGCGGAACAACATCGACTGGGCCGTCTCGCGGTCGCGCTACTGGGGTACACCGCTGCCGATCTGGCGCTGCGCGGAGGACCACCAGGTGTGTGTCGGTTCGCTGGCCGAGCTCGGTGAGCTCGCCGGGCAGGACCTGAGCGCCACCGACCCGCACCGGCCGTACGTCGACGACATCACCTTCGCCTGCCCGACCTGCGGCGAGGAGTCGCACCGGGTCGCAGAGGTGATCGACGCCTGGTACGACTCGGGTGCGATGCCGTTCGCGCAGTGGGGCTACCCGTGGGCCGAGGGGTCGCAGGAGAAGTTCAAGAAGGCCTACCCGGCCGACTTCATCTCCGAGGCGATCGACCAGACCCGCGGCTGGTTCTACACGCTGATGGCGATCGGCACACTGGTGTTCGACGAGTCGTCGTACCGCAACGTCGTTTGTCTCGGGCACATCATGGCCGAGGACGGCCGGAAGATGTCCAAGCACCTGGGCAACATCCTCGAGCCGATCCCGCTGATGGACGACCACAGCGCGGACGCCGTGCGCTGGTTCATGGCCGCCTCCGGGTCGCCGTGGAAGGCGCGTGGCATCGGTCCGAACGTGCTGAACGAGATCGTCCGGAAGGTGCTGCTGACCTACTGGAACACGGCCGCGTTCCACTCCCTGTACGCACGGCTGGCCAACTGGTCGCCTTCCGACGTGCCGCCGGTGGCGGAGCGCTCGGTGCTCGACCGCTGGCTGGTCAGCGAGACGCACCGGCTGGTCCGCGACACGGATGCGGCCTACGCGGCGTACGACACCCAGAAGCTCGGTCTGCTGATCAGCTCGTTCGTCGACACGCTGTCGAACTGGTATGTGCGGCGGTCGCGGCGGCGGTTCTGGGCCGGCGACGCCGGTGCGCTGGCGACGCTGCACGAGACGCTGGACGTGCTGACGCGCGTGATGGCGCCGCTGACGCCGTTCGTGACCGAGCGGGTCTGGCAGGACGTGTTCCGCCCGGTCACTCCGGAGCTGGCGGAGTCGGTGCACCTGTCGAGCTTCCCGACGTACGACGCCGGGCTGATCGACGATGTGCTCGCGCAGCACGTCTCGATGGCGAAGCGGGTCGTTGAGCTCGGCCGGTCGGCGCGGGCGGATGCCAAGGTCCGCACGCGGCAGCCTCTGTCCCGGGCGTTGGTCGGATCGGCCGCGATCGCGGATCTGTCCGCAGAGCTGCGGCAGGAGATCGCCGACGAGCTGAACGTCGGTTCGGTCGAGCCGCTGTCGTCGGCGGGGGCGGATCTGGTCGAGTTCTCCGCGAAGGGCAACTTCCGCGAGCTCGGCAAGCGGTTCGCCAAGCAGACCCCGGTCGTCGCGGCCGCGATCGCCGCGGCCGATGCCGCCGTACTGGCTGCGTCACTGAAGGCCTCCGGTACGGCGACCGTCGTGGTCGACGGCGCTGAGATCGAGGTGACCGAAGCCGACGTGCTGCTGTCCGAGCGGCCCAAGGAAGGCTGGTCGGTGGTGAACGAGCAGGGCGAGACTGTTGCCCTCGACCTCGAAATCACCCCGGAGCTCAAGCAGGCCGGCCTGGCCCGCGAGGTCGTCCGCACGCTGCAGGAGGCCCGCAAGGCCGCCGGGCTGGAGGTGTCCGACCGGATCAAGGTCTGGCTCACCACCACCGACACCGAACTGGCCGATGCCCTCGGCAAGCACAGCGAAGACCTCGCTCGTGAGGTCCTGGCCGTAGAGCTCACCCACTCAACCCCGGCCGACGCGGCGAATCTTGCCACCGGCACCGAAGCAGACCTCAACCTCACCTACTGGCTCACGAAGGCCTGAGCGAGGCGGTCTAGACGGCGCGGGCCCGCACTGCCGGGCTCGCGCTGAGGTGTGTTCCCCGAAGGACCGGCTGGGGAAGCACCCTCGATTACTGCGGCTGTCTGCGTGGCCTTGACACCCAGTCACCAGGAAACGACTGTGTGTCAGAAGTATCCGGACACGCCGAAGAGGCGGTGCTGCCGGAAAGCACCGCCCCTTCACAGGTTCAGACGTTAAATGCTCAGACTCCGTGACCGCCGTGCGCCTGCGCACGAGCCTCGGGACGGAATCCGTTGCGCGGGCTCAGCGTGTCGTCGCCGTTGCCCAGTGCCTTGAGCTGCTCGGTGAAGTACGTCTTCAACCGGCTGCGGTACTCGCGCTCGTAGGCGTGCAGGTCGTCGATCGTGCGCTCCAGCTGGCCCTTCTGCTTCTCCAGGGTGCCCAGCATCTGCGCACGACGCTCGGCGATCTCGCCGTCGAGCTTCTCGGCGCGCGAGCGAGCCTCACCGGTCATCCGGTCAGCCTTGCCCCGAGCCTCGTTCTCCAGGCGCTCGGCCTTGGCGCGGGCCTCACCGATGATCTTGTCGGCGGTGTCCTTCGCCTCCTGGACCAGGTCGTCGGAGTGCTTGGTGGCCATCTCCAGCAGCCGCACCGCGGAGCTGGACGCGTCGCCGACGGTCCCTGCTGCCGCAGCAGCCCCCGCGGCTACTACCGCGGGCACCACGACTGGTGGCTTCTCTTCGATGATCGGCTTCTCGACGACCACCGGCTGCGGCTTCGGCTGCTGCACGACGGGCGGCAGCGCGGCGGTCTGGTCGACCGGCCGCTCCTGTCCGGCCCCGGCGCGCTGGGCGGCCGCGAGCTTGGCCCGCAGCTCCTCGTTCTCGGCGAGAAGGCGCTCAAGCTCGGCCTCCACCTCGTCGAGGAAGGAGTCGACCTCTGTGACGTCGTAGCCCTCCCGTAGTCGGACGGGCGTGAACTGCTTCGAGCGGACGTCATCCGGCGTCAGCGGCATCTTTCACCTCGTTTGTCTGTGTCTTGGCGGAGTCCCCGTGGTCTTCACCTCGGCGACTCAGTAGATCACGTTATCGCTTCGTTGTGTTGTGACGGAATCCGGGCGGGCGACAACGGTCGAGGACTTCTGTTCTCCGAGACTCTACCTACCCCGTCCCAACCGCTATATCCCGGCGACCCGCAGCGAGTTCAGGGCGGTCGAGTTGATCGACATCGCCACGGAGACGATGACGAACAGCATCAGCATCGACAGGTCGATCCGGATCCCGCCGGCCCCGATCGGGGGCAGGATCCGCCGGAGCGGACGCAGAGCTGGGTCGGTGACCGAGTAGATGGCCTCGAAAAGGAGCAGCAACGGCCCCTTCGGGTGCCATTGCGGCGCGAACATGACGATCAGTCCGAGTACGAACCGCGCCACCAGCATCAAGAAGAAGGCGAGCAGTACCCAACTGAGAACACTGAGGACGAGCATTAGAGCAACCATGTCGTCAACGAGTGTAGAAGACGCGGGAAGTCACCGGGGCCACCACGATCAACTCTGGTTGTAGAACCCGTCCGCGGCGATCTTCTCCTTCTCCTCCGCGGCGACCGTCACGTTCGGCGGGCAGACCAGGAACACCTTGGTGGTGATCCGCTCGATGGAGCCGCGGCAGCAGAAGATCAGGCCGGCGGCGAAGTCCACGAGACGCTTGGCGTCGGCGTGGTCCATCTCGGTCAGGTTCATGATGACGGGCGTGCCGTCGCGGAAGTGCTCACCGATCACACGCGCCTCGTTGTAGCTGCGCGGGTGCACGGTGGTGATGCGGGCCAACTCGGTAACCTCCGGGGACGGTGCGACACCGCGTCGTTCTGGGAACTTGCTGACCGTGCCGCCCGGCTCCTCGCGCCCCTGGTGCTGCTCAGGGCGGGATTCCGGCCGCTCGCGGCTCTCCCGGCCGGCCGGAACCGGCTCGGTCTCGGGGGTATCCCCGTCGGCGGCTTCGTCGTCGTACTCGTACTCGTCGTCGTATTCGTCGTCGTACCGAGCGTTGTAGCGCTCCCCGTCCTCGACCAAGCCGAGGTACACACCCATCTTGCGCAGTGCGCCGCTCATGGCCCTCCAGCCTCTCGATCCGGTGTCGACGACAACGGCGAGCAAGAAAAATCTTGCTCGATGTCGACACTAACCGAGTGAAGGACGCGTACCGAGTAAGGCGCGCCCGAGCCGGACATGTGTCGCTCCATGCCGGATCGCGGCCTCGAGGTCGCCGCTCATGCCGGCCGAGATCCAGGTGGCCGCGGCGTGTTCGGAGCGTAGCCGGGCGGCCACTTCCTGCAGACCGGCG
Source organism: Kribbella antibiotica (assembly GCF_004349055.1). Classification (GTDB taxonomy): domain Bacteria; phylum Actinomycetota; class Actinomycetes; order Propionibacteriales; family Kribbellaceae; genus Kribbella; species Kribbella antibiotica. Next base: position 71,028 of record NZ_SMKX01000018.1, read on the forward strand.
AACGCCTTGTCAGGCTCGGATCCGAGCGGCGCGACCGCCATCACCCCGGCCAGCTCCAGACCGTCCGCGGCCGCGACTTCAGCAGCCAACTCCGGTACGTCGGCCGGTGCCACCCCACCGCGGTCAGCCCCGGTCGCGGCGCCGTCCGGCCCGTACGATGCCAGGCTCACCTGCAGGAGGCATCGGAGCGTCTTTTCCTCGGCCACGGCGGCCTTCGACAGCGCGCCGACCAGCGACAACCGGTCCACCGAATGCACGACAGACGCGTGCCGGACGACCGAGCGAGCCTTCTTCGACTGCAACTGCCCGACGAAGTGCCAGGTGAGTTCCGGATGCTCCGGCGCCTTCACCTTGAGCTCCTGCTCGCGGTTCTCCCCGACGTCCACCACTCCGAGGGCCGCCAGCGCCGCCACATCGCTGACTGGGAAGGTTTTAGTGATCGCGACAAGGGTGACCTCCTGCGGAGCTCTCCCGGCCGCCACACAGGCCTTCTCGATCCGTTCCTGTGCCAGTTGCAGATTGTCGCGGAGCTCTTGCTCTCGGTTCATACGAGTTTCACCAGACCGGCCAGACGACCGCTCTGCTTGCCTTCGCGGCGGTACGAGTAGAGGTTCTCCGATTCCATCGTGCAGCCGCGCGCGTCCTCGATCACGTCGACACCGAGCTCGGTCAGCTGTGCTTTGACTCCCGCCGCCACGTCGAGCGCCGGTGTCCCCCAGCTTGTCTCCGAGTACGACGCCGGCACCCGCTCGCTGATTTCGGCCCGCATCGCTTCGGGCACCTCGTAGCAGTTGCCGCACGCATTCGGCCCGAGGACCGCAGTGATCCGGTCGGCGCCGAGGGCGCGCATCGCCTCCACTGTGGCGGACGCAACACCGACGTACATGCCGGGTCGTCCGGAGTGAGCGGCACCGATGATGCCGTTCTCACTGTCAGCAAGCAGAACTGGCAGACAGTCAGCGGCCCGGACCGCGAGCACGATGTCCGTGCGGGTGGTCACGATCGCGTCGACGCGCGGCACCGGGTTGAGCGGAATCGGGTCGCCCGGCCGGATGACGTGCACATCACGTCCGTGCACCTGACTCACCCGGATGACGTACTCCGGAGCGACCCCGAAGGCCGCTCCGACCCGGCGGAAATTCTCGCCGATCCGCTCGGCGTCCTCCCCCAGCTCACCGGAGCCACCGAGGTTCAGCTCGCCGTACGGCGGTTGGCTGGTCCCGCCGAAGCGGTCGGTGACGGCGAAGCGGGCAGCACCATGAACCGCGTCGTAACTGAACACGACCAAAGGCTACCCGCGCACCTGACAGTTACTTCAGGAAATCCGGAATGTCGAGGTCGTCTTCGGCCGGATCCGGCTTGGGGGCCGGGCGGACGGGAGCGGCCGGGCGCGTCTGCTGCGGCGGGGGTGTTGAGGTGCTGGGTCCGGTGGTCGGCCAGGTGTTCTGCGTGGCCGGTGCGGGCTGGGTCGGCTGCACGGTGCGAACCGGCTCACCGGCCTGCGGGCGCGCCGAGTGCGTGGTGCCCTGGACCGGACGGCCTTCGTTCTGTGTCGGGACCGGGACGGTGTCGTCGGTCGGCGACGTCGGGTACGGCGAGGCGACCGGCTGGCTCACGGGAGCCTGGGCCGGCTGCTGAACCGGCGGCGGCGTCTGCTGTGCCGGTGCGGGCTGCTGAGCCGGCGGTGCAGCCGGAGCGGACATCTGCTCCGAGTACGACGGCTGCTGTGCCGGCGGCTGCTGCTGCTGAGCCTGCTGAACCGGCGGCTGCTGCTGAGCGGGCGGCGTCGTGGCCGGCCGGGACTGCGAACGAGCCTGGTTCATCGCCTGCTCGCGGCGCTTCGGCATCCCACCGTCGAACCCGGCCGCGATCACGGTGACCCGCACCTCGTCGCCGAGAGCGTCGTCGATGACCGCACCGAAGATGATGTTGGCGTCGGTGTGTGCCGACTCCGAGACGAGCTGGGCCGCCTCGTTGATCTCGAACAGGCCTAGGTCGGACCCGCCGGCGATCGAGAGCAGCACGCCGTGCGCACCCTCGATGCTTGCCTCCAGCAACGGAGACGAGATCGCTGCCTCGGCGGCGGCGACCGCGCGGTCCTCACCGCGCGACGAGCCGATGCCCATCAGCGCGGAGCCGGCGTTCGACATGACTGCCTTGACGTCCGCGAAGTCCACGTTGATCAGACCCGGGGTCGTAATCAGGTCGGTGATACCGGAGACACCCTGCAGCAGCACCTGGTCGGCCTGCTTGAAGGCGTCCAGCACGGACACCGCGCGGTCAGAGATGGTCAGCAGCCGGTCGTTCGGGATGACGATCAGGGTGTCGACCTCTTCGCGAAGCGCGGCGATGCCGTCTTCGGCCTGGGTCGCGCGGCGCTTGCCCTCGAACGAGAACGGCCGCGTCACCACACCGATCGTCAGCGCCCCGAGCGAGCGCGCGATCCGGGACACCACGGGGGCGCCGCCGGTGCCGGTTCCACCGCCTTCACCGGCAGTGACGAAGACCATGTCGGAGCCCTTGAGGGCCTCCTCGATCTCCTCGGCGTGATCTTCCGCGGCCTTCTGCCCGATCGCCGGGTTCGCCCCGGCGCCGAGGCCGCGGGTCTCCTCGCGGCCGATGTCGAGCTTGACGTCCGCGTCGCTCATCAACAACGCTTGCGCGTCCGTGTTGATGGCGATGAACTCAACGCCCTTCAGGCCGTGCTCGATCATCCGGTTGACGGCGTTCACGCCGCCTCCGCCGATACCGACGACCTTGATGAGTGCCAGGTAGTTCTGCGGTGCCGCCACAGTCCGCGCCTCTCGCCTCGTGCTGTTCCCGTTGTCCAGCGAAAAGACTGAACCTCAACTGAATACTTAGACTTATGTCAACTTTAGATTACGTCGCACCGTACGGGACCCTTGACAGCAAAGTCCACGCGCCTCGCCGTCGTGAGACGCTTCAGCGCCCACCAATGACACTTTCGCCTTTGGTGACAGGGAGATCGGGCGCCGAGACGTCGTACACCACAGCTTTGCGTTTCATCAGCACAGTGAGTACTTCGGCCTTGCGCGCGCTGTCGTCGGAGCTCCCCCAGACAACCTTCACGCCACCACCGAGGTTCAGTGTGATCGAGTCCGGCGAAGCCGCCGTGATCGACCCCACCTGACCCCGCAACACCTCCGGCAAAGCCGCCGAAACCGTCACCACTGAACGAATCGTTTGTTCACGCCGCGGACCCGTCACCTTGGCCTCCGGCAACCCGGTCGGCCGGGTCGTCGAAGTCTTGAACGACGTCCCGGTCGCATCCACCAACTCGTACCGCGTGCCGTCGGTCACCACGACCACCGGCACTCGCTCGGTGATCACGATCACCACCTTGTTCGGCCACGCCCGCGTCACCTGCGCGTCCGCCACGGCCGGGATCGTCCGCACCCGGGTCGCGATCGCCGACAGCTCGACCTTCGCCAGCGGTGTACCCAGCGGTGCCGCGGCAGCCTGTTCGATCGTTGCCACCGGCACCGTATCGGCACCACTCACCCGAACGCCCTGCACAGCGAACGCGGCGGAGAAGTAGAACAGCCAGACGACCAGGCCGCCGAGCAGAACCACCCCACCACCGATCGCCCACGGCAACCAGCTTCGCCAGCGCACCAGCCGTTGCCGGCGCGCGAACCGCTGCTGAGCCCGAGCCAGATCAGCGCTCTGGCTCATGCAGCAACCTTACGTTGAAAAAACCCCACGCAATTACTTCAGCACAGGCTCGGAAGAGACTGGCGCAGACTCGCGGAGGGCAGCCCGTTCGGCCAGCAAACCAACGACTTCCGGGCCGATCAGCGACACGTCCCCTGCCCCCATGGTGACCACGAGATCACCCGGTACGGCGAGATCCGCGACCAGCTGCGGTACGGCGGACCACGACGGCTCGAACCGCACCTGCTCCGGCTTCAGCGGCACGTGGTTGGCCAGCAACGCCCCGGTGATACCCGGCTCAGGGTCCTCGCGGGCCGCGAACACGTCCATCACCACGACCTCGTCGGCCAGTGCCAGCGCCTCGGAGAACGCCGCCGCGAAGATCCGCGTCCGGCTGAACAGATGCGGCTGGAAGCACGCGATCACGCGCCCCTCCCCCGCCACCTGCCGGGCCGCGATCAGGTCGACCGTCAGCTCGGTCGGGTGATGCGCATACGAGTCGAAGACGCGAACGCCGTCCTCGAAGCCCTTGAACTCGAACCGCCGTCCGGTCCCGGTGAAGGACGCGAGCCCTTCGGCCAGGTCGGCCGCGGAGAAGCCGAGCCCGAGCCCCACCGTCAGTGCTGCCGAGGCGTTCAGCGCGTTGTGCTTACCCGCCTGCTGCAGGTGCACGATCGGCAACTTCCGCCCGCGGTAGACCGGCACGAACGACTGCGTCGCTCCGGTCGCGGTGAGCTCGGTCACCTGCAGGTCGACATCATCGGACTCGCCGTACGTCCGGACGTCGATCCCGTGCTCCCGCGCGTACGCCGTCAGCTTCCGCGCGCCCTCGTCGTCATGGCAGATCACCATGAACCCGCCGGGCAGCACGCGAGCCGTGAAGTCCTCAAAAGCCTTCCGGTACGACGCTTCGTCACCGTAGTTGTCCAGGTGATCCGGCTCGACCGACGTGACGATCGACACCTCGGGCGCATAGGTCAGGAACGACTTGTCCGACTCGTCGGCCTCGGCGACGAACAGATCGCCCGTACCGTCGTGGGCGTTGGAGCCGGATTCGTTGAGGTTGCCACCGATCGCGTACGACGGATCGACGGCGCAGTGCTGCAACGCGACCGTCAGCATCGACGTGGTGGTCGTCTTGCCGTGCGTACCGGCGACCGCGATCGTCCGGCGGCCGACCATCACCGAGGCGAGCGCCGCAGCGCGCGGCAGGATCGGAATCCCGGCAGCGCGCGCAGCAACGACCTCAGGGTTGGTCTCACGAATCGCGGTCGACACCACGACGGTGTCCACGTTCGCCACGTTCTCGGCCGCGTGGCCGACCCAGCAGGTGGCGCCCAGCGCGCGCAGGGCGGCCAGAACCTTGCCGTCCTTGGCGTCCGAGCCGGACACCTCGATACCTCGCGACGCCATGATCCGGGCAATCCCGGACATCCCGGCGCCGCCGATTCCTACGAAGTGCACTCTGCCGAGCTTCTCAGCCGGTAGCAGGGTGTCAGGAGACGTGACGATCACGAGGCCGACCTCACCACATCCAGGATGATCTGCGCCAATCGGTCGTCGGCGTCCGTACGGATGACGCCTGTCGCTGCAGTGGACATGGCTGTCAGACGCGCAGAGTCGTGCAGAAGTTGCGGCACGGTCGCCCGCACCCACTCCGGAGTCACCTCGGCGTTGTCGACGAGCAGGCCGCCGCCCGCATCCACGACAGGCTTGGCGTTCTGTCGCTGCTCACCGTTACCGTGCGGCAACGGAACGTAGATCGCGGGCAGGCCGACACCGGAGACCTCGGTCACCGTGTTGGCCCCCGAGCGGCACACGACCAGGTCGGCCGCGGCATACGCGAGGTCCATCCGGTCGACGTACGAAAGCACCCGGTACGGCGCTGGGCCGGTCTGCGCGACCTCCAGCGAGTTCTTCGGGCCGATCACGTGCAGAACCTGCACGCCGGCCGACTGCAGATCCGCAGCGGCACCGGCGAATGCGTTGTTCAGCTGCTGCGCGCCCTGCGAGCCGCCGGTCACGAGCAGCGTCGGCAGCTCCGGGTTCAGCCCGAAGAACGCCTGCGCCTCGGCGCGGACCGCAGCCCGGTCGAGCGTCGAAATCGCCCGGCGGATCGGCAGGCCGACGTACTGGGCGTGGGGCAGCTCGGAGCCGGGGAACGACGTGATGACGTGCTGCGTGCAGTATTTGGCCGCGAACTTGTTCGCGATACCGGGCACGGCGTTGCCTTCGTGCACCACGATCGGCGTCTTGCGGCGCCAGGCCGCGACGTACGCCGGGGTGGACACGTAGCCGCCGAAGCCGACCAGTACGTCGGCCTTGGCCTCGTCGAGGATCTTGCGGGCCGCGGAGACCGAGGCCAGCATCTTTCCCGGGACGGCGAGCAGGGCCGGCGTGGGCTTGCGCGGCAGCGGGACCGGCGGAATCAGCTCGAGGCGGTACCCGGCCTCGGGGACGACCCGGGTCTCGATCCCGCGCTCGGTGCCGAGGGCGAGGATCTCGATGGTCGGGTCGATCCGGCGCAGGGCGTCGGCAGTGGCGATCAGGGGGGAGGTGTGACCGGCGGTACCGCCACCGGCCAGGACAATACTCGGCACAGCTTTCAACGCTCCGCAGCTCTACTTGTCAGGACGAACGCGAGGTGGCCAGAAACCGGAACCGCGGCCGTCTCGTCTCCTTGAGAGCGGCCTGCGCACCGGGTTCGACCTTCGCGAAGGACAGCAGCATGCCGATCGCGATCAGCGTCGGCAGCAGTGCGGAACCACCGTACGACAAAAGCGGGAGCGGAATTCCCACGATCGGTAGCAGTCCGATCACGGCGCCCAGGTTGACCAGCGTCTGGGCCATGATCCAGACCGTGATTCCGGCGGCCGCATAGCGGACGAACGGCTCGGTGTTCCGGGTCGCGATCCGGCACCCGGCGTAGGCCAGGGTGAGGAACAGCGCGAGCACGGTGAGTGACCCGAACAGGCCGAGCTCCTCACCGATCACCGAGAAGATGAAGTCGGTGTGCGCCTCGGGCAGGTTGCCCCACTTCTGCCGGCTGTTCCCGATCCCGACGCCCCACCAGCCGCCGGTCGAGAGCGCGTAGAACGAGTGGTAGGCCTGCCAGCCGATCGCGGTCGGGTCGGCGAACGGGTTCATGAACGACGTGACCCGGTCCAGCCGGTGGCTGGCCGTGGTGACGAAGTACGTCGCTATCAGGCCGACCACCGCGATCGTCGCGATGAACAGCCGGGTCGGCGCACCGACCACCCAGATCATCCCGATCATGATCGACATCAGCACCAGCGACGTACCTAGGTCGTGCTGGCCGACGACCAGCGCGATGATCAGGCCGCAGACCGGGATCATCGGCACCAGCAGGTGCTTCCACTGAGTCAGCAGCTTCTGCTTGCGGGCATAGAGATCGGCACACCACATCACCAGCGCGAGCTTGGCGAACTCACTCGGCTGGATCTGCAGCGGACCACCGAGGGTCAGCCAGTTGTTGTTGCCCTTGACGCCCTTACCGAGACCCGGCACGTACGTCAGCACCAGCAGCAGCACGGCGCCGAGCAGCGCGATGTAGGCGAGCATCCGGAAGTGCCGCGGCGTCATCCGGGAGGCGACGTACGCCATCGGAAGGCCGACACCGACCCAGATCAGCTGCCGAATGAAGATCGTGTAGCTGTTTCCGTTCGCCCGCAGCGACAGCACGCTCGATGCCGACAGCACCATCAGCAGCCCGAGCACCAGCAACAGGCCGGTCGCCCCGAGCAGGATGTGGTACGACGTCAGCGGTCGGTCGAGCACCTCGCGGATCGCAGCGATCCAGGGGCGTTCAGCGACCCGTTCAGGGGCCGGCTTGTCCCGGCCGGCTCCGTCGGCGATCGATGTCACGCGATCACCCCCGGGTCAGTCCGCGAGGGCGCGTACGGCTTCGGCGAAGGCGTCCCCACGGGCTCCGTAGTTGGCGAACATGTCCCAGGATGCGCAGCCTGGCGCCAGCAGCACGGTGTCCCCCACCTGTGCCACCTTCGCCGCTTCCCCCACCACGATCTCCATTGCTCCAGTGTCCGTTGACTCGACGACGATCCTCGGGACATCTGGAGCGTGTCGCTCAAGTGCTTCCGCGATCACAGCCTTATCTTGTCCCAGCAGGACTACGGCCCGGAGCCGGTCCTTCGCCGCGATCACCAAGTCGTCGAACGTCGCACCCTTGGCCTGTCCCCCGGCGATCCACACGACGTGGTCGTAGGCGAGCAAAGACGCCTGCGCGGCATGCGGGTTGGTGGCCTTGGAGTCGTCGACATAGTTGACCCCGGCAACCTCTGCCACGTGCGCGATCCGGTGCTTGTCGGGAGTGAAGCCCCGCAGCCCGTCGCGAACAGCAGCCGCCGGTACGCCGAACGCCCGGGCCAGCGCGGCCGCGGCCAAAGCGTTCGCCACGTTGTGCGGAGCCGGTGGGTTGACGTCCTCGATCTTGGCGAGCTCGAGTGCCGAGGTCTGCCGCTGCTCGACGAATGCACGGTCGACCAGCAGATCCTCGACCAGGCCGACCATCGACAGGCCCGGCATACCGAGGGTGAAGCCGACGGCGCGGCAGCCGTCGATCACGTCGGCCTCTTCGACCAGGTGCTCGGTGACCTTGTCGGCCACGTTGTAGATGCACGCGACCTGGCAGTTCGTGAAGATCCGGCCCTTGTCCGCCGCGTAGGCGTCCATCGAGCCGTGCCAGTCGATGTGGTCCGGCGCCAGGTTCAGTACGGCGGCCGAGTGCGCCGACATCGAATGCGTGAAGTGCAGTTGGTAGCTCGACAGCTCGACCGCGATCACGTCGTACGGCTCGGGGTCCATGACGGCCTCGAGCAGCGGAAGCCCGACGTTGCCTGCGGCAACTGCCCGGTGCCCGGCCGCGGTCAGGATCGCGGTCAGCATCTGCACGGTCGTGGTCTTGCCGTTCGTCCCGGTGACGCACAGCCACGGCGCGGCGTTGGCGGGATCGCGCAGGCGCCAGGCCAGCTCGATCTCACTCCAGATCGGGACGCCACGCTCGGCAGCCTGGGCCAGCAACGGCGCCGACGGCGGTACGCCGGGAGACGTCACCACGATGTCGACGTCCGGCGGGAGTGTCGCCGTACTGCCTTCGCCGAGCGTGATGGTCGCGCCGAGAACTTCGAGGATCTCCGCCTTCTCGCGGAGCGCCTCGTTGTCGCGGTCGTCGACGACGATCACGTGCTCGGCACCGGCCTGGATCAACGAGTCGGCGCACGCGTAGCCCGCCGTACCGAAGCCCAGGACGACGAAGCGGGTGGTGTCCCAGCCGTCGTCGGTGCGATTGGTCAGCGTCATCCGGTTACCCATTCCGCGTAGAAGAGTCCGAGGCCGGTCACGGTGCACAGACCCTGGATGATCCAGAACCGGATCACCACATTGACCTGTTCCCAGCCGAGCATCTCGAAGTGATGGTGGATCGGTGTGATCAGGAAGACCCGCTTGCCGACCCCGGTCGCTGCCCGGGTGACCTTGAAGACGGTGACCTGAATGATGACCGAGGCGGTGATCATGACGAACAGTCCGCCGAGCAGCAGCACGAGCAGCTCGGTGCGGGTCATCACCGCCAGACCGGCCAGCGCGCCACCCAGTGACAGTGAGCCGGTGTCGCCCATGAAGATCTTCGCGGGTGACGCGTTCCACCAGAGGAAGCCGAACAGCGCGCCGGTCAACGCAGCCGCGACCACGGCCAGGTCATGGGGATCGCGGACCTCGTAGCACTTCGACCCTGGCGCGGTCGCGCAGCTCTGGTTGAACTGCCAGATGCAGATCAGGGTGTAGGCGCCGAACACCATCATCGAGGCACCGGCCGAAAGCCCGTCCAGACCGTCGGCCAGGTTGACGGCATTCGACATGCCGTTGATCAGCAGCAGGATCCAGATCACGGCCAGCACCGGTAGCAGGTGCAACCAGCTGATGTCGCGGATGAACGAGATGAACGGCGACGCCGGCCGCTGACCGCGCCCGTCCGGGAACTGCAGCGCGAGGATGGTGAACGTCACCGCAACGATCGTCTGGCCGGCCAGCTTCGCCTTGCTCCGCAACCCCAGGCTGCGCTGCCGGAAGATCTTGATCGCGTCGTCCAGCAACCCGACCGCGCCACACCCCACGAGCAGGAACAGCACCAGCAGCGCCGAAGCGGTCGGCGCGGTCATCGTGAACAGCTTCGCCGCGAAGTACCCGATGACGGTGGCGATGATGAACACCAGTCCGCCCATGGTCGGCGTACCGCGCTTGGTGGCGTGCGAGGTCGGACCGTCGGTCCGGATCTCCTGGCCGTAGCCACGCTTGGCCAGCAGCGCGATCGCCCACCGGGTGCCGACCAGGGTCAGCACCATCGAGACGGCGCCGCCGAACAGGATCGAGATCACTGCAGACCCGGCTCGGTCATCCCGCCACCCACTCGGCGTAGAACAGGCCGAGGCCGATCACGACGCACAGGCCCTGGATGATCCAGAACCGGATCACGACGTTCACCTGCTCCCACCCGAGCATCTCGAAGTGGTGCTGCAGGGGCGCCATCCGGAACAGGCGCTTGCCCACTCCGGAGGTGCGCTTGGTGACCTTGAACCAGGTGACCTGCAGGATCACCGAGGCGGTGATCATGACGAACAGACCGCCGAGCAGCAGTACGAGCAGCTCGGTGCGGGTCATCACGGCGAGGCCGGCCACGGCGCCGCCCAGGGACAGCGATCCGGTGTCGCCCATGAAGATCTTGGCCGGTGACGCGTTCCACCACAGGAAGCCGAAGAGTGCGCCGGTCAACGCAGCTGCGACGACCGCGAGGTCATGTGGATCTCGGACCTCGTAACACTTCGAGCCCGGCGCGGTCGCGCAGCTCTGGTTGAACTGCCAGATGCAGATCAGCGTGTACGCGCCGAAGACCATCATCGAGGCGCCGGTGGCCAGACCGTCCAGACCGTCGGCCAGGTTCACGCCGTTCGACATGCCGTTGATCAGCAGCAGGATCCAGATCACGATCAGAACTGGCAACAGGTGCAACCAGCTGATGTCACGGATGAACGAGATGAACGGCGACGCCGGCCGCTGACCCCGTCCGTCCGGGAACTGCAGCGCGAGGACCGCGAACGTCACCGCGATCACCGTCTGGCCGGCCAGCTTCGCCTTGCTCCGTAGACCGAGGCTGCGCTGCCGGAAGATCTTGATGAAGTCGTCCAGGAACCCGACCGCACCCATACCGGCGAACAGGAAGAGCACCAGCAGCGCGGACGCAGTCGGCTCGGTCATCGTGAACAGCTTGGCCGCGAAGTAGCCGATGATGGTCGCGACGATGAAGACCGTGCCGCCCATCGTCGGCGTACCGCGCTTGGTGTGGTGGGAGGTCGGCCCGTCGGTGCGGATCTCCTGGCCGTAGCCGCGCTTGGCCAGCAGCGCGATCGCCCACCGGGTACCGATCAGGGTCAGCACCATCGAGACGGCACCGCCGAACAGGATCGAGATCACTGCGCGTCCTCCTTGAGCAACGCGGTCGCCAGCTTGTCGAGCCCGACGTACCGGGATGCTTTCACCAGCACTACATCACCCTGCTGCAGTTCCTTGCCCAGCAGCTCGAGCGCTTCGTCCATAGTGCCGACGTACGCCGACTCGTTGCCCCACGATCCTTCCAGCGACGCACCGAGGTGGATCGGGCGGGCTTCCTCGCCTACGACCAGCAACCGCTGCACATCCAGCCGGACGGCCAGGCGGCCGATGCCGTCGTGCTCCTCGGTGTGGCTGTCGCCCAGCTCACCCATCGGGCCGAGCACGGCCCAGGTGCGGGCCTTGCGGGCCCGGCCGATCGCGACCAACGCCTTGAGCGCGGCTCGCACCGACTCCGGGTTGGCGTTGTACGCGTCGTTGATGATCGTCACGCCGTCTGCGCGCTCGGTCACCTCCATCCGCCACTTCGAGGCAGCCGTCGCCTTGCTCAAGCCTGCGGCGATCTGCTCCGGAGTCAGGCCAACAGCCTGTACGGCGGCCGCCGCGGCGAGCGCGTTCGCGACCTGGTGCTCGCCGACGACCTGGAGCTGCACCGCGTGCTCCTCGCCGCCGATCAGCAACGTGAAGCCCGGCCGGCCGAGCGAGTCGAGCTCGACGTCGGCGGCGCGCACATCCGCGCCCGCGCTCTCCCCCCAGGTGACCACGGCCTCCTGGGTCCGATCGGCCATGGCGGCCACGCGCGGGTCGTCGGCGTTCAGGATGGCGGTCCCGCCCGGTCGCACTGCCTCGATCAGCTCACCCTTGGCGACGGCGATCGCGTCCTGGCTGCCGAACTCGCCGATGTGCGAATGCCCGACGTTCAGCACGAGGCCGACCTTGGGCGGCGTGATCCGGCACAGGTAGGTGATGTCGCCGACGTGCCGGGCGCCCATCTCGGCGACCAGGAAGCGCGTCGACAGGTCAGCCTTGAGCGCCGTCCGCGGGTGGCCGATCTCGTTGTTCTGCGATCCGATCGCCGCCACCGTCGGCCCGTACGGCGCGAGCAGCTGGGCAATCAGGTCCTTCGTGCTGGTCTTGCCTGATGAACCGGTCAAGCCGATGATCGTCAGATCCGGCAGGCGGCTGATGACCAGCGCGGCCAAGTCGCCGAGCGCCTTCTGGGCGTCGGCCACGACGATGCACGGGAAGCCCTCGACCGGGCGGGTCGTGAGCGAGACGGTGACTCCGGCCTCCGTGACCGCGGCCACGAAGTCGTGGCCGTCGACACGCTCACCGGGCAGGGCGACGAACAGCCCGCCCGGGACGGCCTCGCGGGAGTCGGTCACCACGGCGCCGTCGACGACGGCTCCGGGGTCCACCCCCACCAGCTCGCCCTGGACCGCCGCGGCGATCTCCTCGCACCTGACGCCTATCACTGCTCTGCCTCCAACAGCTCACGCACGGTTTCGCGGTCGTCGAACGGGTGGATCACACCGCCGACTTCCTGGCCTGTCTCATGGCCCTTGCCCAGTACGACGACTGTGTCGCCCGGACCGGCCAGCTCGATCGCAGTGGCGATCGCCTGCCGACGGTCGCCGATCTCGTGCAGGTCGACATCCGGAACTGCCTGCCGGGCGCCCTCGACCGCAGCGGCCCGAATACTCGCCGGGTCCTCACTGCGGGGGTTGTCGTCAGTGATGATCACGACATCCGCCGTACGGGCTGCTGCTGCGCCCATGGCGGGGCGTTTGCCGGGGTCACGGTCACCACCGCAGCCCACCACAGCGAACAGCCGGCCCTTGGTTGCGCTACGCGCCGCTTGCAGCGCCAGAGCGACCGCATCCGCTGTGTGGGCGAAGTCGACGATCACGGCGACACCGTCCTCCCGGACGAATCGCTCCATCCGCCCTGGTACGGCGGCGTCTCGCAGTCCGTCGGCGATGGCCTCAGCGGAGACACCGACCTGCCGCAGCATCACTGTGGCGAGTAGGGCGTTCGCCACGTTGAAGTCGCCCGGCAGGGTGATCTCCACCGTCAGCGTCTCGCCGGGACCCTGGATGTCGATGACAGTCGTGCCATGGTCGGACTGGTGCGTGTCAGCAACCGTCCAGTCGGCCGCACGCGTCGTAGAGACGGTCACCAGCGGTACGACGGTCTGCGCGGCGAGGCGGCGGCCGTACTCGTCGTCGATGTTCACCACTGCCAGATCACACCGCTCCGGCGTGAACAGCGACGCCTTGGCGGCGAAGTACTCCTCGAACGTCTTGTGGAAGTCCAGGTGGTCCTGCGTGAGGTTGGTGAAGCCAGCCACCGCGTAGCGCGCGCCGTCCACCCGCCCCATCGCCAGCGCGTGGCTGGAGACCTCCATCGAGCACCACTGCACGTCGTTCTCACGCATCACCGCGAACAGGGCCTGCAGGTCGGTGGCCTCCGGAGTGGTCCGGACGCTCTTCACGACCTCTTCGCCGATGCGGGTCTGGATGGTCCCGATCATCCCGACGGGGCCGAGGCGCCGCAGGACCGAGTCGAGCAGGAAGCTCGTAGTGGTCTTGCCGTTCGTCCCAGTGATTCCGAGAAGCCGCATCTGGCTCGTCGGCTCACCGTAGACCTGCGCTGCGACTGCACCGAGCACGTCACGAGGCTTGTCGACCACCAGAACCGGCAGACCGGTCTCCCGAGCGCGCTCCGCACCGGTCGGGTCGGTCAGTACGGCGGCTGCTCCCGCCTCGACCGCTTTGGCGGCGAACGCTGCGCCGTGCGTATTCGCACCGGGCAACGCGGCGTACAGGTCGCCGGGGAAGACGGAACGGGAGTCGAGCGTGACTCCGGTGATCTCGACCGGCCGGTCAGGGGCGGCTGCCCCGACGAGGAACGCCAGGTCGGAGAGGGCCACCGGCACCACGTGCCGGGGTCTGATCGCTGCTACGGCACCGCCTGCGGCGGTAGGGGTGGACACGGGCCCAGAGGCTACCGCTCCGGGCCCTGCGACACCTACCTCACCCTGTGTCACCGGGTGGGTCACCAGGTGATCGGGACGTTCTGCTGCTTCGCCCCCGTCGGTGGCACCGCGTACTTCTGCAGCGCGAAACTCATTACGTCCCGGAACACCGGACCTCCCTGGAAGCCACCACCCCGAGCACCTGTCGGGTCGTGCAGTACGACGTACACAACGAACCGTGGGTTGTCGGCAGGAGCAAATCCGGCAAAAGAAGTCGCCCACTTCTGGTAGCAACCGCACGCGGAGTCGACCTGCTGCGCCGTACCGGTCTTGCCGGCCACCAGGTAGCCGTCGATCGCCGCCTGCGGCGCAGTGCCCTTCTCCGCGGTCACCGCCTCCATCATGGTGGCGACCTCCTTGGCGGCCTTCTCGCTCACCACACGGCGCGGTGGGGCAGTCTCGGCCGGGGTCAGACTGCCGTTCGGCTCGATCCAGTTCCGGACCAGCTGCGGCGGCACGTAGACACCGCCGTTGGCGACCGCGTTGACCGCGGAGGCCTCCTGGACGGCGTTGACGGACAGGCCCTGACCGAATGCGACGTTCGCCCGGGTCATCTCCGGCCACTCGTCGCCGGCCATCAGCCGGCCCTTGCTCTCGCCGGGGAAGTTCAGGCCGGTGGGCTCACCGAAACCGAAGTCGTGCAAGTACTTCACGAACGTCGGGATCCGCATCTGCTGCGCGGCCATGATCGTGCCGACGTTCGACGACTTCGCGATCACCCCGGCGATGGTCAGATTCAGGTCGCCGTGGTCCCAGTGGTCCTTGACCCGGCCGCCCGGCAGCTTGATGGTGCCCGGCACCTTGAGCTTGGTGTTCAGGTCGATCAGCCCGGCGTCGGCCAGCGCCGCCATCGTGACCACCTTCTGCACGCTGCCCGGCTCGTAGGTGCGTTCCAGGGCCGGGTTGTTCAAGTCACCCAGCTTCCACTTCCCGTTCGGGTCGAAGGACGGGTAGTTGGCCATCGCCAGGATCTGGTTGGTCTTGACCTCGGTCACGATCACCGTGCCGCCGCTGGCGTGGTACTTCTGGACCGCTTCCTGGATCCGCTTCTCCGCGACCCACTGCAGGTCGGAGTCCAGGGTCAGCTGGACGCCGACACCCGGCCGCGGCTCCTCGACCGTGTGGTTCGCGTTCGGGATCTTGTTGCCGTTGCGGTCGACCTCGTACACCGCCTTGCCGTCCTGGCCGGACAACTTGCTGTTCAGTCCGTACTCAAGACCGGACTTGCCCTTGCCGTCGTCCCCGGTCACGCCGACGACGGTCGCGGCGATCGAGCCGTTCGGGTGGCTGCGGGTCGGATCCGCCTCGGTGTAGACCCCGATCAGCGCCGGCGCCTTCTCGAGCTGCGGCTTGCCCTTGTTCTGCTTGGCGAGCTCCTTGTTACCGGCCTTGATCTGAGCGTTGATCTCGTTCCACGTCTGCGGGCTGACCTTGTCGGCCAGCTTCACGAACCGGCCGGTGCCGCTGAGCTTGGTCAGCAACTCCGCCCGCGTCACCTTCCCCTCGAGCTTGGGCGCCAGGATCGCCACCAGTTGCTGCGCGACCGGCTTGGTCTGCTTCGGGTCCGCCGTGATCCTGACGGTGTCCTCGGTGACCGAGAACTCCACGCCGTTGCGATCGGTGATCGAGCCACGCGACGCGTGCAGGACGTAGGGCTTGCTGTTCTCCTTGCTCGCCGCCAGCGCGTAGCTGTCCGGGTCCACGCCCTGGAGCAGGACCAGGCGACCGGCGAACAGCGACAGCACGAACGCCATCACGCCGAAGGTCAGCCGCAGCCGCAGCGTCGAGCGGCCCAGCTTCAGCGTCCGCGGCGGCTTCTTCTCGCGCGGCTTCTTCGGTCGTGGCTGCGGACGGTTCTGCGGCGGGCGCTTGCGTGCGGTGGACTTCTTGGCAGCCGTCTTCTTGGCAGGTGCCCTGCGCGGGCCGCCTTCAGTGCCAGTACGGCGTGGCACCGGGCGACCGTCGCGTGGCGGCACCCGCTTGGCCGGTGCGGCCTTCTTGGCGACCGCCTTCTTGGCGACCGCCTTCTTGGCGACCGCCTTCTTGGCGACGGCCTTCTTGGCGACGGCCTTCTTCACCGGACGGCGTGGCTCCGCCTGAGCCCGCTGGGCCGCCTCCTGCTCACGCGCTTGGCGGAGCAGGCGCTCCCGAGTGGACTCGGGACGCTGCGGCGTTGCGCGCGTGCGGTCCGTAGCCGGTGACGGACGGGACGGGGTGGAGCGCGGCGGAGTGCCGCGGCCTGATCCGCCCTTGCGTGGCGGCTCGTTACCCCGTCGGTCCGTCATCCGATCATCCCCCGGTGGTCGTGTTGGCGGGCGGCTTGCTCGTCTGGGTGTTCGGCGGCTTCGGCGGCTGCCCGCCCGCCGGCGGCTTGTTGGTCTGCGTACTGGCCGGCGGCTTACCTGCACTCACCGGCGGCTTGGTGGCGGGCGGAGTCGACGGCTTCACGCCGTCCGGCGTGCCAGGCCCGAACATCGCCTTACCAGCTCCGGCCTTGCCTTCCTTCGGTACGCCGAGCACCTGTCCGTCGCCCAGCCGCAGGAAGACCGGGTTCGGGTTCGGCACCATGCCCATGTTCAGCGCGCGGTCCGCCAGGTTCTGCGGCGACTCCAGCGCCCGGACTTCCTTCTCCAGCTGCTCCTGCTGGTCGCGCAACTGGCCGGCCTGGTCGTTCAGCTTGGTGATTCCGAAGGTGCCCCGCTGCAGCTCGGTGTTGAGCAGCAGCAGGCCGATCAGTCCGGCCGCCAGCAGCGACACGACGAAGATGACGAACGGCATCCGCGGTGGGCGGAACGGAGCGCCGTACACGACGCGGAGCTTCGGCTCCGACCGCTTGGTGGGAGTTACGGCCGGCTGGACCCGCGCCTTCTGCGGGCTGAACACAGTGCTCATCGGACCACCATTCCCTTCACCCGGACGCGTTCGGCCGCCCGCACGCGAACAGAGGCCGCGCGCGGGTTCGCCGCGAGCTCCTCCTCGGTCGGCCGCTCCGCGCCCCGAGTCAGGATCTGCAGATACGGCTCATGGCCCGCCGGAATCACCGGCAGGTCGTCCGGTACGTCAGTCTTGGTGCCGGCCGCCAGCGTCTGCTTGGCAATCCGGTCCTCCAGCGACTGGTAGCTCATCACGACGATTCGCCCGTGCAGCGCCAGCGACCGCAGTGCATTCGGCAGTGCCCGACGCAGTACCTCGAGCTCGCCGTTCACCTCGATCCGCAGCGCCTGGAACGTGCGCTTCGCCGGGTGTCCACCAGTACGGCGGGCCGCCTGCGGGATCGAGTCGCGCACCAGCTCGGACAGTCGCGCACTGTTCGTGAACGGCTCCGCCTCGCGCTCCCGCACGATCCGGTCCGCAATGCGGCGAGAGAACTTCTCTTCGCCGTACTGGAACAGGATGCGGGCCAGGTCGGCCGAGCTGTACGTGTTGAGGATGTCGGCCGCAGTGGTCGGGCCGGTCGAGTCCATCCGCATGTCCAGCGGCGCGTCCTGCGCATAGGCAAAGCCACGGTCGGCCTCGTCCAGCTGCATCGATGAGACACCCAGGTCGAACAGGATGCCGTTGATCGCCGGTACGCCGAGATCCTCGAGCACCTCGGGCAGTTCGTCGTACACGGCCTTCACGAACGTGGTCCGGTCCTCGTACGGCGCCAGTCGCTCACCGGCCAGCCGCAGCGCGGCCGGATCCCGGTCCAGGCCGATCAGCCGGATGTCGGGGAACTGCTGCAGGAACGCCTCGGAGTGACCCCCGAGACCGAGAGTCGCATCAACGAGAACAGCGCCGGGCTGCGCGAGTGCGGGAGCCAGTAGCGCGACCACGCGCTCCAGCATCACCGGCACATGCCGCTCCGACGCATCCATAGCTCGACCCTTCTCGTCGCTGCGGGAGCGACCCTGCCCCCGCAGGTCCCTGATTTTCGTGGTGTGACTTTGCCGTTGTGTGAGGACGGCCGGATATGACTCCGTCCGGTCAGATCGCGGGTACGACGTCCGGGGAAGTACTTCGTCGTTTGGCACCGGGGAAGTGGCGTCAACACTCGAAGTCGGAGGTCGGACCCGTGATCTCACCGGACGGCCGGTGTGCTCGCGCGCCGCAGAATCATTCTTTTGTTCAGAAGATGCCTGGCAGTACTTCCTCGGAGAGATCGGCAAACGCCTGCTCTTGCTCCTGGGAGTACCGGTTCCAGTTCTCCGTGTTCCAGATCTCCACCCGGTTCATCGCCCCGATGACGACACAGTCGCGATCCAGTCCCGCGTAATCGCGCAGCATCGGCGGGATGGTGACCCGGCCCTGCTTGTCCGGCACCTCGTTGGAGGCTCCGGCGAACAACATCCGTAGGTAGTCCCGCGCACCCTTGTTGGTGATCGGTGCCTGCTTCAACTGCTCGGTCAGCTGGACGAACTCCGCTTCGGGCCAGACCGCCAGCGATCGTTCCTGACCGCGGGTGATGACCAAGCCTTCAGCCAGTTCGTCCCGGAACTTCGCCGGCAGGAACAGCCGTCCTTTGTCGTCGAGCTTGGGGAAGTGAGTTCCGAGGAACACGCTCCACCTCCCCGTTGCGGGCTCTCTGTCTCAGGTGAGCTGCTTCTACCACTTTGGTTCCACTGCGCTCCACCTTACTCCACTTCGCCCCACCGTCAACCAACTTCCGACCCCCACGCCCCACTCCAAGCGCAAATCGGATGCGCGTGTCCCGCGTGTCGTTACGCCTGGATCCTCGTTCGCGGG
>NZ_SMKX01000190.1 GCF_004349055.1 Kribbella antibiotica
AGTCTCCGCCCGCGAACTCGTCGGCGTCGCCTGACCCACCCCGCCGCGCATCCGCTCGGCGCGCCGTACCGACGCACTTTGGGCACCCACCAACCATTCCAACGCGCTCCGCGTGGTTGGTGGCTACCCAAAGACGCGCCGCGTGCCCAAAGATGCGCCGTGGGCCCAAAGGTGCGCCGCGCGCCCAAAGGTGGGTCGGCTGCTCTTTGGGGCCGGAGTGCGACTTTGAGCACCCACCAACCACGCGGAGCGCGTCGAAGTGTTTGGTGGCTACCCAAAGATGCAGCGTGCGCTCAAGGACGCGGCGCATACCCAAAGGTGGGCCGGCTGCTCTTTGGGTCCGGAGTGCGACTTTGAGCACCCACCAACCACGCGGAGCGCGTCGAAGTGGTTGGTGGCTACCCAAAGACGCGGCGCGTGCTCAGAGATGCGGCGTGCGCCCAGAGATGCCGCGTGCGCCCAAAGATGCGGCGTGCGCCCAAAGTCGCGTGGCTGCTCAAGCGGGAGCGCCCGGCCTGCATCCGGGCGACTCGGCGTCCCCTCCAGGTGCGTGGGTGCGTCCGGATCATGGGCTCTTGAATTAGTAACACGCTTGGTTTAACTTATCGGCGCCTGCCCCTGTGCGCTTCCGGACCGCCACCTGGAGACCTGCATGACTAGACGTCTGCTTGCCCGGTTCCTTCCCGCCCTCCTCCTCGCTGGTGCGATCGCGGCACCACAGCAGGCTCAGGCGGCGACCATGTATCCGAGCGGGGTGGGTGCCGATCTTGGGCCCGCGCCGACGACTCTCGGGGTGAAACCGGCGGCCGGTGACGACCCTGCGGGGTTGCGCACCGGGACCGAGCAGGGGCGCGGCTTCTGGCAGACCGACCCGGCAACAGGCACGGACTACCTGGAGTTCGACGTTGACCGCGATTACGTGGACGAGATCGGCACCGACGATGTCCTGGTGACGGTGACCTATCTCGACCGCGGCACCGGCAGTCTCGAGCTCCAGTACGACGCCGCCGCCAACCCGCAGGCCGACGCGACCGACCTCCAGCTGACCGGCAGCGGCCAGTGGAAGACCGGCATCTTCGAACTCACCGGCATCGGCTTCACGAACCGCCTTGGCGACGCCGACATCCGCCTGTTCGGCAGCGCCGACATCACCGTCGCCGGCCTGCGGATCAGTACGGCGGGTGCATCGGTCCAGCTCGGTGCGTCGCCGATCCAGTCCGGGATCAGCCCGCGGGCCGGTGACCGCGCCGAGAACCTGGTGACCGGCGTACAGGATGGGCGTCCGTACTGGCAGACCGACCGGACTGCTCCGGCGCCGGGCACGAACTTCTTCTACATGAACGTGTCCGACACGTACCTCTACAACAACCGCAGCCTGGTGCTGGTCAGCATCGACTACTTCGACGCGGGCAACGGGCAGTTCGGGATGCACTACGACTCCCCCGGGTCGACGATCCCGGACATGTTCAAGGGTTCCGAGGTCGTTCGCTACGGCGACACCAAGACCTGGAAGACCCATACGTTCGCGCTGCCCGACGCCGTGCTGACGAACCGCTCCAACGGCGGCGACTTCCGCATCCACAACGGTGACGGCGCTGTCGACCTCAAGGTCGCCGCGGTCCGCGTCGCCAAGGTCGCGACCACGCTCAACGTCACCGAGGGCCTGCTCGACCTCATCGGTACGGCGACCCGTGTCGAGAAGGCAGCTCGTGAGGGCGGCCGTGACGGCCAGTATCCCGTCGGCAGCCGCGCGATCCTGCGACAGGCGATCGACGATGCGCGCACGGTCGCAACCACGCCGGGCGCGACCGACGTACAGGTGAAGCAGGCGCTCCAAGCGCTGCAGGCCAAGCTTGACGCCTTCAAGCCGGTCGACACCAACTTCGCAAGCACCGGTACGGCGTCCGCCAGCGGTGGCACCGGCGTTGCGAACGTCAACGACGGTGATCACCAGAGCGCCTGGACGAGCGGTCCGGGTGATTCGTGGCTGCAGCTCGATCTCGGCAAGGTGCGGCCGGTGAACGACGTACGGGTCGAATGGGCGCAGGCCTACTCCCCCGACTACACCGTGCAGGTCTCGCAGGACGGGCTGAAGTTCACGGCAGTCGGCCGGACCGGTTCGCCGGGCGGCAACCAGATCAGCCGGACCCGTTTCGCCAGCGCCAACGCACGCTACGTCCGGGTCGTGATGAGCGGCGCGGAGACCTACATCGTCCGCGAACTGCAGCTCCGGCTCGCTCCGACAGCAACCCCGAAGCCGCGCCTGGTGAACACCGTGAACCCGACCGAGGACGGCGTGATCGCCGACTTCGACGCCACCTCGTACGGCGCCGATCGCAGCGGCCGCAAGGATTCGACCAAGGCGATCCAGGCCGCGATCTACGCGTGCCAGGATGCGGGCGGCGGCACGGTTTGGCTTCCGGCCGGCAAGTACAAGGTGACCGACACGATCGAGGTCCATGCGTTCTGCACGCTGCGCGGAGACCGCCGGGACCCGGACAAGGGCCGCGGCGACTACGGCACTGTCGTGATCGCCGACCTGAAGTCCGGTGACGACGGCCCGAGCCTGTTCCGGATCGGCGGCAGCGCCGGCGTCCTCGGCGTCACGACCTACTACCCGAACCAGAACGCCGCCAACCCGGTCCCGTACAACTACACCTTCGAGGTGCCGGGCGGCGCGTGGATCGGCAACGAGAACTACATGATGTCGACGATCGCCGATATCACCATGCTCAACTCGTACCGCGGCATCGGTGTCAGCACGATGCCCAACGACCGCGGTAACGCCCCGAGCTCCGGCCAGGTGCACGAGTCGACGACGATTCGGAACATCCGGGGAACCGCTCTCTTCGAAGGCGCGCGCGCCTACAACGGCGCCGACGTCGGCACCTGGGAGAACGTTGCCTTCAGCAACTCTTATTGGGCGACCGCGCCCGCGTCGTACCGTCCGCCGGCGCGAGCCGCTCTCGACACCTGGACGCGCAAGAACGGCACCGGCCTGGCGCTCGGCGATCTCGAGTGGGACCAGTTCCGCGGTATCGCGCTCTCCGACTACAAGACCGGCATTCACGTGGTGACCGGCCAGCGGGCCCAGTTCACCGGAAGCTTCCTGGACCTGGACATTCGCCGTACCGATGTCGGTGTGGTCGTTGACGAGATGGACAGCCGCTGGGGCTGGCAGATCGCCGGTGGGCGCATCGAGGGCAGCGTCAAGGCGATCGAGAACAACTCCCAGGGCTACGTGAAACTCACCGATGTCGCGGTGACCGGCGCCGTCGAGGGCGTCGTTCACCGAATGAGCGGCAAGGCGCCGAGCTACACCCAAAGAGCGCTCCCCAAGCCGACCCAACACCTGTACGTCGTCGATGCGCCGCACGGTATCGGGTATCTGCCCGCCGCCGACGCGACCAGCGCCGTCCAGAAGGTGCTCGACAAGGCCGGTCGGCATGGCGGCGGCATCGTCTACCTGCCAGCGGGGTGGTACCGGATCAGCACCCACCTGACCGTCCCCGCGAAGGTCGAGTTGCGCGGCGCATCCGCCGTACCGAATCGGGATCAGGGTGGCGCCAGCTACGGAACCGTCCTGCACGCCTTCGAGGGTCCCAACAACGCCGACGGCACCCCGCTCGTCACCCTCGGCAAGTCAGCCGGCCTCCGCGGGCTGCGCGTGTTCTATCCGGAGAACAACCCGGGCAGCGCCGATGGCGTCGTCGCCTACCCGTACGCCGTCCGCGGCTACGCCGGCGGCAACTACGTCATCAACGCCGGCTTCCCGAACACCTGGAACGGCATCGACCTGCGCGGCGACCACACCGTCGTACGGAAGGTCGCGGGAGCGTTCTTCGACCATGCCATCCACCTTGGCGCCGGTCGTGATGCCCGGGTCGAGGGCGTGCTCTCGAACGGGAACGCGGTCACCCGGACCGGGTACCAGCAGCCGTACTGGATGGACGAGGGCCGGATCTTCGAGCTCGTCATCGACAAGTACATGCGCAAGACCGCGAAGATCGTCACGGTCGACGGCACCACCGGCGTCACGCTGCTGAACGTGTTCGCCTACGGCTTCCACGACGGTCTGGTGGTGAACAGCGGTCAGGCGACCGCGATCAACCTCGGCACCGACAACCTCGGTGACGGCGGTTTCACCGTGAAGGTCCGCGAAGGGGATGTCGAGGTCACGAATATTGCCCGCTACAACGGCGCGACCCTCGAAGGACCGGCCGTTTTGCGCAACGTGATGGCGATCAACATGGTCCAGCGGAGTGTGAGCGTGGCGGCGAGCGGGAACGGTAGCGTCCGGATCGCCGGAAACGAGTCCGAGCCCGGGAAGTACGAACCGGGTACGCCAGTGACCGTGACGGCGGCGCCAACATCGGATAGCGTTTTCCGGAACTGGACCGTGGCCGGCACGGAGGTCTCGACCGACTCCACGTACACGTTCACCGTGACCACGGACCAGGTCCTGACCGCGAACTTCACTGCCAAGTAGGAGCGAGATGGCTGACACAGACCAGCGCGTCGCGATCGTGGGGTGCGGCATCATCGGCCGCACCCACGCGGACACCATCGCAGCACGACCCGATGCGACCGTCACGGCGCTCGTCGACAGCGACCCCGAGGCGCGGGCCGCTCTGGCTGCCCGGCTCAAGGAGGCTGGGCATCCGGAACCGCAGGTGTACGACGATCTGCCCGGAGCGCTCAGTGGGAGCGACGTGACCCTGGTTGCGATCTGCACGCCGAGCGGCACGCACGCCGCCCTGGCCGAGCAGGCGCTGGACGAGAAGAAGCACGTGGTGATCGAGAAGCCACTCGATGTCGACCTGATCCGGGCCCGCCGGCTCGGAGCGGCGGCGGACCGGGCGGCCAACCACGGCGCTGTCACGTCAGTGATCAGCCAGCACCGCTTCGACGCCGGTAGTGCGCAGGTGAAGCAGGCGATCGACGCAGGCCGGTTCGGTCAGCTCACCTCAGCCGTCGCGACGGTCGCCTGGTGGCGGAGCGATGAGTACTACGCCTCCGCCGGCTGGCGTGGCACCTGGGCGCAGGACGGCGGTGGCGCACTGATGAATCAGGGCGTGCATACCGTCGACCTGCTCCTGTGGTTCATGGGCCGACCGGTGAGCATCTACGCCCAGGCGATCCGGGCGGCTCACCAGGCGATCGAGGTCGAGGACACCGTCGTGGCCACGATCGCCTTCGAAAACGGTGCCGTCGGCACCCTGCACGCGACCACGGCTGCATTCCCTGGTGGCCGGACCCGCGTCTCCGTGCACGGAACTGAGGGCGGCGCCGAGCTCGAAGACGACCTGCTCACCCGGTTCAACGCCGACGGGAGCAAGGACGACCAGTCGGTCGACGCAGGGCCTCCCGGCGGTCACAAGGCGCAGTACGACGACATCCTGGGCGCCATCGCCAAGGGCGAGCAGCCCGGCATCACCGTCCACCACGCCATCGACGCACTGGCCACGGTCAAGGCCGTCTACATCGCGTCGACCCTGCAGCGGCCGGTGAAGTTCGTCGACGTCCTGGAAGGCCGGTACGACGACATCGACGTCTCCCGCGGTATCGGCTTCCCGCCCGGCTAACCCCGCCAAAGAGCAGCCGACCCACCCTTGTGCACGCCCCGCATCTTTGTGCACGCCCTCCATCTTTGGGAACCCACCAACCACGCAGCACCCTCCAAAACGGTTGGTGGGTTCTCAAAGTCGCCGTCCGTGCCCAAAGAGCAGCGGACCCACCTTTGGGCACGCGGCGCATCCTTGGGCATGTGTTGCGACTTTGGGTACGCGCTGGATCTTTGGGTACGCACCAACCACGCAGAGCGCGGCGCGATGGTTGGTGGGTACCCAAAGATGCCGTTCGCGCGCAAAGAGTGGGCGCGGGGCGGAAGGCGTTAGGCGCCGGGGGCGCGGTTGTTGAGGATGCGCTGGAAGAGGTTGGAGTCCTGCCAGCGGCCGCCGATGTAGAGGTAGTTCGGGGCGAAGCCGATCTGGGTGAAGCCAGTGCGTTCGAGTACGGCGTGCGACGCGGCGTTGTGCACGAACACGCTGGCTTGCAGGCGGTGCAGCTTCAGTTCGGTGTCGGCGAGCTCGGCGGCGGCATTCACCGCAAGGGTCATGAGCCCGCGGCCGACGGCTTCGGCGGCGAGCCAGTAGCCGAGGTGTGCGTTGCGGAAGGGGCCCGGCACGATGTCGCTCAAGGTGACCGCACCGACGATGCGGTCGTCTTCCGCGAGCAGCAGCGGCACCGCCGTACCTCGGTCAAAGCTTTCCAGTATTGAGGTCAGCCGCGCCCGCTGTCCCTCCGGAGTGAACCAGTCGGCGGGCCTGGCGGGCTCCCAGCGCGCCAGGTGATCCCAGCTGCGCGTGTAGGCATCGGCCAGCGCCGCAGCATCATCGACAGTGGCGAGGCGGAGTTCGACCGAGGGCGTGAGTTGGCTGGGCTTGATCACTTCGGAAGCCTACGAGCCTGACTTGAGCCACTGACTCGTGGGGTGAAAGCGTCGTGGAAGATCGTCGACGCGGCGCCGACAGCGGCGGCATCGGTCTGCAGCATCGACTCCTCGACGACCACCGGACGGATCTCGCGCGCCACCGGATGCAGGTTCACCGCCCGGCCGATCTCGGTCAGCAGGATCTTCGAGATCTCCGGCGCGTATGCCGGCCCGCCGACCACCACGAGGTCGATGTCGAGCAGATCGACCAGCCCGACCGCGCCCTGCCCGATCACCTGACCGACTCGCTTGGCTGCGCGCAACGCCGCTTCATCGCCAGCGGCCGCGGCTCGGCAGACCGCCTTGTACCGCTTGGCTTCGTCGTTCGCATCGAGATCCTTCTCGACATACCCGTACGACGCTGCGATCACCGGCAGCGAGGCGGTCGGGTTGCACTCGGGGACCATCTGCGGTCCGCTCTCGACGTCCCACTCCCCCATCCGCAACGCGGCGACCTGCCCGAACTCACCGGCGTTCGCGGTCCCGCCGCGATAGATCGACCCGTTCAGAATCAGTCCGCTGCCCACCCCTGTACCGAGGTAGAGATAAGCGAAGTCGCGTGCCCGCGCCGAGCGCCCGATCCAGCGTTCACCGATCGCGGCCGCCGTACCGTCCTTCTCGACGAGCACCGGGTGGTTCAGCTTCTCCTGCAGCAGATGCCGGATCTTCAACCCACGCCAAGCCGGCTGCAAAGGCAGTGCGAGCAGTGACCCGTCCGCATCGATCGGTCCCGGTACGGCGACGCCCACGCCCAGCATGGACTTCGGATCGACCTGGCTGATGCTGAGCGCCGCAGTCACGGTCGCCGCGGTCAGGTCGATCAGTTTGTCCGTCGGCAGGTCGTCGGCCAGGTCAACCGTCTCGCGGCGCACGATCGTGCCGTCGAGGTCGACCACCGCAACCGTCAGCAGCTCGGGATCGAGGTGGATGCCCACCGCGTGCGCGGCGTTCGAGCGCAACCGCACCGGCGTCCGCGGCTTCCCCAGCCGCTCAGCCCGCTCTTGCGCTTCCTCCACCAGCAGCCCTTGCTGCAGCAGGATCCGCAGGATGCGCGAGATCGACTGCTGCGTGAGCCCTGTGCGGCGGGAGATCTCGGTCCGGCTGATGATTCCGGCCAGCCGGATCGTCTCGATGATCACAGCCTCATTGAAGGACCCCAGGTCCAGCTGGTTCGCGCCAGCGCGTCCTTGCTCGTCGAACCCGTCGTCGGCCGTGCCCATCGTCCACCTCCCCGTCATGTCAGCCGTGATCGTACTGCGCTCGGAGCCTGCTTACGGTGCTTCAAGGGCACCGTCGATGCGTCGGACTCCGGCCGCCCACTCGTCGTGTCCGGACAACTCCGCCGGATAACGGGCCGCCGCCTCGAGATCGAGGTCGATTCCCCAGCCCGGTGCGTCGTTCGGCGTCAGCCAGCCGTCCTCGATCCGGAGTGTTCCCGGGAACACCTCGTGCACGGCGTCGTCGTACAGGTGGCCCTCTTGGATGCCGAAGGCAACAGAACTGACGTCGAGGGCGACGTTGGCCGCGGCGCCGATCGGTGAGGTGTCGCCAGGCCCGTGCCAAGCAGTCCGTACGCCGCACAGCTCGGCCAGGTCGGCGAGTTTGCGGGCCGGGGTGAGGCCGCCGATGTCGGAGACGTGGGAGCGGATGAAGTCGACGCCACCGTCCTTGATCAGCCGGACGGCGTCGCTCATGGACGTCGTCAGCTCGCCGACAGCCAGCGGCACCGGTGAGGCGGCCCGCACCTCGGGCAGGCGATCCCAGTGCTCCGGCGGCAGCACGTCCTCCAGGAAGAACAGCCCGTACTCCTCCAGCGACCGCGCGAGCAGCACAGCCTCCTTCGGTGTGAGCCGCGAGTGCACGTCATGCAGCAGCTCAAGGTTGTCCGGCAGCACGTGCCGAGCCTCCGCGAACAGCTCCGGC
The DNA here is from genome assembly GCF_004349055.1 of Kribbella antibiotica. Classification (GTDB taxonomy): domain Bacteria; phylum Actinomycetota; class Actinomycetes; order Propionibacteriales; family Kribbellaceae; genus Kribbella; species Kribbella antibiotica. Next base: position 8,417 of record NZ_SMKX01000190.1, read on the forward strand.
GTAGCGCGCAGGTAGTCGCGCGCCGACCAGCCGTTCCGGTACGGCGCGTTCGGGTAGAGGGTCGGGACCGCGGGAGCGCCGTACCCGCCGCCACCGGGAGTCGAGATCTGCAGCCGGACGTGCCGCAGCCCCTGTGAAACCAGCTTCTGTGCGTGGTCGAGTGCCTCCTCGATCGTGCGGCCGCTGGCATGCAGGTAGGTGTCTGCCGCCGCACGAACCTTCCCGCCGAGCAGCTCGTACACGGGCATGCCGGCACGCTTCCCCGCGATGTCCCACAGCGCCTGGTCGATCCCGGAGATCGCATTGTTGGTGACCGGGCCGCCACGCCAGTAGCCGCTGAATCCGGACAGCCGGGTCAGGTCGCCGATGTCACCGGGATAGCGACCGATCAGCAGCCGCGCCAGGTGCTCGTCGACGAACGTCTGCACGGCCTTCCACCGCTGCGTGAACGTCGCGCACCCGAGCCCGTACAGCCCTGGCTCGGTGGTGTCGATCTTCACGACCACCAGCGGGATGCCCTGCGGCGCGGTGACGATCGCCTGCACCGCGCGGATGCGGATGTCGTCCCGGACCGGCCACGGCTGGTCGAAGTTCGAAGGCATTCACAACTCCAGAGTCGGGAGGTCGAGTTCATGCTGCGCCTGGAAGCCCAGCACGGTTCGCACCGCGGTCAGGTCGATCGGCACCTCGCGGCCGATGAACCGCCGCAGCCGCGGAACATCCGGCGCAAACGCATCCAGCAAGGACTCAGTCGGGTACGGCGCATTCGTCGTACCGGCCGCGACGAAGAAGACGTGCGCGCCGGTCAGCGGAGCCGTCAGCCCGAGCTCGATCGCGTACGCCGCATCGCGGGTGTCGAGGTTGCTCCAGACCTCGCGGAGTCCGCTGGCCGGGTCGGCGCGCATGTGCTCGGCCTGCTGCTGAAGGACCTCGGCCGAGTTCGTGTGCGGGAACCGGAACGCGACCACGTCGATCCCCCATCGGCGCCACGCCATCCGGATCGTGTTCTCGTCGTTCTGCTTGGACAACGAGTACGGGTCGGCGATGTCGGCCGGGGTCCGCTCATCCAACGGGTAGTACGCCGGGTGCACGTCGTGCGGGTTGAACACCAGCCCGGAGGCGTTGATGCTGCTCGCGACCACCGCCCGCTTGATGCCAAGCGCGCCGGCCTGGGCCAGCACGTTGAACGTCGACACGACATTGATCGAGTACACGTCGTACGGCGTACCGGCCGACGGATGCGCCAAGGCCGCCAGATGCACGACGAACTCGGCGCCCTCCAAGGCCTGGGCCACGTCGGCCTCGGACCGGGTGTCGCCGATGAGGACTCGATCCGCCTTCAGATCGGGGTGCTCGACGTTCGACAGCGTCGTCACCAGCGCACCCAGCTCGTTGAGCCGTTGCACGGCGACCAGACCGATCCGGCCGCTGGCCCCCGTCACCAGGATCCGTCGGCCGTTGAGTGCAGATGTCATTCCTTGATACCGCCTGACATACCAACCCCTTTCAGGAACTGCTTCTGGAAGACCAAGAAGAGCACGACCGGGATGAGCACCGCCAGGAACAGCGCGCTCATCTGGAGCGAGATCTCAGTGGTCTTCGCGACCCGCGGCAGCGCGACCGAGATCGGCTGCAGTTTCGGGTCGGGCAGCACGAGGAGCGGCCAGAGGTAGTCCTTCCAGGAACCGATGACGGTCAGCAGCGCGACCACACCGACGATCGGCTTGGACAGCGGCAGGATCAGCGAGGTGAACATCCGCAGGTTGCCGGCGCCGTCGATCCGGGCCGCCTCGATCAGCTCGCGCGGGATCGAGTCGAAGTACCGCTTCATCACCAGCACGTTGAACGCGCCGGCCGCCGAAGGCAGCCAGACCGCCCAGAACGTGTTCTGCAGACTGATCCCGAGCACGGGCATCTTCAGGATCGTCATGTAGAGCGGGACCAGCGAGATGACACCAGGCAGGAAGAGCGTGGCCAGTACGGCGCCGGTGACGATCGGTCCCCATTTCGGCCGGAGCACGCTCAGGACGAAGGCTCCCGTCGTACAGACGAAGAGCGTCGAGACCATCGAGCCGAGCGCGATGATCGCGGTGTTGCCGAGGTAGGCGCCGATCTGGACGCGGTTCCAGGCGTCGGGGATGTTCTTCAGCTGGATGCCGGACGGCCAGAGCTGCATCGGGCCGCTGAGAATGTCCTGGCTGGTGGAGACGCCGGACTTGAGCAGCCATAACAGGGGGCCGACGCCGGCGACCAGTACGCCGATGAACAGGAGCACCTGGATCGCCGGTAGGCCGTAGCGGACCGTCGTACGGTGGCGGTCTTTCGTCGAGATGATGCCGCGCTCGTGGCTCATGTTGTGCTCCAGCGACGGGTGACGAAGTGGTAGGCGATCGACAGCAGGCAGAGCACTGCGGCGAGCAGCACGCTGAGGGCGGTCGCGGCGCCGAAGTCACCGTTGACGAAGGCGTACCGGTAGATCAGCAGCAGGATCGTCGTGGTCGCGTTGTTCGGGCCACCGCCGGTGAACAGGAACGGTTCGGTGAAGACCTGGAACGTCCCGATCAGCTGCAGCAGCATCATGATGAAGATGATTCCGCGGATCTGCGGCAGCGTGACGTGCCAGATCCGGCTCCAGATCCCGGCGCCGTCGAGCTCGGCCGCTTCATACAACTCGGTCCGTACGCCGGTCAGCGCGGCCAGGTAGATGATCGAGGTGGCCCCCGCGCCGGCCCAGGTCGCCTCGAGCACGATCGCCGGCATCGCGAGACTCTGCGAGTTCAGCCAGGCGAACGGGCCGATCCCGAACCAGCCGAGGATCGAGTTGAAGACCCCGGCCGCGCTCGGGTCGTAGAAGAACGTCCAGAGCAGGATCGCGGCCACCGGCGGGACGACGGCAGGCAGGTACGAGAGCACGTTGTAGAGCCAGCCGGTCGTCCGCAGTTCGCTGACGAACACGGCCAGGAACAGTGGCACCGGAAACCCGAAGACGAGCGCGAGAGCAGCGAAGTACAGGGTGTTGAGCGCGGCCTGCGGCAGTTGCGGGTCGGTCAGGACATAGCTGAAGTTCGCCATCCCGACCCACTCCGCCGGGGTGACCAGGTTGTTCTTCTGGAAGCTGAGGACCAGACCGCGCACGATCGGGCCCCAGGAGAAGTACAGGAAGGTCAGCACCAGCGGTACGGCGAACAGGACCGCGCTGAGGCCGCCGGAGCGGTACCAGGTCGTGAGAGACCGGGTACCGATGCGGCTCTGAGCAGATGTCTGGAACATTGGTCTACCGCGCGAGGCGGGCGTCGACCTTCGAAGCGGTCTCGCTCAGTAGCTTGTCGATGTCCGCGTCCTTCTTCGTGAGCACCTGCTGGACGACCGGGTCGAGCAGCGAGTAGACCTCCTGGCCCTTGTTGCCCGGCTCGGGCAACAGCTTCAGCGAGGTGGTCGAGTCGATGTAGCCCTGGAACTGCTTCACCGGCACGTTCACGTACGGCTCGCGCCACTTGTTGTACTGGTCGAACGTCGCCTGGCTCAGCGGCGTGATCGCAGGCCGGCCGACGAAGCCCTTGTCGGCGATCGAGTTCTTCGCATCCGTGACCGCGATCGACTCCGACGTGAACTTGTCGAACTGGTCGAACTTGATCCACTTCAGCCCGGCGACGATCTCGTTCTTGGTCGCCTTCGGGCTGATCATCTTCAGCGAGCCACCGGTCAGCGTGCCGAACGGGCCGCCGGCCTGCGGGAGCGCACCCTCGCCGAAGTCGGCCGGCTTCATCGCGAACTGCTTCACGCTCATGTCGAAGGCGTCCGGCGCCTGCATGACCATGCCGATCTTGCCGGCCGCGAAGTCCTGGCGGACCTCCTCCTGGTTGTAAAGGAAGCGGCTGCCCATCGAGTTGTCGGTCCAGCGCATGTCTTTGAGGAGCTGCAGCCCCTTCTTGGTCGGCGCGTCGTTGAAGGTGCTCTTCTTGCCGTCCTGGCTCTGGACCGTGCCGCCCATGCTGTAGGTCATCGTGGTCAGCATCCAGCCACCGGTGTTGTTCGTGGTGAGCTGCGCGTAGCCGGCCTTACCGGTCTTGTCCGCGATCTGCTTGGCGTACTGCCGGACCTCGTCCCAGGTCGTCGGCGGCTTGTCCGGGTCCAGCCCGGCCTGCGTGAACAGCGCCCGGTTGTAGGCCAGGCCGACCGAGAACACGTCGGTCGGTACGCCGTAGATGCGGCCCTTGTCGTCCTGGACGATCTTCAGGACGTTCGGGTTCAGGTCCTTGGTCAGGTCGACCAGTTTCAGCTCGTCGGTGATGTCCGGGAGTTGCTTGTTCGGGATCATGTTGGCCGGCTCGGTGAAGCTGATGCTCATCACCGTCGGTAGCGTTCCGCCGGCGATCTGGGCCTGGAAGGTCTGCGCCTGCCAGGCGGTCTCGGTCGACTTCACGGTGATGTTGGGGTACTTCGCCATGAAGTCTTTGACCTTCTGCTCGAACGACTTCAAGTCGTTCGGCTTGTCGGGGGTGGGGCGGTCCCCGATCGTGATCGTGACCGGCGCTTTCTCGTCGATCGCCCCGGCGCTGTCCGTGCCCGTCGTCGTACCGTCGGCGCACGCCACCAGGCCGAGCGCCAGTCCCGCCACGCCGACGACGGCGCCCAACCTGTTCGCTCTGGTCATTCGGAACTCCTCAAGTTTCCGGATGCGCCGGTGTGCACTGAGCCACACCGGCGAAATTCTTGAGTAAGTTAAACCAAGCGTGTTACTTATTCAAGAGCTGAGCAGTTCGGCCAGCCGCAGCGGCGTGCGATCCTCGAACATCGGACCGATCAGCTGCACTCCCACTGGCAGGCCCTCGGGTGATCTGCCCGCCGGTACGGCGGTGGCTGGCAGGCCCGGCATGGTCGCCAGCCCGGCCCAGACGAGCTGGTCGAAGAACGGGTACTCGACGCCGTCGATATCGATCCGGCGTCCCAGCAGGTCAACGTCGTGATTGTGCGGGAACGCGGGAGTCGGCGTGATCGGGCACACCACCGCGTCGAACTCGGCGAAGAACTCCCGCCAGGCCTGGCGGTGGAGCTCACGCCGGTGATTCGCCTCCATCCAGTCCCGGTGGCTGAACGTCATCGCGCGCAGCCGCGTGGCCCCAAGACTCTGGTCGTCTGCACTCAGTCCGGCGGCTTGGATCCGCAGCTGCTCGAGCGCGTCGACGGGAAACCGTGCGACGGTGCCCGAGAACAGCAACTGTGCGTAGAGCGTCGAGTTCTCGATCAGGTCGGGCAGCAGGCGGCCGTGCCGTTCGACGCGGGCGCCGCCCTCGGTGAGCGCGTCGGCGACTCGCTGCACACCCGCCCGGACAGCGGAGCCGGTCGGAATGAGCGGATGCTCCTCGAGAACCAGAACCCGGAAGTCATCAAGTTTTTGGTGGCGCGCGGGCGGCAGGTTCATGCTGTAGGCCAGGCCCGACGTCAGCGGATCCGGGCCTGCCATGACGTCCAGCAGTAGCGACAGGTCGCGGGCAGTGCGCGCCATCGGACCTGCGACGGCGAGGTCGAGCTCAACCGGCAAGGCCGGCCCGGGCGGCGCGACCATCCCCCGGGTCGCCACCAGGCCGAGCGTCGGCTTGTGCGCGTAGACACCGCAGAAATGCGCGGGCGTCCGCAGCGATCCACCGATATCGGAGCCGATCGACAGCGCACCGAACCCGGCCGCCAGCGCCGCCGCGGATCCGCCGGACGAACCACCCGCCGTACGGGTGTGATCCCAGGGGTTGTTGGTGGTGCCGTAGATCGCGTTGAAGCTCTGCAGGTCCTGCAACCCCAACGGCACATTGGTCTTCCCGAGGATCACCGCACCGGCCGCCTTCAACCGCGACACCTGTACGGCGTCCTCGGCCGGGACGTAGTTCGCGTGCTCCGGCATCCCCCAGGTCGTGGGCAACCCCACGACGTCGTACGACTCCTTCACCGTCACCGGGAGCCCAAGCAGCGGCCGCTCCGAACCGCCGGCCCTGGCCTCGTCGGCCGCGCGCGCCGCAGCTCGCGCACGGTCGAAGTCCGGCACACAGATCGCGTTGATCGCCTGGTCGTCGCGCTCGATCCGGGCGATCGCGTCCTCGGTGAGCTCCACCGAGGACGTCGAACCGGCCCGCATAGCAGCTAGAAACTCTTCGGCTGATTCCATGAATCCGACGGTAAGCGGGCGCTCGCGGAGCCATAAAATGCCGCCGCGGTCTACCCGAAACCGCGGACCCGGAACTGCATCGCGCGATACGGCCAACCGGCGTCGGTGTTCCACTGGCTGACCGACAGATGCAGATCGCTCAGCGTCGAGCCGGGGATGATGTAGCCGCCGTACAGCTGGGCGACGTGGTTGTCGTTCTCCTGACCCCAGGCGCCGCCGTAGATGAGGGGCTGGCGGATGGCGGTGTAGAGATTGTCGGTGGGCGTGTTCATGATCATGCCGTCGATGCGGTAGTCGCCGGCGTTGAACCACGTCAGGATCCATTTCCCGCCGAGCGGGCGCAGGCACAGTTCGCCGAAGTTGCCGCTCAGGATCGGGGTCGCCGGTTTGCCCCAGCCCCAGGAATTGTCACGGAAACCCCATGGCTCGTAGGCGGCCGGGTTCGCGATCTGGTCGCTGCGGACGCGCTTGAGAATGATCGGCTTGTTGCGCTGGAAGCCGGTCGAGTAGATGTAGACGTACCCGTCGCTGCCCAGCCCCCAGGTGATGCACTGGAACATCCCACCGTCGATGTTCGGGTCGAACTTCGCGCCGGTGTGATACCAGTTCGCGCCCGAGTTGTCGCTGCGCCAGATCTCGGTCCACACGACATTCCCGAGACCCTTGTTCACCATCACGTGCAGGTACATCGACCCGCCGATCGTGATCACATCCGACGGCAGCACCGTCGAGAACGTCGGGTTGTCATGCGGGTAGTCCCACAACTGCTCCGCCGCCGCACCACCCACCGCCCCCGACC
>NZ_SMKX01000191.1 GCF_004349055.1 Kribbella antibiotica
GGTTGGGGGTGTGGCCGGTGAGGATGGTGGTGAGGAGTTCGATGCCGTCGACGAGTCGGGGGCCGGGGCGGGCGAAGTAGCTGTTCGAGTCGACCGCCCAGACCTCGGCGGTTGGCGGAAGTCGGTCCAACCCCACGCCAAGCTCGTACGCCGCATCCACCCCGAATCCGCAGGGGGCGACGATCACCACCTCGGCGCTTGCCAGGTCCGACCACTCCACCGGCTGCGACCGAGCTCCCGCCGTACCGAGTATGTTCACTCCGCCCGCGAGTTCCACCTGCTCGGGTAGCCAATGGCCAGGTGCATAAGGCGGATCCGTCCACTCCAGCAACGCCACTCGCCGGCCTGTGCGCGGACGCTGGTAGACGCGGCTCCTGAGATCGGCGAGTAGTGGGGCCGGGTTTCGGTTGATGGCTTTGGCGATCTGCTCGATGGAGTCGAGTACGTCGGCGAGCGTGTGGGGGTTGGTGGTGACGACTTCGGCCGTGCAGCCGAGGTAGGCGAGTGCCGCGTCTACGTCGGACACGTCCAGTGCGCAGACGGCGCACAGGTCCTGTGTGATCACTATGTCCGGAACCAGATCGCGGAGCGCGTTGGCGTCTAGCTTGTAGAGGTCTTCGCCGGCTGCTACTCGGGCTCGGACGACGGCGTCGATCTCGCCGGGAGTCAGGCCGGGCGGCAGCGCGGTGGTGGAGACGATGCGGCGCGTGCGGGCCTCGGCGGGGTAGTCGCATTCGAAGGTGACGCCGACCACTTCGTCGCCGGAGCCCAGGGCGAAGCAGATCTCGGTGGCCGAGGGGAGAAGAGAGACGATGCGCACGTTTCAGACTCTAATCGGTCGGTTTGTCTTGCGTTGTCAAGGCAGGTAAGGCTTTTCCGCCTTGGGTTTGTGGGGAGGGTCACGTGTCTTGATGTGAGACCAGTGTTCAACTGGACTGGTTTTTGCGCTTACTCTGAAGGAACGCCCACGCCAGTGAAGTCGAGGGGCCAGCGTGCCACCGCATCGCGTCTCAGCAGCATCACCTGCACCCCAGGGAGTGACCGTGCCGCAACTCGTCTACGACTTCGCCGAAGGCAACAAGGCCATGAAGGAACTCCTCGGCGGCAAGGGTGCGAACCTCGCCGAGATGACGAACCTCGGTCTGCCGGTGCCGCCCGGATTCACGATCAGCACCGACGCCTGCCGCGCGTACCTGAGCACTGGCTCGGTGCCTGCGGAGCTGGCCGACGAGATCGACCACCACGTCGACGTACTGCAGCAGAACATGGGCAAGAAGCTCGGCCAGGCTGACGATCCGCTCCTGGTGTCGGTGAGGTCGGGTGCCGCGGTGTCGATGCCAGGCATGATGGAGACGGTCCTCAACGTCGGCCTGAACGACGACTCGGTCAACGGCCTTGCGCACCAATCGGGCAACCCCCGGTTCGCGTGGGATGCCTACCGCCGGCTGATCCAGATGTTCGGCAAGACGGTCCTCGGCATGGAGGGCGATGTCTTCGAGGACGCGATCGAGGCGGCTAAGCAGGCCAAGGGAACGAACAACGACCTGGACCTCGACGCCGACGATCTGAAGGCGATCGTCCAGACCTTCAAGCAGGCGGTGCTCGACCACACCGGCCGCGAGTTCCCGCAGGACCCGCGGACCCAGATGGACCTCGCGATCGAGGCCGTCTTCAGCTCGTGGAACTCGGACCGCGCGATCCTCTACCGCCGCCAGGAACGCATCGCCACCGACCTCGGTACGGCGGTCAACATCTGCTCGATGGTCTTCGGTAACCTCGGCATGGATTCGGGAACCGGTGTCTGCTTCACCCGCGACCCTTCCACCGGACACCCCGGCGTGTACGGCGACTACCTGCAGAACGCGCAGGGCGAGGACGTCGTGGCCGGGATCCGCAACACCGTCCCGCTCGCGGATCTCGAGCAGATCGACAAGACGTCGTACGACGAACTGCTGGCGATCATGACCAAGCTCGAAGGGCACTACCGCGACCTGTGTGACATCGAGTTCACGGTTGAGCGCGGCAAGCTGTGGATGCTGCAGACGCGGGTCGGTAAGCGCACCGCGGCGGCGGCGTTCCGGATCGCGACCAGCCTGATCGACGAAGGTGTGATCGACACCAATGAGGCGCTGAAGCGGGTCAAGGGTGCGCAGCTCGCGCAGTTGATGTTCCCGCGCTTCGACGCGGATGCCGACACCCAGCTGCTCACCAAGGCGATCGGTGCGTCGCCGGGTGCGGCCTCGGGCAAGGTCGTCTTCACCTCGGCGGCTGCGGTCGCGGCGGCTGACAAGGGCGAGAAGGTGATCCTGGTCCGTCGCGAGACGAACCCGGACGACCTGCACGGCATGATCGCGGCGCAGGGCATCCTGACCAGCCGCGGCGGCAAGACCTCGCACGCGGCCGTCGTCGCCCGCGGTATGGGCAAGACGTGTGTCTGCGGTGCCGAGGAGCTCGAGGTGAATGTTGCCGAGGGCACCATCAAGATCAACGGCAAGATCCTCGACAGCGACGCCACGATCTCGATCGACGGCACCACGGGAGAGGTCTTCGCCGGTGAGGTTCCGGTCGTCGCCTCGCCGGTCGTCCAGTACTTCGAAGGTTCGCTGGCCGCGGATGCCGGTGACGAGCTGGTCGCTTCGGTGCACCGCCTGATCACCCACGCTGACGAGGTGCGGCACCTCGGCGTACGGACCAATGCGGACACCGCAGACGACGCGGCTCGCGCGCGGCGCTTCGGGGCTGAGGGGATCGGCCTCTGCCGGACCGAGCACATGTTCCTCGGTGAGCGGCGCGAGGCGGTCGAGCGGTTGATCCTCGCGAACGACGACGCTGATCGCGAAGCGGCGCTGGCCGAGCTGGAGCCGCTGCAGCGTGACGACTTCCTTGAGTTGCTGACCGCGATGGACGGTTTGCCGGTGACGATCCGGCTGATCGACCCGCCGCTGCACGAGTTCCTGCCGTCGATGGAGGACCTGGCGGTCAAGGTCGCGCTGGCCAGCGAGCGCGGTGAGGATCCCGGTCGTGACGCGACGCTGCTCGCTGCCGTGCAGCGGTTGCACGAGCAGAACCCGATGCTCGGGCTGCGCGGCGTACGGCTCGGTCTGATGATTCCGGGTCTGTTCGCGATGCAGGTGCGCGCGATCGCGAGTGCTGCGGTCGAGTTGAAGAGCCAGGGCAAGGACCCCCAGCCGGAAATCATGATCCCGCTGGTTGGCGCCGTACAGGAGTTGCACCTGGCGCGCGACGAGGTGAGCAAGGTGCTGGCCGAGGTCGGCGTCGAGTGGACCATCCCGATCGGCACGATGATCGAGCTGCCCCGGGCCGCGGTGATCGCAGACCAGATCGCCGAGGCGGCCGACTTCTTCTCGTTCGGCACCAACGACCTCACCCAGACGACCTGGGGCTTCAGTCGCGACGACGTCGAAGGCTCGTTCTTCTCGCGCTACCTGGAGAAGGGCATCTTCGCGGTCTCACCGTTCGAGTCGATCGACACCGAAGGCGTCGGCGCCCTCGTCCGCACCGGCGTCGACCGCGGCCGCGCCACCAAGCCCGACCTCAAACTCGGCGTCTGCGGCGAGCACGGCGGCGACCCGGACAGCATCCACTTCTTCCACCAGGTAGGCCTCGACTACGTCTCCTGCTCACCCTTCCGCATCCCCGTAGCCCGCCTCGAAGCCGGCCGCGCGGCGCTGGACTGACTCTCGTCGCAGGCGCGTCCCCGACGAGAGTCAGGGGCGCGCCTTGCCGAAGTACATGAGCTCCCACAGGGCGTCGTCGACGTGGCTCTCGACGAGCTTGCCGCCCTCGTAGTGCTCGATCCGGACCTCGCCGACGAAGCGGAGGTAGGCGCCGTCGAAGCCGGCGAGCTTGGCGGCGAACCGCTTCGGAGGCGTCAGGTTGTCGGCGAACTTCACCGTCGACAGGTCCGAGTGGCGCGTGTACGTGACGACGTACCGCTCGTCGCCGTCGGAGTACGTGTAGCGAGTGACGTTGGCGACCGGCTTGCCGGTCCCGGTGTCGGTGTCGGTGTAGCTGCCGAGCTCCTCGAAGGTCACCTTGCTCTTGTCGTCGGCGATCAGCTTCCCGTCCCGGGCGAGCATGAAGACCGGCAGGGTCGAGTAGCCGTACTGCTTCTCAGCGGTGATGTACGACGCGATCACGGAGTACGGGCCGGCCGAGCCGCGAGCCCAGTACCAGTGGTGCATGAGCTTGAGCATGACGGTGTTGCCCCAGTTGTGGTCGTGGTAACCCACACCCGTAGTGGTGGTGCTCCTGCCGGCCAGGCTGTACGTCGCCTCGACCCGGCCCTCGGGCACCGAGGGCAGCCAGGCGAAGATCTGCTCGCCGTCCTCGCCGAACAACCAGTGCCCGGACTCCGGGCGCCAGGCGGGCACCGTCCCGGTCAGGGTGACATCGACCTCCACGTCCTCGGCCTTGGCGCGGATCGTGTACGTGTGCAGGTCGCCGGCGAAGACGTTCGCGCCGATCCGGACGTCACAGGTGTCCGTCGAGGCCGTGAAGGTGCTCGCGTCGAACTCGGCCAGCTTCTCCACCGTGGTGCCGTCGGGAAGGGTGAGATCGATCCGGATCATCGGGGCGAGCGGCTTCCCGATCGCGGTGAATTCCTTGGTGAAGAAGACCACGACCAGCTTGGCGCCGTCGTCCAGGTGGGCGTCGAAGTACCACCATTCGTAGCTGCCCGGCCCGCCATCGGTCCGCAGGCCGTCCTCGTGCGGCTTGATCGCGCCGGGCTCGATCCCGAACCGGGCGTAGTCTTGCGGCGTGCTGCCCATCCTTGCCGGGCTGAGGTGGTCGTGCGTCATGATTCCGCTCCCAGGTCGTGTTTTAATGGCCACTCGTCTATTAATCTCCCAGGAATAGCATGCGCCGACCGCCACGACTCGGCAAGTAGGAGAACTGTGATGGTGCAGACACGAGGCCGCGGCCGCCCGCGGTCGGGTGCAGAGCTTGAGGTCGGCCCGCTGCTGCAGGCCGCGCTGGAGGCGTTCGCCGCGAAGGGGTACGACGGCATGTCCGTCCGCGAGTTGAGCCGGCGGCTCGGGGTGAGCCACGCCCTGCTGACCGCCCGCTTCGGATCCAAGGAGGGGCTGTGGTTCGCGGCGATGGAGCACGCGCTGACCGTTAGCGAGCGGTCCTGGCGGCAGTTGGCCGTCGAGCCCGCCCTGGATGACCTCGAGGCGCTCCGGCGGGCAGTCGTCGCTCAGGTGATGTTCGCGGCGTCGCATCCGGAGGTGCTCAGGATCATGAGCCACGAGGGCGCCATCGACAGCCCCCGGATCCGCTATGTCGTCGATCATTTCGTCAATCCGCTGCGCCCGCTGGTCGAGCAGCGGATGAGGCGGCTGGTCGCGGCCGGCCGGATCCGCGAGATGCCGTACGCGACTCTCCATTACCTGGTCGTCCAGGGGGGCGGCGCTCCGTACGCGAGCCCGGTCGAGACGGCGCTTCTCGGTGGCCCTGAGCAACCGAGCGAGGACGAGATCCGCCGCCACGCCGAGGCCGTTGCCGACCTCATAGTCGCAGGCCTGGCCCCTCGCCCCTCCTAATCACCCCGTATTGACGTAATGATTACGTCATTCTATTATTGCTTTGATGTTGTATCCCACGCCTGCGCTCACGTCTGAGGATCATCGCGTACTCGACGACATTGGTCGGATGCGCGATGCCCTCCGGCATCAGGTGCACGCGAGCCCTTCGAAGTGGACCGCCGGCCTGCGCAAATTCCTCACCGCCGACGCCGTGGCGGCCTCCAACTCCATCGAGGGCTTCAAGGTCGCCACAGTCGATGTCGAAGATTTGATCGAGGGCGAACGGGATGTGGAGGTCTCGGAGGAGAACCGCGAGGAGACTCTCGCCTACCAGCGGATGATGTCGTACATCCAGACTCTCCATGACGTCGAGGACTTCAGTTACAGCAAGGGCCTGCTCAACGCCCTGCATTGGATGCTGCAGGGACACCGTCACGGCCCGCGCAAACCAGCCGGGCAGTGGCGCCGCGGCCCGGTTTATGTGACCGATGCCCGAGACCCCAGCATTGCCGCCTACACCGCGCCCGAGGCCGAGCGGGTCCCAGAGCTGATCCAGGAGTTCGTTGACTGGCTCAATGCGGAGGACGGTGCGCATCCATTGGTGCGAGCTGCGATGGCGCATCTGCACCTGGTGTCCATCCATCCTTGGGCCGACGGCAACGGCCGGATGTCCCGCTCGCTGCAGACACTCCTGATTGCGCGGGAAGGGGTGCTCGCTCCTGAGTTCTCCTCGATCGAGAGTTGGCTGGGACGCCCCGGCAACACCTGGGACTACTACCGCGAGCTGAACAGTCGAGGCAGCGAATACCTACCGGATCAGGATGTCTCGAGCTGGATGCGCTTCAACCTCACCGCATACCACCAGCAAGCGCAGGCGGTCCAGAATCGACTCGACCGATCCGGACGGGTCTGGGAGGCCCTTGCGGAGCACGCCAAAAGCGTCGGACTGGATGAGCGGATGGTGACTGCACTGCACGATGTGGCGATGGCCGGCCGCGTCCGGCGGTCCCGCTACGAACATGCCGAGGGTCTCAACCTGCAACAAGCCCAACGAGATCTCCGTGATCTCGTCACCGCTCAACTGCTTCAGCCCGTCGGGCGTACGCGAGCTCGCTACTACGTCCCCGGCTCCCGCTTTCCTCAGATGGTCCTCGACGTCGCCAATACACCGGCGACCCTCAGTAGTCCGTACCTCGGCTAATTCGGCAGCGCCCGCGGCTGACCCCGTAATAGGTTGCGGGGGTGAGCCGGGAACAGTTGCGCCAGACCTTCACCGAAGACGCCGACCTCTACGACAAAGTCCGCCCGACCTACCCATCCGACCTGTACGACGACCTGGCCGGGCTGTTGAGCACCGAGGCTCCAAAGGTGCTCGAGATCGGGCTGGGGACTGGGCAGGCGACTCGGCCGATGGTTGAGCGCGGGTGGTCGGTGAGTGCGGTTGAGCTCGGGGCGGAGCTTGCGGAGGTCGCTCGGCGCAATTTGCCGTCGGTCGATGTGACTGTGGCTGACTTTGATACGTGGGAGTTGCCGGAGCCGAGTTTTGATCTGGTGCTCTCGGCGACTGCGTTCCACTGGCTTGACCCCGAGACGCGGGTACGGCGATGTGCTCAGGTACTGCGACCGGGCGGCGTACTGGCTGTGGTTTCGACGCATCATGTCGCCGGTGGGAGTGTGCAGTTCTTCGTCGACGTGCAGCGGTGCTACGACCGGTTCACCGACGATGCGGAGAAGGGCGGGTTGCCGGCGGCGAGCGCCGTACCGGAGGACTCGGCGGAGGTGGACGCGTCGGGTCTGTTCGGGCCGGTGACCTTCCGGCGGTACGAGTGGGAAGTGGTCTACTCGGCACCACAGTATTTGGATTTGTTGTCGTCTTACTCGGGGCACCGGGCCTTGACAGTGGAGCGGCGTGACGGTCTGTACGAGTGTGTACGCGCTCTCATTGATGCGAGCGGGGGAACGATCACCAAGCGTTATCTCACTCAACTTTCTGCTGCAGTTTCTCTTAACCAACCCCTTGCGTAACGGGTCCTCAGCTGGCCAGAATGGCCGGGCGGGAAGGGAGTGCACCGTCGACTTTCGGGTCTGACTCGAACCAGCCGCTGTGGCGGCTCGTGACTCCCTCTCCCGCACCAAACTTTCGTTGTGGACAAGGCCATACTCGCCCTCGTTGTAGGGTTCGGGGTATGGCCTTTTTCGTGGTGCAGCTGCAGTTCGACCTTGCCGAGACCGATGAGCGTCTGGCCGTCCGCCCGGCGCACCGGGACTACCTGAACGAGCTCAAGGAGGCCGGCAAGCTGGTCGCCGCCGGGCCGTTCACCGACCAGACCGGCGCACTCCTTGTGTACAACGTCGCCGACGAGGCAGAGCTCCGCGACATCCTCGCCAAGGACCCCTACACCCCGGCCGAGGTCTACCAGCTCGCCCTCCTGACGGAGTGGCAGCCGGTGCACGGCTTCAACTGAGGTCTAGACCTCAGCGCCTTCCAGGTTCAGGTGGTCGACGTAGGCCCAGAGCCAGACCAGCGGGGCGAGGACGAGCTCCGGGTCGCCGTCCTCGTCACCGATGAAGATCATCGAGGCATCGCCGTTCGAGATGTCCTGGCAGACCGCTTCGCAGACCGCGATCGCGGCCTCGAAGATCAGCACCTCGGGCCCGTTCTCCCAGCGCGGCTGGGGGAGCGGGAGCACGGGCGCCTCGTCGGTCCCGTCGAGCTCGACCGAGACCTGCTGGAGCTCCTCGTACAGGTCGAAGGTGATCAGCCCGGCCAGCGGGCGTCCGTCGTACCCGATCAGGTAGGGGTCTTCGATCCCGCCGCGGAAGTTGTCGCGCAGATCCGGTAGGGCCGCCGCCAGATCGGTGGCTTCCAGGTACGGCGCTTCGTCCGGCTCGTCGTCGTCAGTGTCGACCTCGGCCTGGCCGCTGCGCATCTCGTCGAACTGGTGGAGCAGGTCGTTCAGCTCGGTGAAGGAGTCGCTGCCGGGCGATCGCTGCGCCTTGCTCTCGAGCTCACGCAGGTGGTCGATCAGGTCGTCCTCGAAGTGCAGTTCGTACTTCGGCAGGCCGGGCTCGCGACCGGCGTTGATCTGCGCGACGAGCTGGGTGGAGATCGGCCCGAGCCGCTCGGCCAGCACCTCGAGCGGGGTGGTCGGCTTCTCCTCGTCGTCGTGCGCGCAGGAGTCGTCCTCGACCGTCGTACCGCCGCCGTCCAAGGCGAGCAGCACCTGGAACGCCGGGAAGGCGAGCAGCGCCGCCGTCGCCATCATCCCGTCGCCGATCAGCATCAGCGGGTTCCCGCCGGCCTCGGTACGGCGCAGGTGGTCCGGCATGAGAATCGCGGCCTGCTCGACGTTCACCTGGCTGGCCAGTGAGGACAGACCGTGGTCGGCGTCGACGCCGAGCAGCTCGATCAGCCGCTCCGAGCTCATGTCGAAGTTCGAGCGCAGGTAGTAGCGCAGCCAGCCGGCGTCGACCGGGTTGCCGAGCAGCTCGGCGATCCGGGACCGGAAGTCGGCCAGGTCGGCGATCGCGAGCACGACCAGGACGGGCTGGTCACCGTCGCCGATCACCAGCGGCCGGGTGTCACCGTCCTGGAAACCGTCGATGACCTGATGCAGGCTGTCGGCCGCAGCCTCCAGCGGCCAGGCTTCTGCCTCGAATTCGTTCGCCACCGCAGAGGTGTCGTCATGCATGTGCTTGTCCTCTCCGGGTGGCGGCGGGAGTTGGGTAAGTGTAGGCGGCGGCAGTGCCAGCGCGGGTCTTGGGGCGGCGGGGCGGTCAGAAGTGACGTTGGCTACCCTGACAGCGGTGGGTCGGTGCAGAGGTATCTCACATGTGAGATATGGTCCGGCGCATGACTGATGGATACCTGAGCCGGATCGGCAATCTCATCCGGGACGCCCGCAAGCACCGCGGCTGGACGCAGACGCAGCTCGCGGAAGTACTGAACACCAGCCAGAGCGCGGTGAACAGGATCGAAAAGGGTCATCAGAACCTCACCCTCGAGATGCTTGCCCGGATCGGCGAGGCTCTCGACTCCGAGATTGTCTCTCTCGGTGGCGGTCCGGTCCACCTCCGTGTCGTCGGTGGCTTGAGATTGTCCGGATCGATCGACGTGAAGTCGTCCAAGAATGCCGGAGTCGCACTTTTGTGCGCGAGTCTGCTCAACAAGGGACGCACCACGCTGCGCAAGGTCGCGCGGATCGAGGAGGTCAACCGCCTGCTCGAGGTGCTCAACTCGATCGGCGTGAAGACCACCTGGCTGAACGACGCCGGTGACCTCGAGATCGTGCCGCCGGCACACCTCGACCTCGGCGCGATGGATGCCGCCGCAGCTCGTCGTACCCGCTCCATCATCATGTTCCTCGGCCCGCTGCTGCACCGCGAGGACACCTTCCAGCTCCCATACGCCGGTGGCTGCGACCTCGGCACGCGGACCGTCGAGCCGCACATGGCTGCGCTGCGCCCGTTCGGTCTGGACGTGAAAGCGACCGCCGGCGAGTACCACGCGATGGTGAACCGGGCGATCACGCCGGCCAAGCCGATCGTGCTGACCGAGCGCGGCGACACCGTCACCGAGAACGCGGTGATGGCGGCCGCCCGGATCGACGGTGTCACGGTGATCCGCAACGCCAGCTCGAACTACATGGTTCAGGACCTCTGCTTCTACCTCGAACTGCTCGGCGTGAAGGTCGACGGCGTCGGCTCGACCACGCTGACCGTGCACGGCAAGCCGGACATCGACGTGGACGTCGACTACGCGCCGTCCGAGGACCCGATCGAGGCGATGAGCCTGCTCACCGCGGCGATCGTCACCGGCTCAGAGGTGACGATCCGGCGGGCACCGATCGAGTTCCTGGAGATCGAGCTCGCGCTGCTCGAGGAGATGGGCCTCGACTACAGCCGCACCGACGAGTACCTGGCCGAGAACGGCCGGACCCGGCTGGTCGACCTGACCACCCGCCCCTCGCAGCTGCACGCGCCGATCGACAAGATCCACCCGATGCCGTTCCCGGGTCTGAACATCGACAACCTGCCGTTCTTCGCGGTGATCGCGGCGACGGCGACCGGTCAGACGCTGATCCACGACTGGGTCTACGAGAACCGCGCGATCTACCTGACCGACCTGAACAAACTCGGCGGCCGGGTCAAGCTGCTCGACCCGCACCGTGTGATGGTTGAAGGCCCGACCCACTTCTCCGGCGCCGAGATCATGTGCCCGCCGGCACTGCGGCCTGCTGTCGTCACGTTGATCGCGATGATGGCCGCCAAGGGTACGTCGGTCATGCGCAGCGTCTACGTGATCAACCGCGGCTACGAGGAGCTCGCTGAGCGCCTCAACTCGCTAGGCGCTCAGATCGAGACCTTCCGCGACATCTGACCGCTCGCTCACCGGATCTTTGCCGGTGAGGAACGTGACGGCTTCCTCGATCACGGTCGGGTCCGCGAGGATCCGGCTGTGGCCGAGCCCGGTCCTCGCGGAGTGCCGGGCGCGCGGTCCGTACGCGGCCAGCAGTACGGCGACCTGTGCCGGGTCGACGATCTTGTCGACGTCGTTGTGGATCACCAGGAGATCGGCCGCACCCGGACCGACCGAGAACTTGGTCCAGATCTCCGGATCGCCGTCGAACAACCGCCCTTCGATCTCGCGGCGCAGGCGATTCTGCACCGCGGTCCGCAGGCCCAGCTCGGCACCGAACTTGTCGACCACGTAGCCGAAGTCGCCGAAACCACTGATCGTGACGAGTCGTGCCGCGGGCACTCCCTGGCGGACGGCGTACAGGGCGAACGGTACGCCGAGTGAGTGGGCGACGACGCCTTCGAAGGCACCGTACTTCGCCGCCAGCGCGGTGATGATCCGCTGGTGGTCGAGGATCGTGCCCATCGCGACAGTTGTGTCGCCGTGGCCAGGGCCGTCGTACGAGATCGGGCTGTAGCCGAGCTCGAGCAGTGCGGTGATGAAACCGGCGAACCGCGATGCGCGGGAGCGCCAGCCGTGGACGAGGAGGACCGGCCGGCGGCCGTCACCCCAGGCGTAGGTGACGATCCCGTCGACGACCTCGGCGCGGGCGGCGTCGTGGACCTCCCGCTCGGCGTCGCGCACCCGGCCGCGCGCCAACGGCCGGCGCCACAGCTCGAAGGCGACCCGGCCGGCCAGCCGGGGTGAGAGTAGTCCGAGGGCGGTCAGTCCGCCGCGGGCCAGCTTCTTCATGGGGCTCCTTCGACTGGAAATCTATACGAACGGTCGTATTATTAGTTTGGCGAGGCCGTGCGGTCAAGCGGAATAGGATCGGAGCGTGGAGAAGGTCGACGGACGGTTGGTGCGCGGTGATCAGACCCGCCGCGCGGTGCTGCGGCGCGCGGTCGACATCGCGTCGGTCGACGGGCTGGAAGGGCTGTCGATCGGGCGGCTGGCCACCGATCTCGGGATCAGCAAGAGCGGGCTGTTCGCACACTTCGGGTCAAAGGAGGAGCTGCAGCTCGCGACGATCAGAGCCGCGCGACGGATCTACGCGGACGCCGTGGTGATGCCGGCGCTCGAGGTGGAGCCGGGGCTTGCGCGGGTGCGGAAGCTGGGCGAGTGCTGGCTCGACTACTCGCGTCGCCGGATTTTCCCCGGTGGCTGCTTCTTCCAGAAGGTCTCCCACGAGTACGCCGCTCGCGGGGGAGCCGTCCATGAGGCGCTGGTCGTCGTCCACCGGGAGTGGATGGACCTCATGGAGAACGTCGTACGGGAGGCGGTCGACCGAGGTGAGCTTGACGCGGATCCGGCGCAGTTGGCGTTCGACCTGAACGCTTACTACGAGGCCGCCAATCTCGCGTCGATCCTGCACGGTGACGAGAGCGGCTACGACCAGGCGAGTCGGTCCATCCGGGTGCGGCTGGAGTCCGCCGGTCGGTGATTCGGCAGGTCTCGCCGTCCACGGATGGGTGAGAACAGCAAGACCAGGCCGGCCAGCGGCACACCGGCTGTGGTGATCCACAGCGCGGCTTCGATGCCGAGCGCTGATGCGAGTGCGCCGCCAAGAACCGCGCCGAGCGGGATCGTCCCGTAGTTCACGAACGACGTGGTCGCGGTCAGACGGCCGAGCAGGTCCGGCGGGCAGTAGGACTGGATGAAGGTCGACTTCACGACGTTGCCGCCGACGACGCCCACGCCGACTCCGAACGCGCCGATCACATAGAGCGCTTCGCTGAGTTGAGCCAGCGGGATCAGTAGGGCGAGAGTCGGTAGGCCAAGCTCACACATCAGCAGGGCGCGCGCCGTACCGAAGCGTTTTGCCAGGCGGCGGCCGACGAAAGCGCCGACCACTCCGCCGCTGGCAGCAGCTGCGACCAGTACGCCGACTGTGCCGGGTGTGAGGCCGACTGTGCGGACTAGGAAGACCACGATGATGGCTTGGTAGCCCATGAGGGCCAGGTTTGAAGTGGCGCCGAAGATCGTGAGGGTCCGGAGCCAGACGTCCTGCGTGACCAGGCGGATGCCCTCGCGAATCTCGCCGGGTTGGCGAGCGGTCGCCGTACGGCGTTCGCGGAATCGGATCGCGGTCAGGCAGCAGGCGGCGAGCGCGAAGGTCGCTGCGTCGACGAATAGAGCGTTGGTCGCACCGGCGAACTGGACGATCAGACCGCCGCAACCGAGACCGGCGATCTGTGCGGCGGATGCGCTGCCCTGCAGTTTGGCGTTGCCTTCCGCATGATCTTTAGGGTCGAGCAGTGTGGGCAGATAGGTCGTGTAGGCGGTCTGGAAGACCACGCTGGCGGCGCCGGTCAGCAGTGCGATCGCGAGCAGCAACTGGATCGTCAGCAGGCCGGCAAGCGCGGCGACCGGTACGGCGGCCAGCAGGAGCAGTGAGACCAGTGATGAACCGACCATGAGCGGTCGGCGCAGTCGCCGGTCGATCCACGCGCCGACCGGCAACCCGATCAGCAGCCAAGGTCCCCACGCGGCCGCGGTCAGCAGTCCGACCTCGAATGTGCTCGCGTCCAGCTCGGAGAGCGCGATCAACGGAATCGCGACGGTCGAGATCGCGCTCCCGAATCGGTTGATCGTCTCGCCGGTCCAGAGCAGCCGGAAGTCTCGATGGGTCCGCAGCAGGCTCATGATTCCTCCGGGCGTTGGGGGAAGGACTGGAGTTGGACGATGACGCGTTCGCCGGTGGGGTCGGGGTCCAGGGCGATGTAGCGGTTAATGACTTCGCCGAGCTCGTCGTTGAGGGCCTGGAGCTGGGTGGCGGTGAGGTGCAGGTTGCGCCAGTCGGAGAGCGAGGCAGCGGACTGCCATTCGGCGGGCCAGTTGTCGTCCAGGTATCGGCGGACCCGGCTGAAATAACGCTCGACGAGGTGGCTCAGGTAGACGCGCAGCGCGCCACTGGTCTCGGGGTCGTCGCGGAACTCGGCGGGATCGAGCACGGTCGCGCCCTTTGGGATCCGCCACCACCGCTCGCGCTTGTTGCCGCGCTCGGTGTCCTCCTCGAGATAGCCGTGCTCAGCGAGTAGGCGCAGATGCCAGCTGATCGTGCCGGTGTTCTCGCCTAGGCGGTTGGCGAGCGTGGTGGAGGTGGCAGGGCCGTCCACCTCGATCGCCTCCAGGATGTTCATTCGCAAGGGGTGGGCGAGTCCGCGCAGGCTTTTGGCGTCGATGCGTCGCATGATTGCAGAGTAGTCTCTGCAGAGAGTTCTCTGCAATCCCCGAATTGTCGGTGGGGGTCGCTAGCGTTCGGAGTATGCGGCCTCATGTAGTGGCTCAAGTGGCGGTCTCGCTCGATGGGCGGACGGCTGGGTTTGACGCGGATCTCGCCCGGTACTACGCGATGGCGACCCTGTGGCAGGAGGACGTCACGCTCGCCGGAGCGGACACGATCCTCGCCCAGGAGAGCGCCGTACGGGGTGCTCGGGAGGGTGAGCGGCGCGCAGAGGGGCCGTTGCTGGCGGTCGTCGACAGTCGTGCGCGAGTGCGGGAGTGGGATGCCTTGCGGGCGCTCGGCTATTGGTCCGACGTGCTTGCTCTGTATGCCGATCAGACGCCTGCGCGGCCGGCGGATGCGACTACTCGGGAGCTTGTCACGGGGTATGAGCAGGTGGATCTCGAGGAGGTTCTCGTGCGCTTGGGGGAGGGTGGGGCGCGAGTGGTTCGGGTTGAGTCCGGCGGGGCGTTGATCGCGGTGCTGCTTGAGTTGGGGCTTGTGGATGAGTTGGCGTTGCTGGTGCATCCGGTGATTGTTGGTTCGGGTGCGCCGTGGTGCGGTACGACGGGGGTTCGGTTGGAGCATGCGGGGACCGAGGTGTTTGCGGGTGGGGTGGTTTGGTCGCGGTACTGCGTGTCTTGAGGGTTGTGTTTTTTTGAATGGCGCGATGGTTGATCGCCGCTCCGGACAAGCCGGATACGTTGTCTGTGGCTGGTCGCTGCGGCGGCCGCGTTACATAAAGAGCTTGGCTGGGCCCGGCGGGTGGTTGAGGTACTGGCGAGGTCGGCGATCGCGTTCCCGCCGATTGAGGTGCTCGCTATGGTTGCGGCCGGTAGCGGGGAGGCCTGGAAGGTGACCCTTGCTGGTGGTGAAAGGCGCTGGCAAGGAGGCGCGGGGTGCTGCCGTGCCCGGCTGCCGCGCTGGTGGCCCTTTTTTTGTCGTTGCGCTGTCCTGTTGTCGGGGGTCTGTGGGCTGGGTGGTGGGCGTGAACAAGTAATTACCTAATAAGAGTTATCGGGTCGCCCGTCGGGCAGACTCGGACTGGTAAGCCGCTGGTGGGTGAGCACTTCTATTACCTGGACCTGTGAGTCTTGGGGACAGAGCGTGCCCCTG
>NZ_SMKX01000192.1 GCF_004349055.1 Kribbella antibiotica
GGGGCGCTGGGGCGGGCGGCGAGGACTGCTACCAGGGCAGCGAGTTCCTCGGCGGTCGGGTCGCCCTTGAGGATCTGCAGGTTCATCGAGGGTCTCCGATCAGAGCGGGATGTTGCCGTGCTTCTTGGGCGGGAGGGTGTCGCGTTTGGTGCGGAGGAGGCGGAGGCCGCGGACGATTTCGGCGCGGGTCTCGCTGGGCTTGACGACCGCGTCGATGTAGCCGCGCTCGGCGGCGACGTACGGGTTGGCGAGCTTGTCCTCGTAGTCGAGGATGAGCTCTTGGCGACGAGCCTCGGGGTCCTCGGCGCCGGCGAGCTCGCGGCGGTAGAGGATGCCGACTGCGCCTTGGGCGCCCATGACGGCGATCTGGGCGGTCGGCCAGGCCAGGTTGATGTCGGCGCCGAGATGCTTGGAGCCCATCACGTCGTACGCGCCACCGTAGGCCTTGCGGGTGATGACGGTGATCATCGGGACGGTGGCCTCGGCGTACGCGTAGATCAGCTTGGCGCCGCGGCGGATGATGCCGTTCCACTCCTGGTCGGTGCCGGGCAGGAAGCCAGGCACGTCGACGAAGGTCAGGATCGGCAGGTTGAACGCGTCGCAGGTGCGGACGAACCGGGCCGCCTTCTCGGAGGCATCGATGTCGAGGGTGCCGGCGAACTGCATCGGCTGGTTCGCGACGACGCCGACCGGGCGGCCCTCGACGCGGCCGAAGCCGACGATGATGTTCGGCGCGAACAGCGTCTGTACCTCGAGGAAGTCGCCGTCGTCGACGACCGTTTCGATCACCGTGTGCATGTCGTACGGCTGATTCGGCGAGTCCGGGATCAGGGTGTCGAGCGCGAGATCGGTCTCGTCCGGCTCGAGGTCAGCCGGGGCGTCGTAGACCGGCGGGTCCTCGAGGTTGTTCTGCGGGAGGTGGCTGACGAGCGACTTGACCCACTCGATCGCGTCCTCCTCGTCACTGCCGAGGTAGTGCGCGTTGCCGGACTTGGTGTTGTGTGTCCGCGCGCCGCCGAGCTCCTCCTGTGTGACGTCCTCGCCGGTGACGGTCTTGATCACGTCCGGTCCGGTGATGAACATGTACGACGACTCGTCGACCATGACCGTGAAGTCGGTGACCGCGGGGGAGTAGACCGCGCCGCCCGCGCACGGGCCCATGATGAGTGAGATCTGCGGGATCACGCCGGAGGCCCGGACGTTGCGGCGGAAGATCTCGCCGTACAGGCCGAGGCTGACCACGCCCTCCTGGATCCGCGCGCCGCCGGAGTCGTTGATGCCGATCAGCGGGCAGCCGATCTTCATCGCCAGATCCATCACCTTGACGATCTTCTCGCCGAAGACCTCACCGAGGCTGCCGCCGAAGACCGTGAAATCCTGGGCGAACACACAGACCTGACGGCCGTCGATGGTCCCGTAGCCGGTCACCACACCGTCGCCGTACGGGCGGTTCGCCTCCAGCCCGAAGCTGGTCGAGCGGTGCCGCGCGAACTCGTCGAGCTCGGCGAACGAGCCCTCGTCGAGCAGCAGCGCGATCCGCTCCCGGGCAGTCTTCTTACCCCGCGCGTGCTGCTTCTCCACCGCGCGCTCCGACCCGGCATGTACGGCGTCGTCGAGTCGCTGCTCGAGATCCGCGATCTTGCCGGCGGTGGTGTGGATGTTCACCGTCTCTCCCATGAGAGGGCAGCCTACGCGTCAGTAGGCCGCCCTGCCTGTGACGTCGGCCGCAACGACCCACTGAATGCGATGATGCCGCCATGGACTACCGCGAGTTCGACGCTGAACGCCGCCGGATCGTGCATGGCTGGGGGCGTGAGATCACCGACCCCGACGAGCTGACGGCGGCCGCGGCCCGCCTTCGCGAGCAGGCGCCGACGATCGAGCGCGACAAGGACCGGGAGAAGGCCTTCCGTCATCTGGCCAACCTCGACAGGTTCGTCGCCGGAGCGCTGAACCCGGAGCCCGAGAGTGAAGCGGTCTGGGCGGCCAACGACGCCATGATGCGGGGGCTGCAGCCGATCGGTAGTCCGGCCGAGCAGCAGGCCCGTGCGCGGGCGGCCATTGACGAGATCAACCGCATTGCGGAGGGCGCACCGACGATCGGCGAGCAGATCGCTGCCCAGGAGATGAACGGCGCGCTGGCCGAGTTCATCCACGTGCTCGACGGCACGGACTCCCCGGAGAACTGACGTGGCCGTCGTACGGACCGCGGATAGTGAGGTCCCAGACGTCGGTGACGGCCTCTGGGAACGCGTCCGTGATGCCGTACAAGCCGAGTCGAGCGCGGACACGTCGCTGTGGAACGGCCAGATCGACTACACCGAAGAGCCCGGTACCCGTGGTGAGGCCTGGGACAACGGCCGAATCTGCTTCAACCAGGAGAGCGTTGTCCAGCCGCTGCAGGATATGTATGCGACTCAGGGACAGCCCGCCACTGCTCAGCAGTGGGTCCTGCGCCGGAATGCGCTGAAGACGGTCGCGCACGAGTTCAGCCACCTCGCGTCTCCCGACGGGTACACGCATGGCGACCGGCTCGCCGGCATGAAGCTGAAGGGGACCCGGCCGCTCGAGGAGGGCGTGACTGAGGCCTGGAGCCAAGCGGCCGTCGATCGGTTGGCCGACCGGGTGCTGCCGCCGGACATGGCTGAGCAGGTGAAGGCCGTGCGGGAGGCTCGCGGCGGGCACTCGTACCCGGGCTGGGAACCGGCGGCCCGTGCGTTCGCCGATGAGGTCGGCGCGGATGCCGGAGTCGAGGGTGACGAGGTATTGAGCCGGATGGCGAAGGAACCTCGGACGACCAAGGCGCGCGCTGCTGCAGATCTGCTGTACGACGCCTCGGACCTGCCGGAGTTGGTGCCTGCCGAGCAGGAGGAGGCGGTTCGACAGGAGATCGCCGGCACAATCGACAAGGGCTTCGCGGATCTGCAGCCGTTGAACGACAAGTTCACGGCGACCACCCGCGCGGAATCTGCCGAGCGTGGTCTTGGCATCGCGGAGTCGGCGTCCGATGTGGTGCGTGCTGCCGAGGAGCGGTATCGGGGCGCACCCGAGCAGCAGGTGCAGCAGGAAGAGACGCTGGACCTGGGCGCACTTCCGCCGCCTAATCCCGCCGACCGCATCCCGACGCGCGAGGAGCCGACGCAGCAGAGCACGGCCGAGCAGCCGGGTGAGCAGCGGGCGGTGGATCCGCGGGTTGCATATGCGCAACAGCGGGAGGCGCCGCAGGCGGTCGAGGAAGCGCAGCCGGTGGACCCGCGGGTTGCCTACGCGCAACAGTCCGGAGCGGCGTCGCAGCAGCCTGGCTCAGCGCAGGAGCGCCCGGTGGATCCGCGGGTGGCGTTTGCGCAGTTGTCGCCAGCTCAGCAGCAGGCGCAGTTGCAGGCCGGGTCGCAGCAGGGTGGATCGGAGCAGGCCGGGGCGACCCAACGGTCTGCGACGCAGCAGTCCGCGGGGGTGCAGGCTGCGGGGCATCCGGGTGAGCAGGACGTGGCCGCGTTGCGTGGAGTGTTGGAGGACCAGCCGTCAGCGGCGGGTGCCCCGCGTGTCCCGCAAGGCGAGGCGGCGGAGGGCCGTCGCCCGACTGGTCACGGAGCTGCGACCGGCCGCCATACGGAAAACACCCCCGCCCGCTGAGCGAGCGCGCAAAGGTGGGTTGGCTGCTCTTTGTGCGCGAAGCTCGTCCTTGTGCATCCACCAACCGTTTTGGCGCCGCGAAAGTGGTCGGTGGGTGCTCAAAGATGCGCTGCATGCACAAGGGTGCGTGGGCTGCTCTAGAGGGGGCCCACCGCGAAGATTTTGGTGAGGCGGGCGGCCAGGGCCAGGTCGCCTCGGACGGAGAGGCGTTGTTTGAGGACGGCCAGCACCGGATCTTCGTTGCCGGTGACTACGCGGAGCAGGGTGGCCGGGTCGGTGCGGATGGAGATGTCGGCTGTGGGGGTGCCGTCGAGGAGCTCGCACTGGCCGTCGCTGACGCGGATCCAGAAGGTGTTGGCGTCTTCGGGGCCGCCGGCTCCGGTGATGTGCCAGGCGACGACGGCGTCGAAGCCGGCCGCGCGGGCGGGGCGGAGGTACTCCGGCATCCGCCGAAAGATCTCGCGCAACGCGACCTCTCGTACTCCCCCGATGAGTCGATGCCGAAGCTCCCGCTCCGATGTCCGGTCGACCAGCCGGGCCAGCTCGCTCGCATCCATACCCGCGAGCCCGTCAGCCTCCAGCCAACCGGCACTCCCTCGATCGGTCACCCGATCCCCACCCCCGCGGCAGTTCCTACCGGACCGTAGGAATCTCGCCTGATCTGATAGCTTTGTCAAGTGGTCGAGCCCTCCGAGAAACGGCTGCGGGCGGCACATCTCGGGCCGGAGCGGCGGCGGCCGATGTTGCTGGATGCGGCCCTCGAGGTCTTCTCCGAACAAGGCTTCGCCGGGACGACGATGCAGTCGGTGGCGGATGCGGCCGGTGTCACCAAACCGGTGGTCTACGACTCGTTCGCGAATCGCGACGCACTGCTGCTTGCGCTGCTGGCGCGTGAAGAGCAGCACCTGGTCCTCTCGATCATGGCCGCGCTCCCGCAGGACCCGACGGTGGGGACGCCGGAGCAGCATGTGCTCGACGGCCTGACCGCCTTCCTCAGCACTGCCGCGGAGAACCCGCAGTCGTGGCGGATCGTCTTCGGAGCCCAGTACGGCGCCGCTCCCGCGGTGGCGAACCGGGTTCGCGCCGCCCGGGCCTTCCTGGTCGAGGGCCTTCGCCTGACCCTCGTGCAGTCCCTCCCCGGCGTCACCGATCCCGACGCGAATCTCCCCGTCCTCGCCGAGCTGCTCGCATCCATGACCGAGGCGTCGGCCCGGATGCTCGTGGTCGACGGCACCGACCGCACCCCGGCCGAGCTGGCCAAGGTGGTCTCCCAGGTCGTCGGCGGCGGTTTCAGCAACGTCTAGGTGACCTACTGTTAAGTAGCGTCAGAAACGGTCACGATGCATCCAGTTGGCGGACTCTGCGAGGCGTTGAGTGGGCGCGCCCAGTAGGGTGGGCGAACGTGACCGAGACCGGTAGTGAGACCCGTACCCGCGCGCGGTTCGAGGTGCCCGAGGAGCTTCGGGCCGACGTTCGTCTGCTGGGTGAGATCCTCGGCAAAGTGCTCGTCGAGTACGCCGGTCAGCCGCTGCTCAACGATGTCGAGCGGCTGCGCGAACTCACCATTGCCGGTGACGGCGAAGCTGCTGAGCAGTTGGTGGCCTCCTGGCCGCATGAGCGGGCTGAGGACGTCGCCCGCGCGTTCAGCTGCTACTTCCACCTGACGAACCTGAGCGAAGAGCTGCACCGCGCCCGGGTGCTGCGTGAGCGCGACCGGAGCGACAACGCCCTGGTCACCTCCGAGCTGGCCCAGGCGGTCGAGCAGATTTCCCGTGACAGCGGTGAGCAGCAGGCACGGGCGCTGCTGAACGGGCTGGAGTTCCGCCCGGTGCTGACCGCGCACCCGACCGAGGCACGCCGCCGCGCGATCCTGGCGACGATCCGGCGGATCTCCGGGCTGCTCGAAGAGCGGCACGACCCGCGGGCCGGCGACAGTGAGCTGGCCGAGAACCGGCGCCGCCTGGTCGAGCAGGTCGACATCCTGTGGCGGACCGCGCAGCTGCGCGAGGCCCGCCCGTCGCCGCTGGACGAGGTGCGCTCGGCGATGGCCGTGTTCGAGGAGACGCTCTTCGACGTGGTCGGCAACGTCTACCGCCGCTTGGACGACGCGCTGGCTGGTGAGGGCGCCGGACTGCGGCAGCCCGTGGTGGCGCCGTTCGTCCGCCTCGGCTCGTGGATCGGCGGTGACCGCGACGGCAACCCGAACGTCACTGCGGCGATCACCCGCGAGGCGATGCAGATCCAGGCTGACCACGTGCTGCGGGCGCTCGAGCTGGCGACCGACAAGCTTGGCCGTTCGCTCACGCTGGACGCGGCGACCACTCCGCCGTCCGCACCGGTGCGGCGGATCCTCGAGGACGCCCGGGCGGTCAACCCCGAGCTGATCACGGACATCGAGTCCCGGTCGCCGTCCGAGCCGCACCGGCAGCTCCTGCTGCTCGCTGCGCGCCGTCTGGCCGCTACGCGCTCCCGTGACGCCGACTTCGGCTACCCGCGTGCTGCTGACTTCCTGCACGAGCTCAAGGTCCTCCAGGACTCGCTGGTGAGCGCAGGCGCACCCCGTCAGGCGTACGGCGATCTGCAGCAGCTCATCTGGCAGGTGAACTCGTTCGGCTTCCACCTGGCCGAGCTGGAGGTCCGCCAGCACTCCTCGGTGCACGCCAAGGCGCTCGAAGAGGTGCTCGGCGGTGGTGAGCTGTCCGACCAGACCGAAGAGGTCCTGGCGACGCTGCGCGTCATCGGGCAGATCCAGCAGCGCTTCGGTCCCGAGGCCTGCCGCCGGTACGTCGTCTCGTTCACCCGGAACGCGGGTGACCTGGCGGCTGTCTACGAGCTCGCCGACGCGGCGCTCGACGGCCGTCCGATCGAGCTGGACGTCGTGCCGCTGTTCGAGACCGGCGAGGACCTGCAGAACTCGGTCGAGGTACTCGACAACGCCATCCAGCTGACCCGGGTCCGCCACCGCCTCACGGCTAACGACCGGCGCTTCGAGGTCATGCTCGGGTACTCCGACTCCGCCAAGGACGTCGGCCCGGTGTCGGCCACCCTGGCCCTGTACGACGCCCAGGCGCGGATCACGGCGTGGGCGCAGCGCAATGCGATCCGGCTGACTCTGTTCCACGGCCGCGGTGGCGCGCTGGGCCGCGGCGGCGGTCCCGCCAACCGCGCCGTACTGGCGCAGGCTCCTGGGTCGGTGGCTGGTCGCTTCAAGCTCACTGAGCAGGGCGAGGCCATTCCGGCTCGCTACGGCAACGCACCGATCGCGCAGCGGCACATCGAGCAGGTGACCGCGGCAACGCTGCTCGCCTCCACTCCGGCGATCGAGGAGCGCGCAGTCGTGGCGGCGGAGCGTTTCGCCGTCATGGAGAAGACGCTCGACGAAGCAGCCCGTACGGCGTACCACCGGCTCGTGAAGGCTGATGGCTTCGCAGAGTGGTTCGGCCGGGTGACTCCGCTGGAGGAGCTCGGGCAGCTGCCGCTCGGATCGCGTCCGGCTCGTCGTGGCGTCGCAGTGTCGTCGCTGGAGGACCTGCGGGCGATCCCGTGGGTGTTCGCCTGGTCGCAGGCCCGCGTCAACGCACCGGGCTGGTATGGCCTCGGTTCGGCGCTGGCCGCGGTCGACGACGTCGCCGTACTGCAGGATGCGAACCAGAACTGGCCGCTCTTCCAGGTGATGCTGGAGAACGCCGAGATGTCGCTGGCGAAGACCGACCGCCGCATCCTCAGCCGCTACCTGGAGTTGGGCGACCGGTCCGACCTCACGCAACTGATGCTCGACGAGCACGCCCTCACCACCGAGTGGGTGCTCAAGATCCTCAAGCAGGAGCGGCTGCTCGCCGGACGCCGTGTGCTGGGCCGTGCGGTCGAGCTACGCAACCCGTACGTCGACGCGCTCAGCTACCTGCAGTTGCGCGCGCTGCGGACGCTGCGAACCGATGACACGCTCACCGAAGCGCAGATCGTGCGGACCCGGCGGCTGCTGTTGCTGACCGTCTCGGGCGTTGCCGCCGGCCTGCAGAACACCGGCTGATGTTCGGCGACCTCGACCGGCCCCCACTCGATGCGCGTTATCTGAGTGGGCGGCTGGTGCGTCCCGGCTCGCTGTGGACGCAGATCGACGTACTGGAAGACACGCCGTCGACCAACGCAGACGTGGCCAAGGCTGCGGCTGAAGGTGCTCCAGAAGGCCTTGTGGTGCTCACTGAGTACCAGTCCGCGGGTCGTGGTCGGCTCGGGCGCACCTGGACGACGCCTCCCCGTTCGGCACTGCTGATGTCGGCCCTGCTGCGGCCGACGACTGTGGCGCCGGAGCGTTGGCCATGGCTCGGTTTGCTCGTGCCGCTGGCAGTGGCAGCGGCAGTGCGCCAGGTGGCGCAGATTCCAGCCCAGGTGAAGTGGCCGAACGACGTACTGGTCGAGGACCGCAAGCTGGCCGGCATCCTGCTCGAGCGGATCGACGGACCGGCAGTCGTTGTCGGCATGGGGATCAACGTGACTCTGCGCGAGTCGGAGAAGCCGCATCCCGCAGCAACCTCGCTGGCGCTCGAGAACGCGGCCACAACCGACCGCGTGACAGTGGCGGCCGCAGTGCTGCGTGAGCTGGAGACCCGGTACCGCACCTGGCTGGAAGACCCCACCGCACTGCTCCCGGAGTACAGAGAGCTCTCAGCGACGCTGGGCCGAGCTGTTCGAGTAGAGCTGCCCGACGGCGCCTTCCTGGAAGGCACCGCGCGCGACCTGGCTGCAGACGGCCGCCTGATCGTGGACACCCCACTCGGCGAGCGTGCCCTGGCCGCCGGAGATGTGACGCACCTGAGAGCTCGCTGAATCCTTCCGCAGCCTCATCGGTTCTTCACAAGGCCGAATTACGTTCCAGAGCATGGAGATCTCACACTACGAAGTGACCGTGCGCTACCAGCTCATGCCGGAGTGCCTGTCCGGTGTGACCACGATCCTGGCCACGAGCACCGAGCGGCTGGCGAAGTTCGAACTGCGCTTCCTGCTGGCCGTCTCGGCGGTCAAGGTCAACAACGAGTCGGCTGCCTTCACAGCGGAGAACGGCGTTCTGACCGTGACCCCGAAGGATGCGATCGAGCCCGGTGCCGATCTGCTCGTCGTGGTCAGCTACTACGACAGCCCGGCGAATCACTCGGACGGTTGGGGCTGGGAACACACGCCCGGTGGTGCCGTCGTGGTCAGCTCGCCACAGTGGCTGTACCCGAGCGCGGATGGCCGAACAGAGTGGGCTACGCAGTCGGTGCAGATCGTCGTACCGAAGGGGTTGAAGGTCGAGCCGGTCGCTGCGGACAGCGACCGGCTCGTGGAACAGCTGTGTTAGCTAGTTGGTGAAGAGCTTCGCTGCGGTGATCAGGGTCTGGATGATGCCGTAGCCGAGCAGTACGGCGACGAGCAGCCAGGAGATCACCAAGCGCGGGGTCTGGTTCATTTCGCTGCCTCCACGCTGGATGTGGACTTCTCATGGAACTTCGCCGCGACCGGCCGGATCAGCAGGTTGGCGATGAAGCCGATGGCCAGGACGCCGACCATGGTGAACAGGGCCGGCCGGTACGCCTCGGCGGTCAGGGTGCCTGGCTTGCCCTCACGGTCGAGGAAGCCGTTGATGATGAGCGGACCGACGACGCCGGCCACCGACCACGCGGTGAGCAGCCGGCCGTGGATCGCGCCGACCTGGTAGGTGCCGAAGAGATCCCGCAGGTACGCCGGGACCGTGGCGAACCCGCCGCCGTAGAAGGACAGGATGACCGCGGCCAGCAGCACGAAGATCGCCGTACTGTTGTGGCCGATCGTCGCGAGCAGGAAGTAGGCGACGATGCCGACGCCGAGGTACACGGCGTAGATCGGCTTGCGGCCGATGACGTCCGACGTGGACGACCAGACGAACCGGCCGGCCATGTTGAAGATCGACAGGACGCCGACGAAGCCGGCTGCCGCGGCGACCGCGACCGTCGAGGTGCCACCGGCGCCGCGGAAGAAGTCCTGGATCATCGGGCTGGCCTGCTCCAGGATGCCGATGCCGGCGGTGACGTTGCAGAGCAGGACGACCCAGAGCAACCAGAACTGCGGGGTCTTGATCGCGTTCGCGGCGGAGACGTTGGACGTCGTGACGAGCGCCTTCTGCTTGACCTTCGACGGGTCGAAACCATCCGGCTTCCAGCCCTCGGCAGGGACCCGGATGTTGAAGACACCGAACATCATGATCACGAAGTAGACGAGGCCGAGAGTGACGAACAGCAGCACCAGGGCGTGGCCGTCGGCAACCGACTTGCTGTTGTTCGGGTCGTAGCCGGAGTCGTAGGCACCGAGCAGTTGGCGGGACAGCGGGCTGGCGAGCAGCGCGCCACCACCGAAGCCCATGATCGCCAGGCCGGTGGCCAGGCCCGGACGGTCCGGGAACCACTTGATCAGCGTCGAGACCGGGGAGATGTAGCCGATTCCCAGTCCGATACCGCCGATCACGCCGTACCCGAGGTAGAGCAGCCAGAGCTGACCGGTACCGATGCCCAAGGCACCGACTCCGAAGCCGGTGGCCCAGAAACAGGCGGACACGAACATGGCCTTCCGCGGCCCGCTGCGCTCGACCCAGGTGCCGCCGATCGCGGCGGACAGGCCCAGCATCACGATCGCGATACTGAACACGACTCCGACAGAGGTCAGGCTGGCATCGAAATGCTTCACCAGCGACGTCTTGTAGACGCTGGTGGCGTACGCCTGGCCGATACACAGGTGCACGGCGAGCGCGGCCGGCGGGATCAGCCAACGGCTGTACCCCGGAGGCGCGACCGTGTGTTCCCGGTCGAGTACCGACAAGATGCCCATCACGGCTCCTTCTGCATGTTCCCGGCTCCGTTTGTCAGATCAAACGGATGATCCTCGGGCATCCTTGCCGACCTGTATGCATTTTGTGAAGTCTTGTACTACCCACTTTGCCCGGAGTGCTTACCCACTTAGCCCGATCGTGTCGGCACGGGACACCGCCCCCGGAAGCTGTGAGACTGGGCCTATGGCAATCTCGGCGAAACTGTTGGGCGAGGACGAGTACGTCGTCGTCAGCACCCGGACGCACTGGAAGGCGTTGATCTTCCCGGTGTTCCTGCTTCTGGTGGTGGCCGGCGGTGGCGGCTTCCTGGCCGCGATCATCCCGCCGGGGGATCTGCAGACGCCGGGCCGGATCGCGATCCTGGCGGTCGGCGTGGTGCTGCTGTTCACGTTCGCGGCCAAGCCGTTCCTGAACTGGTTCTTCTCGATGTACACGCTGACGAACCGCCGGCTCATCACGCGGCACGGCATCCTCACCCGCACCGGGCGCGACATCCCGCTGATGCGGATCAACGACGTCTCGTACGAGCACGGTCTGGTGGACCGCATCCTCGGCTGCGGCACGCTCCACATCGAGTCCGCCGGTGAACGCGGTCAGGTTGTGCTGCCCGACGTACCGCACGTCGAGCACGTCCACCTGCAGATGTCCGACCTGCTCTTCGGCGGCCCCGAGGGCCGCCCGGGCGACGGCATCCTGGACGACGAGCAGCCGCCGGAACACCAGCGCCGCAAGCCCAAGCCTGCCGACCCGGAAGACGGCGAGACGCTCTTCAGCTCCGACCGTTAGGCCGGCGAAGAGGTCAGCGAACGGCCGGTAGGTCTCCGGTGTCGGAGTCCAGGTCGACGGTGCTGACCGGGGTGTGTGGGTGCTCGATCTCTTCGAGGGCGATCTCTTCGCGGAAGACGAACTTGCGATAGGACCAGAATCTGAAGAGGGTGCCGAGGCCCAGGCCGACGAAGTTGGCCGCGATGTTGTCGGACAGCCAGCTGTGCAGGTCCAGCACGTAGCGGGAGAAGGCCAGGCAGCCGGCCGCGATCAGCAGGCCGACGCCGTTGAGCGCGAAGAACAGCACGTACTCACGGTGCAGGCCGGTGCGCTCGCGGTGCCGCCACGTCCAGAACCGGTTGCCGAAGTACGTCACCAGCGTCGCCACCGTGGTGGAGATCAGCTTGGCGGTCAGCGGCTTGTGGTGCAGCATGCCCACGCCGGAGTCGGCGAGCACCAGCGGGTTGTTGAAGACCAGCCAGTTGTAGATCGGCAGGTCGATGACCAGACCGAGCAGACCGATCAGACCGAACTTGGCCACTTCGTGCACCAGGTGCTCGACCTGGCGGTACAACTTGGTGACGAGCTTCAACGGTCTTCGGCACTTTCTGTGATCAAGCCGCAACAGCGGGGGGCCTCTCCACGGTACCCGGCGACATGTCTCCGGCCGAAATCGTCCGCGTGCCCAGGGTGGCCGCCGTACGCCTGGTGATGTATGGACATTAGGCTCCCGTTCGTGAAGTTTTCCCGAGATGAGTTGCCGGTCGGCACCCCCGTGGTCGGCATGGTCGGCGGCGGGCAGCTGGCCCGGATGACGCAGGAGACCGCGATCGCGCTCGGGGTTCAGCTCCGCGTGCTCGCGGAGGGACCCACAGTTTCGGCCGCGCAGGCGGTCGCCGACGCGCCGGTGGGCGACTACAAGGACCCCGAGACGGTACGGCGCTTTGCCGCGGAGTGCGATGTGGTCACGTTCGACCACGAGCACGTGCCGACGGATCTGTTGCGCGCGCTCGAGGCCGAGAACGTAAAGGTTTTCCCGGGGCCGGATGCGCTCGTGCACGCGCAGGACAAAGCGGTCATGCGGAGCCGGCTGGACAGCTTCGACGCGCCGTCGCCGGCGCATCAGGTGGTCGAGTCGGCCGCTGAGGTGGCGGACTTCGCCAAGCGCGTCGGCGGGTTCCCGATCATCCTGAAGACCACCCGCGGTGGTTACGACGGCAAGGGCGTCTGGTTCATCGACGGGCCGGACGACGCCGACATCGCGGTCGCGTTCGGCAGCGGCGTACCGATCCTGGCCGAGGAGAAGGTCGACTTCGTCCGCGAACTGTCCGCGATCGTGGCGCGCTCGCCGCACGGGCAGGCGGTCGCGTATCCGATCGTCGAGTCCGTCCAGCGCGACGGCATCTGTGTCGAGGTCACGGCACCCGCGCCCGGGCTGGCTCCGGAGAAGGCTGCGCAGGCCCAGCAGACTGCGCTGCGGATCGCCGGTGAGCTCGGCGTGGTTGGCATCCTCGCGGTCGAGATGTTCGAGGCGCGCGATGGACGGCTGCTGGTCAATGAGCTCGCGATGCGTCCGCACAACACCGGCCACTGGTCGATCGACGGCGCGGTGACCTCGCAGTTCGAGAACCACCTGCGTGCGGTGCTCGATCTGCCGCTCGGGTCTCCGGCTGCGCGAGCGCCGTACACGGTGATGGTGAATGTGCTCGGCGGCGATGTCGAGGACATGCATCGCGGGTTGCTGCACTGTCTGGCGCGCGACCCGGGGCTGAAGGTTCACTTCTACGGGAAGTCGGTGAAGGCGGGCCGCAAGGTCGGCCACGTCACGGCGTACGGCTCCTCGCTGGAAGAGACCCAGGAGCGGGCGCGGCACGCGGCGGCTTATCTGACCGGCACGATCGACGAATGAGAGACCTGTTGTGATTGGCATTGTGATGGGGTCGGATTCGGACTGGCCGACGATGAAGGCTGCGGCCGAGGTGTGCGTCGAGTTCGACGTGCCCTTTGAGGCAGATGTGATCTCCGCGCACCGGATGCCGGCCGAGATGATTGATTACGGACGGTCAGCACACGAGCGGGGTCTCAAGGTGCTGATCGCCGGTGCCGGCGGGGCCGCGCACCTGCCGGGGATGCTGGCGTCGGTGACGCCGCTGCCGGTGATCGGGGTGCCGGTGCCGCTGAAGTACCTGGACGGGATGGACTCGCTGCTCTCGATCGTGCAGATGCCGGCGGGCGTTCCGGTGGCGACGGTCTCGATCGGCAACGCCAAGAACGCCGGACTGCTCGCCGTACGGATTCTGGCGGCGTCGGATGAGAAACTGCGGGACAAGATGATCGCGTTCCAGGAGTCGCTGGCCGAGATGGCCCGCGCGAAGGGCGCTACTGTGCGTGATGGCGCCACAGACCTCCGTCAATCCTGAGCAATAGTCGGTTTTTCACGGGCCTGGCGGGGGTAGTCGTCAGGTCCCACCCATTTGTCGTCTAAGGTCGTCGATCGTGACTCCGCCCGCTGATTCGGACACGCAGCGCATCCCAGGCCGTTACTGGCTCTGGTTGTTCGGTGCTGCCGTGTCGCTGCTCGGCGACCTGACCATCACTTTCGCGATCGGCTGGTCGGCCAGCAAGCACGGCGGCAGTGTGGCCGGTCTGATCCTGCTGCTCGCCGCCGCGCCCCGTGCCGCACTGCTGCTGGTCGGCGGCGCGATCGGGGACCGCTTCGGCGCGCCTCGCGTTCTGCTGATCAGCTGTACGGCGATGTTCGTCGTCACCGGCGCACTCGTCCCGGCGACACTCGCGGCCGGTGAGCCGGTCTGGCTGCTTGTCTGCCTGGCCTTGGTGGTCGGCGTCATCGACGCGTTCTTCCTGCCGTCGTCGCGCGCCATGCCGCGACTGCTCGTCCCGCCGCAGCAGGTCCCGCGGGCGCTCGCCAGCTTCCAGGTGACGGGCGTCATCTTCGCCGTCACCGGTACGGCGGTCGGTGGCATCCTCGTCACGTGGTCCGGGCTGACCGCGGCCGCAGCCTTCGACGCGATCACCTTCGGCATCATGATCGTCGTACTGCTGATCCTGCGCACCTCGACCGTGCCCGCCCCGCCCAGCCAGGCAGGCATCTTCAAGTCCATCGCCGAAGGACTCCGCATCGCCTTCGGCAAGCCGCTCACCCGGGCGCTGCTGATCACGATGACGTTGGCGGCCGGTCTGCTGATGCCGATGGACTCACTCGTCCTGCCGCTGCTCGCGCGTCACCACGAGTGGGACGCGAAGACCGCCGGCCTCGTCATCGCAACCCGCAGCATCGGCGTCGGCGTGGTTTCCTTCCGCATCCTCATCCGCGGTGCCTTCCAGCGCCCAGGCGTCGTCGCCATGCTCGGCCTCTTCGGCGCCGCCATCGGGTACGTCGGCCTGTCGCTCGTCGACTCGATCCCGCTCACCATCGCCGCCGCCATCATCAGCGGCATCGGCGTCGGCGCCTTCACCGGCCACGTCCTGCCCCTGCTGATGAACTCCGTCGAACGCGGCTACCAGTCTCGCCTGCAGTCGGTCATCGTCCTGTGCCAGAGCCTCGCCCTGGTCCTGATGAACCCGCTCCTCGGCTGGATCTCCGACCAGTCCGTAGGCATCACCGGAGTCTGCCTAGGCATCGGCATCGCCGTAGCCCTCATCGGCGCCATCGCCCTGTCCCGCCGAGTAATCCGCACCGCCACCGTCTCCTAGCCCCCGCCCGGTCGGCCCAGTACGCCGTACCGTCGCCCGCCGTACCGGCAACTTTGTGTACCCACCAACCGTTTTCCCGGGCCGCCGATGGTCGGTGGCTTCCCAAGGTTGGTCTTCGCGCCCAAAGGTGGGTTGGCGTGTCTTTGGGCGCGAAGTGCGACTTTGGGTATCCACCAACCAGTTTCTCGGGGAAAAAGTGGTTGGTGGATACCCAAAGTTGGCGTTGGGGCCCAAAGCTGTCTCT
>NZ_SMKX01000193.1 GCF_004349055.1 Kribbella antibiotica
GGGTGCTGCTGGTGGGCGGTGGAGTGCTGGAAGAAGGCGGTGGGCTCGAGGACTCCCCCGATGGACTGCAGCCGACCAACAGACCGGCGCCCGCGATCAGCAGTCCGCGCCGCCCGAACTCACCCGAGGAGACCATGACTGCAGTCTCCCCGGCCACACAAATGACTGCACAAACGACTACTGCGTGACGCGGTAGACGTCGAAGACGCCCTCCACCGAACGCACTGCCTTCAGCACGTGACCGAGGTGGGTCGGATCGCCCATCTCGAAGGTGAACCGGGACTTCGCGATCCGGTCGCGCGTCGTCGTGAGCGCCGCGGACAGGATGTTCACGTGGTAGTCCGACAGAACCCGGGTGATGTCCGACAGCAAGCGAGCCCGGTCGAGCGCCTCGACCTGGATCGCGACCAGGAACAGCGACTGCGCCGTCGGGGCCCACTCGACCTCGACGATCCGCTCCGGCTGGGCTGACAGGTTCTCGACGTTCGCGCAGTCGGAGCGGTGCACCGAGACGCCCGCGCCGCGAGTGATCCAGCCGATGATCTCGTCACCAGGCACCGGCGTACAGCACCGCGCCAGCTTGGAGAGCACGTCGGTCGCACCCTTGACCAGGACACCGGCGTCGCCGCGCGCAGACCGCTTCCGCCGCTCGCGAGACTGCGGCAACCGCAGGCCCTCGGCCAAGTCCTCGGCCGCGCCCTCTTCACCGCCGTACGTCTCGATCAGACGCCGTACGACGGCCTGTGCGGTCACGTGACTCTCGCCGACCGCGGCGTACAGGCCAGTGACGTCCGGGTACCGCAGTGAGTTGGCGACCGCCGTCAGGGTCTCGTGCGACAGCAGACGCTGCAGCGGCAGACCCTCCTTGCGGAGCTGCTTGGCGATCGCGTCCTTACCGTGCTCGATCGACTCGTCGCGGCGCTCCTTGGAGAACCAGTGCTTGATCTTGTTCCGCGCCCGCGGGCTCTTGACGAAGGCGAGCCAGTCCCGCGAGGGGCCGGCGCCTTGGGCCTTCGAGGTGAAGACCTCGACGACGTCACCGTTCTCCAGGGTGCTCTCCAGGGGCACCAGGCGACCGTTGACGCGGGCCCCGATACAGCGGTGCCCGACCTCGGTGTGGATCGCGTACGCGAAGTCGACCGGCGAGGAGCCGGTCGGCAGCGACATCACGTCGCCACGCGGGGTGAAGACGTAGACCTCGGAGTTGTTGATCTCGAAGCGCAGCGAGTCCAGGAACTCCGACGGGTCGGAGGTCTCGCGCTGCCAGTCGACCAACTGCCGGACCCAGGGCATGTCGTTCGGCGCGCCGACCTCGGTGGTCGGCGGCGCACCCACCTCGGGGGACGGCGCGTTCGGGTCTTCCTTGTACTTCCAGTGCGCGGCGATGCCGTACTCCGCGCGGCGGTGCATCGAGAAGGACCGGATCTGCAGCTCCACCGGCTTGCCCTGCGGGCCGATCACGGTGGTGTGCAGCGACTGGTACATGTTGAACTTCGGCATCGCGATGTAGTCCTTGAACCGGCCGGGGACCGGGTTCCACCGTGAGTGCATGATGCCGAGGGCGGCGTAACAGTCGCGGACGGACTCGACCAGGACGCGAATACCGACCAGGTCGTAGATGTCGCCGAACTCGCGGCCGCGGACGATCATCTTCTGGTAGATCGAGTAGTAGTGCTTGGGGCGACCGGTGACGGTCGCCTTCACCTTGGCCGCGCGCAGGTCCTCGTGGACCTGGTCGATCACGGTGGCGAGGTACTCGTCCCGCGACGGCGCACGCTCGGCGACCAGCCGGACGATCTCGTCGTACACCTTCGGGTGCAGGGTCGAGAACGACAGGTCCTCGAGCTCCCACTTGATGGTGTTCATACCGAGCCGGTGCGCCAGCGGTGCGTAGATCTCCAGCGTCTCGCGGGCGATCCGCTCCTGCTTCTCCTGCCGCAGCGACGACAGTGTGCGCATGTTGTGCAGCCGGTCGGACAGCTTGATGACGAGGACCCGGATGTCCTTGGCCATCGCGACGACCATCTTGCGGATCGTCTCGGCCTGCGCGGACTCGCCGTACTTGACCTTGTCCAGCTTGGTGACACCGTCGACCAGCATGGCGATCTCTTCGCCGAAGTCGCGGGTCAGCTCAGCCACCGTGTACGGCGTGTCCTCGACCGTGTCGTGCAACAGCGCCGCACAGAGCGTGGGAACCGTCATACCGAGCTCGGCCAGGATGGTGGCCACGGCGAGCGGGTGCGTGATGTAGGCGTCACCGCTCTTGCGCAGCTGGCCCGTGTGGTACTTCTCCGCGGTCCGGTAGGCGCGCTCGATCAGCGCCAGGTCGGCCTTGGGGTGCGTCGCGCGCACGACCCGGAACAGCGGCTCGAGCATCGGTGCGCGGTTCGGGTGCCTGGTCCCGCCCAGGCGCGCCAGCCGGGCGCGCACTCGGGCCGGGGCGATCCGCGGCGGTTGGGCAGCCGGCGGCGGTGATACGGGAGCTGCGCGCACCGGTGCCGGGGCGCGCGGAGGCTCCTGCGGTACTACGTTCGGTACCGCTGACGTCATCGCCGGGTCTTCGCCCACGTTGTGTCCCTCCGCCGACAGACCCCCAGTCTAGGGGCCACCGGCCAACGACAGAGAAACACCCTGTGGACAACACGCCGAGTCATTGACTGGTCACGCAGAGTTTGTCTGAAATCAGACAGAAAGCAGCGAAGTGACGCGCTCGGAGGCCAGCCGCTCGCGCCAGGGCAGGAACGACAGTTCCAGCAACACCGCCGTACCGACGACCTCTGCCTCACAGCGCCGGATCAGCCGCAGGCAGGCCTCGAGCGTCCCGCCGGTGGCCAGTACGTCGTCGATGACCAGCACACGGTCACCAGGCGCGAACGCATCCTGGTGCACCTCGATGGTCGCCTCGCCGTACTCCAGCGAGTACGACTCCTCGTACGTCGCCGCCGGTAGCTTGCCCTTCTTGCGGACCGGGACGAACCCGGCGCCGAGGGCGAGCGCGACCGGGGCGGCGAGAATGAACCCGCGCGCCTCGATCCCGACCACCTTGTCGACCACCGGGTTGCCGTCGTCGTCCTGACCCGCGGCCGCCAGCGCCTGGACCACCTGGCCGAAGCCGGTGGGGTCGGCCAGCAGCGGGGTGATGTCCTTGAACACCACCCCCGCTTGCGGGTAGTCCGGGATGTCGCGGATGCCGTCGGCCAGAACCTGCTCCAACGTCCGCGACATCACTTACCGCGCTTCGACCGGGGCTTGCGGGTCGGCTGCGGCCGTCCAGCCCCACCAGCGGCCATCGGACGCGCCGCCGGAGCCGGCGCCGAGCCGGTCGCCCGCGGGGTGTCCTGAACCCGTGCGGCACCCGCTGCCGCCGGCACCAGGTCGCCCTCGACGCCCGCGCTCTTGCCCGTGGCGGTGCCCTGGGCGCGCTTGGCCATGACGCGACGGTTCAGCGCCTGCATCCCCGGCTCGCGCTCCTTGAAGAGCGCCAGCAGGGCCGGGGCGATGAAGATCGACGAGTACGCACCGACGGCGATACCGACGAACAGGGCCAGCGAGAGGTCCTTCAGCGGACCGCTGCCGAGCACCCAGGTACCGACGACGAGGATCGACCCGACCGGCAGCAGCGCGATCAGCGTGGTGTTGATCGACCGCACGATGGTTTGGTTGACCGCGAGGTTGGTCGCGTCGGAGTAGGTGAGGCGGTTCGAGCCGGTGATGCCGCGGGTGTTCTCGCGGATCTTGTCGAACACCACCACCGTGTCGTACAGCGAGTACCCGAGGATCGTCAGGACGCCGATCACCGTGGCCGGGGTGACGTCGAACCCGATCAGCGCGTAGAGCCCGACCGTGATCAGTACGTCGTGGCCCAGCGCGATGATCGCGGCCAGCGAGGCCTTGGGTTCGCGGAAGTACCCCCAGATCACCAGGAAGACCAGCGCGATGAACACGATCAGCGCGATGATCGCCTTGTTCGCGATCTGGTCGCCCCAGGAGGCGCCGATCTGCTGCGAGGTGACCTGGTCGGCCGGGATACCGGCCGCGTCCGCGATGGCCTTGCGGACCACCGGGACCTGCTCCTGGGTGAGCGGCTTGGTCTGGACCCGCACCCGCTCGTTGTTGATCGTGGTGACGACCGGGTCACCGATCTCGGCGATGTTGGTCGCCTTCACCACATCACCGAACTTCTGCACGGTGTCGGCGGTGATCTGCGTCTTGGCTTCGTACTCGACGCCGCCCCGGAACTCGATGCCGAGCTCCAGGCCGCGGGCGAACAGGCCGCCCAGCGAGAGCACGACCAGCGCGATCGAGACGATGAACCAGACCTTGCGGTGGCCGATGAAGTTGTAGGAGACCTCACCCTTGTGCAGTTTGTTTCCGAGCTGTCCGAGCTTCGACATCAGACCTCCCCTCCGATCGGCTTACGCGTGGACGGCTTGCGGGCCGGGCCCTTGGCGACCGGGCCGGCGCTGTGACCGGGCAGCCGCTCGACGCCGAGGTGCTCGGGGTCGAGACCGGACAGCTTGTGGCCGTGACCGAAGAAGTTGGTCCGGGCCAGCAGCGTGACCAGCGGCTTGGTGAAGACGAACACCACGACCAGGTCGATCAGGGTGGTCAGGCCGAGCGTGAACGCGAAGCCGCGGACACTGCCGACGGCCAGGGTGTACAGCACCAGCGCGGCGAGCAGCGAGATCGAGTCGGCCGCGATGATCGTGTGCTTGGCGCGCGCCCAGCCGGTCTCCACCGACGACCGCAGACTGCGGCCCTCGCGCACTTCGTCACGTAGTCGTTCGAAGTAGATGACGAACGAGTCCGCGGTGATACCGATCGCCACGATCAGACCCGCGATCCCGGCCAGCGTCAGGGTGAACCCGATCGCCTTGCCGAGCAGGATGACCAGGGCGCCGGTCAGCAACGAGGCGACCGCCAGCGACGCGACCACGACCAGGCCCAGACCGCGGTAGTACAGGAACGAGAAGAGCACGACCAGGGCGAGACCGGCCAGGCCGGCCCAGATCCCGGCCGAGAGCTGGTTACCACCGAGCTGCGCCGAGACCGTCTCCACCGACGAGGTGTCGAACGCGACCGGCAGGGCGCCGAACTTGAGGACGTTGGCCAGGTCGCGGGCCTCGGCCTCGGTGAAGCTTCCGCTGATCTCCGCGGTGCCACCGGGGATCGGCTGGGCGACCGACGGGGTGGAGATCGCCACGCCGTCGAGCACGATCGCGAACAGGTTGTTGCCCTCGCCACGCGCCGCGATCGCGGTCGTCGCCTTGAGGAACTTGTCGCCGCCCTCGCCGGTGAAGTTCAGGTTGACCTGCCACTTGAACTGGTTCTGCGGGATGCCGGCGGTGGCGTCCGAAAGGTCGGTGCCCTTCATGATCGCCGGACCGAGCAGGTACTTGTAGACCTTCTCCTTGTCACAGGAGAACTGCGGCTTGGCCGAGTTCTCGTCCTGCTTGTCACCGCACTTGAACGCCGCGAACGCGGCCTGCGTTGCTGCGTCCGGGGTGTACTTGAGCGGGTCGCCGCTGGTGTCGGCCGGCGGGACACTCGGGGTGCCGGACGGCT
The DNA here is from genome assembly GCF_004349055.1 of Kribbella antibiotica. Taxonomy (GTDB): domain Bacteria; phylum Actinomycetota; class Actinomycetes; order Propionibacteriales; family Kribbellaceae; genus Kribbella; species Kribbella antibiotica. Next base: position 5,566 of record NZ_SMKX01000193.1, read on the forward strand.
TGGCCGTCGGCGTACCGGAGGGCTTCGGGGTCGGCGTCGGCGTGGCCTGGCCGAGCACACTGCTCCAGGCCCGGCCGTTCGGCTTGGCCGTCGGCGTCCCGGTCGGCTTGATCGACGTACTCGGCTTCGGCGTGGTCGACGGCTTGCCGGTCGGCTTCCCGGTGGGGGTCGGCGTCGTGGACGGCGTCGGCATCGGCTGGGCCGGCTGCGCGTCGTACACGATCCGGAAGTACAGCAAGGCGGTCTGGCCGACCTGCGCCACCAGGCTGTCCTGCGTCGCGCCGGGCACGGCCACAGTGATGTGCGAGCCCGAGGTGACGATGTCGGCCTCAGCGACACCGGCGCCGTTCACACGCTGCGAGATGATGTTCTTCGCCTCGCTGATCTGCTCGGCGGTCACCTGCCCGCTGCCGTCCAGATTCCGGGCGGTCAGCGTGATGGTGGTACCACCGCGCAGGTCCAGACCGAGCTTGGGCTTCCAGGTCTTGGTGAGCGCCATGATCCCGAACAGCAGGACCACGATGACTCCCAGGGCAATCAGGAGCCGACCGGGGCGGGATGTCGTCGTCGTTGCCACGTCAGATTCAACCTTTGTGCTTCTGGGCGCGCCCCACCAGCAGGTGGGGCGCGCCGCAGGCTGTCAGTGGGAGGTCAGTTCTCGGTGTGCGTCGGCGGCAGCTTCGGCGCGTCCTGCACCTTGCCGTCCGCCTTGTCACGACCCGCATCCGGTACGTCGACCGTGTCCTTGGCGGGCTCGTCGACGGCGACGTCGGTCGCGACAGCGGCCTCGGCCTCGTCGGTCGCGGGCTCCGCCTCGTCCGGGGTCACGTCCTCGTCCGGGATGATCCGGCCGACGGCCGCCTTGACCACCTGGATCAGCACGCCGTCGGAGATCTCCAGCGTCACGTACTCGTCGTCGGTGTCCTCGACGATGCCGACCATGCCGCTGGTGGTGATCACCTTGGTCCCCGGCGCGAGGGAGGCGACAGTCTGCGCCTGCTTCTCGCGCTGCTTACGCTGCGTGCGGCTCATGAACCAGATCATTCCGACAATCAGGATCAGCGGGATCAGCAGCGTGATGCCGCCACCCCCGGAGCCGGCCATCGGTGCGGCAAGGAGTTGCATCGGGTCTCAGAATCCTTCGTGAATCGGGAGTACGGGCTTCCGGCACGCTCTGCTTCAAGCGCGCAGGACGCAGCGGAATGACCTCAGGTCAGGCCAACGGGGAGTCTAACCCTGAGCGTCAACAAGTGCCTCATGACTCGGGGTCACGTTTGGATCACTCAGCCTAGGGGCGTCAGTCGTCCTCGTCGTCGAACAGCGTGTCGGCGAAGGCCGCACCCTTGGGGATCTTCAGCCCGATGTGCCGCCAGGCGGCGGGAGTCGCGACCCGGCCGCGCGGCGTGCGGGCCAGATAGCCGGAGCGGACGAGGAACGGCTCGGCGACCTCTTCGACCGTCTCGCGCTCCTCGCCGACCGCCACCGCGAGCGTGGACAGGCCGACCGGCCCACCACCGAAGCGGCGGCACAAGGCGTCCAGCACCGAACGGTCCAGCCGGTCCAGGCCCATCTTGTCGACCTCGTACAGCTCGAGGGCGGCCTTGGACAGCGCCAGCGTGATGATCCCGTCGGCCCGGACCTCGGCGAAGTCGCGCACCCGGCGCAGCAGCCGGTTCGCGATCCGGGGTGTCCCCCGGGACCGGGAAGCGATCTCGGCTGCGGCCTCCGGGGTGATGTCGACCTCGAGCAGGTCGGCCGAGCGGTTGACGATCTTCTCCAGCTCGGAGGCGTCGTAGAACTCCAGGTGCCCGGTGAAGCCGAAGCGGTCCCGCAGCGGCCCGGGCAGCAGGCCCGCGCGCGTGGTCGCCCCGACCAGCGTGAACGGCGGGATCTCCAGCGGGATCGCGGTCGCCCCTGGCCCCTTGCCGACGATGACGTCGACCCGGAAGTCCTCCATCGCCATGTAGAGCAGCTCTTCGGCCGGCCGCGACATCCGGTGGATCTCGTCGAGGAACAGCACTTCGCCCTCGTTGAGCCCGGACAGGATCGCGGCCAGGTCACCGGCATGCTGGATCGCCGGGCCGCTGGTCACTCGCAGTGGAGCGGACATCTCGGCGGCGATGATCATGGCCAGCGTGGTCTTGCCCAGTCCGGGCGGCCCGGACAGCAGGACGTGGTCGGGTGTCCGGTTCCGGCCGCGGGCCGCGTGCAGGACCAGCTCGAGCTGCTCGCTGACCCGGCGCTGACCGCCGAACTCGGCCAGCGTCCGCGGCCGCAGCGCCGACTCGATCTTGCGCTCCTCGAGATCCACCAGGTCGGCGGAGACGAGCGGGCGAACGTTGTCGTCGTCGTCCATCGCTTATGCCTTCGACAGCGCGCGCAACGCGGCGCGGAGCAGATCGGGGACCGACGGGTTCGGGTTGTCGGCGGCCAGCGGTGACACTGCGGTGACCGCGTCCTCCGCATCGCGCGGCGACCAACCGAGACCGACCAGACCGGCATGCACCTGAGCCCGCCAGGCATCCTGCGCCTGCAGCGGCCGCCCGCTCACCGTCCTGGTCGGCATGCCGACCTTCTCCTTGAGCTCCAGCACGATCCGCTGGGCGCCCTTCTTGCCGATCCCCGGGACCTTCACCAGTACGACGAGATCCTCGGTGGCAATGGCATGCCGCAGCTGATCCGGCTCGAGCACGGCGAGCGCGGCCTGGGCCAGCTTCGGGCCGACACCCGTGGCCGTCAGCAACAATTCGAAGAGGCTCTTGGCGTCGTCGTCGGCGAATCCGTAGAGCGTGAGCGAGTCCTCGCGCACGATCATCGAGGTCGCGATCCGGGCCTCTTGCCCGGGCCGCAAGCCGGCCAGCGTGCCGGGGTCACAGAGGACCTGCAGGCCCACTCCCCCGACCTCGATCACGGCACTGTCGACTCCGATGGCCGCCACTGGGCCACGCACGAACGCGATCACCGCGCACCTCCACTCATCGCTTGCCTTGTTGCGCCGCTACAGCGGCTCGCAGTCGCGCCACCTGCAGGCGGGACTGCGCCTGCGCCGCGGCCTCCAGATTCGACCGGGAGGCGGCGGCTTCTTGCAGTTTGCTCGTCACGCCACCGCGCCAGATGTGACAGATCGCCAGCGCCAGCGCATCCGCGGCATCGGCGGGCGTCGGCCGCTCGGGCAGCTGCAGGATCCGGGTGACCATCGTGGTCACCTGCTCCTTGCCGGCCCGCCCGGACCCGGTGACCGCGGCCTTCACCTCGCTCGGGGTGTGCAGTGCGACCGGCAGCCCGTTACGCGCCGCGACCACCATCGCCACCCCGGAGGCCTGGGCCGTGCCCATCACCGTCCGCACGTTGTGCTGGGCGAAAACCCGCTCCACCGCGACCGCGTCGGGCCGGTGCTCGGTGATCCACTCGATCAGCCCGGCCTCGATCAGCACCAGGCGCTTCGAGACATCGAGGTCGGGTGGCGTCCGGATCACGCCGACGGCGACCATCGTGGGCGGTCTGCCCGGCGTGCCCTCGACGACGCCGAGACCGCACCGGGTCAACCCAGGGTCGACGCCGAGCACCCGCATGGACTACCTCCGAACGTTTGTTCGACAACCCTAGCGGCCGGTCCGGACAGCCGGGAAATCGACGCGCCGCCCGCTCAGAAGGAGTCGATCATGTACGCCGCGGACCCGCCGAACGCGGCGTCGAGCGCGCTGTCCACGGCCGCCGATCCCCCGGTCAGCAGGCCAGCTCCTCGCAGCGCGGCGGTCGGCGTACCGGCATAGAGCGCGGCCAGTCCGCGAGCTCCCAGCCGGACCGCGTCGTCAGCCGGCTCGGCCGCAACCAAGCTCCCGGTGCCGTCGGCGACCGACAACCGCCAGTCCCCTGCGTTGGCCGGCAGATCGGCGTCGTCGAGGTGCAGCGCCACATCCAGTACGGCGCCTGTTGCGAATCCGCGCGCGGCGATCGCGGCCGGCGCATCGGTCAACCGCAGCATCCAGCGCTGCACCTGTGTCTGCGCCTCGGCCTCGTGCTCGGTGAGCAAGTGGATGGGATCGGTCGGCCCGACATAGGCCAGCACGGTCTTTGCAATCGACGCACCGGAGCCGACAGTCGCCCAGAGCGCCCGTGCGGTTGCTTCGGAGCCGGCCACCAGTTCGTCGACGCACAGGTTCCCGTCGGACCAGTTGTAGACGACAAAGCCGTCCTCAGCGACGTACGCGAAGTTGTCCTCATCGCCCAGCCAGGACTCGATCTGCTTGAGCGGCCAGATCAGCGGACCACTCGAGCGCTGGGTCGCATGCATCTTCGAGGCGAGCTCAAGGAAGAGCTGTGCGTCCGCCTTGCCCGCCTTGCGCACCGGCACGCCCTTGCCGCCCAGCATGCGCAGATCGGCCGCCGAGAAGGTGAACTGGTACCGCTCACCCGCGAACTCGTACCCGAGGTGCCGGTAGAGCACAGTGGTCGCCGGGTAGAGCGCAGAGAGCGCAAGGCCCTTCTCCACACTCCGCTCCAGCACCGCACGCATCAGCAGGCTGCCGACACCACGCCCCCGGTACTCCGGAGAGACGATGACGCTGGCGATTCCGGCCATCGGTACCCGCCGTCCGCCCCACCACTGCTCGAACGGCCAGAGCCTCGCCGCCGCAACCAGCTCATCGCCGTCGACCACTCCGAGGCACCGGCCGTCCTGCGCGAACTCCAGCGCAGTCTTTCGCCACTCGTCCCTGTCACCACCCGGCCCGAACGACCGCAGCCTCACCTGCCAAGCCGCGTCCAGGTGCTCCTCGGCAACATCCACAACCCGCAGCGCATCTGTCACGCGTCCGACCCTACGTGGCCGTGCTTCATCCCAGCGACAGGAATAGTGGCAGCGCATTCATGGCACCGTGGACCGTGATCAGCGGCCACATCCGCCGGTACCGGCTCCACAGGTAGCCCAGGAACAGCCCCTGCACGCCCTGGTTCACCAGGACGGATGCCAGATCGATGCCGAGCTCGCCTCTGCCCTGCAGCGCCACATGCCAAACCGCCCAGGCAATCGATGCCAGGAGGATCGCGGGCCACGGACCAAGCAGTTGCTCCCAGCGTGTCTGCAACCAGCGCCGATAGAAGACCTCCTCGAGCACGCTGTTGATCAGGAACCCGCCGAGAATCACCAGCGCCAGTTCAGCAGCCCCCATGTCCGGCTTCTCGGTCGCAGGTGCAGCCAGCGGCCCGAAGTAGCTCAACCCCAGGAACGCAACCACTGGAACGACCGGAGCCCACCTGACTGTTGCCGGCCAGACCTTGGTGGGCTTGCCACCCAGCCAGCGGAACACCGCCAGCGGTGCGAGCAGTAGGAGCAGCCCCTTCAGCACCTCGAACATGCCCAGACCGAGCAGCTTCAGCAGTACGGCGAACGCCAGCGCCAGCCCGGTCAGAATCCACGCCTGGCGACGGTCCGCCGTACCGGCGTCGACCCGCTCGACCTGCGGCGGCATGAGCCGCACCAGAAGGATGCCGACGGCAACAGATATCCAGCGGACCCACATCTGCTGCGTGCTGTCACTGTCGGCCGTGTATCGCACCTCGGTGTTGCCGGTGAGCACCAGCACCAGCGCAGCGCCCACCAGAACCGCAATCCCAACCACCAACACCCAGCGCCGCATCCGCGCCATCATGCCAGCCGAACGGGCCTACTTGCGGTCGGTCACCCAGAGGTGGATGGTCCCCTCGACAACGACGGTGCCGTCGTCGCGCGTTGCCTTCACCCGCACCGGTACGTCGGGTCCGGTAGTCCAGTCATCCGGGTCGGTCTCGGCTGAGCAGGTGAGGTCGGTGGTGGACTTGGCGAGGTAGGAGACCTCCATGCCCTTCGGGAGCCAGCGCTTGCCGGACGGAACGGTCGCCTCGGCCAGTGCGCCCATCGCTGCCTCCAGCCCGTTGCACACTGCGATCGCATGCACCGTGCCGATGTGGTTCTGCACCGCCCGCCGCTTCGGCAGCACCAGCGACGCGAAGTTCGGGCCGACCTGCACGAACCGCAGCCGGATCGTCCGGAAGTACGGCGCCTTCCACGCAAAGGCCCGCGAGAACACCCGGGCTCCACCCGGAACCGCCTTGAGCCGGCCCCACATCTCCACCAACTGAGTCGCCATACCGGCATGTTACCCGCGAGTAAGGCATCTTGTCGCCGCCCCCGCCGAACAAACCCGTTGCCGCTGCCGGACCGCGCACCATAGGTTCGCGTCCGACTCGCCGCCGGGATGGCCCCGGCGACGTACCAAAAGGTGGTGACCGAGATGCTCGACCTGCGCAACTGCGACCTGGACAACCTGAACTCCGTGACGAAGTACCCCTCGATCCCCACCTACCACTCGCTGGACCCACGCAACGGAGGACTGCTCGACGACCGGGTCCCGTTCACCGGTCCGGTGATCGGTACCGAGAAGGTCGACGGAACCAACGCCCGCATCATCACGCTGCCCGACGGCTCGTACCTGCTCGGCAGCCGCGAGGAGCTGCTCTACGCGAAGGGCGATCTGATCGGCAACCCGGCACTCGGCATCGTCGCGGAGCTCCGTCGCGTTGCGGACGCCCTGCCGGTTCCGGCGGCCGACCGGATCGAGGTGCGCTTCCTGGAGGTGTACGGCGGCAAGGTCACCGGTGCGAGCAAGAACTACACCGGCGACCGTCGAGTCGGCCACCGTCTCTTCGACGCGATCCATCTGACCGACTACGAGGACCTGCTGGCTCAGCCGCGCGCTGCGCTGTCGGACTGGCGTGAGGCGGGCAACCAGCCGTTCCTCGCCGAGGAAGAGCTTCAGAAGCTGGCTGCCGCCGATGGACTCACCCTCACGCCTCGCCTGTTCATCCTCGACGCAGTCGACCTACCAGACGGCATGGAAGAGACGCAGGCCTTCCTCACGCAGCACCTACCGCACACCCTCAGCGGTCTCGACGACTCCGCCGTCGGCACTCCTGAAGGCATCGTCCTGCGCACGCCTGACCGCAGCACCATCGCCAAGGCTCGCTTCCAGGACTACTCGCGCACTCTGAAGCGCCGGAACCGCTAGGGCGCCTCGGGCCGGACCGTCTTGAGTGTTCCGTTCACACGGACCTGGACGGTACGGCCTGAGGTCGCGCGGTCGGCCGTGATCCGGAACGACCGGACGCGGCCGGCCTTCCAGGTGCAGTCCACCCGGTAGCCACCGCGAGCCCGTAAACCGCGGAATGAGCCGTCCGCCCAGTCTGCCGGTAGTGCGGGCAGCAGCGAGATCTCACCGCCATGGCTCTGCAGGAGCATCTCCACGATCGCCCCGGACACTCCGAGGTTTCCGTCGATCTGGAACGGCGGATGCGTCGCGAACAGGTTCTGGAGCGTGTTGAAGGTGAGCAGCCCGCGCAGCATGATCGCTGCGCGCTCACCGTCGCCGAGCCGCGCGAACAGCGCGCACCGCCACGGCCAGGTCCACGAACGACGGCTGTCCCCCGACACAGTGGCCGCAGTGAACGGCTCGCCCTCCTTCTCACCGCAGCGCGCCTTCAGCGACACCAGGGCCGCGGCTGCGAGTTCCGGCGTACCGGCTGGGGTGATCTGCCGGCCGGGGTAGACAGCGAACAGGTGTGAGGTGTGCCGGTGGATGTCGGCCGGGTCGTCGCGGTCGGTCTGCCACTCCTGGAGCTGTCCCCAGCGGCCGATCTTGTTGGGTGCCAGCCGGGCCTGCATGCTCGCCACAGTCCGCCGGTACGGCGTATCGACGCCCAGGACGGTCGCAGCGTCGACGTAGTTCTGGAAGAGGTCCCAGATGATCTGCTGGTCGTACATCACGCCGTTCTCGCGCGGACCGTGCTCCGGCGACCAGCCATCGGGCGAGACCAGCCGGCCGTCCGCATCCTCGACGAGACGGTCCTCCCAGAACTCGCAGATCTCCTTGATCAACGGGTACGCGTGCTGGCGCAGGTAGTCGCGGTCCTGTGTGAAGGCGTAGTGCTCCCACAGGTGCTGCGCGTACCAGGCACTCGCGACGGTGTTCCACTGCCAGGAGTTGCCACCGAAGACGCTCTGGCTGGTGCGAGCCGTCCAGCCGCGGGTGTCGGCGCCGAACGCATGCCGCGTTGCCACTCGGCTCGGTACGGCGACCTGCTCGATGAAGCGGGTCAGCGCCTCGTGCGAGTCCGGCAGGTCGGTGGTCTCCGCGCCCCAGTAGTTCATCTGGATGTTGATGTTCGTGTGATAGTCCGATGCCCAGGCTGGCTGGTCCTGGTCGTTCCAGAGTCCCTGCAGGTTGGCCGGGAGTCCGTCCGGTCGCGATGACGACGTCAGCAGGTAGCGGCTGTACGTGAACAGGGTCTGCTCGAGGGACGGGTCCGCGCCACCGTCGGCGTACCGGGTGAGTCGCTGGTCTGTCGGGAGTGCGGCCACGTCAGGTGCCGTGGTGCCCCAGTCGACGGCAACCCGGTTCATGCGGGCGCTGAAGTCCTTCTGATGCATGCGTAGCAAGGCATCTGCACCTTGCCGCGCGGCCGCGGCGACAGACTGCCGCACCGCCGGTGCTGGAGCGCTACCGCGCCAGCCGTTCGCTGCCGACATCGCATAGTCGGTGCGGCCATCCAGATAGAGCACCAGCTCCCGACAGTCCATTACCTCGATCGACGTGCCGTCCGTCGACACCGACCCGCCCTTGGTAACCACGCGAACCTCGGCTGCGTACCGCAGTCCGTTGCCCATGGCACCGTTGAACTGCAGCGTCGTCCGGTCCGCGGTCGTCTTGGCGCCCTGACCGGCCAGCAAGGACACCCGCCCCGACAGCTGACCGGTGTATCGCAGGACGAGCACCTCCCCCGCAAACGCCGTACTGCGGATGCGCACGCCCTGCTCGTCGACGTACTCGGTGCTGTGCACACCACCGACCAGGTCGAGCGAACGCCGGTACTCCGTGAACTGCGGCGCCTCGTGCGAGTCAACACCATCCAGTGCGATCTCAGCGACCTGGAAGTGGCTCACGCCGGCCACCGGCGTGAAGGTAAAGCGATAGTGCCGGTACGACGCCGGTGTCGCGACAGCGAAGTGGCGAGTCTCGAACCGCGTGCTGAACGGCCCGGCCAACTGCTGCCGATCCAGCACCGTCCACGCCTGCCCGTCGTTCGACCCCTCAAGCACCCAGGCCTGCGGATCCCGGGCCGGCACATCATTCGCACTGGTCAATGCGTACCCAGCAACGCTGGTCGCCGTCCGCAGCGCCAACTGCCACACCACCGCAGCAGGCGGCGAGCTCACACACCACTTGGTGTCGCTGCGCCCGTCGATCGTCTGCTGCGCGGTCTCCGCGGAGGACGACTCGTACGGCCCACCCGGCGCCGTCAGCTCGGTTGCCCCGCCACCTAACTCGACGTACAGGTCTCCGAAGTTCCGGAACGACCCGAAGCCGGTCATCGACGTGTCGAACGCATTGTCGTCAACGCCGGCAAGACCGTTGTCGTAGTCGTTCACCCCGCCCCACAAGCTCTGCTCG
>NZ_SMKX01000194.1 GCF_004349055.1 Kribbella antibiotica
CTCCCGCTCAGACACCCCACCCCGCGCCACCTCACCAATCACCAGCGCAATGTGGGTGTGCCCGTGCCCGACTAGGTGCTCGACGGCCTCTCGTGCACCTTCGCGGTAGCGGGGGCTTACTGAGCTCACGCCCGGCAGCACGCGGTTGACGACAACGACGGGCACGTCCGCACCAGCCAGGTCAGGCGCCTCGGCCGGTGTCACGAGCACGAGTCCGCTCACCTGGCGCGCCAGGAGCTGCGCGACCTTCACCCGCTCGGTTTCCGCGTCACCATCAGCACTCGTCTGCAGTACGACGTACCCGCGTGCTGCTGCCGCCTTGTCGATCGCCTTGGCGAGCTCGGCGAACAGCGGATTCCCACCGTCCGGCGTGATCAGCCCGAACGTCCGCGTGCTCCCCGTCCGCAACGCCCTCGCAGTCGCGTTCGGCCGGTACCCCAGCACTCGGATCGCCTCAAGCACGCGCTCCCGCGCACCCGGCGACACCGCCCGCGGCCCGTCATTCACCACGTAACTCACGACGGCCGTGCTCACTCCGGCGTACCGGGCGACGTCATTACGCGTGACAGGAGACGACGGCATCTCCCGATGATACGGTCTACACGAGTAGATTCCTCCCCGAGTAGAGCAGAAGGGCCAACGCCATGCCCCGCCGCTACGCCGTCGCCGGAACCGGGTCCCGAGCCCGCGAATACGTCCGCGCGATCTTCCAGGACCACCCCGCCGACGCCGAACTGGTGGCGCTCCTCGACCCCAACCCGGGCCGCCTCGCCTTCCACCAGCAGTACGTCGAAGAGCTCGGCGGCCCCGCACTCCCGCAGTACGGCGCCGATGACCTGGAACGCATGGTCAAAGAGCAGTCCGTCGACCGGGTGATCGTCACCAGCCCCGACTACACCCACGCAGCCGTCGTCTCGCGAATCCTTCGAGCCGGCGCCGACGTGATCGTCGAGAAGCCCCTGACGATCGACGCCGAAGGCACCCGTCAGATCGCCGCAGCGATGGCCGAATCCGGCAAGTCCGTCGTGGTGACCTTCAACTACCGCTACTCGCCCCGCAACAGCGCACTGCGCCAGCTGATCGCAGACGGTTCGATCGGCACCGTCACCAGCGTCGAGTTCCAGTGGGTGCTCGACACCAGGCACGGCGCCGACTACTTCCGCCGCTGGCACCGCGAGAAGAAGAACTCCGGCGGACTCCTGGTCCATAAGGCCTCCCACCACTTCGACCTCGTCAACTGGTGGATCGCATCTGAACCAGCTCGCGTCTTCGCCTCCGGCGCTCTGTCCTTCTACGGCGACCAGAACGCAGCAGCCCGCGGCCTAGGCCCACGCCCACCCCGCGGCACCGTCGACAACCCCGGCAACGACCCCTGGCTGCTCGACCTGCGCGCCAGCGACGACAACCGCCGCCTCTACTACGAGAGCGAGCAGTACGACGGCTACCTCCGCGACCAGGATGTCTTCAACCCAGGCATCACCATCGAGGACAACCTGGCCGTGATCGCCGAGTACGCCAACGGCGCCCGCCTCAGCTACTCCCTGAACGCCCACTCCCCGTGGGAGGGCTACAAGGTCGCAGTGAACGGCACCGAGGGCCGCGCCGAACTAGCCGTCGTCGAACGCGCAGCAGTGATCGACGCCCACATCGACCCGAGCTACCCCGCCGGCAACCTCATCACTGGCGACATCCGCTCCGACGGCGAACATCTGGTGCTCCAGAAGCACTGGACCGCCGCGGTAGAGGTAGAGATTCCTCAAGCCGCCGGCGGCCACGGCGGCGGCGACCGTCTCCTCTACGCAGACCTCTTCCAAGGCCCCGGCGACGATCCACTCGCCCGCGCAGCAGATATCAACGACGGCATCCGCGCCGTAGCCGTGGGCATCGCTGCCAACCAATCCCTGATCACCGGCCAACCAGTGACCGTCGCCGACCTGAACCTCGGCTGAGTTACGACGCGACGGATAGTCCGGGTCGGTGAATTCCGAAGGTCCACTCGTAGCCCTCCGGATCCGCGACCCGGAAACGATAGTTCCACTCACTGGCGGCCGCCTCCCAGACCGTCTCTGCACCGGCCGCCACGGCGCGCTGGTACAGCGCATCTACCGTCTCTCGGTCGTCGACGCCGATATACAGGCCCTGGCCGACGGTGTCTTCCTTGCGCACCGGCCGGTCGTAGCCCAGGTGGTCGGTGAAGAGCATGAAGGCGACGCCGCCGTACCGCACCTCTGCGTGGGCGATGCCGCCCTGTTCATCCGGGTACTCCAGCGTGGTCTCGAAGCCAAAGGCTTTCTCCAGCCAGCGCAGCGCGCTGGGCGCATCGCGGTAGCTGAGGTAGGTGTGGAAAGTCGCTGTGTTGCTGTTGTGCTCACTCATGTCTCTCAGCATCAACGGCATTGCGGACAGCGACTGTCCGCTACTCCCATCGATCCGAAGGTGAACTCGGACGGAGTTCCTGTCCAGTGCCTGGGAAATGCGTACCGGGTTCCTGGTCCGGGCGGGTTCTGTCGCAGAGGATGTGAGGCATGGGACAACCAGTCGTGCTGATGCCGAAACCGATGCATGCCACCGTCGCCGAGGGCCTGAGCGGTCACTGTGAGCTGATCCGGCTCTGGGAGGAGAGCGACCCCGATGCGGTCCTCGCCGCCCGCCGCGACGAGATCGTTGCCGTCGCCACCGGCGGCACGCCGATCAACGACGCCTTCCTGGATCAGGTGCCTGCGGCGCGCATCGTGGCCAGCTTCGGCGTCGGTTACGACCACATCGATGCCGCCGCCGCTGCCAAACGTGGCGTCGTCGTCACCAACACCCCGGGTGTTCTGGACGACGAGGTCGCGGACACCGCCCTCGGGCTGCTCCTGATGACGGTGCGCGAGCTACCGCAGGCCGAGCGCTACCTGCGCGCCGGCAAGTGGCAGCAGGACGGTTCCTATCCGTTGACCAAGGCAACTATGAGCGGCCGCCGCCTGGGCATCCTCGGGCTCGGCCGGATCGGGCAGGCTATCGCCGACCGGGTGGCGCCGTTCGGGATCTCCGTTGCCTACCACAACCGCAGCGAGAAGGACGTCGACTACGAGTACTACCCGACGCTTGTCGAGCTGGCCCGCAACGTCGACACCCTGGTCGTCGTGATCCCTGGCGGGGACTCCACCCGCCACCTGGTGAACGCCGAGGTGCTGGAGGCCTTGGGGCCGGACGGGATCCTGATCAACGTCGCCCGCGGTTCGGTCGTCGACGAGCAGGCGTTGGTCGACGCATTGCGGACCGGAACGATCTTTGCGGCCGGGCTCGACGTCTTCGAGCACGAGCCCAAGGTCCACCCGGACCTCCTGACCTTGCCGAATGCGGTGCTCCTGCCACACGTCGGTTCGGCCACCGTCCCGACCCGCATAGCCATGGGCAATCTGGTCGTCGAGAACATCCTCAACTGGTTCAGCTCCGGCACCGCGCTGACCCCTGTGCCGGAGTCCGCAGACCTCTAACCGCCGGCGAGTAGGTCAGCCGGCGGGAAGGTCCCAGATTCGTTCGGTTTCCCAGGCGTACTCCCACGCCTGAATGTCAGGAGGTTCGATGCCGAAGCCAGTCAGGATCGCGCAGACCTGCTCGCGGTGGTGGTTGGCGTGATTGAGCGCCTGCGCGATGAAGATCCCCACTCGCGTGCCCCGGGTGTTGTCGTCGACGATCATCACCCGCTCGACATCGATCGGCCCGGCGAGGAACTCCTCCCACAGGGCACCCGCCTCGTCGTTCCACTGCTCCAGCAGGTCGAAGTCCGGGGCGTTGTCGCTGTCCACGAAGTCGAGCGGGCGGTCGGCGATGCGCCGAAGGTAGCTCCCGTCGCACCGCACGATGTGGTGCAGGGTCGCGACGATCCCGCCGAACGTCCCGACGCCGGTCACCTCGAGCTGTTCGGCCGACAGCCCCTGCGCGCGGCAGAAGCGGATCAGGCTCTTGGTCGCCCAGTTGTTGTGCAGGATCGGATCGCGCAGCACGTCGTTGTGTCCCATGCCCTCAAGCTAGCCCGCCGACCCGGTGCGGCGAACCTGATTTTCCGCCTACCAGGGGACGATTCCCTCGTCGTCGAAGAAGCCTCCGCGGGGTCCGTCATCCGGCAGCGTGGCCAGCCTGATGGCGGTCGCGGCCCCTTCCTCCGGGGTCCGCACTCCGTGGTGGCCGTTGAAGTCGGTGGCGACGTAGCCGGGGCAAGCGGCGTTGACGATGAGGTTCGTGTCGGCGAACTGCCGGGCGTACACGGCCGTGATGCTGTTGAGCATCGACTTCGACGGCGCGTAGGCGGCCAGGATCGGCCCGGTCTGCAGAGTCAGCGAGCCCATGTTGCTGGACAGGTTGACGATCCGCGGCGAGTCCGCCTGGCGGAGCAGCGGCAACATTGCGTTGGTCACCCGGACTACGCCGAAGACGTTGGTGTCCAGGACCGCGCGCAGCACCTCGAGGTCGAGTGTCGTCGGATCCTGAGCGCCCTCGGCGATCGGGCCGGCAATGCCGGCGTTGTTGACGAGGACGTCCAGTCGGCCGGCGGTCTGCTCGACAGCTTTGGCGGCCGCGGCAACGCTCTCGTCCGAGGTGACATCGAGTGCGACACCGAACGCCTTCACACCGGCGGCTTCCAACCGCTCGACCGCTTCCTTCCGCCGGACGTCGTCGCGGGCTCCGACCGCGACCGTGTAGCCGAGTGCTCCGAGGCCTTGCGCGATGGCGAAGCCGATTCCCTTGTTCGCGCCGGTGATCAGCGCGGTCTTGGTCTCATTCACACCACCCATGCTTGGCCAGGTGCCCGGTCGGCGTCCAAGACCGATCGACTCTGCTGTGATACCCCACCGGTATCACAGCGCGTAGGCTGCTGGTGTGGACGATCTCGAGACCCGCGAGCTCCGGTACTTCGTGGCGGTCGCCGAAGAACTCCATTTCGGCCGGGCCGCCGAGCGGCTCGGGATCGCGCAACCGCCGCTGTCACGGGCGATCGGCAAAGTGGAGCATCGACTCGGAGTGGAGCTCCTCACCCGGAACCGACGGGGCGTGACCCTCACCGCCGCCGGCCAGGTGTTGCTCGACGAAGCCCGGACCGCCCTCGCGGCGATCACCGCCGCGACCCGGCGGACTCGACGGGCGGCGGATCCACAGCGGCCGCTGATCCTTGCCACCAAAGCCGGTGCATCCCACGAACTGCTGCTACGGCTCCTCGATGTCGTGGGCAAGGACAGCATCGAGATTCTGCTCTGCGAGGTGAGCGAGCAGGCCGGTCTACTGCGCGACGGCAGTGCCGATGTGGCGATCATGCATCACCCGTACGACGACCTGGCCGGCTTCGACACCGAGGAGCTCCAGACCGAGAGCCAGGTCGCGATCCTGCCCGCGAAGCATCCACTCGCAGCCCGCGAGAAACTGACTCTGGCCGAGGTCAGCAACGTGCCGGACCTGCCGATCGCCCGCTGGCCGCAGCTCGACGGGTCGTACCCGGACGGGCCTGGCCCCGAGGTCCACACCCAGTCTCAACTGGCTCAACTGGTCGCGCTCAGCAAGACATTGCTCGTCATCCCCGCTTCCAGCCGCGCCTGGCAGTGGCCCGAGCACGTCGCCGTACCCGTCGTCGACGCGCCGGATGTCACGACCCTGATCGCGTGGCGACCGAGCAGCCGATCCCTGGCGGTCGCGGCGCTCGTCCGCTCAGCTGCCGCTCTCCGCGAGACCACTTAAGACTGTCACCCAGTGCTCTTGCAGGACGGCTAGGTGGGTCGTCTGCGGGTGGATGACGAGGGTGGCTGGAGGGATTCGTTCGGCGAGCCAGTGCCCGTTGCGTACCGAGGCGTTCGCGTCGAGTTCGCCGTACCAAAGGTGCGTTGGGCAACGAACTGCTTCGGGCTGGAACTCCCAAGTACGGAAGGAGATTGCGGCATCACGAAGATAGCCATCCGGATTCACCAACGCTTCGCGGATGCCAGCGGCTATCGCCTGGTCCGAGCCCAGCTTCAGGCCGGCCACCGCACCGGTCGCCCCGCGCAACACCTTGGCGTCATGCGGGTCGAGCTCGGCCAGGAAGCGTCGTACAAGGGCTGTGTCGTCGGGGTCGGCGGGGTTGAGTTGGGCGACATAGGCCAGGAAGTCGGGGCGCATCAGCTCGGCTGCTTCCGCGGGCGAGGTTCGGGCCAGCCGGTCGAAGAAAGCCTGACGGTCGGCGTCGAGGTCGTCGCGATGGTACGGCGGATCCAGCTCCGGGACGCTCGCCGGACTCGCCAGCACGGCCAACGCGGTTACGCGCTCGGGATGCAGTGCTGCGCTGGCAGCGGTGTACGGGCCGCCGATCGACATACCCATCACGGCGAATCGCTCGATCCCGAGGGCGTCAGCCACCGCGACGACGTCGTCGGCTACCGAAGCATGGGTGGACGGGTGACTGGTCGAGCGGCCGTAGCCGGGCCGGTTGATCGCCACCAGCCGGATGCCGAGTCGACGCGCGGCTTCATCACCTGGGTAGGCCGCGTGCCGGGTGTCTGGGCAGCCGGCCAGGAACAGCACCGGCGTACCGGCTCGTGCGCCACCGTCCCAGAGCTCGATCCACCGTCCGTCCGTGAGCCGCACACCGTCGCCCACGTCTACTCCTACCTGCCACTAGCAAAGGACAGGGCCCCTCGGGGGCTGAGTCGCCGAGGGGCCAAATCCTGATCGGGAAACGCTGTCTGCCTGGGTGTGTGGTCAGCTGCCGCTGATGTTGACCAGCCAGTTGACGCCGAACCGGTCAACAAGCTGACCGAACTCGTCACCCCACATCTGCTTCTCCAGCGGGACGGTGACTTTGCCGCCGTCGGACAGCTTGGTGAAGTAGCCGCGCAGGTCGTCACCGTCGTCGCCGCTGAGGCTGATCGAGATGTTCTCGCCGGGGTTGTACGGCATCCCCTGCGGAGTGTCCGCGGCCATCAGCGTGAAGCCGCTCGGCGTCTCCAGCTGGCCGTGCATCAGCTTGCTGTCGTCGTCGGGGCCGTGGCCGGCGCCGAACTCACCGAAGGTGCTCGTTGTCAGGTCACCGCCGAACACCCCTTGGTAGAACTCCAGAGCCTCCCGCGCACTTCCGTCGAACTGGATGTACGGATTCAATCGAGACGCCATCAGAACTCCCCCTTCCCCCTGCCCGAAACCACCCTTTGGCCGCACCCTAGACCCGCCTGCCGACAGTCCGCGAGACCCCGAACCCATCAACCCCATTGCGTTACTGACCAGACGCCCTGCGTTCGGAGTTAGGGTCTGGTCATGATCTTGCGACACATCACCATCGACGCCGAAAACCCGTACGAACTCGCGCAGTTCTGGAGCACCGCGACCGGCTGGCCGCTGGGCGAGGGTGACGAGCCCGGGGACGACGAGGTCCTGGTCGAGGCGCCCGCGCCGGTGCCGGGGCTGCTGTTCATCAAGGTCCCGGAGTCGAAGACGGCGAAGAACCGGGTGCACATCGACTGGGTGCCGACCGAGCGCACCCGGGACGAGGAGGTCGAGCGGCTGCAGAAGCTCGGCGCCGGCATCCACGAGGACCACCGCAAGCCCGAGGGACCCGGCTGGGTCACCATGCTCGACCCCGAGCAGAACGAGTTCTGCGTCGAGCGCAGCGAGGCCGAACGCAGCTCCTAGTTCGAAGTTGCCCGCAGCAACTCACAACTTCTCCGCCGAACCGAGCATCGGAGGAGGTGACAAGAACTTTGGGTTGCTGCTGGGGAGCAGCTAGGGGCTAGGGGATTCCGTGCTCGGACGTGTACTTTCGCTTGCGCTCGCAACGGCTGGAGTGGGTGGGCTTCTGCTCGCACCCACTCCGGCGCAGGCAGTTGTTGTCGGGGGCTACAAATGCGCCGGCTACAGCACCATCGACGACGCCGTACCGCTGAGTGCGGTGATGAAGGACACCTTCATCTGGAGCAAGTTCAAGCCGACCAAGGTCGGTGACGGGAAGGGCAACATCAACTGGAAGGCCAACCCGTACAAGAACCCCAGCTGGTACATGTGGCTGCACTCGCTGCGCTGGATCGGTCAGGGCATCACCGCGGCCCAGAACGGTGACAAGGCCGCGCTCACCCATGTGACCGCGATCGCCCGGGACTGGGTGAAGGACAACCCGTACTCGTGGAAAGCGAACGCCGCCGCTCACGAGGCGACGATGCACCGCACGAACGTGCTCATCTGCCTGCGGCAGGCCGTGCTGAGCAACCTCAAGGTCACCAAGCTGCCGAGCAGCTATGCCTGGCTGGACACGGCGCTGATCAACCACGCCAAGTTCATGACCGCCAACTGGGGCGGGGCGGGGAACCACGGCACGGACGAGAGCATCGCTCTCTTCGGTGTCGGGTGCACTCTGAACCGCAGTGACTACATGAAGACCGCGCAGGAGCGGCTGGGCAAGGCGATCACCACCTCGATCGACGCCCAGGGTGCAACCAATGAGCAGGCGACCGGCTACGCGCAGTTCAACTACTCGCTCTGGGGCCGCGCGACCAAGGCGCTGCAGGACTGTGGCGTCGAACCGGGCAAGACGATCAGCACCCGGCGCGCATTGCTGGCGACGTTCATCGCCCACGCCACCACGCCGCTCGGCATGATGCAGCAGATCGGCGACACCGAGTACGTGAAGACCAACAACATCGTCGGTACGCCGGCCGAGTACGCCGCCACCCAGGGCAAGTCCGGCACGGCCCCCAAGGACCGCGTGAAGATCTACTCGGCGGGCTACGTGTTCGGCCGCTCCGGTTGGGGCTCCGCGACCACCCCCTTCTCCGCAGAGTCGGCGTACAGCCTGCGGTTCGGGCCGAAGCGCGCCCTGCACGGGCACAGCGACCACACCGCGATCACCTACCAGGCCCGCGGCCGCGACATCCTCAACGACACCGGGTACGCCGGCTACGCCAACAAGGACTGGCGGACCTGGATCGTCGGCCCGTCCGCGCACAACGTGATGACGACGCCGAAGCTCGCCGACACGAATCCGATCACCAAGCTGACCCGATCGTCGATCCGCGACAACGCCGACTTCTACGAGATGGCTGACTCCCCCGCCGCCGGGGTGAGCCGCACCCGCGCGGTCCTGATCCTGCGCAAGCCGGATGTCGTCGTCACCCTCGACCGGGGCACCGCCAAGACCGCACAGCAGTTCCAGACCCTCTGGCACCTGCCGTCCGACCAGCGTGCGACCGTTTCGGGCCGCGCGGCCGCTGTGGCCACCAAGGCCGGCGACAACACCCGCACAGTCCTCCTCCAGATCCCCTACAAGGGCGCTCTGCCAGCCGGCTCCACGCTGGTGAAGACCGGCCAGACCAACCCGATCCAGGGCTGGCACTTCCCGCACATCACCACCCGCAAGGCGGCCTCCACGGTCATCTTCGCCCGGGCCGGGAAGTCGGTGTCGATCCTGTCGCTGATCGTCCCGACC
Source organism: Kribbella antibiotica (assembly GCF_004349055.1). Lineage (GTDB taxonomy): Bacteria > Actinomycetota > Actinomycetes > Propionibacteriales > Kribbellaceae > Kribbella > Kribbella antibiotica. Next base: position 9,425 of record NZ_SMKX01000194.1, read on the forward strand.
CGCGCCAACGGAGCGGTCACCTACAAGACCCGGATGTCCGGTACGACGTACGTGATCGACCTCACTGTCGACGGCGTCAAGACGTCCATCGGGGTCACCGGCGGCGGGTCGCTGGTGCGGATGTCCTGAAGTGACGGGGCTTCTGCCCGCCCGGACGGGGTAAGTTAGGGCGGTCGGAAGCTTGAGTTGTGGAGGGCGGGTTGAGTCGTCGGGACGCGGGCCGCGAGCTGTTCGTCGGTCCGTGGAGGCTCATTACCGGTCCGTGGATGGCGCTCAGCGGGGCTCTGACAGCGGTGGCATTGCTGGGCGGTACGACGATGGCGGTGGTGAATGCCGGGTCGGATGCCGACCAGCCGCTGGTGAATGTGGCCGCTGCGGAGGCTCCTTCGGGCGACGACCGGACGCCGACGCCCAGTCCGTCCGTGCCGCGGCCTTCGCGGGCTCCTAGCCCGCCGCCAGCGCCCGAGTTCCCGGTGACCGAGCCGGGGCAATCCGGTTCTGGGCGGCTGGGGCCCTGGGAGAACTTGAGCCGGCGGATCTCCAGCGTGGCGAAGATCCGCGCCGCGGTTCGCGATGACGGGGTGTTCATGTTCGGCGACAGCATCGCCGTACAGGATGGGCCGGCGCTGGAGAAGCTGGTGGCGGCACAGACCGGTACGCCGGTTGCCGTGCACGACTGGTCGGGACAGCCGGCGTCTGCTGCGGTGGATGCGTTGGCGGAGTGGTCCCGGGAGTACGGGCTGCCGGACCGGATCGTCATGGCGGTCGGGAGCAATGACATCTTCGAGCCGTCCGCTTTCGCGACCGAGGTCGAGCAGGCGATGAAGATCGCCGGGCCGAAGCGGACGGTGTACTGGGTGAACGTGCATGCGGGGCGGTTCGACGCCTCGGCGGCCGTTCAGTCGGCCGACCGGGCCAATAGCGTGCTGATCAACAAGTCACTGGACCGGGCGGCCGCACGACACCGGAATCTGCACGTGGTGCGCTGGTCAGAGTTCCTGTCGGCGCGACCGGGTCAGGTCAGGGCGTACCTGCGGGACGGGATCCACACCACGCAGCCGGCCGGGCAGAAGGCCCGGAACGCGCTGATCGCCCAGGCGCTGAAGAGCTAATGGCCGCGGGCACCCGATCCGCCGCGGTGGTTGTGGCTGCTGCTGTGGTGATTGGGTCTGTGGCAGTCCCGGATCGGGTGTCTGAGCCGTTGCGGAAGCCTGTCCCTACTGTGGTCCAGCAGTCCGCACCGGTTGCGTCTACGCCGAGCAACGCCTACACCTGCGCGCCGTACTCCGGGATCGAGCGGCCGAACCCAGTGGGCAACCTCTACCGGGACACGTTCGCTTGGGGGACCACACCGCCGTACCGGGTTGGTGATGGGCATGGTGACGTGAACTGGCGGCTCAACCCGGCTGACAACCCCAGCTGGTACATGTGGCTGCACTCGCTGCGTTGGCTCGGGCAAGGGATCCGGGCGGCCGGTAAGGGCGACAAGCGTGCGCTGCAACGCGTTGACGCGATCGCTCACGACTGGGTGCGCGACAACCCGTACCCGTGGCGCTCTGACGCCGGTGCGACCGAGTCGACCATGCACCGAACCAATGTGCTCATCTGCTTGCGCCAGGCCGTGCAGTCCGGACTGCGCGTCGGCCGGCTCCCACCGGCGTACAGGTGGATCGACGCGGCGCTGCTACAGCATTCTCAGTACCTGCAGCGGCACTGGAGTGGTGACTGGAACCATGGCACCGAGGAGAGCCTGGCGCTGTTCGGAGTCGGCTGCACCTTGGGACGTGCGGAGCTGAAGCGGACTGCGGCCGATCGGCTCACTGCGGGCATCAAGACCGCGATTGACGCGCAGGGGTCGACGAATGAGCAGTCGACGGCTTACGCGCAGTACAACTACTCGCTCTGGGGGCGAGCGATCGACGTACTGGGGAGGTGCGGGGTTGAGGCCAGCCCGACAATCAAGGCGCGGCGGCAGCAGCTAGCGAACTGGCTGGCGCTGGCGACGAACTCACTCGGCTATCTGCATCAGCTCGGGGACTCTGAGGTTGTGAAGACCGCACCGGTGGCGGGTACGCCGCTGGAGTACGCAGGGACGCTGGGGACTCGTGGGACTCGACCTGTGCAGCGGGTCGGAGTCTTTGACGCCGGGTACGTGTTTGGGCGGACGGGGTGGGGCGTCGAGCGGCCCTTCGGCGCGGAATCGACGTACAGCATCAGGTTTGGGCCGGTACGGCGACTGCACGGGCACGACGACCACATGTCGCTCACGTACACCTCGCTGGGCCGTGACGTGCTGATTGACGGTGGACATGCCGGCTACCAGGGTGATGAGTGGCAGCGGTGGGCCAGGGGTGCGTCTGCACACAACGTGATGACAGTGTCGGGCGTTGGGGCCTCTGCAACTCGGTTGACGCGGTCTGTGGTGCAGGAGACGTCTGAGTACTACGAACTGCGCGATGCGGGGCGGACGCGCGGCGTACTGGTGCTGAAGGACCCGGATCTGATGGTGGTGCTCGACCGCGGGTCGTCTGCGGTGCGGCGTTCGTACGAGACCTTGTGGCATTTGCCTGCAGGCCAGCAGGTGACGCCGTACGGTCAGGGCTCGGTGGTGGCGCAGCGACCGGGTGACACGGTGAAAACCGTGCTCCTACAGGTCCCGTACGGCGAACCGACCGCGCCGGCCCAGGTTGAGTCGAGCTGGCACTACCGCACGATCGACAAGCGCAGCGCCGCACCAGTGGTCGGGTTCACCCGCTCAGGGCGGACCGCGTCGATCCTCTCCGTCATCGTGCCGGCCAAGGCCACTGCGGCTGTCCGCTACACCACCAGCCAGCGGGCCGGCCAGACCCTGCTCCATCTGCAGGTGGGCGCAGTGCGAGCGACGGTCGCTATTGCAGCTGACGGGACCCTCAAGCGCGCGTAGGCTGCGCCGTTACTCAGCTGACGGCACCCAGCCGACAGGCGGGTCCTCGCCGACCCGTCCGTCCACCGCCTCTCGGATCAGGTCCGCGTGGCCGGTGTGGCGCCCGTACTCTTCGATCAGGTCGCACAGCAAGCGCCGCAAGCTCGGATGCCGACCATCCGGCCAACTGATGTGCGCAGGGAGATCCATGCCGCCCTCCGCCAACGCAGCGGCCACTCGCTCCCGCGAACGCGCCACAGCGCCGTCCCACAACGCATATAGCTCCTTGGGCGAGTCATCGGCCGCCGACTCGAACTCCCAGTCGTTGTTGTCGCTCCAGCCGTTGCTGGTCCACGGCTCCCCGATCGGGAGGCCCCGGAGCTTCACGGTGAACATGTAATCCTCGTTAGCTGCAAGGTGTTTCAGCAGCCCGCCCAGCGTCATACTCGACGCCCCGATGCGCACTTGCAGCCCGGCACTGTCCAGGCCGTCCACCTTGTACCGGAACGTCATCCGGAGCCGCTCCAAGGCTCCCAGCACCTGCTCAACCTCACTACCCGCCAACGGCGGTTCCCACGATGCTTCGCTCATACCAACACCGTAAAACCAGTTCCGGACACTCCCCTTCCGGATACGCTCACCCGGTGATCATTTGCCTGGAGATGACCTCACCCGACGATCTACTCCCAGGCAAGCCACCACCCTCGCCCATCACGCTGGCTCCCACTGCTGCGGCCTCGGAGGTGCAGGCCCTCTACCAGCGCATCTGGGCGCCCCTGGGACCCAGCGGCCGTACAGGGTGGACCACGGCCCAGTGGACCGCCGAGCTGTCCCAACCCGGCATCCACACCTACCTGGCCACCATCAGGGACGCTCCCGCCGGCTTCGCCGAGCTGTCTGTCGAAGCGGACGGGGTGGTGGGCATCGTGGTCTTCGGCTTGGTGCCGGAGGTCCAGTCCAAGGGCTATGGCGCTGCCTTTCTCACAGCGGTCACGCGCACTGCCTGGACGCTGAACACACCCACCACACGTGTGTGGCTGCAGACCTCGTCCAGCGACCACCCCCACGCGCTTCGCAACTACCTGCAACGTGGGTTCCGCATCTTCGACCAGCAGGAGAGAGTAGGGCCATGACAGTACGACGGTTTGGCGGAGTGATCGCGACATACGACGGACAGGTGGCGCTAGTGCGCGAACAGTACGAGACGTGGGATGCGCCGTACTGGAGTCTTCCAAGCGGGACCGTTGAGATCGGAGAGACGCCGGAGGCCGGGTCGGTGCGAGAGCTGGCTGAAGAGACCGGCCTGAAGGCGCTGGAAGGCGACATGCGGCTCGTCTGGAAAGCCACCGCGGTTGTCGGCGGTGAGGTCGTCTCACACGCCTGGAACTACGCCGTGACCGTCGCGGATGACGCGTTCGCTGTCGATGACCCTGACGGTGCGATCCTCGAGGCCGGCTGGTTTCCGCCCGCCGAAGCCGCGACACTCCTGGCCAACCTCCCTTATCCGCCGCTCGCCGTACCGGCAATCGCCTATCTGCAGACCGGCGAACCGCTCGCGTGGACTTTCACGCAGACCGACGACGGCTGGACCTGGACGACCGAGCCGCTGTCAGCCTGACGTGCGGCCGAGCCGGATCGCCGAGACCAGGAAGAAGATTCCGCCCAGGACGGCGTACCCGGCGATGTTGGTCAGTGACGGGTCGGCCGCGGAGGCTCCGACGATGAACGAAAGCCCAGCCAGGACAGAGATTCCGCCGCTGACGATCATCGGCCACTGCCCACCGAGCCGCCGCCGGCCGGCGCCCACGATCAGCTGAACAAGACCGGAAAGCACCGCCCACGCACCCCACACCCGAAGGACGGCCGGTACGCCGGAAGCTCCCGCGATCGCTATCCCGACCGCGGCCGCCAGGCTGATCGCGATGTTCAGATACAGCCCGCGGTTCCGTCCCGAAGATCGACTGTCGATGACCGCCGCGGCGACGTCGACCAGCGGATAGAGCACGAGCAGAGCGACACCGGCCGGCCCGAGCTGCGCTTTCGTGGTGAATACCAGCACCGCCCAGACGATGGCGAAGCCGAACCGCCCGAAGTACAACCGGCGCAGTACTGGGGCGATGGTGAGGGGTGTGTCGATGGTGGTCAAGGTGTGCCTTCCAACCAATGAAAGAGACCGAACGTTCTGCCTCATTCACCATCGCGGCTGCACCCACTGTTTGTCAAGACAGAACGTTCTACCTTCTCTGTTACGCTCGGAACCATGGCAACTCAGGGCCGGGTTTCCGAGGCGCGCACGCGACTCCTCGGCACCGCAACGCAGATCTTCTACACCGAAGGCATCCACTCGGTCGGCATCGACCGCATCGTCGCCGAGGCCAAAGTCACCCGCGCGACCCTCTACCGCCATTTCGCCGGCAAAGAAGACCTGGTCGTCGCCTACCTCCAGGCAGCCCACCGGGCCGACCGCGCCGGAATCGACGCCGCCTTAGCCAGCACCGCCGTACCGGCCGACCAAATCCGAGCCGTCGCCCGCGCAATCACCGCCGGCATCACCTCAGACGCCTTCCGGGGCTGCGCCTTCCTCAACGCCGCCGCCGAGTACCCCGACCCCACCC
>NZ_SMKX01000195.1 GCF_004349055.1 Kribbella antibiotica
CCCGAACGCCCCCAAAGAGCCGCCCCCTGCTCTTTGTGCACCACCGCCAACCTTGTGCACCACCGCCAACCTTGTGCACCACCGCCAACTTTGTGTACCCACCAACCGTTTTCACCGGCTCAGAACGGTTGGTGGGTACTCAAAGACGTGCCGGGGTGGTTGGCAGGTGCACAAAGGTGGGTCGGCTGCTCTTTGGGCCTACGGGGTGACTTTGGGTGCGCGGGGCGACTTTGGGTACGCACCGACCGTTTTGAGGGGCTCGGAGTGGTTGGTGGGTACCCAAAGATGGCGGTGGGGCTAGCCGGTGTGGTCGCGGATCCACTCGAGGGCGGGTTCGGCTTGGGCGAGGATCGAGTGGTGGTCGGCGCCTGGGTGGAGATCGAGGGTGGCTAGTTCGAGCCGGCTCGCCAGCCAGAGGCTGTTCTCGGCGGGGGAGACGTCGTCGGCGAGGCCGTGGCAGAGCAGGACCGGGGTCTGGATCGCGACCAGGATGAAGTCGGCGGGCAGTGCGCTCGCGAAGGTGACGACCGCTTCGACGCGGTCGCCGAGAAGGGCCGCCGTACGGAGGGCTAGCGCGCCACCGTCCGCGTGACCCATCAGCGCGAAACCCTCGACGCCGGCCGCGTCGACGACGACAGTCAGATCGGCGGCGGTCGTCGCCGGTACGTCGCAGGAGATCCAGCGGATCCCCAGCCACTCGCCGACATCGTGCAGATCATCCGTCGGAACGCCCAGCGTCACGACCGGCAGCCGGGCATCGTCACCGGGCGCGCTGTCGTAAACACGCAGCGCGCGCCCGCACTGAAGCCGCAGATCGGTCTCGAACATGTCACTCACACTAAGTAGAGGCCTCAACCATGCCGAGCGATACGTCGAAACTGACCCTTTCGGCTCCTAGCTGAGCAAGCGGGTGTGATTGGCCTCGGTGGCAAGGGCGGGATCGAGGGCGCCGAGGGCGAGCCAGGTCGCGCCGCTGACCCCGTCCCGGGCGGTCAGGATCTCGCCGGCGAACTCCTCGTGAAAGGCCACCCGGAGCAGGCGCCCGACCGGAGATTGTTCACCGGCGACACTGCCGGCCAGGATCAACGGGGTCGTGTCCTTCGTTGTCCTGATCCGGCCGACCGTCTCAATGAGCAGTTCGGCTGCGCGTTTCACCAGGGCCTGGGCGGTCTGGTCGCCGTGTTCGTAGGCAGCGACCACAGTCCGCGCCAACTCGGCCATCAGGACCGGTGGGCGGTTGTTCACCACCCGAATCACGCCGTTGCGCACGATATCGAAGCCGTCACGCTGCGCGAACACGCCCGGATCGTGGTCCGGTAGCAAAGCTGTCAGGACCGACTCGCCGAGCAGCCCGAGCGGCTGCTCCAGATCGAACGCGAGCAGCACACTGCGCACAGCTTCACGGCCGAGCCAGAAGCCGGATCCCTCGTCGCCGAGCAGCCAGCCGTGGCCGCCGGCGGTCCGGACCAGTCGGTGATCCTGGACCCACCCTGCGTTACTTCCGGTGCCCGAAATCAGCACGTGACCGTCAGGTTCCGCCGTACCGGATGCGAAAGCGACCTCCAGATCGCCGATGAACTCGGCCTCGGCCGACAGTCCGGCACCGAACCAGGCCGCGTCGAACTGGGCCTTCACCTCCGGTATGGCGAGGGCCGAGCCCCCGGCTGCCCCGATCACGGCGGCCTCGACGCGGGCCGGGTCGACCCCGGTCAAAGCGGTGTGAAGCGCCTGCCCGAAGTTGGCCGCGGCGGTGGTCGGGTGGCTGGTCGGATTTCCGCCGGCAGCGGCCCCGCGGCCGACTACGTTGCCTTCAGAGTCCGCGATCACGATCCGGGTGGAGGTACCGCCGAGGTCACCGCCCAGGACCAGAGTTGTGGCTGGCGCCAAGACCACTGAGTCCGCAGGTTCCGGCAGCGGGCGTTCTACCGACATACGCAATGCTCCAAACTGCTCGAAAGGGGCCGTAATGGGCACCAGTGCGCAAGGTCACACAACGGTCCCGATCTGGGGGTCGTGACAAGATGAGCCTTGACTTTAGCTGCCACTTGAGAAAAGTTCTGTCCAGCAAACCGCAAACTTGCGCAGTTGTCGGCATGAAAAGAGCACTAGAGCGTGTCGCAGCACCGAGAGAACCGAGGGGTGGGGCCGAAGATGGCCAGCAGTGACCAGGGCGGGCCCGGCGCGAACACCGGCGTCAGCGCGCAGAACTTTGTTCACGCCCTGACCCCGATCCTCGCCGCCGTGACCGCGCAGATCGACGGACCGATCCAGCAGGCGGCTGACCTCTTCGCCACCTCATTGCGGGCCAACGGCGTCATCCAGGCCTTCGGGTCCGGTCACTCCGAGGCCCTCGCGATGGAGATCGCGGGCCGCGCCGGCGGACTGATTGCCAGCAACCGGATCGCGCTGCGGGACCTCGTCCTGCTCGGCGGCGAACCGGCCGAGCTGCTGCGCAGCGCCGAGCTCGAGCGCGACCCGTCGTACTCGCGCAAGCTCTACGAGCTGTCCGCCGCCCGCGAGGGCGACCTGTTCGTCATCGCCTCCAACTCCGGCGTGAACGGCTCGATCGTCGAGCTCGCCAGCGTGGTCAAGGAGCACGGCCACCCGCTGATCGCGATCACTTCGCTGCAGCACACCGCGGGTGTCGACTCCCGGCACCCGTCCGGCAAGAAACTCATCGACTTCGCGGATGTCGTCCTCGACAACCACGCGCCGTACGGCGACTCCGTGCTGGACTTGCCAGGGGGTGGCAAGGTCTGCGCCGTGTCTTCCATCACGGCAGCGCTGATTGCGCAGATGCTGGTAGCAGAAACTCTGCGCCGGCTTACCGCGGCAGGTGAGACCCCTCCGGTCTACCTGTCGGCAAACATCCCGGGCGGCGACGAGCACAACAACGCCCTCGAAGCACAGTACGCCGGCCGGATCCGGCGTACTGCCTGAAACACTCTCGGAAGGCGGGACCCATGACCACTCCCAACCCCCTGTCGCGACGGCTGTTCCTGCAGCGCGCGGCGGTCGGCACGCTGCTGGCCACCGGTGGCAGCACGCTGCTGGCAGCCTGTGCCGCCGGTGGTGGCGACGACAAGACCGGCAGTAACACCGGTGCCGACAAGTCCGCGGACAACCCGTTCGGGCTGGCGGACAAGGCGACCGTCGAGGCCATCATCTTCAACGGTGGCTACGGCTACGACTACGTGCAGTTCGCGGCCGACATCGCGCAGAAGAAGTGGGCCGGCTCCTCGTTCAAGGTCGCCCCGTCGACCCAGATCGCCCAGCAGCTGCAGCCGCGCTTCGTCGGTGGCAACCCGCCGGACCTGATCGACAACTCCGGCGCGAACCAGATCGGCTTCAACACGATCCTGGACCAGCTGTCCCCGCTGGACGACATCTTCGAGGCGAACAACTACGAAGGTACGAAGATCGCCGACACCCTGTACCCGGGTGCGAAGATCCCCGGCACCTTCGACGGCAAGTTCATCGCGATGAACTACGTGCTCACCCTGTACGGCCTGTGGTACTCCGACAGCCTGTTCAAGGAGAACGGCTGGGAGCCGCCGAAGACCTACGACGACCTGCTCGACCTGGGCGCGAAGGCCAAGGCCAAGGGCAAGTACCTGTTTGCCTGGGGCAAGGAAGCCGCGACCTACTACCACACGATGGCCGTCGACGGTGCGATCAAGGAGGGTGGCGACGAGGTCCGGCTGGCGCTGGAGAACCTCAAGGAGAACTGCTGGTCGATGCCGCAGTTCCAGGGCATCTTCGCCGCGCTCGAGAAGATGGTCAAGGCCGGCTACTTCGTGCCCGGTGGCGCCGGTACCCAGTTCACCGCCGCGCAGGCGAAGTGGAGCAACGACCAGCAGGCCATCCTGTACCCGTCGGGTTCGTGGATCGAGAACGAGATGAAGAAGGCCACCAAGGCCGGCTTCAACATGAAGGGCATCCCGGAGCCGACGCTGACGGCCAACCCGAAGCTGCCGTACGAGTCGCTGCGCAGCGCGGCCGGCGAGCCGTTCATCATCCCGGCCAAGGGCAAGAACGTTGCTGGCGGCAAGGAGCTCCTGCGGGCCATGCTGTCCAAGGAAGCGGCCACCAACTTCGCCAAGACGCGGCTCGCGCCGACCATCGTCAAGGGCCTGGTGCCCGCCGACGGTTTCGGTTCGACCGCTCTGCAGTCGCAGTCCGCGATGCTGGATGCCGCCGGCACCAACATCTTCGACTACCAGGTCTTCGGTCTGTACGGCATGAACACCGACCAGCTCGTGGTCTGGAACTCGTTCCTGTCCGGCCAGGCTGACGCGGCCGCCCTGACCAAGGGGCTGCAGGAGATCACGGACAAGGTGCGCAACGACAGCTCCGTCAAGAAGATCCCGGTCACCAAGTGACCATGACGCAAGAGGCCGTGCCGGACGGTGGACCCAAGCGGTCCGTCGTCCGGCGTCGCCGGCCGTTGACCTTCGACCGCGTCAGCTTCATGGTCGTGTTCCTCGGTGTGCCGCTGGCGGTCTTCGTGATCTTCGTGGTCTCGCCGTTCGTCCAGGCGCTGTGGTATTCGCTGACCGACTGGTCCGGGTTCTCCTCGGGCATGAACTTCGTCGGCCTCGACAACTACGTGAAGCTGTTCCACGACGACATCTTCCTGAAGGCCGTCCGCAACAATGTGCTGCTGGCGATCGTCGTACCGATCGTCACGATCGTGTTGTCGCTGACCCTGGCCACGCTGGTGACCATCGGCGGCTCGGGCACCGGAACCGTTCGGGGCCTGAAGAACGCCGGTTTCTACCGGATTGTCTCGTTCTTCCCGTACGTGATCCCGGCGATCGTGATCGGCCTGATCTGGGCCCAGGTGTTCACCCCGAGCTCAGGGATCCTGGACGCCGTACTGTCCAAGATCGGACTGAGTGGGTTCGAGAACTACGCCTGGCTCGGCGACGCCCGGACGGCGATGCCGGCCTCGATGTTCGTGATGATCTGGGGTGCCGTCGGTTTCTACATGGTGCTGTTCATCGCCGCCATCCGGGGCATCGACCCCTCGGTGTTCGAGGCCGCCCGGATCGATGGTGCGGGCCGGTTCCGGACTGCGATCTCACTGACCGTGCCGCTGATTCGCGACAACGTGCAGACGGCCTACGTCTACCTCGGGATCGCAGCCCTCGACGCCTTCGTCTACATGCAGGCGCTGAACCCTGGCGGTGGGCCGCAGAACTCGACCCTGGTCATGCCTCAGCAGTTGTTCACCACGGCGTTCAGCAAGGGACAGTTCGGCTACTCGACGGCGATGGGCGTGGTCCTGGCCGCGGTGACGATGCTGTTCGCGCTTGTGGTCTTCACGGTGAACGCCCTGACCGGCGGGCGTGACCAGCGGAAAGTGAAGGTACGGCGATGACGACAACCACCGCTGAGCGGGCCGTCGCGGCCCGGGCTCCCTCCAGCGGGGCCAAGGAAGGCCGCGGCGTCGCGGTGACCGCGCACATCGCGCTGATCCTCTGGTCGCTGCTGGTGATCCTGCCGCTGCTGTGGACCGTGCTGTCGTCGTTCAAGTCGACGCAGGAGGTCCTGGGCAACCCGCTGTCGCTGCCAGGCAAGCTGCACTTCGAGAACTACGTCAACGCCTGGACGACGGCCGGGATCGGCCGCTACTTCTTCAACACGGTGATCGTCGTCGGTGCCGCACTGGTACTGGTGATGGTCCTGGGCGCCATGTGCGCCTACGTGCTGGCCAGGTTCACGTTCCCCGGCAACCGGCTGATCTACTACTCGATGCTGGCCGGTCTGACCTTCCCGGTCTTCCTGGCGATCGTGCCGCTGTTCTTCGTGCTGAAGAACCTGTCGCTGCTGAACACGCTGCCCGGGTTGATCATCACGTACGTCGCGTTCGCGCTGCCGTTCACCGTCTTCTTCCTGCACAGCTTCTTCAAGCAGTTGCCGGGCGAGATCTATGAGGCGGCGCAGATCGACGGCGCCGGGGAGTGGCGCACGTTCTTCTCGGTGATGCTGCCGATGGCGAAGCCGGGGATGGCATCAGTTGCCATCTTCAACTTCCTCGGCCTGTGGAACCAGTTCCTGCTCCCGGTGGCCCTGAACACCGACTCGAACAACTACGTGCTCTCGCAGGGCATGGCGTCGTTCGCCTCGCAGGCTGGTTACGCGGTGGACTTCGGAGCCCTGTTCGCGGCCGTGGTGATCACGGTGGCGCCGGTGCTGGTCGTCTACATCATCTTCCAGCGTCAGCTGCAGGTCTCCGTCACCCAGGGCGGCGTGAAGTAAGCAGTTCACCTCTGGTGACAGGGAGTGAATAGGTTAGGTTAGGACAACCTAAACATTCACTCCCTGTGAGGTTTCCATGCGCGGTCTCTTGCGCCCGCTCGTCCTGCTCGTCGTACCGCTGCTTGCCCTGACCGCCTGTGGCGCCGAGTCCAAGGACGCGCCGGTTGCGGGCCAGTCCGCGCAGGGTGAGACCGAGGCCGGGGCGTTCCCCGTCACGATCAAGAACAAGTGGGGCGACGCCGTCATCAAGGAGGCGCCGAAGCGCGTCGTGGCGGTCGGCCTGGTCGAACAGGACGCCCTGCTTGCGCTCGGCGTCGTACCGGTCGGGACGACCGAATGGTTCGGTGACAAGCCGGGAGCACTGTTCCCGTGGGCGAAGGCCAAGCTTGGCAGCGGTGCCCTGCCGACCGTGCTGAGCGACAAGGACGGCATCCAGTTCGAGAAGGTCGCGGGGCTGGCGCCGGACCTGATCATCGGCCTGTACTCCGGCATCACGGCTGCCGACTACAAGAAGCTCGAGGCGATCGCCCCGACCGTGGCCCAGCCGGCCGATGGCGGCGCGGACTACAGCGTCACCTGGCAGACCGTCACCAAGACGGTCGGGCAGGCCGTCGGTAAGCCGAAGGCCGCCGAGGAGCTCGTGACGGGCGTCGAGAAGAAGTTCGAGCAAGCGCGCGCCGCGCACCCCGAGTTCAAGGGCAAGACCGGTCTGATGGCGTCGCCGTACGAGGGCTACTTCGTCTACGGCCCGCAGGACCCGCGCTCGAAGGTCCTCACCGACCTCGGCTTCGTGATGCCCGCGGACATGGCCAAGGTGGTCGGTGACAAGTTTGGCGCCAACATCAGCACCGAGAACGTCTCGCTGCTGGACCAGCAGGCCGTCGTCTGGTTCCCGACCAAGGGCGGCACCGCCAAGCTGAAGGCCGACCCGCTGCTGAAGAGCCTGAAGGCCACCACCGAGGCCCGTGGCATCTTCATCGAGGAGAACTACGACAACGACCTGTACGGCGCGACCAGCTTCGTGTCGGTCCTGAGCCTGCCGATCGTCCTCGACCAGCTCGTCCCCAAGCTTGCCGCCGCCGTCGACGGCAACCCGGCGACCAACGCCTGATCGATCATCATCTGCGAGTTATGACTCGCGGAGGCGCCCCGGTGTGAAAGAGGACCGGGGCGCTGGCAGAATCGGGGGTATGTCCCTCGCTGCGCCTGACCCCTCCGCAGCCGGAACCGAGCGGCGCCCCCGGGTGCTGTCCGGGATCCAGCCGACGGCGGACTCCTTCCACTTCGGCAACTACCTCGGGGCGGTGCGGCAGTGGGTGGCGTTGCAGGACGACCACGAGGCGTTCTACTGCGTGGTCGATCTGCACGCGATCACGGTGGAGTACGAGCCGAAGGCGCTGCGCGAGCGGACGCGGAGGTCGGTCGCGCAGCTGCTGGCAGCGGGTATCGATCCGGAGCGGTCAACGCTGTTCGTCCAGTCGCACGTGCCTGAGCACGCGCAGCTGGGCTGGGTGCTGGGCTGCATCACCGGATTCGGCGAGGCCAGCCGGATGACGCAGTTCAAGGACAAGTCCGCCAAGGGCGGTGCCGACCGGGCGACCGTCGGCCTGTTCACGTACCCGATCCTGCAGGCCGCGGACATCCTGATCTACCAGGCCGACCGGGTTCCGGTCGGCGAGGACCAGCGCCAGCACCTGGAGCTGACCCGGGATCTCGCGGGCCGCTTCAACCACCGCTTCGGCAAGACCTTCCGGCTGCCCGAGCCGTACATCGTCAAGGAGACGGCGAAGATCGCCGACCTGCAGGACCCGACCTCGAAGATGAGCAAGTCGTCGTCCTCGCCGGCCGGGATCATCGACCTGCTCGACGACCCCAAGGTGAGCGCGAAGAAGATCCGTTCCGCGGTCACCGACTCGGGCCGCGACGTCGTCTTCGACCCGGAGAACAAGGCCGGCGTCGCGAACCTGCTGACCATCTACTCGGCGCTGACCGGCAAGAAGATCAGCGAGCTCGAGGATGAGTACGCCGGCCGCGGGTACGGCGATTTCAAGAAGGACCTGGCCGAGGTCGTGGTCGAGTTCGTGACGCCGTTCCGCGAGAAGACGCTGGCCTACCTGGACGACAAGGCCCAGCTGGACGCGATCCTGGCCAGTGGCGCCGAGCGTGCCCGCGAGGTCACCTCGCGGACGCTGACCCGCGTCTACGACAAGCTCGGTTTCGTCCCCGCGGCGGGTCTGTAGTGGCGACCATCGGGGTCGCGATCCCGATTGCGGAACCCTTCGGCACCGAGCTGCAGAAGCACCGGGCCGAGTTCGGGGACCCGATGGCCGCCTCGATCCCGACCCACGTGACGCTCCTCCCGCCGACCGAGGTCGCCGACGAGGATCTGGCCAGGATCGACGAGCACCTGCTCGAGGTCGCCGCCCGATTCCCGAGCTTCCGGATCCGCCTGCGCGGTACGGCGACCTTCCGGCCGATCTCGCCGGTGGTGTTCGTGCCGCTGGCCGAGGGCATCTCGTCGTGTGAGGTGCTGCAGTCGCAGGTCCGGTCCGGCCCGCTGGCGGTGGACCTGCGCTTCCCGTACCACCCGCACGTCACGGTCGCTCACGACCTCGACAAGGCTGCGCTCGACCGCGCGTACGACACGCTGTCGGAGTACGACTGCGCTTTCGACGTCGCGGCCTTCGACCGTTACGAACACGGCGCGGACGGCGTGTGGCGGCCGCAGCGGTCGTTCCCCCTGACAGGCTGAGACTCCGTTCCCGGGGGCGGAATACGATTGGGTACGGGGAGTTTGATGAACATCAAGGCTGTCTGGGCACGCTTCGCGCGCACCCAGCTCTGGCGCGCCTGGCAGCGGTACGGCGATCGCCGGGGCAACCGGTTGGCCGGAGCAACGAGTTTCTTCGGCTTCCTGTCGTTGTTCCCGCTGATCGTGCTGGCCGCGGCCGTCACCGGGCCACTGCTCGGCTCTTCGGCGGTGCAGAGTCTGAAGGATGCGCTGAAGAAGAACCTGCCGGGCGTCGGCGAGAACATCAACATCGATTCACTGATCGCCAACGCAGGCGCCATCGGGCTGATCTCGGGGATCTCGCTGCTGCTCACCGGTCTCGGCTGGATCGACTCACTGCGCGCCTCGATCCGCTCGATGCACGAACTGGACGACCAGCCTGGTAACGCGATTCAGCTCAAGCTCGCCGACCTCGGCGCGCTGATCGGCCTCGGCGTGATCGGTGCCGTCGGCACCGGTGCGTCCTCGATCCTGACCGGACTGTCGAAGCGCATCGTCGCCGCGGCCGACCTGGACGGCACCTGGCTTGCGAACTGGGGTCTGGACGCGATCAGCCTCGTCGTCGGAATTGCGGCCGGTGCCCTGCTCTTCCTCTACCTACAGACCGCGCTGCCGCGGATCATCCTGCCCCGCAAGGTGATGCTGATCGCCGCGCTGGCCGGTGGCATCGTGTTCTACCTGGCTCAGAAGCTCGGCAACGTGTACGTGTCCCACGTGCTCGGTTCCAACGCGGCGTACGGCGCCCTGGCCCTTCCGCTGGCACTGCTCGTCTGGATCTATCTGATGACCCGCGTCATCATGCTGATCGCCGCGTGGACCAAGGAAGCCACCCTCGACAAGATGGCGCGCGAGGCCGACGACAGCGCCCGCCTCCGGATCGCCGAGGCCCCGCTCCCGGCCGGCATGTCCCTCGAGGAACCGCTGCTGATCGGTCCGCCCGGTAAGCGCTACAAGGTGGTCCCGATCCCGCAGAAGCGCGCCGACACAGTCGCCGTCACGGCAGGCGCCGTACTGGGGATTGCTGCGACGACCATCGCCGTGCAGCTGGCAAAAGCTGCACGCTCCGTACGCCGCTAACCCGCACTCGTCCCGCGAGTGAACCCACCGGGCGTCTCGCCGAGTGAACCCACCGGGCATGCCGCCGAGTGAACCCACCGTGTCCCGCCGAGTGGCGCCAGCGTGCCGCCGCGAGTGAACCCACCCTGCGAAGGTGCCTTCCTTTTCCGCCGAGTGTGCGGACCTTGTCGCCGGAAATCGATATCCAGCGACACAGTCCGCACACTCGCGTGTCAGCCGCCCGGTGGGTTCAGTCGGCGCCGCCCGGTGGGTTCACTCGGCACGACACGGTGGGTTCACTCGCGCGGGACGGCCAGTGGGTTCACTCGCGCGGGACGGCCAGTGGGTTCACTCGCGCGGGACACGGTGGGTTCAGTCGGCGCGACCCGGTGGGTTCAGTCGCGGAGCTGGTGCTGGCGGCTCATGCCGGTACGGCGGGTTAGTGGCGGCGTCGGCGCGGTCGGCGCAGGAACAGGCCTAGCAGCAGCACTGGGGGTGCGGCCCAGAGCCAGACCGGCGTACTGACGAAGAACGAGTTCACGGTGTGGATCTGCTTGCCGACTGGCGGGCGCTCGGGTTGAATCTCGCCGGCCGCCTGGGGCTGGTCGGCTGCGCTGGCGGCCTTCGGGGGTGCGGTGGGTTTGACGAGCGTGCCGACCGAGCTGAGCTTGTCGTAGTGCTCGAAGCTCCAGGTGAGCAGGTTGCTGGCGTCCTCGGTGACGCCGTGCGGGGCGTTCATCATCGTCACAACCAGGGTGTGGCCGTTGCGGCGGGCCGCTCCGATAAACGTGTTCCGCGCGAGGGTGGTGTATCCGGTCTTTATGCCGAGAGCGCCGTCGTACTTGAAGAGCAGTTTGTTCTGGTTGGCGACCTGGTAGGTGCCCTGGGTCGTCAGCGGGAAGTTCGTGAACTTCGTCGACGCGTACTTCGCGAAGTCGGGCCGCGCGAGCCCGGCCTGGGCGAACAGCGCGAGGTCGTAGGCGCTGGAGTACTGCCCATCCGTGTCCAGCCCGGTCGGGTCGGTCACGTGTGTGTCGAGCGCGCCGATCTCCTTGGCCTTGGCGTTCATCCGCTGGATGGTTCCCGCCGTACCGCCGTCGTCGTGTTCGCACAGCGCGTGGACAGCGTCGTTGCCCGAGGCCAGGAACATGCCTTCGAAGAGCAGATTGACCGTGTACTTGAGTCCCGGCGACACGCCGACCTTGCTGCCGATGATCTGGGCGTCGCCGTCGGTCCCGATGATCTGGTCGGACTTGTTCAGGCGGGGGAGCAGTACGAGCGCGGTCAGCGTCTTGAGCGTGCTGGCCGGGCGCAACTTCGCGTGCGGCGCCTTCGCGGCCAGTACGTCGCCGGTGTCGATATCGGCAACGACGTACGAGGACGCCTGGACGACCGGCGGCGTCGCCCCCGTGGCGACAACCGTCGGCTTCGCTGTCATCAGCGCTCCACCGACGGGTCCTTGCCCGGCAGCGGAGGCTGTCAGCGGCTGCGCGACCACCAGTGCGGTGGTCGCGCAGGCCGTCAGAAGCAAACGCATCGGCGGCAGCCTAGACGCCCGATGGGGCAGGCGTCATCTGGGCTGCCTGTTCCGGTCATGCCCGGTACGCGGTCCACATGTTGCTGATCCGGGTGCTCTGCCCCGGGGTGAACTGGTTGTAGCAGGAGTCGTAGGAGTAATCCATGTAGTTGTGGATCGGGTCCACGCCCGCCAGCGAGCAGGAGTCCCGGCCGGTCGGGCAGCCGCTCGACGAGCTGCTCTGCGCAGGCGTGTCGCTGACCGAGTCGTTGGTGCTCGTGCAGCCGCCCTGGAACGTGTGGTAGAGCCCGAACCAGTGCCCGGCCTCGTGCGTCGCGGTCTTGCCGAGGTTGAAGTTCGTCGCCGAACCACCCGGCAGTGAGGTGTACTGCACCCGGATCCCGTCGATGCTCGGGTTCGACGCGTAGTCCCACGGGAAGGTCGCGATCCCGAGGTAGGAGAAGTTGACCAGCCAGATGTTCAGCGCGTTCTTGCCACCCTTGCGGGTCTGCGCCCGGTACGTCGTGCTCTGGCCGTCGGTGTGCCAGGTGTCGTTGTTGTACCGGTACGTCCCGGCCAGCGTGAACGTGAACCCGGTGTTCGCGGCCTGCCCCGACTCGCCACCGGCGAAGTTCTGGTTCAGCTCGGTGATCTGCTGGCTGATCTGGGTCGCGGTGACATCACCGGCACCGCTGCTGCTCCGCATCACGTGGATGTACACCGGCACGGTGGCCGCAGCCAGCTTCCCTGCCTTCGGCGCCAGCCCGCGCGCCGCCTTGGCCTTCACCAGCGCGGCGGTCTTCGCCTCGATCGACTGCTGTTCCTGCAGGGAGAGATCCCGGTGATCCTTCCCGAACCCACCACGAGCAGCCGGCCCCTCAGCCGGCGTCACACAGGGGTTGGCCGTCTGCGCGACCGGCAACTGAGCGGTGGCCGTACCACCCAGCGGGCTGAAAGCAAGTGCCCCACCGGCCAGCAACACGGCAAAGGCGCGGGGGCGGGAGATGAAAGATCGCATAAAGCGTCCTCCGGAGAACGGGCCGCTTTGGGCGGTGCGGCCGAGTGCCCCGATTTTCCGCACCACCCCGCCAACCACCTAGCCGTTTCCTGACAGACCAGTGCCAAGGCACCACCACGCCTACGGCCGGCGCTGCCACCAGAGCTGGGCGGCGGCCTCGGCGTGCGTCGCGTAGGCGGTACTGGTGGCTTGGTAGAGGAACTCGGACTGGGCGCGAGTGACGCGGTCGCGGCGCCAGACGAGGACGAGGGACAGGTGGATCGGCTCACCGGCCAGTCTGCGGACGACCATGCCATCGGCCGAGCAGGTGGTCGGCTCCACCAACTGGACCGCACGACCGGAGGCAATCAGCTGGCGGCCGCCACCGCCGTGGCATTCGAACTTGATCCGTGGCGTGAAACCCGCCCGCCGGGCAGCGGCACGCAGCGAGGCCAGCGAGCCGTCTTCAGGACCTGGAGGACTGATCCATGCCTCCTCGGCCAGGTCCGCCAGTTCGACCTCGTCGGATGCCGCGAGCGGGTGGTCCGCAGCCAGCCCGATGGCCGCCGGAAGACCGGCCGCGACCGTTCGCTGGGCGAGCTGCGGGGGCAGCGGGATCTCCTGATCCGCCGACATCCCGATCGCCGCGGCGTCCAACTGGTTGTGGGTCAGGGCCTGGACCAGTACGACGCTCGAAGCCTCGATCCGCAACGAGACGTCCCAACCAGCCAGTACGGCGTCCAGCCGACCGGCCAGCGTGTCGACGTACGCGAGGTGGCTGGTGCCCATCCGCAACGCTCGCGGACCGGATGGCGCCGGCGCGTCCGCGCTCAGCTCGTCGAATTCCAGCAGGACGATCCGGGCTCGGCGGACGAACTCCTGGCCGCGTGACGTCGGTACGACACCCGCCGTACCGCGGCTGAACAGTTCGCCGCCGACCCGGCGCTCCAGGCGCTGCAGTAAGCGGGTGAGCGCCGGCTGCGACATCCCGAGATTGGTCGCCGCCTGCGAGACGCTCCCCGCATCCGCGATCCCGCAGAGCACGCGGAGATGCCGCAGTTCGAGATCCATGCACCGAATATAGGGACCGGCCTGACTCAGTAGGTGATCGTGTGCGAGCCGAGGATGGTGCGGGCCGGTCCGGTGGTGCTCAGACCGCCCGCCGGCCGGTCGCTGACGAAGTACTCACGGAAGTTCTGGCTGAACTCGTCGCTCATCAGCTCGATGGTCCTGTCCCAGTTACCGCCGTCCGGTCCGTCCGGGGCCCAGAGGTCGAGCAGCGAGCTGCCCACCCGTCCCTGGACCTTGTCGCCCGCATCCCAGTCGGCTGTGTCCGGGTCGTTGCGGAGGCTGGTGCTCGCGCCGCTGTCGTCCACGTAGCGGTAGTCACCCAGCGTGTACGCCGCGACCGCGTCGGCGAACCCCTCGGTCCACGCACACGAGGTCGAGCTCGCCTGCTCGATGTAGTGCGGGTTGCAGCCGGACACCCGCGGGAACGCATGGTCGTACAACTGCCACTGCAGCCAGTGGCCTGCCTCGTGCAGGATGGTGTGCTTGCTGTCCGGCTCGTTCTGGCCGAGGATCACGTAGTTCGTGTCGGGGTAGTCCCAGTAGCCGGAGTCCGTACGGTTCTGCTCCCAGACAAAGGTTAGCGTGTCGCAAGCGCCGGTCTCCTGGTGTTTCGTCCAGCAAGCCGAGCTCGGGTTGTTTCGCTTCCAGTACAGCGCGTTGAGCGTGTCGACAATCGTCCAAGCCCGCTGCATGCTCGCCGGTACCCGCACTGTCCCGAGCGACTGACTCCCCGTCTTGTGTGCAGACTCGAAGCTGTACTGCGCCTGAGTTCCCTCACTCTTGATGACGCGCCACATCGTCGTACTGGCCGACAGAAACTTCACATAGACCTCGGCGACGCGGCCCTGGTGGCATGCGCTGAACGCGCCATCGCCCACCGCCGTGATCCCGCTACTGAGCCGCGTAGCCGCAGAGCCCGCTGTCACCTTCCCCCACAACTCCCAGTTCGCATTGCGCGCCGCCTGCGTCACCAGCGGCTTGCGGGTCCCCGCCTCGGCGTCGTAATGCGAGTACTCCAGCCTTCCGGTCAGACAGGTCGGCGTCGCCTCAGCCGTAGCCGGAACAAACCCGGCCACCGCCCCGGTCAGCGCAACGATCAGCAAGGACGCAACTCTCGATCTGGACATTCCGGCTCCTGAGGACAGCGGACGAGGTGCCCGCATCCTTGGCCCCCGAGCCCCGTCC
>NZ_SMKX01000196.1 GCF_004349055.1 Kribbella antibiotica
GGGGTACGGCGTGCAGGTTCGTGGGGGACCGGCTCGGTACGGATGGGCCGGTGGGCTCGGGACGCTCTGGTACTCGTATCCCGAGTCCGGGTTCGGCGCCGTACTGATGACGCAGGTGGCGCCGCCCAGGGCCGCAACGTTCGCCGCCTTCGCCGATACCGTGGAGACATGGGATTTGCGGTAGCGGTGCGCGCGGCGTTCCGGCGGGGCTCCGAGTACTAGCGGAGGGCGGTGCCTTGGGTGTGGGTCAGGAGGGTCAGGTCTTGGCGGGTGGGGAGGGATTCCCAGTCGCCGAGGGCGGTGACGCAGAAGGCGCCTGAGGTGGTGGCTCGGGTGAGGCGGTCCTGGGAGGACAGGTCGTCGAGGGTGCCGGAGAGGTAGCCGGAGACGAACGCGTCGCCGGCGCCGATGCTGTCGACGACAGTGACGGGGAGAGCCGGGCTGTGGCGGGTACCGGTTGTCGTGTGGGACCAGGCGCCTTTGCTGCCGGCAGTGACTACTACCTCGGTGGCGGTGGTGAGGAGGTCGGCGACGGGGTCTGTGGCGTTGGTGAGGAGGTCTAGCTCGTCGTCTGAGGCGAAGACGGTGTGGATGTGGGGGAGGAGTTCGCGGAGGGCGGTTGCGTCCTCGCGAGACCACAGGCGGGCTCGGTAATTCACATCCAGGGAGACCTGTACGCCGTTCGCTGCAGCGACTCGCACTGTCGCCAGTACGGCGGCGCGGGCGGTGTCTGAGAGCGCGGGGGTGATGCCGGTGACGTGGAGGAGACGTGGTTGGACTGCCTCCAGTCCTGCGAGGCATTCGTCAACGGTGAGGGTGGAGCCGGCGGAACCGCGGCGGTGGTAGCTGACGCGGGTGATGTCGTGCGACGGCTGGTCGAACGCGATGAACCCGGTGAAGTCCGTGTCGGAGAAGCGGATCCAAGCTGTGCCGATGGCTTCGGCTCTGAGCGTGCGCTCGATCAGCCGGCCGGGTTCATCGTTGCCTACAGCACCTAACCAGGTGGCGGTGTGGCCGAGCCGCGCCAGCCCGATCGCGACGTTCGTCTCGGAGCCGGCGATGGACAGATGCGCTTCGCCACCAAGACGCATGGCACGTGGGGTGCGCAAGGAGACCATCGTCTCGCCGATGGTGAGCAGGTCGGTCATCACAGTGCTCCGAGGGTAGGCCGATTGCCGTGGACAGGTCGTCGTGTCTTTGTGCACGAGGAGCTTCTTTGGGTATCCACCAGTCGTTTTGGCGGTCCGGAAATGGCTGGTGGGTACTCAAAGATGGGGTTGGTGCACAAGGGTTAGACGTTGAGGGTGGTGCGGAAGGTGTGGGCTCGGGTGGTTAGGGCTTCTAGGGAGCCGCCGGTGCCGGCGTCTCCCAGGAGGGGGGAGCCGACTCCTACGGCTACGGCTCCGGCGGCGAGGTACTCCGGCGCGGTATTGGCGTCCACGCCGCCTACGGCGATCAAGGGGGCGTGGGGCAGGGGGGCCGCCAGTTCGCGAAGGTACGACGGGCCGTGGACTTTGGCGGGAAAGATCTTGATGGCGGTGGCGCCGAGGTCGAGGGCGGCCACTACCTCGGTGGGCGTGAGGGCTCCGCAGAGCAGCGGGAGGCCCAGGGTGACGGCCCGGTGGGCGCCTTGGGTGATGGCGGGGGTGACGACGAAGGTGGCGCCTGCGGCGGCTACCTCGTCGGCCTGACCAACCGTGAGGACGGTGCCGGCGCCGATCAGGATGCTGGGGTCGTGGGCGTCGCGGACCTGGGCGATGGCCTCGACGGCACCGGGGGTGGTCAGGGAGATCTCGAGGGCGGTGATGCCGGCGGCGACGAGGGTGTCGACGCAGGCGACGGCACGCTCGGCGGAATCGGCGCGGATGATCGCGAGGATTTTGCGGGTACGGAGTTCGGCTAGCAGGTCCATGGGGACTCCTGGAGACATAGGACGTCTGATGTGCTCTGGTTCGGACGGCAGAAAGAAGCTAAATTACTGCGAGAGCAACCCTTGGGGTTGTTTACTTTCCGTTCATTTGGAGGCATCCGCCCATGCCCAAACGCCTTCCACTCCTCATTGCGCTCGGTCTGCTGCTGCCGACCGTGCCGATGTACGCCGAGGCCGACAACCAGCCTGCCGCGATCACGCAGACGGTGCTGTTCAACAAGGGGGATGCCGGTTACGGCTGTTATCGCATCCCCGCCATAGTCAAGACGAAGACGGGTGCACTGCTCGCGTTCGCCGAGGCCAGGCGCACCTGGTGCTCCGACTCGCAGGAGATCGACCTCGTGGTCAAGCGGTCCGACGACGACGGCCGGACCTGGTCGGAGGCCAAGACCGTACTGTCCGGGACGGACGCCAATCCGAACGCGGTCGCCACCCGCGGCAACCCGGTGCCGATCGTCGATCAGGAGACCGGCAAGATCGTGCTGCTGACCACGATGGACCCTGGTACGACGACGGACCGCCCGCGGACGCCGTACGTGCAGAGCAGTGTCGACGACGGGCACACCTGGAGCACGGCCAAGAACATCGGGGCTCAGATCGACGATCCGGACTGGGGTTGGTACGCGACCGGGCCGATGCACGGCATCCAGTTGACGCGCGGCGCGCATGCGGGCCGGATGGTCGCGGGGACCAACTACGACGTCGGCACCGGCGCTGCGACGAAGGATGCGGCTCAGCTCGTCTACAGCGACGACAAGGGCGAGACGTGGCACAAGGGCGCGACCGACCTGCGGACCGACGATCAGGTACCGCAGGAGATCAGCGTCGTGGAGAAGGTCGACGGCGGCATCCTGGCGATGGCGCGTAACAACGCCGGCGGCCCGGGCGTCAACCGGATGACCGCGGTCAGCAACGACGGCGGGCAGACCTACACGGCGCCGTACAAGACTGTCGACGGGTTGGTGACGCCGACGGTTCAGACCTCGCTGCAGCGGCTGCGGGCGGTCGATGAGGGAGCCAAGTACAACCGGATCCTGATGGCGGGGCCGGCGGATCCGGAGCGGCGCCGCTACATGACGATCCGGTCGAGCTTCGACGAGGGGAAGACCTGGCAGTCCGTTGCCGACGGCACCCGAATCACCAGCGACTGGTCCGGCTACTCGGATCTGGCGATCCTCGATACCGGCGAGATCGGGCTGCTGTGGGAGGCCGGGACCGTTGATGCGCGCGACCAGATCCGGTTCGCACGGTTCACCGAGAACGACATCGGGCACCCGGATGCTCCCCTCGGTACGACGACTCCGGATGTGTCCGGGCTCGGCAACAACAGCTACCTGCGCGGCGGTACGACGTCGGTCGCGGGCAAGTTCGGTCAGGCGCGGGACCTCGACGGGGTCGATGACGCGATCCAGTTGCCGTTCGCCGAATCGCTGGCGGTCGGTGCCGGTGACTTCACCGCGATGGCGTGGGTCAAGTACGGCGCCACTACGGGGAACCACGCGATCTTCTGGGGCTACAACATCAACGAGTACTCGCAGTTCTGGCTGCGGGCCGAGCCAGGCGACAGCCGGATCCGTGGGCTGATCACCACGGGTGGGAACACTGCTGTCGTGGCGACGACCAAGGCGTACAACGACAACGCCTGGCACCACGTTGCTCTGCAACGGAAGGCCGCGACGTTGGCGATCTGGGTCGACGGTGTGCAGGTCGCGTCCGTTGCCTCGCCCAGCGGTTCGGTCAGTCCCGGTCGTCCGTTCAAGATGTTCGTCGGGCAGCGGATCGACGGTGCGCATCACTTCGACGGCTCGATGGATGAGGTCCGCCTCTACAAGCGGGCGCTGACCGCGGCCGAGATCGGCAGCATCCGCACGAGCAACAGCACGACGGTGCCGAACGTCGTACTGGACCTGCCGCTCGGCTGACATCAGAGTGGCCTGGCGGTGATCGTCAGCCGCCAGGCCAGCTCGCCGGTTGCCGGTACGACGGCCGCGTCGCCGGGGCCTGCTTCGGCCAGGTCGAAGACGCGGCCGAGCATGGGTTCAACCCCCAAACTCCGGTACGGCGCCTCGTCCGGAAAGCCGCCCTGGTTCCGCCAGAGCGCCGTGGAAACTGGTTGCCCAGGGCACGCAAGCGTCATCGTGAGCTCGGATCCGCGGTCGCGAATGCGGGCGGTCGGGCAATCGGTCAGCACCGCGCCAACCGCCGTACCGTCTGTTGGTCCGTAGGTGTCGAGGCCGAGCGTCGGCCAATTCGTCGCAACCCAGGGCGCTTCAGACGGCCAACTGTCGAGGAAAGGCCCGGCCTCGGGGTAGAGGCGGCACTCGCTCGGCTCGGCGGAGATCGTTGCCCCAACCTCACAGCCCAGCAACGCATGCGCCGCCCAGGTGAACCGGTAGCCGGGCGGTGCAGTCAGGTGGCAATCCACCGTGACGCTGTCGGTGCCGGTCGTGAACCTGCGGGTCAACACAGTCCCGTCATACGTGACTGAATCCGACCACGGCTGGTTCCACAGCCCGCCGTGATCAGGCGTCCCGCGGACGGTCGGGAAGCACTCGTCCACCCCGCCCGCGTCCGTGAAAGTGGTGTGGCCGGTACGAGGTCCGTCGAGCAGACCAGGACCGGCCCACAACCACTCCCGCCCGGCGAGGTGGAGTGAGGTCCACCTCCCGCCGTCGGCGGAGTCGATGATCACCATTCGGCGAAGGTGCCGTCTTCTTGTGTCCAGACAGGGTTACGCCAGGCGTGGCCGTTCTGGTCGGCGGCTCGCACTGCGGCCTCGTCGACGGTGATGCCGAGGCCAGGCAGCGGGTTGTATTCGGCGTGCCCGTTGACCCAGGTGAAGGGAGTCGGGTCGACGACGTACGACGTGAGGTCGTTGGTGGCGTTGTAGTGGATTCCCCGCGACTGTTCCTGGATGAGGAAGTTGGGGGTCGCGAAGGAGACCTGAAGGCTGGCGGCCAGCGAGATCGGACCCAGGGGACAGTGCGGGGCGAGCATGGCGCCGTGGGTATCGGCCAGGGAAGCGATGCGGCGGAGTTCGGAGATGCCGCCTGCGTGGGACACATCTGGCTGGACCACGGCGATGCCTGCGTTCAGTGGCGCGACGAATTCGGAGCGGTGGTAGAGGCGCTCGCCCAATGCGACCGGCACGGTTGAACTGCTGACCACATCAGCCAGGTGCAGCATGTGCTCCGGCAACACGGGCTCTTCGACGAACATCGGGTGCAAGTCCTCGACAGCGTGCAGAATGCGACGGGCGCCGGCGACGCCGACGCGGCCGTGGAGGTCGATGGCTACGTCTCGGCTGTCGCCCAGCGCCGAGCGGGCTGCAGCGAGCCGCGCGACAATATCGTTGATCTCGGCAACTGATGGGGACGGCAAGATCCGGCCGCTGCCGTTCATCTTGACCGCGGTCATCCCGGCGGCGACCTGCTCAGCCACCTGATCCGCAACGGCAGCGGGCTCATCGCCGCCGACCCACGCATAGACGCGCGCCCGATCGCGGACCCGACCGCCTAGCAGGGACGACACAGGAGCGCCGTACACCTTGCCGGCGATGTCCCACAGCGCGTGGTCAAGTCCGGCAACAGCAGAAGAAAGTACAGGGCCGCCGCGATAGAAGCCGCCCTTGGTGAGGATCTGCCAGTGCCGCTCGATCTGCAGCGGGTCCTGCCCGATCAAGTACTCAGCCAGTACGTCGATCGCCGTCCGCACGACCTCCGCGCGGCCCTCGACCACCGGTTCACCCCAGCCGATGACGCCGTCGCTGGTCTCGATCCGGCAGAACAGCCAGCGCGGTGGGACCAGAAACGTCTCGATGCGTTCAATCTTCATGCGCCGCGCACCTCGTGCAGGTCCTCGGCGGCCTTGGCCAGCAGTTCCTTCATCGCCTGCTCGGCCGCGACCGGGTCGTGAGCGCGGATCGCTTCCAGGACACGGCGGTGGCTCGGTACCGGATCGTCGGACGGTTTCACCTTGTGCACAAGGCGATCTCGATCGGCGAGGCCCGTCTCCATGATCACTTCCATCTTGGTCAGCAGCTCATTACCGGTTGCCGCCAGCAACGCTCGGTGGAAGGCGAGGTCCGCGGCCACGGCGGCGAGGTCGTCGGTGGCCGACTCCATCGCCGCCATCGCGATGTCCAGCGCCTCCAGGTGCGAATCCTGAGCCCGTACGGCGGCCAGCCGGGCAGCAGCCGGCTCGACGATGCCGCGGACTTCGTGCAGCTCCTCCAGCAGCTCGGGCCGAACATCGGAGTCGCTGAAGTGCCACCGGATCATGTCGGGGTCGAGCAGGTTCCAGTCCGTCCGCGGCCGCACGAAGGTCCCGCGCTTCTGCCGCGCATCGACCAAACCCTTGGCCGTCAGCACCTTCAGCGCCTCGCGGACCGCCGTCAGACTGACGCCCAGATCGGCCTGCAGATCGGGCACATTGATGGTCGCGCCCTCGGGAATCGTCCCCGACAAGATGCGCTGCGCCATCACCTCCACAATCTGACCGTGGAGTCCCCGTTGTATGCCCGCCACAGAACTCTCCCTCATGCCGAATCCTTCGCAGCGGACCAGCCGCCGTCGACCACAATGCTCGTAGCGGTGACGTACGACGCCTCCGCCGACAGCAGGAACGCAACCACCTGAGCCACTTCGTCGGGCTGCCCGAGCCGCCCGGCCGCGGTCGCCCGCGCGCTGCGCTCGAGATCCTCCGGACCGTACCGATCCCACGCCGCGGTCTTGATCGGCCCCGGCAACACCGAGTTCACCCGAATCGAACCGCCGTACTCAACGCCCAACTGCCGGGCCAGCGCCACCAACGCGCCCTTGCTTGCCGCGTAGGCAGCATGCCCCGGGATGCCGGCCAGCGCGTGCACCGACGACACCAGTACGACGGAACCTTCGCGCGCGGCCAAGTCGTCGTACAGGGCTCGAAATCCGAGGAACGACGCGGTGAGGTTCACGTCGAGCTGTCGCTGCCAGGACGCTGGTGTCATCTCGTGTGCTGGCCGCACGTCGGAGACGTAGGCGTTGCTGATGAATCCATCGATCGGCCCGAGCTGGTCGCGACCGCGCGATACAACCTCCGCCCAGGTGTCCGGGGAGGTCACGTCGCCGACCACGCTGAGTGCTTTGCCAGGCACTTCCGTGGACGGGTGGATGTCCACCTGCACCACCGACGCGCCCTCGGTGAGGGCACGCGCGGCGCACGCCGCGCCGATTCCCGACGCGGCTCCGGTCACCACGATCACCCGCCCAGCCAGCCGCACGCCGTACCTCCTCCACACGCCCGTCCCCACCCAAGCATGCGGGCAGGCACGTTCCAACGATGAACGAGGCATCAGTTGATCGTGGTCAGCCGATCACGTCAAGCTATTTCCTCGTAATTTACGAATTAATATTGACACCTGCGATCGCTCGCCGCAAGATCGTCGGCAACACACCACTCCCTCGACTGGCACGCCGGCCGAGCAGATCTCAGGAGTTCAGGCATGACGGGTCTGGCAGCAGATCGACGTACTTTCCTCAAGGGACTCGGGCTGCTCGGCGCGGCCACTCTGATCCCCGGATGCGCAACGACCGCGTCGAGTCCGGGCAGCGGCGGCGCGAGCAGCGGGCAACTGGTGAGCTCTCGCTGCAGTCCAACCTGTCGGCCGTGCAGGCCAAGGGGGCGATGGAGAAACTTGTTGCCGCCTACAACAAAACCGGCGGCGCCCAGGTCAAACTCAACACCGTTGCGTCCGAGATCTACCGGACCCAGCTCCCGACGTACCTGACGTCTGCGAACCCGCCGGACGTCTACACCTGGTACGCCGGTTCGGTCGCGGACTCGTATGCGAAGAAAGGGCTTCTGCTCGACGTGTCAAGCGTTTGGGAGGGGCTGGGCAACTATCCGAAGGCGATGCAGACGCTCTCGACCAGCAGTACCGGCGAGAAGATCTTCGTGCCGACCAGCTACTACTGGTGGGGCATGTTCTACCGCAAGTCGAACTTCGCGAAGTGGGGCGTTACCCCACCGAAGACCTGGGACGAGTTCCTCGCGGTCTGCAAAACCATTCAGAGCAAGGGCGTTCCGCCGATCGGTATCGGTCTCGGCGACACCCCGTGGGTGGCCTCGGCCTGGTTCGACTACCTGAACATCCGGATCAACGGCGCGCCGTTCCACCGCGATCTGCTGGCCGGCCGTGGCCGCTTCGACGACCCGAAGGTCAAGGCCGTCTTCACCAAGTGGCAGGAAGCGCTGCCGTACTTCGACCCGAAGGGCAAGTCGTTCCCCTTCCAGGAGGCGACCTCCGCGCTGCTCGGCGGCAAGACCGGCATGTTCCTGATCGGCACCTTCTTCGCGGACTCCGCCCCGAAGGACGCCCTGGACGACATCGACTTCTTCCAGTTCCCGATCATCGACCCGGCGGTGCCGGTCGCCGAAGAGGCCCCGACCGACGGCTACTTCGCCTCGAAGAAGGCCAAGGACCCCGAGGGCGTGAAGAAGTTCATGACCTGGCTGGCCACGGCCGAGGCGCAGGAGATCTACGTCCAAAGCTCCTCCGGCACGGCGATCCCGGCCAACCCGGACGGTAAGTCCGCGGACACCCCGCTGGTGCAGAAGGGCAAGGCGATGATCGAGAGCGCCGCCGAGCTCACCCAGTTCTTCAACCGCGACTCGAGCGACGCGTTGCAGCCGACCGCGGATGCTGCGCTCACCAAGTTCCTGGACAAGCCGGACCAGATCGACAAGATCCTCAAGGACTGGCAGGCAGCGGCCGAAAAGGTCTTCAACGCGTGACTGTGGCAGAAGCGGTGACCACCTCCGACCGGGCTGCTCACCAGGCCGGCGGGGGTGGCGATCGCCGTACGAAGAGGGCGTGGAAGGTCTCGCCGCTCATCCTGGCATTCGTGTTCGTGCCGTTCGTGGTGGAAGCGGTGTGGGTTTTCTGGCCTGCAATGCAGGGGTTCTGGTTGGCGTTGACCAAGTGGGACGGGTTGTCGGCGCCGACGTTTGTTGGCCTCGGCAACTTCAAGGACATGGTCTCGGACCCGATCTTCAAGACCGCACTGAAGAACACGGCGATCTGGCTGGTGCTGTTCGGTGGGCTGAGCGTCATCGGCGGATTCGGTATGGCGTTGCTGTTGCAGCGCGAGCGTCGTGGTGTCGGGATCTACCGAGCCGCGCTGTTCACGCCGGTCGTGTTCTCGCTGGTGGTGACCGCGCTGATCTGGCGCGTCTTCTACCAGCCGGACGGTCTCGTCGACTCGGTCCTCCGCGGGGTTGGTCTCGGCGACTTCATCCGGCCGTGGCTGGCTGATCCCGATACTGCCTTGTACGCCGTGATTCTGCCGGCGCTATGGCGGCAGATCGGCTATGTCATGGTGCTGTATCTGGCCGGGCTGAAGGCGGTTGACCCAGCGCTGTATGAGGCCGCCAAGGTTGATGGCGCTTCGGCGTGGCAGCGGACTTTGTACGTGACGATCCCGCAGTTGAAGGGCGTCAACTCGGTCGTGCTGTCGGTGATCGTGATCGACTCGCTGAGATCGTTCGACATCGTCTGGTCGATGACGAAGGGCGGGCCGTATCACTCGTCCGAACTGCTGAGCACGTACATGTACTCGACTGCATTCCAGTCCACACAGCTCGGTTACGCGTCCGCGATCGCCGTGGTCATCTTCATCCTCGCGCTGGCCGTGATCCTCGGCTACCTGATCCGAGCCTTCAAGGAGGAATCGTGAACCGCCTGAGGACGGCTGGGTATCACCTGTCGATGAGCGTGGTCTCGTTCCTGTGGATCGCGCCGATCCTGTGGGTGATCGTGATCTCGTTCCGGAGCTTCGACGATGTCGCGGCCAACGGGTTGGGGTCGTTGCCGCATTCGTTCACGTTCTCGACGTACAAGCAGGCTTGGGAAGATGCGGACGAGTTCCGTGCCTTGATCAACAGTTTGCTGGTGACGATTCCGGCGGTGCTGCTGAGTCTTGGGCTGGCGTCGATCGCGGCGTACGGGTTGGCGCGGTACAACATCCCGTTCCGGCGGACGGTATTGCTGCTGATGTTGATGGGCAACTTGCTGCCGCCGCAGATCCTGTTGATCCCGATCTCGCGATTCGTTGAGTTGATCGGGTACTACGACACATTGATCGCATTGATCGCTGTGCACGTCGGGTTCGGTCTTGGGTTCTACACGTTCGTGCTGCATGGATTCATGCGGGATCTGCCGCGGGAGATCCAGGAAGCGGCGACGATCGACGGCGCTGGGCCGGGAAGGATCTACTCGAGTGTGATCCTGCCGTTGACGCGGCCGGCGATGGCCGCGCTCGGTGCACTCTCGTTCACGTGGATCTTCAACGACCTGTTGTGGTCGATCACGGTGATCCGCTCCGGCGAGAAGATGCCGGTCACGCCCGCCTTGCTGGGTCTGCAGGGGTTGTTCGTGTCATCGTGGAACGTCATTGCTGCCGGTACCGTGATCGCTGCCGTCCCGACGGTGGCGGTGTTCCTCCGGTTCCAGAAGCATTTCGTCGGTGGGTTGGCGATCGGAGCCGTCAAGTGAAGACCTGGACGTTGCGCGGAGCAACCACCTCGTACGTCGTCGGTGTCCCGGCGCATGGTGAGTGGGCCCAATTAATTGCCTGGGGCCCGCACGCAGTTGCCGACGGACCCTCAGTCGTCGCCCCGGTAGGAACCGAACACTTCCTTCCGCGCGCCGACGTGGAGCCGCTCGAGTACGCGGTGCGGGGAGTGAGATACGCCGCGCCCGTCGATCTGGTGGTGAGCGGACCAGACGGGTCGGACGAGCTACTGCCGGTCTTCGTACAGGCAGTTGAAGAAGATGGTTTGGAGTTGGTGTTCGCCGACCCCGTCCGGGGTGTCCGCCTCTCATTGCATTACCGCCTTGAGGGTGACGCGGTGGAGCGGTGGGTTGCAGTGCACAACGGTGGAGCCGACTCGCTGACGTTGCATCGGCACGACTCTGCGGGATTCACCGTGCCTTCGGGCAACACGGTCAAGTACTTGTGGGGTGAGTGGAACAGCGAGTTCCAGCAGTCCTCCATCACGCTCGACCGCGGCCGATTCACGGTGGGCAGCGCACAGGGGATCACTGGGCACTCGTATTCACCCTTCCTCGCGATCGACGGCGACCTCGCGTACGGCGTACAGCTGGCCTGGAGCGGTTCCTGGGAGATGACCGCAGATGCGGACACCACCGGGACGGTGCGGATTCAGGCTGGGCGGATCTCGTCCAGCCAGGGACTGCAACTGCCGCCGGGGGAGACGTGGACTTCGCCCAAGGCGGTCGGGGCGTGTAGCGCGGAAGGTGCGGACGGGCTCGCGCGCGTGTTCCACGACTACGAGCGCGCACGGTCAAGGCGCCGTACGCCGAAGGTGCTCTACAACTCGTGGTTCGCGACCGAGTTCGACATCCGGGCTGATCACCAGCTCGAGCTGGCGCGGCGGGCGGCCGGAATCGGTGTGGAGACCTTTGTGGTCGACGACGGCTGGTTCACCGGGCGGACCGACGACGCCGGCGGTCTCGGCGACTGGGCGGTGGATCCGGTCAAGTTCCCGAACGGTCTGGGCAGCTTCATCGGGGAGCTCCAGGAGATCGGGCTCGACTTCGGTCTGTGGGTGGAGCCCGAGTCGGTCAACCCGCGCTCGCAGTTGGCCGCCGACCATCCGGAGTGGATTCTGCGGACGCCCGACCGGGAGCCTGTCCTCGTCCGGAATCAACTATTGCTGGACTTGAGCCGTGATGACGTGACTGCCTTCGTGTGGTCAACACTTGATCAACTGTTGTCAACGTATGACATCAGCTATCTCAAGTGGGACGCCAACCGGCCACGACTGGACAGTGGTGATCAACGCCGCGATCTCGACGGCAAGGTCATCACCAATCTCTACAACATCCTCGATCGGCTGCGGATCGAACACCCGAACGTCAGTGTCGAGGGCTGCGCCGGCGGCGGCGCACGCGTCGACCTCGGGATGGCCGCGCGCGTCGACACGCTCTGGCCGAGTGACAACACGGCTCCGCTGGATCGGCTCAGGATCCAGCGAGGCTTCCGGACCGGGTTCGCTCCGCACCTGATGAGTTCCTGGGTGACCGACGCCGAGGGCACCCACGATGGCCGGGAACGTTCACTCGACTTCCGCTTCCATGTGGCCATGGCCGGCGTACTGGGGATCGGTGCAGATCTCTCGCGCTGGACCGACGACCAGCTGAAGACTGCTGCCCGGCACATCGAGCAGTACAAGGACATTCGCGACCTGGTCGTCGAGGGCACGACGTACGGACTGCAAGACGGAGTCCAGTACGTCGGCGCCGACCGGTCCGTGGTGTTTCTGTGGGACACCGGCGACAGTAACGTGCGAGGGACGTTGCCGACGCGGGTACGACGGGTCCCATTGGCCGGGCTGGATCCGGCGAAGAACTACCGGGTGGGGAACGAAACCCTCCCGGGCAGCTACCTGCTGCAGGTCGGTGTCGCGTTCGACGGCCTGGCCGACTCGCTCTGCCTGGTCGTCGAAGCACTCGACTGACCCCCGTTCCGCTCAACGACAGTGCTCTTTTTAAGGGGAAAAAAGATGAGGCGATTCCTAGGTGGGTTGATCGCGGCTGCCCTGGTGGCGGGCGCGGTCGCAACCGCCACGACCCCCGCTGTGGCGGCTCAGGCCCCAGCGAAGGTCACAACCCCGGTGCTCAGCCCCACGCCGTACATGGGCTGGAACACCTACTACGGCCTCGGTGGCGACTTCACCGAGGACTCGATCAAGTCGGTCGCCGACTCCCTGGTCAGCCGCGGGCTGGCCAAGGCCGGCTACGACATCGTCTGGCTGGACGGCGGCTGGCAAGCCGACCAGTCGCGGAGCGCGGCGGGTGACCTGGTCGCCAACCCGGCAAAGTTTCCGAACGGGCTGAAGCCGCTGGTCGACTACATCCACAGCAAGGGCCTCAAGGCCGGCATCTACACCGACGCCGGTCCGTACATCCCGGGCAAGTGCGGCCTCGGCTCAGGCGGCTACTACCAGAAGGACGCGGACCAGTTCGCCGCTTGGGGTTTCGACGCGGTTAAGGTCGACTACCTGTGTGGCATCGCGGCCAACCTGGACCCGAAGACGGTGTTCACCGAGTTTGCCCAGGCCTTGCGGAACAACGCAAGCCACCGGCCGATGATCTTCAACCTCTGCAACCCGGTGACCTCGCCGGACTGGGGCAACTACCCCGAGTCGCAGCAGTCGATCAACTCATGGACCTACGCACCGGGGATCGCGCAGTCCTGGCGCACCTACACCGATGTCGGCTTCCAGGGCGACATCAAGTTCAAGGACGTACTGCGGAACTACGACGCGAATGCGCGGCACCCGGAGGTCGTGAAGCCGGGCGCGTTCAGCGATCCGGACTACCTGGCGCCGGAGCTGGGCATGTCCGATGAGGAATTCCGTTCGCAGCTCACGCTGTGGGCCGTGGCCGCTGCTCCGCTGGTCGTGGGCAGCGACGTACGGAAGCTCAGCGCCAGCACGGTTTCCATGCTGACCGATCCCGACGTACTGGCGATCAACCAGGACAAGGCCGCCGTACAGGCGGTGCGGGTTGGAGCAGCCGGTACGACGGAGACATGGGTGAAGCGGTTGGCCGACGGCAGCCGGGCTGTCGTGCTGCTCAACCGTGGCGACAGCGCCAAGACGATCACCACGACTGCCAAGGCGGCCGGGCTGAACGGCGCGCGGTTCACACTGAAGAACGCTTGGACGAACAAGGTGACCGAGAGCGCGGGCACCATCAGTGCTGCGGTGCCTGCCCACGGTACGGCGCTCTTCCGCGTCGCGCCTGCGTATGGTCTGCCGGGCGTCTCACACGTGACCGCCGGGATCCCGCAGGTCACCAAGGTCGGAACAGACACCCAGCCTGAGGGTGCAGCGCCGGTCGTTGCCGGTGGCGACGAACTGACCGTGCAGGTGAACGTCCGCAACGATGGCCTGCTTCCGGTCCTGAAGCCAGTCGTAACCGTTGCTGGCGGCACCGGCTGGACGGTCAAGTCGTTGTCGAAGGCACCGGCTTTGATTGCTGGCGGTAAGCAGGCGACCTTCGCGTTCACCGTTAAGCTGCCCGCGACCGCTGCGCCCGGAACCGCGAGCCTGACGGCGGCAACGTCGTACGAGGCAATCGGGTACGGCGTGCAGAAGCAGTCGACCGTGCTATCGCCGGTGGTCGTCGCTCCGGTCCCGCCGAAGGGCACCACGCAGCTGTCGCATCATCAGTGGATCACCGCGACCAGCGGCTGGATGACCCCGGCGATCGACGAGAGCGTCGGTGGCGGGAATCCCATCAAGCTGACCGGGACGACGTACGCGACCGGTCTCGGGGTCGCCTCGCCGTCGCTCGTCCGCTACTACCTCGGTAAGTCGTGCTCGCGGCTCACCGGCACCGTCGGGATCGACGATGTTGTCGGCAACGTCGGACCGGACGGCGGCACGTCGACCTTCCAGGTCGTCGGCGACGGCAAGGTCCTGTTCGACAGTGGTCTCGTCGACCGCTTCACCCCGAAGCCGTTCGATGTAGACCTCACCGGAGTCCGCGTCCTCGACCTGGTCGTCGGCGACGCCGGCGACGGCGGCTACAACGACCGCGCCGACTGGGCAGCTCCCACCGCCACCTGCTAACGGTGTGAGGGGCGGTCCGCCCCTCTGCTTGTGTACAGAAGAACGGGTAGTACTAGCCGAATCGCGGTTGCCGGGGCTGGGCTCAGGCGTGGCGGCGGCTATACGTAGATGACTACTACCAGTTCTTCTGTACATCCCAGTCGATTTCTGAGGACTGGAAGTAGGTCCAGTCGTGGGCTCGCCAGATGGAGGCTTGTTGGGCGAGGTCGGCGGCGTACGACGGCCAGGGGGTCGGGGTGATGTGGGAC
>NZ_SMKX01000197.1 GCF_004349055.1 Kribbella antibiotica
GGGTGGGCTAGAGGGTTCCTAGGTCTTCGAAGATGAGGGCGGTGCGGGTCCCGAGGACTTCGGGGATGGCTTGGAGCTTTTCGAGGACGACTCGGCGGAGGCCCTCGTTGTCGGCGGCTCGGACCAGGAGGATGGCGTCGAAGTCGCCGCCGACCAGGGCCATGTGTTTGATCTCGGGGATGGCCTGGAGTTGTTCGCGCAGGGTGCGCCAGGAGCTTTGGCGGAGACTGAGCGTGACGTACGCCGAGGTGGCGAGACCTAGTTTCAGTGGGTCGACGGTGACCGTGAAACCGGTGATGGTGCCGGTCGTGGTGAGGCGTTCGACGCGGGCGTAGGCGTTCGCACGGGAGATGTGGACCAGCTCGGCCAGGGCGCGGATCGAGAGCCGTCCGTCGCGGCCCAGGGCCTCAATGATCTGGCGGTCGATCTCGTCGAGCGCCGGAGCGATGACCATCCGTCCAGGACCGGCCTGATGGGGGATCTCGTCCTGGGACATTCGCACTCCAAATCCGAGCAGAGGGGACCATCTGTCTCGGCATTTTCCCAGGTCTGGATTCGAATGGCCAGAAGAACGACGATGTGGCCACCGTCCGTCTCCTGCGCCTGGAGGGCAAATGACTACCGTCGAGGAGCAACTGCTCCCCTCCAAAGAACCAGTCCGGTTGATCGACCAGGACGGGGTTCTGCACGACCATTCGTCGTACAAGCTGCCTGCTGAGCAGACGCTCGTCGACGGCTACGTTGAGTTGATCAAGGGTCGTCGGATCAACGATCAGGCCAGTGCGCTGGTCCGGCAGGGCCGGCTGGCTGTGTACCCGTCGTCGCATGGGCAGGAGGCCTGCCAGGTGGCGGCCTCGATGGTGCTCGCCGACGGCGACTGGCTGTTCCCGACCTACCGCGACACGGTGTCGATCGTGAGCCGCGGGGTCGACCCGATCGAGACGCTGACGCTGCTCCGCGGTGATTGGCACTCGGGCTACGACCCGTACGAACGCAACGTCGCACCGCAGTCCACCCCATTGGCCACGCAGTTGACGCACGCCGTCGGCGTTGCGCACGCGGCGCGGTTGAAGGGTGAGGACACCGTGGTGATGGCGCTGTGCGGTGACGGCGCCACCAGCGAGGGCGACTTCCATGAGGCGCTGAACTTCGCAGCGGTCTTCCAAACGCCGGTCGTGTTCTTTGTGCAGAACAACGAATATGCGATCTCGGTTCCGCTCTCCAAGCAGACCATTGCGCCATCCATTGCCCACAAGGGAATCGGGTACGGCGTCCCCGGAGAACGGGCTGATGGCAACGACCTTGCCGGGCTGCTCGCCGTACTGGGGCAGGCTGTTGACAAGGCGCGCGCCGGTGAAGGGCCGCAGCTGGTCGAAGCGCACACGTATCGGGTGCAGGCGCACACGAACGCCGATGACGCGACGCGGTACCGGCAGGACGATGAGGTGACGCCGTGGTTGGAGAGGGATCCGATCAAGCGGCTTGAGGCCTATCTGAACAGCGCCGGGTTGCTGAGTGATGACACCAAAAAGCGGGCTGACGAGACGGCCACCCAGGTGGCGCAGTACCTACGCGATGGCCTGATGCCGGAGCCGGGTGTGGATTCGGAGGACCTGTTCAGGCACTTGTACGCCGTGCCGACGCCGCAGCTGGTTGAGCAGGCTGCGTTCCTGCGCGACGAGCTGGCGCGAGAGGAGTCCTGATGACTCACGTGAAGCTGACGATGGCGCAGGCACTGAACCAGGCGCTGCGGGATGCGATGAAGGCCGACGACTCGGTGCTGATGTTCGGTGAGGACGTCGGGCCGCTCGGTGGGGTGTTCCGGATCACCGACGGGCTGACCGCCGAGTTCGGTGAGGATCGTTGCTTCGACACCCCATTGGCCGAGTCCGGGATCGTCGGGATGGCGGTCGGGCTGGCGATGAACGGGATGCGGCCGGTCGTCGAGATGCAGTTCGACGCGTTCGGCTATCCGGCGTTCGAGCAGATCGTGTCGCATGTCGCGAAGATGCGGAACCGTACGCGCGGGCGGGTAGCGCTGCCGATGGTGATCCGGATGCCGTACGCCGGTGGTATCGGCGGGGTTGAGCATCACTGCGATTCGTCGGAGTCGTACTACGCGCATACGCCTGGTCTGACAGTCGTTGCCCCCAGCACCGTTGCGGATGCCTACACGTTGTTGCGGCGGGCAATCGAATGGCCCGACCCGGTGGTGTTCATGGAGCCGAAGAAGCTCTACTGGGCCAAGGAAGAGGTCGATCTCACCGAGGACGTGCCGGGGATCGGCAAGGCCGTCGTACGGCGGGAAGGTGCGGACGCGACGCTGATTGCGTACGGGCCTTCGGTACCGATCGCGATGGAGGCCGCGGAGGTTGCTGCGGCTGAGGGGCGACAGCTGACGGTGGTGGATCTGCGGTCGGTGGTTCCGTTCGACGACGAGACGGTGTGTGCTGCAGTACGGCGTACTGGGCGGGCTGTCGTGGTCGCCGAGGCGAGTGGATTCGCGAGTGTGTCGTCGGAGATCGTTGCCCGGGTCACCGAACGCTGTTTCCACTCACTGGCCGCGCCGGTACGGCGGGTGACCGGGTTCGACATTCCTTATCCGCCGCCGAAGCTGGAGAAGTACCAGCTGCCGGGAGTCGACCGGATCCTCGACGCTGTTGACGATCTGCAGTGGGAGGACTCGTGAACACGTTCCTCCTGCCGGATCTCGGTGAGGGTTTGACCGAGGGCGAAATCGTGCGCTGGCTGGTGTCTGCTGGTGATGTGGTTGCCGTCGACACCCCGGTTGCCGAGGTCGAGACGGCGAAGTCGGTCGTGGAGTTACCCTCGCCGTACGCGGGGGTTGTTGCGGAGCTGCATGGTGAGGTCGGGACGGTGATCCCGGTCGGGAAGCCGCTCATCACCATCGGAGCCGAGGCCGGTGCGGCCTATCGCGAGGAGGAGCGCGCGGGGTCGGGCAATGTGCTGATCGGCTACGGGACGGGTGAGTCGGCTGGGTCTGGTCGGCGTCGGAAGCCGCGTAGTTCGGTTGCTGTGGTGCCTGCTCCGTCGGGTGTGGTGCGGGTAGTTTCCCCGCTCGTACGACGGCTGGCGCGCGACGCTGAGGTGGATCTGAAAAGCCTCGCCGGGTCTGGTGCGAACGGACTGATCGTTCGGCGGGATGTGGAGCTCGCAATCGCCGAACGAGTACAGAAGCCCATGGAGCCCACACCGATTGCAGTCTCAGCGACACCTACTACCGCAAGTGACTCACGGACTGGACTGGCTGAGGCACGGCGCGAGGTGATGAGTGGGTTCCGGAAGGTGGCTGCGGCGACCTTGAGCCGGAGCCGCCGGGAAATTCCGGAGGCCACGACGTGGGTCGATGTCGACGCGACCGCGCTGGTGGAGCTCAGAGAATCGTTGCGGTCAGCAACGGATGCAGCACCGGGTCTACTGGCCTTGATGGCTCGGTTTGTCGTTGCTGGGTTGGCGAAGTACCCAGAGCTCAACGGATTCGTAGACACCGAGCGGGACGAGCTCGTCCAGTACGACGGTGTGAACCTCGGGCTCGCCGCACAGACCGAGCGCGGACTCGTCGTACCGGCGGTGGCCAATGCGCACAAGCTGAGCGCTCGTGGACTGGACGCGGAGATCCGGCGGTTGACCGAGGTAGCGCGCACTGGGCGGTTGACGCCGGACGAACTCAACCGTGGCACGTTCACGCTGAACAACTACGGGAGTTTCGGGGTGGACGGGAGTGCGGCGATCATCAACCATCCGCAGGTCGCCATCCTGGGAGTTGGGCGGATCATCGATCGGCCGTGGGTGGTCGACGGCGAGCTGGCGGTGCGGAAGCTGACGCAACTGTCGCTGGTGTTCGATCACCGGGTGTGTGACGGCGGGACGGCCGCCGGGTTCCTGCGCTTCGTGGCCGACGCTTTCGAGAACCCGACGTCCGCCTTCGCCGATCTGTAGAGCACAGACTTGTAAAAGGAGTGACCGGCCCCCGTGGGCCGGCCACCCAAAGTCCAGCTAGTTGTTGATCTGTGTGGTCAACGCGCTGGCGTACGTGGCGACCTCGGCGTACACGCCCGGGTTGCCGGCGTCGGCGCAGCCGATACCCCAGGAGACGACGCCGAAGAGGCGCCCGTTCAGGACGAGCGGGCCACCGGAGTCACCCTGGCAGGAGTCCTTGCCGCCTTCCTTGTAGCCCGCGCAGATCTCGCCGTTCGCGACGTAGCCCTCGCTGGCATAGACCTGGTTGCAGTACGCGTCGCCGAGCCCCGGCGTGAGCACCTTCTGAAAGCGGTCCGACGGCCCGGTGCCCTCGGTGTTACCCCAGCCGTACACGGTCGCTTGCGCGCCGACCACGTCTGCTGCGGTGCTGGTCTCCAGCGGGAGGGTGGCGACACCGGTGAACGGCGTGGTCAGCGTCAGTACGGCGACGTCGTGCCCGGCCTGGACGCCGTACAGCGGGTCCTTCCAGATCTTGGAGATCTTCGAGGTCTTACCGGCGGTGGTGCGCAGGTCGTCACGACCCTGGACAGCGGTGTAGGTGCTGATCGCCTGGGTGACGCAGTGCGCCGCGGTGACGATCTTGTTCGCCTTCACGAGCGTGGCGCCGCAGTACTGGTCGTACGGGTCGGACGAGCGGGTGTTGTTCAGCGCGATCGCCCACGGGGTCTGCGCGGTACTGGCCAGCGTTCCACCGACGATCGGGGCCGGCGGCTTCGACTTGGCGGCCTGCGCAGTCCCGACTGCTCCGGCTGATGCAGCCACCAGGATGACGGCGGCGAACGCGGCACGGGCGAGCTTGAGCTTTCCTGTCATGCCTCACACTCCAGGGTGATCTCAGGGGGCCGCGGGCGGGCGAGCCCCATAACCGTGAAGAGTCGTCCTGTCACAGGGGGTAGCACAAGCGATTGACAGGGCACAGTGGTGACGGGTCATCCCTGTGTCACAGGGGTCAGGAAAGCTGCCGTGGGCGCAGGCCGACCAGAATCACCCGGAGCCCTGCGGAAAACCTGGCCTCGGGACCGGCGCGATTGGCCCGGTTGAGGTATGCGGCCAAACTTTCGGCGCCGACGCCGAGTTGGTCCCCGGCTTCGTTTGCCCACTGCCGCTCGGTCAGCCCGCTGCGCCGAACCATCGCGGACCAGGCAGAGTCCGTAACGGCGGATCCGACCAGGTAGTGGAAGACAGCTGAGACCGCTGAGTCGAGGTGCTCGCCCTTGAAGCGAGCGCCGACCAGGATCGACACGAGCTGGTCGGTGAAGGCCTGGTAGTTCGGGCCGAGGCCGGCGTGGGTCGCGAGCAGCTGCGGCGCCCAGGGGCGCTCCCACAAGACCCGGTACGCCGCTGTGCAAGCGGCCGTGAGGTGGTCCCGCCAATCGCCGCTGCCGGCCTGGTTGAGCGCCGTACCGAGGACTTCGTCGATCGCGAGCTCGAGCAGATCGTTCTTGTTCGCGATCCGCCAGTAGAGGGCGGAGGTCGCGGCGGTGCCGAGCTCGGCCGCCATCTTCCGCATCGAGAAGCCGTCGAGGCCGTCGCGGTCGAGGAGTTCGATCGCGGTCGCCACGATCTGCTCGCGGGTCAGCGGAGCTCTGGTCGCTTCTGCCTCGGTCCGGAGCCACACGGAACCGAGCGCCGTTCGCTCATCTGCTGCACGCACTGAAACAGTGTCTCAGATTTAGACACACTGTATTAGCAACCAAAGTCGCATGGCGGGGGACCGAGGGTGGACGCATTCGGCGAAGCGGTCAGCCAAGACTTGGGAGATGAGCGAATCGCGGATCAACCGACGCACCGCCACCCTCGGACTGCTGGCCGGCACGGTCGGTCTGGGCGCGTTCCCCGCGTCCGCTGCCGCCGTGCCGCACCGGCGTCCACGGCTCGCGTTCAAGGGAGTGGCGTACGACGCCGGGACCGGGTTCTTGGGGGATGACAGCCGGATGCGGTGGTCGCGCGAGCTGATGCGTGGGGAGGTTCGGGCGATCAAGGAGCGGCTGCACGCCAACTGGGTGAGTATCTACGGGAGCGACGTCGAGCGGTTGGTTGAGACCGCGACCGAAGCACTCCACCAAGGGTTGGCCGTGTCGATTCAGCCGCGGGCGTTCGACGAGCCGCAGGCAGATGCGTTGGCGAAGCTGCGGGAGGTGGCGATCGCGGCCGAGCGGTTGCGGCGGCGGTCAGGGCCTGAGGTGATCGTGGTGGTGGGGTGTGAGTTCATGTTGTTCACACCGGGGATCGTGCCAGGGGCGAACTTCTTCGAGCGGGTCGAGTATCTGACCAAGGGCGAGTTCGACATCAAGGAGCTGCAGCGGAAGTTCCGCGCCTTCACCGCACAGATGGTGAAGGTTGCCCGACGCAACTTCCATGGGCGAATCACCTATGGGGCTGCGCACGATCTGGAGAACGTGGACTGGGCGCTGTTCGACATCGTGGGGCTGGACTTCTACGGAACCGCCCCGCAGGAGTTGGTGCCGTTCCGGCGCTGGGGCAAGCCGATCATGATTCTGGAGTTCGGCTGCTGCACTTTCACCGGGGCGCCCGAGCTGGGCGGTATGGGCTGGGACATCGTCGACTTCAGTGGCGAAGTACCGGTGATTCCGCCGCAGTACACCAGGGACGAGCAGGCGCAGGCCGACCACCTCACTCGCATGCTCGAGGTGTTCGCCAACGAAGGCTTCCTCGGCGCCTCGATGTACACGTTCATCTCACCGGATGCCCCGCACCGGCCGAAGGACCGCCCTCACGACGAGGACATCGCGGCCTTCAGTCTGTGCAAGGTGATCCGGAAGAACTCCGACGACCCAGCGTCGCCGTACCGCTGGGAGCCGAAGAAGTCCTTCCATGCTGTTGCGAGGTACTACGCGAATCACTAAGCCACGTTGAAGATATCCGGGTCGGGGCCGGTGCGCTCGCCGCGGTCCAGCGGGGTGATCGTGGCGAGGTCCTCGGCGGTCAGTTCGAAGTCGAACACGTTGAGGTTCTCCTTGATCCGGGCCGGCGTGACGGACTTCGGGATCACGATGTTGCCGAGCTGCAGGTGCCAGCGCAGGACGACCTGAGCGGGTGTGCGGTCGTACTTGGAAGCGAGCGCGGTGATGACCGGGTCGGTCAGCAGCGAACCACCCTTGGCCAGCGGGCTCCACGCCTCGGTGCGGATGCCGAAATCGGAGCCGTACGCACGGACCTTCTCCTGCTGGAGGAACGGGTGCAGCTCGACCTGGTTGACGGCCGGGGTGATCCCCGCGACCTCGGCCAGGCGGTCCAAGTGGCTCGGCTGGAAGTTCGAGACGCCGATCGCGCG
This sequence comes from Kribbella antibiotica, assembly GCF_004349055.1. GTDB lineage: Bacteria > Actinomycetota > Actinomycetes > Propionibacteriales > Kribbellaceae > Kribbella > Kribbella antibiotica. The sequence continues at coordinate 7,298 of NZ_SMKX01000197.1, forward strand.
GACGCGACCATCGGCCAGGATCTTCTCGAGGGCGCGCCAGGAGTCGACGTACAGGTCGCGCTCGGGGGTCGGCCAGTGGATCAGGTAGAGGTCGAGGTACTCAAGGCCGAGCAGGTCGAGGCTCTGGTCGTAGGCCTTCAGCGTGCTGTCGTAGCCCTGGTCGGCGTTCCAGAGCTTGGTGGTGATGAACAGCTCCGAGCGGTCGATGCCAGAGGCACCGAGTGCCTTGCCGACGCCGGCTTCGTTGCCGTAGATCGCTGCGGTGTCGATGCTGCGGTAGCCGGCCTCGAGCGCTGCGGTCACGGCGGCGGTGGTCTCCTCGTCCGGGACCTGGAACACGCCGTACCCGAGCTGGGGCATCTCGATGCCGTTGTTGAGCTTGATGGTGGGAATCATCGGTGGATCAAATCCTTCAGACAGTAGTGAGGACAGGTGTGGTGGCAGTGCGGCGGCGGTAATCCAGTGCCCCTGAAAGGAGCGCGACAAGCAGGCCGGCGACCGCGAGTGCGGCGCCGACCCAGTTGGGAGCGGTGTAGCCGAGACCGCGCGTGATCGTCAGCCCACCGAGGTAGGCGCCGACCGCGTTGCCGAGATTGAAGGCGGCGATGTTCGCCGCGGAGGCCAGCGCCGGAGCGCCGGCCGCCTTGTCCATGACCCGCTTCTGCAGCGGAGCAACGGTCGCGAACCCGGCGGCGCCGAAGATCGCGATGGTGATTGCCGCAGGCACCTTTGCGTGCGCGGTGAAGACGAACACGACCAGTACGGCGGCCAGTAGCGCGAGAATCACGTAGAGACTCGGCATCAGTGAGCGGTCAGCCGCCTTGCCGCCGAGCAGGTTGCCGACGACCAGACCGCCGCCGAACAGGACGAGCAGCCAGGTGACCGCGCCGGACGAGAAGCCCGCGACCTCGGTCATCATCGGCGCGATGTAGGTGAACGACGCGAACACTCCGGCGAAGCCGAGTGCGGTCATCGCGAGCGCAAGCCACACCTGCAGGTTCTTGAACACGGCCAGTTCGACCCGCAGACCAGGCCCTTCGGCGGTGTCCTGACGAGGGACCAGGAAGACGATCCCGAGCAGGCCGATCACACCGAGCGCGGTCACCGCCCAGAACGTCGACCGCCAGCCGAACGCCTGGCCAAGCGCCGTACCGCCGGGGACGCCGAGCACGTTGGCGACAGTCAGACCGGTGAACATCAGCGCGATCGCGCTTGCCTGCTTGGCCTTGGGGACCAGGGATGCGGCGACGACCGAGCCGACGCCGAAGAAGGCGCCGTGGGCGAGCGCTGCGACGATCCGGCCGGTCATCAGGACGCCGTACGTCGGAGCCAGCGCGGAGATCAGGTTGCCGACGATGAACACGCCCATCAGGGCGATCAGCACGGTCTTGCGCGAGATCCTGGACCCGATCGCGGTCAGCAGCGGGGCGCCGACAACGACACCGAGCGCATAGCCGGAGATGAGCAGGCCGGCCGACGGGATGCTGACGCCGAAGTCGGTCGCGACCTCGGGCAGCAGGCCCATGATGACGAACTCGGTGGTGCCGATCCCGAACGCGCCGATTGCCAGAGCGAGTAACGCCGCAGGCATAGGTTCTTGTCTCCCTCGAATGTAGTCTTACGACTGTTACCGGCGTGCGCGATAGTTGCACACGCGGGCTATTGCATAAGCGCTATGATGGCGCATGCAATCGTAGATTTCAAGTGGAGGAGTCATGGGACTACCGGACGACGCTGCCGAGGCGCGGGCGCAGGGGTGGCGGACCCTGGCTGCCCTGCACGCCCGGATCGAGGACGAGCTGGAGCGCGCGCTGCAAAAGCAGCACGGACTCTCAGTCAGCGAGTACGGCGTGCTCGACGTGCTGGCCCGGCAGGATGAGCACCACCTGCGGATGAACCAGCTGTCGAACGCGGTCGTCCTCAGCCAGTCCGCGACCACGCGGCTGGTGAGCCGGCTAGAGGACCGCAAGCTGCTGGAGCGCTACCTCTGCCCGACTGACCGCCGGGGCATCTACACCGAGGTCACCGCGGCCGGGCGCGAGCTACTCGACCAGGCTCAGCCGACGCATGACGCCGTACTGACGTCTGCTCTGGAGAAGGCTGCGGAGCTGCCCGAGCTGTCCCCGCTGGTGAACGCGCTGGACCGGCTGACCGTCAGCTAAGGACCTCAATGAAGGCGGTGGCCAGGGGATCAGGGACGCCGCGCGTGTACGCCGTGAGCTGCCGGGTGACCGGGGGTTCGGGGCGGAGGATATGGCCGTCGAAGCTCGGCGACAGGATGTTCGCGGGGACGAGCGCCGGCCCGAGCCCCGCAGCCGCCAGAGCTGGAGCCGCCGCGGTCTGCTCGGTGCGAACGGCAATCAATGGCTCGAAACCTGCTTGTGCACAAGCGCTATCCAGTACGTCGGACAGTCCGTGGCTCGTGGCGTAGTGGACCCACGAGCGGCTTGCCAGGTCGGCCAGGTCGACCGTGTCGCCGACGGCCGCGGGATCGTCGGAAGCCAGTACGACGACGAAGTCCTCGGAGCCGAGTGGGTGCAGGGTGCCCGGCCAGTCGGTCGGCTCTGGACCGATCGCCAGGTCGGCCTGCCCGGCGTACATGGCCGTGACCAGCTCGTCGGTATGCCGGTGCTCGAAGAGGCGGATGCCGACCTCGGGGTAGGACTGGCGCCAGCGGCGTAGGGCGGTGGGGAGCACGCCCAGGGTGATCGAGTAGAGCGTGGCGATCTGCAGCTCGCCGACCTCGAGCCCTGCCACTTGGCGCGCGGCGCATTGAGCGCGGGTGGCGTCAGCGAGGGCCGCTCGGGCGTGCGGAATCATCGCGCGGCCGGCCGGGGTGAGCCGGATATTGCGGGGGAGCCGCTCCAGGAGCGGGCTGCCGGCGGAGCGCTCGAGGGCGCGGATCTGGTGAGACAGAGCGGGCTGCGTGACGTGCAGCAGCTCAGCCGCCTTCGTGAACGAGCCCGTGTCGACGACGGTCACCAGGTATTCAAGCTGGCGCAGCGTCATCATAAGCACACCTTATGGCATCAGTGAGAACTATGACTTGGACTTATCCACATGTCTGCCCACAGGCTGTGGATATGCAGAAGGTGGCGTTGGTGGTGGGTGCCCGAGGGGTGATCGGGACGAATCTGGTCGAGCATTTGGCCTCGCTGGAGGACTGGCGAGTGATCGGCTTGTCGCGGCGCGGAGGCGTCGACGTACCGGGGAAGGTTCGGCACTTGGCGGTGGATCTGCTCGATCCGTTGGATACCCGGGACAAGCTGGCCGGGCTGTCCGAGGTGACGCACGTGTTCTACGTGGCGTATCAGGATCGACCGACGTGGGCCGAGCTCGTGCCGCCGAATCTGGCGATGCTGGTCAATGTGGTGGACGCGATCGAGCCGGTCGCTCGTGGGTTGCGGCACATCAGCCTGATGCAGGGCTACAAGGTGTACGGCGCGCATCTCGGACCGTTCAAGACGCCGGCGCGGGAGGATGATCCGCCGCATCTGCCGCCGGAGTTCAATGTCGATCAGCAGCAGTTCCTTGAGGCACGGCAGGTTGGCAAGGCGTGGGACTGGTCGGCCTTGCGGCCCTCGGTGGTTGGAGGTGTTGCCTTGGGCAACCCGATGAATCTCGCGGTCGCGATTGCTGTGTATGCGTCGTTGTCGAAGGAACTCGGGGTGCCGTTGCGGTTCCCGGGGAAGCCGGGCGCGTACGACGCGCTGCTCGAAGTGACCGATGCCGGGCTGCTCGCCAAGGCGGTGGTGTGGGCAGCGACCGCGCCGGCGGCGGCGAACCAGGCGTTCAACATCGCGAACGGCGATCTGTTCCGGTGGAGCGAGCTGTGGCCCAAGATCGCGCGCTGGTTCGAGATGGACGTGGCGCCGCCGTTGCAGATGTCGCTGCAGGACGTGATGGCGGACAAGTCGGGCGTGTGGAAGCAGTTGCAGGCTGCGCATCGGCTGGCGGCGACGTCGTACGAGGAGGTGTCGTCGTGGCCGTTCGCGGACTTCGTGTTCGGATGGGACTACGACTTCTTCGCCGACGGCTCGAAGGCCCGGCGCGCGGGCTTCCACGAGTACGTCGCCACCGACGAGATGTTCTTCGCGATCTTCGCGGAGCTCAGGCGGCAGCGGGTGATCCCTTAAGCTCCGAGGGTGGCGGCGATGGGTGCGGGACGAGTGCTGGGGGCGAACCTGCGGGCGCGCCGCGACGAGCAGGGGATCTCGCTGTCCGAGCTTGCCCGGCGGTCGGGGATCGCGAAGGGGACTCTGTCGCAACTGGAGTCCGGGAGCGGCAACCCGACCATCGAGACCGTGTTCAGTTTGTCGAACGCTCTCGGGGTGCCGGTCTCGTCGCTGCTGAGCGATGCGCCGACCGCCGATCTGGTCGTCGTGCGGGCGGCGGACATCGACGTACTGTCCGGTGACGCGATCGATCTGCGGCTGGTACGGCGGCTGGAGCCGGCCGGTGGACTGTTCGAGATCTACACGCAGGACGTGCGGCCGGATGCCGTCCAGCACTCGGATGGGCATCCCGGGATCGAGCACCACATCGTGCTGAGCGGGCGGCTGCGGGTGACTTCGCGCGGGCGGACCGAGGAGCTGGGGCCGGGGGACTACCTGGCCTTCCGGGCTGGCGGGCCGCATGGGTACGAGGCGGTGGACGGGCCGGTGCGCTCGGTGCTGCTGCTGGAGTATCCGGCCGATGCCGCGCCCGCTGGGCCGGGACCGCATCACAGCTGACCGTTGACCTGCGGTCGGCTCGGGACGTACTCTCGAAATCGTTCAGTTTAATGAACGTTCTTCGAGGAGGTCGCCGTGCAGCAACCCGACGTGATCGTCGTGGGCGCGGGCATGGTCGGCGCCGCGTGCGCTGAGGCGTTGTCGGCGGCTGGGGTCCGGGTGCTGGTGATCGACAGGGATGGACCCGCGGCCGGTACGACGGCAGCCGGGGAAGGCAACGTGCTCGTCTCCGACAAGGAGCCGGGGCCGGAGCTTGAGCTGGCGCTGGCGTCGCGGTTTGAGTGGGAGACCGTGCTGTCGCGGTTGCCCGCACGGGTTGCCGATGTTGAGTGGGAGACCAAGGGCGGGGTAGTGGTCGCGACTGGCGACCCTGCGCCATTGCAGGCGTTTGCGGCTAAGCAGCGGGCGGCTGGGGTGGATGCTCGGGTGATCTCGGCAGCTGAGGCGTTTGAGCTTGAGCCGTTGCTGACTCCTCGGGTGACGGCGGCTGTGCACTATCCCGATGACGCGCAGTTGCAACCGGTGCTGGCAGCAACGGCTTTGCTGGCCGCTGTTCGGGAGCGCGGTGGTGAGGTTCGATCGGGGGTGACCGCGCTCGGCGTGCGGCGATCGGCGTCGGGGCGAGTGGTTGGCCTGGAGACGACTGACGGCGTGATCGCGTGTGGCGCCGTACTGAATGCTTGTGGGCCTTGGGCTGGGGCATTCAGTGCGGAGGCGGGTGCGCCGATTCGGGTGCTGCCGCGGCGTGGGGTGGTTTTGGTGACGGCACCACTGCCTCCGTGTGTTCGGCACAAGGTTTATGACGCTGACTATGTGGGTGCGGTCGGCAGCGGGGACGCGGATCTGCAGACGTCGACGGTGGTCGAGTCGACGCGGGCCGGGACGATGTTGATCGGGTCCAGTCGGGAGCGGGTCGGGTTCGACTCGTCGATGCGGGTTCGGGTCCTGCAGGAGTTGGCGCGGAAGGCCGTGGGGTTGTTTCCGTTCTTGGCGGAGGTGGCCGTGATGCGCTCGTACGGCGGGTTTCGGCCTTATGCGCCGGATCATCTGCCGGTGATCGGGGCTGATCCGCGGGTGCCGGGGTTGTGGCATGCGACCGGACATGAGGGGGCCGGTATCGGGCTGGCGGCTTCGACCGGGCGGTTGGTGACTGAGCTGTTCTTGGGACTTGCGCCACATGTTGCGGCTGAGCCGTTCCGGGTGGATCGGGCGGCGGTGATCGAGGGATGACCGCCTTCTTTGCGCGCGATTCGGTCGGTACGGCGGACGTCGTACCGGTGACTGTGGATGGTGCGCCGGTGGAAGCCGTGGCTGGGCAGACGGTTGCCGGGGTCTTGCTGGGTGGTGGTCGGGATGCTTGGCGGACTACGCGCGGTGGGGGTCGGCCGCGGGGTGTGTTCTGTGGGATCGGGGCTTGTTTCGACTGTCTGGTGGTCGTCAACGGGGTTCCTGATGTGCGGGCTTGTCAGCGGACGGTCTGTGCGGGGGACGAGATCCGGTCGCAGGCTGGCGCGGTGTTGCCTGATGGAACTGCGCGGGCCGCTGTGGGTGGTGCGGTGCGGTTAGCCGAGGTTGTGGTCGTGGGGGCTGGGCCGGCGGGGATGGCGGCTGCGTTGGCTGCGGCTGATGGTGGGGCTTCGGTGGTGTTGATTGATGCCGGGCGTGCTGTGGGTGGCCAGTTTCATCGGCAGGCTGCAGCGGAGTTTGGTGTGCGGGGGAAGGAGTTTGGGGCCTCGCGGGTTCTGTCGCATGAGCGGATCACGTATCTGCCGGAGTCCTCGGCGTGGGCTGTTGAGGGCCTGCGGCTGTGGGTGCAGTCCGGTGCTGCGGATGCTGCTGGACGGTCTGCTTTTGCGGTTGATAGTCAGGCTGTCGTGTTGGCGACTGGCGCTTACGATCGTGTTTTACCCTTCCCTGGTTGGGACTTGCCGGGGGTCTATACGGCGGGAGCTGCGCAGGCGTTGGCCAAGGGGCAGCGAATCGCGGTTGGTCGGCGGGTGGTGGTTGCCGGGACGGGACCGTTCTTGCTGCCTGTCGCGGAGTCGCTGGTAGGCGTCGGTGCTTCGGTCGTCGGGCTATTCGAAGCGAACCGGTTGGCCACGGTGGTCCGGGGTTGGTCGTCGGATCCAATGGTTGCTGTCAGCAAGCTTGGTGAGCTGGCCGGCTATGCGCGCGTCCTTGCCCAACACCGCGTCCTGCTCCGCCACGGTTGGACCGTCACTGAGGCCCACGGGTCCGACCGCGTTGAGGCCGTCACCGTCGCCCGCCTGGATGTGGGCTGGAATCCATTGCCAGGCACGGAACGGCGCATCGAGTGCGACGCAGTCTGTGTCGGCTTCGGCTTCACCCCGCAACTGGAACTGGCGGTCGCAGCAGGAAGTCGACTGACTGATGACGGGTTGGCCGTCGTCGTGGACTCCCAGCAGCAGACCACCACCCCCGGAGTCTTCGCCGCCGGAGAACTTACCGGCATCGGCGGAGCAGCCCTGTCTGCCGCCGAAGGAGTGGTTGCGGGGGCAGCGGCAGCCCGCTCAGTCGGTCACTCCACAGCGGTGAACACGGAACGGCTTCCTAGACTGCAGCGATTTGCGGCTGCGCTTGGGCGGGCTTATCCGGTGCGGGAGGGGTGGAAGGCGTGGAGCGTTGCCTCGACTGTTGTTTGTCGGTGTGAGGAAGTCTGCCGGGGTGAGGTCGAGGGAGCGGTTGCTGAGCGGGGTGTGGAGG
>NZ_SMKX01000198.1 GCF_004349055.1 Kribbella antibiotica
TCGTGTCGTGGTCGGCGTTGGTGCCGCTGCTCGCGAAGACGCATCGGGTGTACGCGTACGACATCACGGGGTATGGCTACAGCGAGCGTAAGGCGCCGTACACGATCGAGCACTTGGCGGCGGTTTGTTCGGCCGAGCCGCCTTGGTTGTCGAGGGCACCGAACAGGACGGCTCTCGCGACTGGGGAGTTCTTCAGCAGGGCCAGGCGGTCGGGCTGGACGGCGGGGAAGTCGGGGCCGACCATTTGCCACAGGCCCTGTTCGGCGCCGGCTACGCGGAAGGGGCGGGTCCAGACCTGGACCTCGTCGTGCGTCAGCGGGGCGCACTGGCCGGCGCAGACTTCTTGGTAGATCTTGCGGATCAGGGAGTCGGAGCCCAGGACCAGGCGGAGGGCCGAGGTCCGGTACGGGTCGACGATCAGGGTGCTGACGACTGCGCGGGGTGGGCCGCCGCCGGGGATGGGGAGGCCGTCGCCGTCGAGGAACATGATGCCGCCGATCTTGGCGGGCTGTTCGAGGGCGGCCTCGGCGACGACGCCGGCCCCGAGGGAGTGACCGACCAGCACCGGCTTCGGTTGCCCTGGGCCCGTAAGTTTCATCGCGTCGAGGAAGCCCAGCAGTTGCGCCGCCAAGTGCTCGATCGTGTACGGCGCCTTACGCTCGCTGTAGCCATACCCCGTGATGTCGTACGCGTACACCCGATGCGTCTTCGCGAGCAGCGGCACCAACGCCGACCACGACTCGACCGCCTCGGCCGCGCCATGGACGAGCACGATCGGCGTCCCCGTCGTGCCCCAGGCGTCGTACCGGGTCTGTAGGTCGGCGGTCTGCACGAAGCGCAGCCCCGGTGGCGGCTCAGCGCGCTCCCGGGTGGCGAAGTTGTAGGTCAGGGATGCTCCGGTGATCACGAGCCAGATGACCACCAGTACGACGAAGATGCGCCGCAGTACCCGCACGAGCCGTTTCACGAACTCAAGTTTGTCGGACGGCTCCAAGGACCTCGCACTCCGGGGCAGCGGAGTGCGAGGTCCAGGCCGGAATTACTGCCCGGTGAAGGTGAAGCTGGAGCCGGGCTCCTTGGCGATGTCACCGTCGCGGGAGTTCGTGACGACGACGTTGCTGAGCACCGCGTTGCCGCGGGCGCCGCCCATCGCGAGGATGCCGGAACCGTTGTTCGACTTGTCGATCCGGAGGTTGGTGAGCTGCACGTTCGGCATCTCACCGCCGCCGGTCTTGAACTGAATGCCGTCGTACGTCGAGTCGTGGATCTCGGTGTCGCGGATCGTCACACCGGGGATCGGGAGGTTCGACGGGAACAGCGTGATCGCGCCGAACTCCTGGTCCTCGTTCCAGAAGGCACCGCCGCAGCGGTAGAGCGCGTTGTTGGCGATCAGCGTCGTCCCGGAGAACGGGAGCGGGTCGTGGTCGGTCGCCAGCATGATGCCGGGGTAGTTCATCGTGTCGGAGATGATGTTGTTCTCGATCTTGTTGCCGTAACCGCCGTAGATCGCGATGCCGTTCGCCCGCCACGGCAGCTGCACCGTGTTGTTGGAGAACGAGTTGTCGTGACCGACATCAACAGCCTGGTCCTTGACGTACTTGTTCGCCCAGACCGCCAGCGCGTCGTCACCGGTGGTGCGGAACGACGAGTTGAAGACCTTGGAGTTGCGGGTGCCGTTGGAGAAGTTGATGCCGTCGGCGTAGGTGTCGCGGATCCGCATCCCGGAGAACTCCAGGCCGTCGGCCGGGCCCCACAGGTCGGGGATGTTGTCGTAGTCGCGGCCGACCCAGACGCCGACGTTGGCGTGCTCGATCCAGACGTTGGTGACCTTCGTCCCGGTCCCGAACCGGCCGTTCAGGCCGACGCCGCCTTCGGCGTTGCCGTCACCGCCGCGGATCCGGCCGGAGCCGAAGATCGCGATGTCGGACAGTTGCACGTTCTTGTCGATGTCGAAGCCGAAGTTGCCTTCGTGCGGGTGGTTGATGCCGCCGGCGTTCTGCGGCTCGGTGAGCGAGTAGAGCTGGGAGTACCACATGCCCGCACCGCGGATGGTGGCGTTGCTGACCCCGACCTGGTTGAACTGACCCCGGTTCAGCGGGTCGTCGGTGAGGATCTTCTTCTCCTGGCGCCACTGGCCTTCCGGGATCCAGACGCAGCTGATGACGCCGTTCTGGTCGTCGGTGACCGCACGCTGGATCGCGTCCGCGTCATCGATCCCGTCACCGGGGACAGCGCCGTACTGGGTGATCGACGTACAGCCGGCGGGCTGCGACAGTGCCGGGGCCACCTGCTCGAGGTCGATCGAGTCGACGATGTAGAACGACGCCGAGTCGCCGGAATCGCGCTGCAGCTTGAACTTCGTTCCCGCCGGGTACGACGTACCGAGCAGTGCATGTGATTCGTCGAAGAGCCGGCGGGCGTCGCCGCCCGGGGTGTTGCTCAGCGACTCGGGGCCGTCGCTGTTGCCGTAGAGCCAGCTGAAGCGCGAGGACAGGTTCAGCTTCTGCTTGAACGTGCCGTTCACGTACAGGCTGAGTGTGGCGTCGATGCCCTGGCCGTTGGCCGAGTCGGGGATCGAGTTGCGCACCACGATCGAGTTGGACTGCACGGTCGAGGTGAACTCGACGTACTGACCGGCCGAGTTGAGCCGGACCGACGCGCGGCCGGACGACTCGGTGGCGAAGTTGGTGTGACCGAAGGTGCGCAGCGGGTCGGTGGTCAGGAGCGCCCCCGTGTACGCCGCTGCCTCCGCCTCGTACGACGTGTACGGTACGGCGGCGCCGCGGCCGACCACGATCGCCTTGGAGAAGGTGTTGTTGTTCTCGTTGGTCTCGGCCACCACACCGGCCGAGTCGGCCGTGGCGAGCAGGTTCGCGCCGCCGTTGACCGCGGTCCACGTTCCGGAGATCGCGACGTTCGCGGTGGCTCCCGCGGCGATCGTGCCGGTGGCTCCGGTCAACGTCGTGCTTCCGACCACGAGTCGCGTCGTGCTCGCTCCGGCAGCCGTCGTACCACGGTTGTTCACGGCGACGGTGAAGGAGACGGCCGCACCCGCGGCCGGGTTGGACGGACTAGACGTGATGCCGGTGATCAGGAGGTCCGGGCCGGGAGCCTGGGCGACCTGGAGCTGGCTGGTTGCCTGCAGCGTGTTGTTGGTTTCGTTCTGCTCGGTGACCGCGTTACCGGCGTCGGCGACGGCCGCGACGGTGTAGCTGCCTTCCGCCTTGGTGCCGGCGTTCGCCGTGACCGTGGCCGAAGCACCGGCGGCGAGTGCACCCACTGATGCCGTGCCGGCAACAGAGCCGCCGATCAGGAAGTTCAGGCTGCTGGCGGGAGCGGCCGCCGTACCGGAGTTCTTGACCGTGGCCGAGAGCGTGATCGGCGTGGTCTCGGACGGGTTGGCCGGGGACCAACTGACTGCGGTGACCGTCAGGTCCGGGTTCGGAGCCGCGGCGCCGAAGACCTGGAGCTCCGCGACCTGACCGCCGGGGGCGCCGGTGTTGGAGAAGACCTGAAGCCGTACGTCGGCATACCGGCCGGTGACCGGGATGGTGATCGTGTTGCCGGCGCTGCTCGGGCTGAACTGGTAGTCCGTGCGCGCCTTGATCGAGGTGAACGCGGTCGCCGACTGCTCGCGACCGAGAACCTCGATGCTCTGCGTGCGCGGGCCCCAGGCCGAGTCGGGGTTGAGCTTGACGACGACCGAGCTGAGGTCGGCGTTCGAGCCGAGCTTCGCGGTCAGCGTCGACGGGAAGCCGTTCGACTCCCAGTACGTCGCCACGTTGCCGTCGTTGGCGTTGGTTGCGACGAATCCGAAGACCGCGCTGGACGCCTCGATCGGCTTGTTCGCCGCGAGGTCGACGCCGGTCGGGGGTTCGACAGGGCCGCCACCAGGTCCAGCCAGGTCGAACTCGGACAGTTGCGCGGCCGGCCAGCCGGTGTTCGCGGTGATGTTCAGCCGGACGTACCGGGCGGCGGTCGTCGCGAAGTCGATCGTGACGACGTTGCTTCCGGTGAAGTTGTACGCCGTACCGGTGACGATCGTGCCGAACGTCGTACCGTTCGTGCTGCCCTGGATCGCCAGCGTCTGAGTGCGGGCGCCCCAGCCGGTGGGCAGTTTCAGGGTGATCTGGTTGACGTCTTGGGTGGTGCCCAGATCGGCCTGGATCCACTGCGGGAAGGCGTTGTTGCTGCTCTCCCAGTAGGTGTTCTGGTTGCCGTCGCCGGCGTTGGTGCTGGGGTATCCCCCGTTGGCGCTACTGGATGACAAGGTCTTCGCGAGATTCGCGGTCACGGCCGCGGTCGCCGAGGGCACCAGCCCCACAGCAACCACTGCCGCCACCAGCATCCCGGTCAGGATCCGGCGGACCGGACTCTTCTTCCCTTGCACGGTTCTTTTTTCTTGCATAAGAGGGCTCCTCCGTCAGAGGGCGGATAGACGGACACAGCGCCGTGCACTCGGAAATTTTCAACACCTTGCCAATTTCTTGCGCGACGGTAGTCGCATGTTGCATGACCCTGCGAGGAAGGTCAACAGCTCGGCGCACGCAAAACGGCCCACCCGAGGACTCGGGTGGGCCGTTCTCAGCAGGTCAGCGGCGGGTCAGGACTTGCGTTGCGTCGCCCAATCGCGGATCAGCTCGATGCGCTCCTTGATCTGGGTCGAGGACGCATGCGCGGCCGCGGGACCGCCCAGTTTGCGGCGCAGCTCGTTGTGGATCACGCCGTGCGGCTGGCCGGTGCGGTGGTTCCACGCGGCGACCAAACCGTTGAGCTCGCGGCGCATCAGCGCGATCTGCTCGTGGGTGGCGAGCTCGGCCGGGGCCTTCACCTCAGGCGCCTCACCGGAATCGCGCTGGGATCGCTTCTGCGCAGCGATCGACTTCGCCTGTCGCTTGCGCAGCAGGTCGCGCACCTGGTCGGGCTCCAGCAGGCCGGGCAGGCCGAGGAAGTCCATCTCCTCGTCCGAGGCCTGGTCGCCACCGGTCCCGTAGTCGCCACCGTCGAACACCACTCGGTCGAAGCTCGCATCCGACCCGATGGCCTCGAACTTCGCGTCCAGCTCGTCGCTGGCGCCCTCGGCCTCGTTCGCCTTCTTCAGCAGGTCGTCCTCGAGGCCGAAGATATCGCCGTCCTCGTTGTTGTTCTTGCGGCCGAGGACGTGGTCGCGCTCGACCTCCATCTCGGCCGCGAAGCTCAGCAGCCGGGTCACCGACGGCACGAACACGCACGCCGTCTCACCCCGCTTGCGCGCTCGCACGAACCGCCCGACGGCCTGTGCGAAGAACAGTGGCGTCGAGGTCGGCGTCGCGTAGACCCCGACCGCCAGCCGCGGCACGTCGACACCTTCGGACACCATCCGGACAGCGACCATCCACCGGGACTCGTCCTCGGAGAACTTCGAGATCTTCTTGCTCGCGGCCTTCTCGTCGGACAGGACGACGGTCGGCGCCTGCCCGGTGATCTCCCGCAGCGTCTTGGCATAGGCCCGCGCCGAGTTCTGATCCCCGGAGATGACCAGGCCGCCGGCGTCCGGCATGTGTCGCCGTACCTCGGTCAGCCGCTTGTCCGCAGCAGCCAGTACGGCGCCCATCCACTCGCCGGTAGGGTCGAGCGCGGTCCGCAGCGCCTGCGCGGTCAGATCCTTGGTCAGCGGCTCACCCAAGCGCGCCGCAACCTCGTCACCGGCCTTGGTCCGCCACCGCATCTCGCCCGAATACGACATGAAAATCACCGGCCGTACGACGTGGTCGCGCAGCGCGTGACCGTAGCCGTACGTGTAGTCGGCCTTGCTCCGCGCATGGCCGTCAGCCCCGTGCTCGTACGTGACGAACGGAATCGGGTTGTCGTCGCTCCGGAACGGCGTACCGGTCAGGCACAGTCGGCGCGCGGCCGGCTCGAAGGCCTCCCGCACTCCCTCACCCCAGCTGAGCGCGTCACCACCGTGGTGCACCTCGTCCAGGATCACCAGCGTCTTGAACCGCTCGGTCCGCACCCGGAACGCCTGCGGATTCACCGCGACCCCCGCGTACGTCACCGCAACCCCGGTGAAGTCCTGGTTCGTCTTCCCGCGCCGCCCGGCGAACGCCGGATCGATCGCGATCCCGGCCTTGTCCGCCGCGTCGGCCCACTGCACCTTCAGATGCTCGGTCGGCGTCACCACCGTGATCCGCTCGATCTGCCGCCGATGCAGCAGCTCCGCCGCCACCGTCAGCGCGAACGTCGTCTTTCCCGCTCCCGGGGTCGCGACCGCCAGGAAGTCCCGCGGGTTGGTCTCCAGATACTGCGTGAGTGCCTCCGCCTGCCAGGCCCGCAGCTTGCTCGCGGTACCCCAAGCAGCACGGTCCGGATAGGCCGGAGGAAGCACGCCCGCTCCGCCAGGCACGTGCATTTCCACAGGCGGAACTCCCCCGATCGACGACAAGTAAGCCGTAAAGAGACGTTACCCGAGATCACCGACAGAACAGATTCGCCGGGACGACAGTCACCTCGAACGGGCTTGTCAAGTGGGCCGATTCGTCGCCCGTGACCTTCGCGACCTGCACGTATGCCCCGTCTTGCAGTTCCCACGCAATGAGACTCGGCGTGTCGGGATCCACCACCCAGTACGCCGCACAGCCGGCGTCTTGGTAGGTCGACCACTTCACCATCAGATCGAACCGCCGCGTGCTCGGCGACAGCACCTCGACAGCCAGCAAAGGCGCGACCGGCAGATCTCGCTCGCTGAAATCGTCTCGCCGGGCGACCAGCAGATCCGGTTGCAGGACCGTTGCCGGCCCGAGGGCAACATCCACCGGAGCGAAGAACGCCTCCAGATCCTCCGGGCAGGCTGCATACAACAGGCGATAGATCGCCCCGACCGCCCGCTGATGCTGCGGCACCGGCGCGGGACTCACCAGGAGGTTCCCGTCGATGAGCTCGTACCGGCGGCCGTCATCGGGCATCAGGTCGAGGTCGGCCCTGGTCAGCGGTGTTGCCGGATGGCCGGCCGCCGGAAACGGGCTGGGCATGGTGGTCATGAGACTCATAGTGCCTCCTTGAGTTGGTCACACCAAGAATGTGCAGTCATCTGCCCCGGCTTGCCCCGACGAGTTTCCCGGCTGTGGATAAGTTCCCGCGGCTGGTGGGGCGGCTTACACTTCAGGTATGAGTACGCAGTTGAGCCCGGGCGCGGACACGGTCGTTGACAACCGGACGCAGCCGCTGGAGGGCGGGGACCATGAGCGGTTCTCGCACTATGTGCCGAAGGACAAGCTGACCGAGGCCATGGTGATGGGGACGCCGGTGGTGGCCCTGTGCGGGAAGGTGTGGGTGCCGAGCCGGGATCCGCAGAAGTTCCCGGTGTGCCCGGAGTGCAAGGAGATCTGGGAGACGCTGAAGCCTGGTGAAGGCGACGGCGGAGGCGGCGGGGAGTAGTCCCGCTCAGTTGTGCGTCGGATCGTCCGGGTAGGTGGCGAGGTAGGCCAGCTGGTCGGTCTGACGGCGCAGGACCCGGCGCCAGAGGGTTTCCGGGTCGAGGCTGAAGACGTCGTCGGGTTCGGACTCGACGACGTACCAGGCGCCCTCGGTGATCTCGCCTTCAAGCTGCCCTGCCGACCAACCGGCATAGCCGGCGAAGATCCGCATCCGCTGGATCGCGCCGACCAACAGCTCGGGCGGTACGTCGAGGTCGATCAGACCGATCCGCCCGAAGCACTCACGCCAGCCCGGCGGGTCGGCGGACTCGATCACCTCGGCGACCGCGAGGGCACTGTCGGTGCCGACCGGGCCACCCATGAAGAGCACGCCGGGTTCGTTCACCGTGTCGGACCAGTCGGGCAGGACCCGGTCGACGGCCAGGTCTGCGGCACGGTTCACCACCACGCCGAGCGCTCCGTCGTCGTCGTGATCCAGGAGCAGAATCACCGACCGGCGAAAGGGCGGCTCGTCGAGCAGCGGTGTCGCCACCAGCAGCGAGCCGGTGAGCGTCTGGGCCGTCATACCCCCATCATGTCGTGCCGGCCGGTCCGGCCTCTACGCACCACCCGGAAGCCCGCCCAGGCGCCGGCCGCGACACCGAGCAGATCGGCCAGGGCGTCGTACGGATCGCCGTCGCGATGCGGCAGCAGGTAGTGCTGGATGAACTCACTCCCGATCGCGTTCACGACCAGGGCACCGAGCAACCACCGCGCCGGTACGCCGACCTTGAGCCCGGTGAAGGCGACGGCCGCGAACAGGCAGAAGTGCGCGACCTTGTCGATCCCTGGGATCGCGATCCCGGGACCTGCCTCCTCCGGCGCATAAACGCCGTACAGCTGGAGCGCGCAGGCCGCGACGAACGCGACCCGCCACGCCCACACCGACCACCGCATCAGAGCGGAGAGTCGTCCGGGAACAGCTCGGCCGCGGGCGCCCTACCGCCGGCCGCCTCGCGGACGGCGGTTGCCACCCGCTTGTGCACCTCCGGGTGGAACACGCTCGGCACGATGTAGGTCGCGTTCAGCTCGTCGTCCGTGACGACCCCGGCCAGTGCCTTCGCGGCGGCCAGCTCCATCTCGATCGACACCTTCGACGACTGCGCGTCGAGCAGACCGCGGAAGACACCGGGGAAGACCAGCACGTTGTTGATCTGGTTCGGGTAGTCCGACCGGCCGGTCGCGACGACGGCCGCGTGCTCACTGGCCTCGCCCGGGTCGACCTCGGGGGTCGGGTTCGCCAGCGCGAACACGATCGCCTTCTCGTTCATGGTGGCGATGTCCGCACCAGTCAGGATGTTCGGGGCGGAGACGCCGATGAAGACGTCCGCGCCGGCCAGCGCGCCCTTCAGATCACCGCTGTACTGCGCTGCGTTCGTGTTCTCCGCGATCCAGCGCAGCTCGGGCGACAAACCCTCGCGCTCGGTGTGGATGACACCGCCGATGTCGGCGACACAGGTGTCCTTGACCCCGGCCAGGATCATCAGCTTCAGGATCGCCGTTCCGGCGGCACCAGCGCCGGACAGCACGACCTTCACGCCGCTGATGTCCTTGCCGACGACACGCAGCGCGTTGTAGAGCGCGGCCAGTACGACGATCGCCGTACCGTGCTGGTCGTCGTGGAACACCGGGATGTCGAGCTCCTCGCGCAGCCGGGCCTCGATCTCGAAGCAGCGCGGCGCGGAGATGTCCTCCAGGTTGATCCCGGCGAAGCCCGGCGCGATCGCCTTGACGATCTGCACGATGGCATCCGGGTCCTGGGTGTCCAGGCACAGTGGCCAGGCGTCGATGTCGGCGAACCGCTTGAACAGCGCGGCCTTGCCCTCCATCACCGGCAGCGCGGCCTTCGGGCCGATGTTGCCCAGGCCGAGCACCGCCGACCCGTCGGTGACGACGGCGACCGTGTTCCGCTTGATGGTCAGCCGGCGCGCGTCCTCGGGGTTCGCGGCGATCGCCAGGCAGACCCGGGCGACCCCCGGCGTGTAGATCATCGAGAGGTCGTCACGGTTGCGGATCGGGTGCTTGGCCTCCATCGAGATCTTCCCGCCGAGGTGCATCAGGAAGGTCCGGTCCGAGACACGGCCGATCTCTACGCCCGGTACGGCGCGCATGGCCTCGACCAGCCGGCCGGCGTGCTCGGTGTCGGCGGCGGCACACGTCACGTCGATCCGGAGCCGCTCGTGACCGGACGCGGTCACGTCGAGCGCGGTGACCAGGCCACCGGCCTGCTCGACCGCGGTCGTCAGCTTGCTCACGGTCGAACCGCCCGCAGGCACCTCGAGGCGAACGGTGATGGAGTACGAAACACTCGGCAAGGCAGTCACGCGGGTGATCCTCTCATGTCACTGGTAAGGCTTTGGGGTTCCGTAAGTAAAGTGCATGACGGACTGCTGGGAAATCCATTACCCGAGCGGCTACTGTCCAGGCATGTCGACGATCAGCGATGTGGCGGCGCGGGCCGGGGTCTCCACGGCGACCGTGTCACGGGCGCTGAACGGGAAGGCGAACGTCGACCCGGAACTGGCCGCGCGGGTCCGGCAGGCCGCGACCGAGCTCGGCTACCAGCCGAACGGCCCGGCCCGGAACCTGCGCCGTCAGGAGGCGGCGGTGGTCGCGCTGATCATCTCCGACGTGGAGAACCCGTTCTTCACCGCGATCGCGCGCGGTGTCGAGGACGTGGCCCACGAGGTCGGCTACTCGGTCGTGCTCTGCAACTCCGACGAGAACGCCGACAAGGAGAACCGCTACATCGACATCGCCATCCAGGAGCGCGTCGCCGGCGTCATCCTCTCCCCCAGCGGCCCGGCGGCCGGCGTCGCGAAACTCGCAGCCCGCGGTACGGCGTACGTCGCGGTGGACCGGCCGTTGCCGGATCGCGACAGTGACGTCGTACTGGTTGACACCCGCCTCGCCGCCGCCCAGGCGACCGCCCATTTGGTTGCCCAGGGCTACGAGCGCATCGGCTGTATCACCGGCCCGGCCGGCGTCCGCACCGCCGACGACCGCCTGGCCGGCTACCGCGACACGGTGAAGACCACGAAGAATCTGGTTCGGCGCTCCGAGTACAAGGCTGCCGGCGCCCATCGAGCCGCCGCCAGTCTCCTCTCCCAACCCAATCCCCCGGACGCTCTGCTCGTCGCCAACAACGCCATGGCCGTCGGGGTTCTCCGAGCCCTCCAAGAACTCAACCTCCGCCCCGGCCGCGACGTCGGCGTCGTCGCCTTCGACGATGCCCCCTGGGCCGAGCTCCTGGATCCCCCGCTCACAGTCGTCGCCCAACCGGCGTACGAGATCGGCACCGAAGCCGCCCGCCTCCTGCTCGCGCGCATCGCCGACAACACCCGCCCACCCACCGTCACCACCCTCGGCGCCCGCCTCATCGAGCGCGCCAGCTCCCACCGCTAGCCGGCGGGGTTTTCTTCGGCGTAGATCTTGGCGGCGTTGTCCTTGTCGATCAGGCGGGTGGGGAGGACCTGGCTCTTCTCGATGGTTCCGCAGTCGACGAGGAGCTTCTTGGCGGCGGCGATCGCCTCTTTGCCGTTGGTGGGATAGGTGAAGGTTGCGCTTAAGCGGCCTTGCTCGACCGCTTTGATCCCGCCGGACGGGATCGGGAGGGCGTCGATGCCGATGAACTTCATCTCCTTCTCCCGGCCGACCGACTTCGCGGCCAGATACGCACCCTCGGCCATCGGGTCGTTGTGGGCGTAGACGACGTCGATCTTGGGGTTGGCCTTGAGCAGCGCGTCCATCTGGGCCTGGCCCTTTTCGCGGAGCCAGTCGCCGCTCGCGTCGGCGATGATCTTGATCTTCGGGTTCGCCTTGATCGAATCCACGAAGCCCTGGTGGCGTTCGGCCTGCGGGGTCGCGCCGGCGAGGCCCTTCAGCTCGACGATGTTGCCGCCGTTCGGCAGCAGCTTCTCCGCGACGTACTTACCGGCTTCGGAACCGATCTGTACGTTGTCGCCACCGATGAAACCGGTGTAGGCGTCACCATCGACCTTGCGGTCGAGGACCAGGACCGGGATGCCCTTGTCGAATGCCTTCTTCACAACCGCGGTCAGCGGGGTCGCCTCGTTCGGACTGATGATCAGCAGATCGATCTGCTGGGTGATGTAGTTGTCGACGTCCGCGACCTGCTTGGCGTTGTCCTGCGCCGCGTCGGCGAACTTCACGTCGAACTGCGGCACCTCCTTGGCCGCCGCGCGGATGTCGTCATCCATCCGCTGCCGGTACGGCTCGGCGACGTTCGCCTGGCTCATCCCGATCGTGTACTTGCCGTCGGCCCCTTTGCAGGACTTCGACGCACCATCCGACGGACTACCGCCGGTTCGGTCGCTGGTGGTGCCACAGCCCGCCAGCACCAGCGCGGCGACCGCAGCAGCAGCCAGCGGAATCTTCACAGAACGCATGGGGGAACCTTCCTCACGAAGCGGGCCGAAGTCGTTGCAGCGCAGCAGCCGCAACGATCACCAGACCCTTGATCAACAGCTGGATGTTCGAGTCAATGTTGTTCAGGGCAAGGATGTTGTTCAGTACGCCGAGCAGTAGCGCGCCCGCCACCGTCCCGGCCACCGAACCGCGTCCACCGGCGAGGCTGGTCCCGCCGATCACCACGGCGGCGATCGCGTCCAGCTCGTAGCCGATGCCGTCGTTCGGGCTGCCCTGGTTGAGCTGAACCGCGTGCACGATCCCGGCCAGTGATGCGAGCAGACCGCAGATTGCGAAGACCGCGATCTTGACCCGAACCACCGGTACGCCGGACAGCCGGGCCGCCTTCTCGTTGCCACCAACGGCGTACAGGTGTCGTGAGAACGCGCTGACCCGCAAGAAGATCACGGCCGCGATCGCGACCACCGCGAAGATCAGTACCGGGATCGGAACGAGTCCGCCGAAGGTCCGCTCGCCAAGCAGTGCGAACGAATTCGGCGCCTCGTGCGGCCCATCGCCGTACGCGATCGCGACGCCTTGACCGCCCGACCAGATCCGTGCCAGACCGCGCGCTATCTGCAATCCGGCGAGCGTGACGATGAAGGATTGGATGCCGATCATCGCGGTCGCGACGCCCTGGAGCGCTCCGAAGATCAGGCCGATCACGAGCACCAGCAGGACCGACGGCAGGAATCCCCAGTCGCTCTCGACCATCAGTACGGCGGAGCCGACCGCCGCGAGACCGAGTACCGCGCCGACCGAAAGGTCGATCCCGCCGATCAGGATCACGAACGTCATCCCGACCGCGATGATCCCGATCTCGGACACGGCGCGGACCACGTTCGCGAGGTTGTCCGCGCTGACGAACAGGATCGCGCCGTTCTTGCGCGGCGAGAAGATGATCGCCGCGATGAACACCGCAAGTAGCCCGAACACACTCTGGAACCGGAACAGCGTGGCAACGATCGAACGCTTTTCGGTCATCGACCTTCTCCGATCACTGCTGTCTCTCCCATCGCGGCCGCCAACAGATCACCTTCGCTCGACTCCGCCGTACTGAACGACGCCACATCCCGCCCATCCCTCAGTACGACGACTCGGTCGCAGACGCCGATGAGCTCCGGGAGCTCGGACGATGCGAGCAGTACGCCGAGGCCCTGGCCGGCGAGTTCGCCGAGTAGGCGGTAGATCTCGGCCTTCGCACCGACATCGACCCCGCGAGTGGGTTCGTCGAGCAGCAGGAGCTTGGGGTCGGTGAGCAGCATCCGGCCGAAGACAACCTTCTGCTGATTACCACCCGACAGCGTCCCGACCTCGTCCTGCAAGCGACCGAACTTGAGCCGCAACCGATCCGCCATCGTCACCGACGCCGCGCGCTCTTGCCGCCGCGCAATCACCCCGAGCCGCCCGTACGACGGGAGGCTCGAAAGCACCGTGTTGGCCAGGATCGAGTGGAACAGGACGAGTCCCGAGGCCCGCCGATCTTCGGGGACCAGACCGATGCCGTAGGCAAGCGCCTGTCGCGGGCTTCGGGGCCGAATCTCCTTACCCTGCAAGAGGATTCGACCCGATCGCGTTCCCGTCGGCGCGACGCCGTACAGGGTTTCGAGGAGTTCGGTGCGGCCTGCGCCGAGGAGTCCGCACAGCCCGACGATCTCTCCGGCCCGAACGGTCAGCGAGATGCCATCGGGATCGCGGCGGCCCGGTCGTGGGCGACTGGCGGTCAGCTTGAGGTCGTCGACGCGGAGGAGTTCGTCGCCGGTATCCGTGTCCGGAGTGGTGAACAGCGTCTGCACCGGGCGGCCGACCATCGCCTCGACGACTTCGGCCGTGGTCAGCGTGCGAGGGTCGAACGTCGTGACGATCTCGCCGTTGCGCAGGACGGTCGCGCGGTCGGCGATCTGTGCGATCTCCTCCATCCGGTGCGAGATGTAGACGATGCCGACCCCGACGCGGCGGAGTTCGCGGATGACGTCGAAGAGGCGCTCGACCTCGGTGCTGGTCAGGGCCGAGGTCGGCTCATCCATGATCAGCACCCGCGCGTCGAGTGAGATCGCCTTTGCGATCGTGACGAGTTGCTGCTCGCCGACCCGGAGTTCGCCGACCGGCCGTCTTGGGTCGATCCGGACGCCGCTGCGCTCCAGGAGTGCGCGAGCCTCGCGGTCCATCCGGCGGCGGTCGACGGTTCGCAGTGGGGTGCGCAGTTCGCGGCCGAGGAAGATGTTGTCGGCGACCGACAATCCGGGGACGAGATCGAGCTCTTGGTGGATCATCGCGATCCCGGCGGCCTGCGCGTCGGTCGGAGCGCCGAACAACACCTCGGTACCGTCGATCTCGATCTGCCCGTCGAAGTCGGTGACGTCGCCGGACAGGATCTTCATCAGCGTGGACTTCCCCGCGCCATTCTCCCCCAGCAACGCATGCACCTCGCCCGCGCCGAGGCTGAAATCCACCTCCCGGCACGCCTGCACCCCGCCGTACCGCTTCCCGATCCGAGACATCCGGACCAGGGCAGCGTTCCCGCTCATGAGGCCTCCGCCATCGGGGTCAGTAATCGATTTCCCGGACGTTATGCCGCTGCCTCGCAGCCCGTCAACCCTTCACCGAACGGCACGCCCGAACCGTGACCCAGCTTCGCGGGCAGCCCGATCCGGCGGCACCCTTTCGATCTCAGTCGAAGAGTGCGGACCGTCCCCACTCACAGTGAGAATGGTTGGCGTGGTCCCGCAGCGGTCTTCCTGACTCACCCACTCACTGACTTCGGGTCTTCAATTGGATCTGTCGGTCGACTCGCTGCGGGACCACGTCTGCACCCACCC
>NZ_SMKX01000199.1 GCF_004349055.1 Kribbella antibiotica
CCCCAAACCTGCAACACTATTCCCGCACCCCCTCACCACCGAGGGCCTCTAGCTCAATTGGCAGAGCAGCGGACTTTTAATCCGCGGGTTGTCGGTTCGAGTCCGACGGGGCCCACAAAACCCCAGGTCAGCCCGCTGACCTGGGGTCTCGGAGACACCTCTAGAAGGACACCGCCTTCGGCGGCGACAGTCCTTTTTGGCGCCTTCGGCGCGTGCGCCCACCGTGGTCTCCCACGCCCTCGCTCAGCGGCTGACAGGCGGTCTGGCGTACACCCCGCGTGCTCCGCAGCCGCTACTTCGTCGCTCCGCTCCTCAACGCGTCCGCTCCGCGCGCACCCCGCCCCCGGCTCATCGCCGTCCTCCTCCTGCGGGCTACCGCCCGCCCCACGCGCTACCGCGCGACCCAACCCCACGATGGCTGGCTGCCGATCCACTGCTGAGGTGGATATCAGCGGGCATCTACTGCCAGATAGCGGCAGTAATCATCCGCAAAGAGGGGCTCCACCGGGATGCCGCTCGCGACACGCTCCGCCGTACCGCGCGACCACCCCGCGGTTGGCTGGCCACGTCATACGGTCTGATCTCCCGCTAGTCAGGCGATATCAGCCGGCCAAGCCGCCCACTCGAACGACAGCGGTCTGCTCCCACCGGACTCGAGGAACTCACCGATCGCACGCCGCACATCTTCGATCGACACCTCGGACTCCGCCGGCCAGCCCTCGTCATGACCCTGGTAGTAGTAGAAAGCTTCCTCACGCTGACTGGGCTTTCCTGGGACGTACCAAACGCCACGCTCAGCGCCGTCATCACCGGAGTACCGTATGCCACCCATCTTGGCTTCCGCGTCGATGCCGATCCGCAGCTCGTGATCGCGGACACCAGACTCGAGTAAGGGCCGCGCTTCGCTGTAGAGCGCGACAACGGAGTTCTCGAACGGCTCAGCCAAGACCGCCTCGACCAGAGCCTCGACATCTGCCGCCGAGTTCAGGAGCGTGGGCCCCGCACCGTTCTTGTAGAAGGCCCGCACAGTCGCCGTCATCTCGTCATCCATCCTGTTCCGCGCCACGATAGGTCCGCTTGAATCCACCTGGCCCGTAGACCTCTCAGCACTTACGGCGCCTACCGCACTCAGGTGCCTCAGAGCCCGTGGAGAGCCTCACTGAAATCAGCCACCAGTCCTTCGCCGGGGAAGCGCCGGCGTAGCTCCCGGCCGAGCTCTCCGGCGATCATCTGGAGATGGACCTTGCTCTGACGGCCGTCCTTGAGAGCGCTCATACCCAGACCTACCGCTTGCTCTAGGTCCCCTTCGCGACCGGCGACGATGCCTAGGGTGATACGGCATTCGGAGACTCGCATTGGGCTTAGTTCGTGGCCATCGGGAGTGATGTTGTCGTCGATGACAGTGCGGGCATATTGACTGGCTAGCCCGTCGTCTCCAGCGATGCGGTGGACGTCCATCGCGTAGTAGTCCCACTTGGCCGGATCGACCTTGAAGTGGTTTTCCGGGCGATCTGGGTACGGCAAGTGGTTGAGCATCTCCTTGCCGTTATCAAGCACCGCCTGCAGATCCGACTCGCCGAGACGCGCTTTGGCCTTGGCCTCCTGGGCGATGAGTTGGACATGCGCGCTGCTGCGCTGAGCTACAGCCTGCCCGCGTTGCGCGGCGTCTATGGCCTGGCGGAAACGGCCCTGTGTGAGCGCGAACCAGGCCGTCATCTCGTATCCCCAACCAGCGATCTCCGGATGGCCGGCCTCGAGCCCGAGTTGCATGGCCGCTACTCGGGTGGATTCTGCCGCAGTCCGCATCCCAAGGTCGTACTCAACGCACCCCGCCAGCAGGGCAAGCCATCCACCGGCCACGAGTAGGTCTGTGTGCGCCTTTAGCCCGACCGGGCGGTCCAGCAGAGTCGCGACGTGATGAAGCCAGCCATGGGCCTCTTGGCGTAGCTCAAGGGCATCGCGTTGGTTGTATTGGCAGCACATCTCCTCAACCGTCGCCTGCAGGCTCTCCAGAGTGCTAGCCGTTGTGTCGCTGGCCTGCATCCGCTGGATGAGTTCAGCTGTCTGCCACGGCGTCCGATCGAGCTTGGAAACCTTGTCTCCTCGGGCAGCCGCGATCAGCTCGCCCTTGGCTCTCAATGCCGCATCACAGGCCCGCGCCACATCATCGGTCGGAGCCTTCCGGCCATTCTCCAGATTCGACAGGTACGACCGGCTGTAATGCGTCGCTTTGTTGAGGTCGGCCAAAGACCAACCCCTGAATTCGCGGTACTCCCTCAGCCGATCTCCGAAGGTCACCTCTCCAGTGTCACTCATGCCCTTGTATCCCTGCATCCTCAACCCGAGGGATACGCAGGAACCAGTGATCTCACGCCCAGTTGCCGACAAGCTGAACCCATGAACGGCACACGCACGGGGCGCGAACTAGGCGGGGCCAACTGGTCAGACACCGAGATATGCGACGGCCTCCACCCGAACACCGGCATGCCGTGCATCCTCGGAGACCACAAGGGCTACCACCGCACTGCCGACGGCGCGGAGTGGCTGGACGAGGAATGACCACCTAGACCGGCGAGGCGTGTGTGTGAAGCCCTGTGAACCGCGCACGCCTCGCCTTCCACTCGCGGCCAGATGTGCCTGGCCGATGAGGGTGCGGAGACAGACGGACGGCTGTCTCTGCACACGCCGGTCCCCGGGTCCCCGTCGAGGGACCGGGGACCGCGCTTGTCCGCCGCTGACGG
Organism: Kribbella antibiotica; assembly: GCF_004349055.1. GTDB lineage: Bacteria > Actinomycetota > Actinomycetes > Propionibacteriales > Kribbellaceae > Kribbella > Kribbella antibiotica. Next base: position 2,742 of record NZ_SMKX01000199.1, read on the forward strand.
TGTGGCGGAACCGAGACCATCTGAGCGCCCACTGACACCAGCAGAACTGCCGGCTCCACACCTCTCGGAGTGCAGCATCACCCGGCGTTAAGGTGCTCTCGTGGGTGGCCTGGTAGGGCCCTATCGTGACCGCTAGGTGTGCTTGGCGACTGAACAGGCCGGTTCGCCGATCGCTGTATGGGTGCAGCGCGCTGCAGCCCTTCGCCGAACTCAAAGCGCGCTGATCGTGCCGCACAGTAGGCCTGGTGGAGCCGAGGTGTGGCGTGACCAAAGCTCGGGCGTAGCGCGCGGTCGGCCGTCAGGTCCTCCTCGCGCTGGGGGCACTGTCCAACTTGGCCATGATTCTTCAAGATGACGAGCCCGCAGCGGTCGCATTCCGTCCACCAACGGAAGCTGCTTCGAGGCTCGCCTTCGTCCGTGGGGCTGAAGGCGAATGCCGTCGGCGTGAGGTCGGTCTGCCAACGCAGTGGTCCGACAGGCTTCGAGGACCAGCCTTGCTTGTTGCCCCAGGTGTGGACCATCTCGCGTTGCGTGAACTCGTCACCGGACATCGTCATCAGGGCCGCTGGTGCCGGCAGATCCGGGTACGCGTAGTAGATGAAGGCTGGGACTCCGGTTGCCGAGCTCAGCGTCTGGCTCTTGCGGATCTCGTTGTTGTTAGGGACCCCGGCCTTCACCTCGAACCAGATGGCTTTCGAGGTGTCCGGGTACAGCAGGAAGTCCGGCAAGTATCGGCCGATGCCGTCAAGGCGGTAGCCCTCGTGCTCGTACAGCCAGGGGATCTCGAGGCTGTCGAAGAAGACAGCCCAGCGTGCTTCAAGTCGAGAACGAAAACGGCAGCCAGCGTAGTGCGTTTCGATCGGGGCAATGAGGCTCAACCAAGGCTCCTGTTGAAGAGAAGAAGCTACCGATGGCTCAGAAACATGTGGTACCGCCGCGCAGGCAAACCTCGGCTTTCGAGGCAGAAGCTCACGGAGTAACGACGTTCTTCTCGGGATTGTTCCCGGATCAACCGTGCAGATTTCCGGCCATGGCTCTGCAGGATCTGGATCAAGCCCTGAGAACGTCGTGATGACTCAGCGCAGGTCGACCTCGACCTAGTGGTCGGTGAGTATCTCCAGCACATAGTCGAGAGGGAACATCGGGCGCCGCCGGTGGTGATCGTAGCCGTCGATCAGGTGCTCTCGGGCTGTGGCGGAGTGGTGCCAGATCAGGCGGAAGGGGGCTAGCGCGCCGGAGTTGCCGGAGATGCAGTCGTCGACGGCGTGACAGTCCCTAGTTCCAGCCCAGCCGCGGGTCCGCTGTACCGATCGGTGGGCACGTGTCGCGGACCGCCATCACCGTCCAACTCTGCGCGGCCCGCGCGTTCACGCTCAGCGCGCCCTGCCGGACGGGCCAGAAACGGACTTAGACGGTGATGCAGGTCCGCCCTGGCCACGCCTCGCCTTCCAAAGGACGCTGGAGCGGCTGAGTTAGCCCGCGGAATAGGGGAGGCAATGAGGCGGCAGGGCTGGCAGCATTGGGGGGTGGCGCTGGCTTACGTGTATCAGGTGACGAAGTACGACCCTGCCGATTGGAACGAGGCGGGGCGGTATGTCGGGCCTGAGGACGAGATGAGTGATCACGGGCCGAAGGAAGCGGCGTACTTGGCGGCGGTGCTGGCCTTTGCGGAGGAGTGCGGGGTCACTGAGGTCAGCGTTCGGCAGCCTGCGGTGACTGGGTTTGTGAATTTTGGGCTTGAGCCACCGATTGACGGGCACGGGCTGGCGGGGTTGTTTGCGCCGGATCTCAGCGATTTTTACGACGGGGCGGTCGTGCCGATCGGGGTTGGTGTCGAGCTTGTCCGCGCGATGTTGCGGGACAACGGTGCGTTCTGCGTGCTTGAGGTCGCCGGTGTGTTCGAGGTAGGCGTCGGCTACGACCAGTACATGCGCATCGGCAGCCATATTCCCTGTGAGCGCGCGGTTGCTGCAACCGTTGAGCTCGGGCTGTTCCCGGTCGTGATGGACAGGCAAGCCGACGAGGACGAAGAGTTCTGGCCGCCGGCCGATGCGGGGTTCTGGGCGAAGCTCTCCGAGTTGGTGGCCAGCCGGAACACCGTTCTGCTTCAGGAGACTCCGGCGAGGAACCTGTACCGGTGGCATCGCTTGACCTCGGAATCGATCGAAGGTCTCCAGCTCGCACCGCGGTCGATGTTGACTGTCTGGCCCGACCTGTCAACCGACGTAGAAGCCGTGAACGCGACAGTCGACGGCACCTGCGAATACGTCTGGGAGGACCGGGCTGGTCGCATCCAGCACATCATGCTTTCCGAGCCGGAAGCCGGTGACTTTCCCGACGCCGTTGCAGCGCTTGTCATCCCGATCATGCTCAGCGAGTACCACCCGCTGCTGGAGGGCGCGCTGCCCGATCCTGACGGCGTACTACGCGCTCGCTGGCAAGCCAACTGACTACGAATTTTGGGTGCAGTGGGGCTGGGGCGCGGCTATAGCCACCAGGCGGCGGCGGCAACCGCGGCCCACGCCAGCCCACCGCTGGCCGCAACGATGCTCGCTGGTCGGCACCCAAGGACCACCGAGCCGCCGCGAATCACCTCCGGATACGAGCCGATTCGCTGGCCTGGGTCATTCGTGGATGGGGACCAGGCCGTTGTTTACGCGGAGGGATTCGATGAGGACCAGGGCGTGGCTTTCGGTGAGGACGTCTACGGCGGCCAGGCGGCCTGAGTAGGCCTTGATGACGGGGGCGGCGGCTTGGCGGGCCATGGCGTCGAAGTATTGGCGGACGAGGCCCCAGGAGTTGCCGCTTTCGCCGACGTACTTGGACCAGTACGGCGTGACGTCGACGGTGGCGATTGCTTCGCGGGCGCTGCGTTCCAGGTCGCGGATGTATTGGCGCTGGAGGTCGCCGTCGGGGCGTCGGCCGAGGCGTCCCATGTGGCCGCCGACGAAGGTTTTCCAGGGGTAGCTCATGACCTGGTCGTGGGATTTGTACCAGGCGGGGATGTCCTGGGCGACGGAGAGATTCAGGAACGGGGTCCAGCCGGGGTAGAGGACGTCGACCACCATCAGGGTCTCGTACGCCGGGGCGAGGATGAAGGTGTTGTCGGGCGAGTGGTTCGGGCCGTGGTAGCGGAGTTCGAGGCGTTCGCCGCCGACCTCGAGGGTGTAGTGGTTGTCGTAGGTGATTTGGGGGAGAGGGCGGTTGGGGTCGGGGGTGAACTTCAGGAGTTGCCGGGTTTCGGAGTGCCCGATGCGGAGCACTGACTTGCCCAACAGGCCGGCTGCGGCGATGTGGTCTGCGTGGGAGTGCGAGTAGACGATGTGGGTGACCCGGCTCGGCCGGCCGTTGGCTTTGGTGATGTTTTCGATCGCGCGGAACAGGTTGTGTCCGATCGACGGTGGCGCATCGACCAGGACGATGCCGGTCCGGGTGGACAGGATCATCGACTGGTAGATCCCGTCGGTGATCCAGTACAGGTTGCCCTTGATCCGGCCGGCGTAGTACCCGTTCGCGTTGAGCGTCGGGCCGAACGCGGACGGCGGGATCGGCTCGTAGTCGGGGAGCGTCGGATCGGCTCCGGAAGCGGCTGATGTGGAGACGGCTTGCCCGTACGCCGCGGCGGCCGAGGCCGGCCGGTCGAGCAGTCCGCCGGCGACCGGGATCGTGGTCGCGAGCGCCGCGAGTTCGAGCATCCGGCGCCGCCCGAGAGGCTGGGCGACTCGTTGTTCGCTCGGGCTGCTGGTGGAGGAATCGTGAGCCATGACGGCTTCCTTCTCTACTGGTTGTAAGAGTCGTTCAATCAACGACAATTACATCGTTCTATCACTCCGCCCTCCATCATGTAAAGGTCTATTGAAAATAGGCTATTTCACCCTAGAGTGGGTGCATGGCAGTAGAAACCCCTGGGCAGGCCGACGCGATCGTTCGGCTGCTCAACTCCCGGCCGCATGCCACCCCGGTTCTGCCGGACCGGCTCGACACGGCGGATACGGCTGCTGAGATCCTGCGCCCGTTCGGTCTGTTCGCGAAAGAACTCGGTGGGGTGCGCGCCGTACGGGCGGACCTGATGGCGGTCCTCGAGGCGGCCACCGCGGCCGAAGCGGACAAGGCGTGGGCCGAGCTCAGCGACCATGTCGCCGGGGTCTCGCACCGTCAGGTGTTCTCGTCAGCGGGAGTCGAGCTCGAACAAGTGAGCGGCGACGATCTCGTCGGCGGCATCACGCGCGCGGTCGCGGAGCTCGTTGCCGCAGGCCAATGGACGCGAGTGCGGATCTGCGCCAACGACATCTGCCGTGGTGTTTTCTACGACACCACACGCAGCCGCACCCAGCGCTGGCACTCCTACGAACTCTGCGGCAACAAGTCCAACGTCGCCGCCCACCGAGCCCGCAAACACCAGGAAACCGCGTAGCGACCCCGCCTTGGGGTCAGCGTAGGTCGACGTGGACCTGGTGTTCGGCGAGCAGCGTCAATAGGTAGCCGAAGTCGGTGCGGGCGGTGGTGGAGTGGTGCCAGGTGAGGTGGAAGGGGGCTTGGGCTCCGAAGCCGCCTCTGAGGCAGTCGTTGACGGCGTCCAGGTTCCAGCCGAAGTAGCCGCCGGGGCCGTTGATGGCTTCGCCTAGGGCGCAGTAGAAGCCTTCGATGTTGGTGATGTGGGTGCCGTCGACTTCGTAGGTGGTGCCTGGGGGTTGGTCCGGGGCGGGCGAGCGGTGGGTTAGGGCTAGGCCGGCCCAGTGGTGGCGGAGCTCGCGGTTGTACGGCGCCCAGAGGTTCTTCTCGGTAGGGGGCCAGTGGTCGAGGATGGTGAGGACGCTGGTTGGTAAGGGTTCTTGGGGGTCGTTGGCGATGGTGATGTCGAGGAGTCCGGCGCCCAGTGGGGAGGGTTCGGCCCCTTCGATGGTTCCGGAGACTACGGCGCCGATGATCTGGCCCTCGGTGGCGGCTAGGTGGAGGTCGGCGCGGATCTTGCGGCGGCGCAGGCTGGTTGAGGCGAGTGCGCTCAGGAGTTTTGGTTGCGGTAGGCAACCGAGCAGCCGGACGTGGGGGACGAGGGGTTCGGCTTCGTCGCGGAACAGGCCGGTGATGTCCTGGCAGGTTCCGTACGGCGCCTCGTCCGGGCTCATGAGAACGAATTCGGTGACGTCGTCGTTGCGCTCGACGGCGTCGGTGCGGTCGTAGACGTGGACGAATCCGTCGAGGTCGATGTCGAAGGTTCCGGGGACCGTGGGGCTCGGTCGGTGGGCGCGGACGACGAGGTCGGTGAGGTCTTCGCCCCACCAGATCGGGGCGGTGTCTGGCGGCGGAGGCGGGGCTGCGACGTACAGGTTGCCCAGCCGGACCGGTTCGTTGCCTAGAGCATCGGCTAGTACGCCGACAGGGGTGCACGCGACGAGGGTGAATTGCTCGCGCGGCCGGGGCGGTAGGTCGACGAAGATACCTTCGACATCGGCGCACAGGCCCAGCGGCAGCTCGTCGTACGAGTCGTCGAAGCCGACGTCACCCACGAGCAGCCAGCGTGGGGCGACCGGATGAGTCCACTCGCTCGTCGTCATACCGGGCGCCTATCCGCGGGGCCGGACGAGGCCGAGGTCGTAGGCGATGATCGTGGCCTGGACTCGGTCTCGGGCGCCTAGCTTCGTTAGCAGGGCGTTGACGTGGGTTTTGGTGGTGCCGATGGTGATCATGAGGCGGTCGGCGATTTCGGCGTTGGTGAGGCCGGCGGCGATCAGGGTCAGGACTTCTCGTTCTCGGGGAGTGAGTTTGGAGAGGTCGCCGGTCTGGGTGGGGGCGCCGGCGGCGAAGGCTTGGATGAGGCGGCGGGTGACGGTGGGGGCGAGCATGGATTCGCCGGCGGCGATTACTCGGATTGCTGTGAGGAGGTCTTCGGCTTGGGCGTCTTTGAGGAGGAAGCCGGAGGCGCCGGAGCGGAGGGCTTCGTAGACGTATTCGTCCAGGTCGAACGTGGTTAGGACTAGGACCCTGGGGCGGTCGCCGGTGGCGGTGAGGAGGCGGGTGGCCGAGAGGCCGTCCAGGCCGGGCATGCGGATGTCCATGAGGACTACGTCGGGGTCCAGCTCGGCGGCCAGGGTCACGGCGGCGGCGCCGTCGCCGGCTTGGCCTACGACGGTGAGGTCGGGTTCGGCGTCGACGATGGCGGCGAAGCCGGCGCGGACGACTGTTTGGTCGTCGACGACCAGGACCCGGACGGGCATCAGGGGAGCTCCTTGAGAGAGGGCGAACGGGGGGCGGGGGTGCCGTCCTCGTCCAGGGTGGCTAGTAGTTCGCGCATGGCAGTTAGGGCTGATCTTGCTTCGGCGGTGACGCCTGGAAGGTCGGCTGACTCGGCTAGAGCGATCATCTGATGGGTGCGGGTCAGGACGCTGTGGTGGAGGCCGGCGGCGATGCGCTGGCGTTCGGTGTGGACTTCGGTCTCGGTGGCCCAGACGAGTGCGGCGAGGGTTGCGCCGGTGTGGTCCAGTCGCTGGATGCGTTTCTGGCGGACCATGACTCCGGCGATCCAGGCGCCCACGAGGGGCAGCGTGGCGAGGAAGGCGACCATCGCGCCGATGACGACGGGGAAGGCTGCGTCTGTCGGGTCGTCCGCGGCCGGAGCGACGGCCACGAGTACGCCGGTCGCCGTACCGATTCCGACGCCGGATGCGATGAACGAAGGCCAGGTCACGCTCGGATGGCCGCCGTACGCCGCGACTGCGTAGACGGCGGCGAGGTGAGCCGGGAAGGCGAACGCGAGTGTCGGCGAAAGTGCGTCGGGGAGCCAGTCGAGGCCGACTGCGAGCGGCCAGAGTGATGCGGAGACGGCGATGCCGGCCAGGACGATCCACGGCCGGTCTCGGCGGCCGAGGAGGATCAGCCCAGGAATCAGTGCCAGCAACAGCGCAATGCTGACCGTGGCCGTATCGAGCTGCCGCTCCTCGCTCGCCGCGAGCGCAGTCCCGCCGACGGCGGTCGTCGTGACGGAAAGCAGTACGCCGGCCTCCGACAACCATCGATCTCGCCATCGCACGCTCGATCGGAGCGGAGGCACGGCGGCCAAGGCCGTTGGCGACGGGAGACTCGCCCGAACCTGCCAACCCCCATCCGGTCCAGGCCTGGCGGTGAGAGTGCCGCCGAGCGCCTCGGCGCGGTCCTTCATTCCGGCGACTCCGCGCTGCCCGCCTTGGCCGGTGGTCGCGGTGCCGGTCGGCTGGCCGTTCTCCACCAGTACGTCGACCTGTTCGCCGGCACGCGTGACGAGCACCCGTACGGCGGCGCCCGGCGCATGCCGCAGCGTATTCGTCAGCGATTCGCGGACAATCCCGAACACGGCCTCGCCGACTGGCCCAGACAGCTCGGGTGTCACATCGGCTACGACCTGCTGCCCCAACCGGGTGAACGCCTCCGCCAGTCCAGTGATCCGCGCTCCAAGCGGTTCGGACTGATCGCGTTCGCCGGTCTCGAGCATGGCGACCAACTGGTGCAGCGATCGCAAGGTCTCCCGGCCGGTATTCGCGGCGTACGTCAGCGCCTCGGCCGCCAGCTCGGGCCGACTCCCGGCCAGCCGCTCGGCCGCCGTACCGGTGACGACGATCGACGTCAGATGATGGGCGCTGACGTCGTGGAGCTCGCGAGCGAGCCGGCGGCGTTCCGCGGCTGCCGCGTCCTGACGGCGATCGTCGGCTTCGCGCAACTGCCGGGCGGTGTCCTCCCGCGCGCCAAGCCGGCGGCGACGATTCTGACCGGCGCCGAGGATGACGACGTACAGGACTGAGTTGATGACCGCCTCGCCGACGAAGTCCACGCCCGGGCCGTAGCCGATCAGCGCGGTCAGAGCCTGTACGACGGCCATTACGCCGACCGCGCGCCAGCCGACGACCGGGGCGCAGCGGACAGCTACGGAGTACAAGGCAACCATTTCGACCGGGGGAATCGCCAGGCCTTCTGATGATGTCGAGAGATGACCAACGATCAGTACGGCGGTCACTACGCCGAGCGTGGTGAGCGGCGCGCGGCGGCGGAAGCCCAGCGCGATCGCGGCCACGGCCGAAGCCGCAGCGCCGGCCACGAACTCCTCGGTGCTCATCGGCGCGCCCATTGACGCAGCAAGCGATGGCATCAACGCAATCCAGCCGATCCCGAGGAGGATCGGCAGCAGCCAGTTGCGAAGGTGTTCCATCAGGGCCAAAGCATAGGGGTTCTCTACCCGGCCGCCGGGCCTCTCTATCCAGCGATAGAGGCGGTGATCGTGCTGATGGCCGACGCGAAATCGACCGCCCGTCGCCATCCTGGAGGTATGACAATCGTGCAGCCGGCAACGCCGCTCCAGGCCCCGCAGACCGTCGAACCGGTCACGTACGAACGCCTCGCGCGGGTGACCGGCCGGCACAACTGGTGGCGACCGATCGTCGGTACGGCGTTCTGGGGCGCGCTGTCCCTGGTCGGGGTCTTCCTGATCATGGCGCAGTCGATGGTGCTGGGGGCGATCCTGGGACTGCCGACGGACGCGGAGGACCTACCGATCCTCGACGAGGTCACCTCGATGGGATTCGACCTGGTGTCCATCGCGATCGGGATTCCGGCGCTCGCGCTGGTGGTGTGGGCGGTGCAGCGGCGCACGCTCGGGTCGCTCACCTCGGTGACCGGACGCCTGCGACTGGGCTGGATCGGCCGCTGTCTCGCTGTTGCTGCAGTGCTTATCGGCCTCAGCCTGGGCGCGATGCTCCTGATTGAGCCCGACGCGTCGTCCGACAGCCCGTGGGTGGGGTGGCCAACCTTCGCGCTCGGCCTGGTCATGCTGATCTGTCTCGTTCCCTTCCAGGCGGCGGCCGAGGAGTACTTCTTCCGCGGCTGGTTGCTGCAGTCGGTCGGCGCCTTCGTCCGCTGGCCGATCCTGGCGCTGATCCCGCAGGCCCTGCTGTTCGCGGCGGCGCATGGGTGGGGGACGGTCTGGGGGTTCATCGATCTCACGGTGTTCGGTCTCGTGATGGGCTGGCTCACCATCCGCACAGGTGGGCTCGAGGCCGCAATCGCCTTGCACGTAGCGAACAACCTGATCGCGATGGTTGTCGCCTCGGCGTTCAAGGGCGGTCTCGCGTCCGATGAGACCGCCGCTGATCTTCCGTGGCAGTACGCCGCTATCACCATGACCACGACGGTGGTGTTCGCCGTACTGATCCTGCAGCTGGCCAAGCGCTACAAGCCGGCCACTCAGCTCGCCGTCAGCTGACGCAGGACGTCGTAGGTCTGCAGTCCTTCGTCGTCGTCGGTCGTGCTCAGCGAGAGGGTGACTTGGTGGATGGTGTCGGCCGAGTGGTAGCTCAAGGTCCGGTAGCCGTAGATCCCGCCGCTGTGGCCCCAAAGCGTCAAGCCAGGCAGGGTAATCCGGGCAATGCCTAGGCCGCTGGCCTGGTAGTCGTTGTCGGTAGGAACGGTTGTCTGAAGGGCCTCGAGCTCGGTGGGGTTGAGTAGCTTGCCGCCAAGGAGAGCTGCGTAGAAGGTGTTGAGATCGCTTGCTGTTGAGACGAACGCGCCCGCTGCCCAGGCCTGTGACATGTTGAAGTCGGTCACGTCGACCAGCTCGCCGTCAGCAGGCATGTAGCCGCGGGCGCGTGGCTCCGGGAGCTTGGGCTCGTCCCCAGGAGCCAGTGTGTGCTGCAGATCCAGCGGGCGGAAGATTCGCTCCTCGACTTCGGTCTCAAACGACCGCCCGGTGGCCGCCTCAATGATGAGACCGAGCACGATGTAGTTGGTATTGGAATACGAGTAGCGAACGCCAGGCTCGAACAACCGATCCCGTACGGCGGCCGCCGCGACTGTCTCGCGCGGATCCCAGTGCACCAAGCGATCCCGGACAATTTCGGCGGAATCGGGAAGGTCATCGGTGTAGTTGTGCAGACCGCTCGTGTGGTTGAGCAGCTGCCGAAGCGAGACCCCAGGAACCAGTCCTGGTAGCCACCGCTCAACGTGATCATCCAGGCTCATCACCCCTTCGGCGACCAGTTGCAGCACCACAGTCGCCGTGAACGTCTTGGTGACGCTGCCGATCCGGAACGACCCAGCTGGGTCGACAGTAGACGCCGTACCGATCTCTGCTGTGCCGCTTGATCCGACCCATGTGCCCTCGGCGTCGCGATACTCCAGCAGCACTCCTGCCGCACCCGCCGAAACCAACGAGTCAAGCACACCCTGCAGACGTTGCTCCCGGTTCACCATTCCCCAACTCTGCCAGTTAGAGGGTCACGTCGGGGACTTCGAAGGTTTGGATGGTGTTCTGCGGGAAGTAGGACCAGAAGCGGGTGCCGTGCATGACTGTGTCTTGGGCAGCCACATAGCCCGTCGTGCCGGGGGTGGTGGACCAGCGGGGGATGGGGGCGCCGTCGGTAGAGGGTTTGGTGAAGCGGGCGAGGTCGAAGTCGAGGTAGCCAGCGGAGCCGTTGTTGATGGCGACGATGACGAGTTTGCGGGCGGCGGGGTCATAGGCGGCGATGGTGTTGCCGTTGCCGCCGTCGAGGATGCGCATGCCGGGGCGGATGTGGCGGGTGTAGTGGGCCAGGACGTAGTACTTGGGGTTGATCGCGCCGGTGGTGTTGTTGCCGTTGTCCTGGATGAGGCCCCAGCCGCCGCCGTCGACGACTTGCCAGTAGACCCAGGCGGTCGGGTGCAGCCAGCGGAAGTCGAGGTTGAGATTACTGGCCAAAGAGAGGCCGGACGCGTCGCCTTCGCCGTACTCGGAGTTCCAGATCTTCCGGCCGGCTGACTTGGCGGCGGTGTACAAGAGGTCGCGGCGGCCGCCGCCGCCCTGGTAGCCGTGGACGTTGATGCGGGCGACATTCCCGCGCGTGGTGGAGTCGAAGCTGTTCCAGGTGGAGAGTGCCGCGTCGTAGCCCCAGGAGTCGGAGGCGGCGATGGGCATCCAGCCGAGGTCGCGGGCGTTCAGTTCGGCGCGCAAGGCGTTGATGACTGGGCGCTGGGTGGCCGGTTCGAAGTGGCAGCCTTCTTGGCTGCCGTCGGCTTTCCACCAACTGCCGTCGGGTTCGTTGAAGGGTTCGACCGAGGTGAAGTCGACACCCCAGTGGTCGTGCGCGTAGCGGGCGATGGTGGCGAGGTAGACGGCGTGCTGCTGGTGGTTCCAGGTCTGCAAGTTGTCGCCGCCGCCGGCTGAGCCCGAGGGGTTGTGGTTCTGGCACATCCACCACATCGGCGAGTTCGAGAAGAGCTCGATCCGGTTCACGCCGCGGTCGCGCGCCTTCCACATCAGGTTGCGCTGCGCACTGTCGACGTACCAGTTCCAGCTCGCCGACGACGGGTCGGAGCTGAACCAGTCGAGCCAGTACCCGTCCATCTGCCGCGGATCACCGATCTTCGGCGACCGCACCATCGACTCCCCATTGATCGGCTTCGTCGAACAGGCGCCCGCGTTGTAGCGCGCGATGGTCAGCCCGAGCCCCGGCAGCGTCGTGCCTTGGTAGTCGACGTTGTTCCGCGTGAAGAAGATGTCCGCCAGGTCATCGCGGTTCCCGTGCGCCTTGCCCCACCAGCACAGCGACGTCCCCCACCC